>NZ_JAAGRO010000009.1:0-56301 GCF_011065475.1 Aequorivita sp. KMM 9714 | reverse complement strand
TCCTGAGCCAGGATCAAACTCTTCATCGTATAATCTTCAATAATATTGCGACCATACTTCCATAAAGAGCTCGACTCTCAAAAAAATCTCAGAAAATCTCACTTAGTTTAGTTTCTTTGTTGACTAACTTCCTTTCGAAAATTAATCTACGCTGTCAATTTCAATATCTCAATGAACTTACCTTTATCCGAAAATAAAGATTCAATTTTTGGTGATGGATCGGAGTCGAACCGATGCTTATTTAACCTCTCATCCTGTCTATGAACTCGCTTATTCGCTAAGCGGGTGCAAATATACAACTCTTTTTTAAACCTACAACACTTTGTAGAAAATAAATTAAAAAAGATTTGAAAGAACTTTTACGCTTCACCCTAAAACTAAAAAAAACGTTTTCCAAAGCGGGGTGCAAATATAAAACCATTTTTGATACCTGCAACACTTTTGAAAAAGTATTTTTATAAAATTTTAAAGAGCGATTTTTTAACACTTAAAACAAGCAATTCTGTTTCGTTAAGCGGGTGCAAATATAACCCCGTTTTTTAACCCCACAACATTAATTTAAACTTTTTTTAATACCAACTTAATAATAAATCATAACACACTGAAAACTCAGAACTTAAAATGAAAAATAAATTTCACCCACTTATACCTTAATATATATACTATTGAAAATACCATCAAAACCAAACGCCCCTAAAGCCCCATTAACCCTAGTAATTACAAGTGAAATCACATCACCTAAACTTCCGAAAAATAGGATAAATAATAATCAGTTTCTTATAATTCATACAGCTAAACTAAATAGATCACCATTCTATAACAGACAGAGAATTGCGAAATTCACTTCGGTTATAAACCAACAATTCAGAAAATTAAATTACTATTAGATTCTACTCATTAAACAATTCCCAAGAAAACACCTAATAACTAGTTTTTAATTCAAAATAATGATTTGATTATTCTCTGTTTACTTCGACACAGCAAATAGTAACGCTACATCAGAATACTACTGTTTTCTCACAAGAAACCATAAAACGAATATTGCAAAACGGTTAAACTAATAGTATCTTTGCAGCCTAAAATTTTCAACATATGATAGCCATTACCCTACCAGATGGAAGTGTAAAGCATTTTGAAGCAGGAGTTACTCCAATGGATGTAGCTAAAAGCATAAGTGAAGGATTTGCACGAAATGTAATTTCGGCTTCCTTTAATAAACAAACCGTAGAAACTTCCACCCCGTTAACACAGGACGGAAACCTTGTACTATTTACGTGGAAAGACGACCAAGGTAAAAAGGCGTTTTGGCATTCTACAGCACATATTCTTGCACAAGCACTAGAACAATTATACCCTGGAATCAAACTTACTATTGGTCCAGCAATTGAAAACGGATTTTATTACGACGTAGATTTTGGAGACATTACTATTTCCGATAAAGATCTGAAAGGGATTGAAAACAAAATGCTTGAAATTGCTAGAGGAAAGCACGAGTTTTCAATTCGCGAGTCTTCTAAAGCCGATGCGTTGGAATACTATAAAAAACAAAACAACGAGTATAAAGTAGAGCTTATTGAAAATCTTGAGGACGGAAGTATAACCTTCTGCGATCACGATAACTTCACCGATTTATGCCGCGGGGGACACATTCCAAATACTGGAATTGTAAAAGCCATTAAATTAATGAGTATTGCAGGAGCGTACTGGAGAGGTGACGAAAACAACAAACAGCTTACTCGTGTTTATGGAATTAGCTTCCCTAAACAAAAGGACTTAACTGAATACCTTCAGTTACTGGAAGAAGCTAAAAAACGTGACCACAGAAAACTTGGAAAGGAATTAGAACTTTTCACCTTTTCACAAAAGGTTGGACAGGGTCTGCCATTATGGCTTCCAAAAGGAGCAGCTTTACGTGAAAGACTTGAGAACTTCCTAAAGAAAGCTCAGAAAAAAGCTGGTTATGAAATGGTAGTTACACCACATATCGGTCACAAAGAATTATATATGACATCCGGTCACTATGAAAAATATGGTGCAGATAGTTTTCAGCCTATACTAACTCCGCACGAAGGGGAAGAGTTTTTGCTTAAACCAATGAACTGCCCTCACCACTGTGAGATATTCAACAGCAAGCCGTGGTCTTATAAAGATTTACCAAAGCGTTTTGCAGAATTTGGAACAGTGTATCGCTACGAACAAAGTGGAGAACTTCACGGTTTAACCCGCGTAAGAGGATTTACTCAAGACGACGCTCACATCTTCTGTACACCAGATCAACTTGATGAAGAGTTTAAAAAAGTAATCGACCTTGTACTTTACGTATTTGGTTCGTTAGGATTTGAAAACTTTACAACACAAGTATCGTTAAGAGATCCAGAGAAGCCTGAAAAATATATAGGAAGACCTGAACTTTGGAAAAAAGCAGAGCAAGCTATCATCAATGCTGTTAAAGACAAGAATCTGGATTACGTAATTGAAGAAGGTGAAGCTGCGTTTTACGGACCTAAACTAGACTTTATGGTTAAAGATGCTTTAGGAAGAAGTTGGCAGTTAGGAACTATTCAAGTAGATTACACACTACCAGAGCGTTTTGAATTAGAATACAAGGGAAGTGACAATGAAATGCACCGACCGGTAATGATTCACCGCGCGCCATTTGGTAGTATGGAACGATTTGTGGCAATTTTATTAGAACATACGGGTGGAAATTTCCCTCTTTGGTTAATGCCAGAACAGGTAAGTATCTTATCTTTAAGTGAAAAATATGAAAAATACTCCCAAAAAGTTTTAAATTTGCTTGAAAATGACGAAATTCGCGCCCTTGCTGACAACAGAAGTGAGACCATCGGTAAGAAAATTAGGGAGGCAGAAATGAATAAAATCCCTTATATGCTGATTGTAGGAGAACAAGAAGAAAAAGATGGTACGGTTTCTGTACGAAAGCATGGGGAAGGTGATTTAGGGACAATGTCTATAAAAGCCTTTTCAGAATTGATTCAGAAAGAAATAAAAGAAGAATCGATAGAATTTAATGTTTAACTAAATATTTTAAGCCATAGCAATACGAAGAAAAAGAAGTAGAGGACCTGCAAGGGTAATTAAGGAAGATCAACACAGAATCAACGGAAAGATTCGTGCTGAAGAAGTACGCCTTGTTGGAGACAATGTAGAGATAGGAGTTTATCCTTTAAAAAAAGCTCGTGAGATAGCAGCAGAGCAAGAACTTGATCTTGTTGAAATTTCACCAAATGCAAATCCACCTGTTTGTAAGGTAATAGACTATAAGAAGTTTGTTTATGAACAGAAGAAACGTGAGAAATCCTTAAAAGCAAAAGCGTCTAAGGTTACCATTAAGGAAATTAGATTTGGACCAAATACGGATGATCACGATTACGAATTCAAAAAGAAACACGGTATTAAGTTTTTGGAGGATGGTGCTAAGCTAAAAGCTTATGTATTCTTTAAAGGCCGCTCAATTATTTATAAAGACCAGGGTGAGATTTTACTTTTGCGTCTTGCGCGTGATTTAGAAGAATACGGTAAAGTTGAGCAAATGCCAAAACTTGAGGGTAAACGAATGATTATGTTCATTGCTCCTAAGAAGAAATAATCAATATTAAGTATTGATTTAAATTAAGTGACGTAAAACTTCGGTTTTTTTTTAATATAAACCGAATGTAATAATAATGCGAAATAATAATTAAATAAGAAAACATGCCTAAACAAAAGACAAAATCTAGTGCTAAGAAGCGTTTCAAGCTTACAGGTACTGGTAAAATTAAAAGAAAGCATGCGTTTAAAAGCCACATCTTAACAAAGAAGAGCAAAAAACGTAAACTTGCATTGACTCATGACGCGTTAGTGGACAAAGCCGATGAAAGTAACATTAAGCAAATGCTTCGTTTGAAGTAATAAGCTTAACCGGTTAAAACAAATTATTTAAACCCTGGAGTAGTGCTTTTATAAAGAATTCAAAATTCAGTCCCGATAGTTATCGGGATCAGAATTAAAGAATCGCCTGCTACAAAAAAAATTAAAATTATGCCAAGATCAGTAAATTCAGTTGCGAAGAGAGCCCGCAGAAAAAAGGTTCTTAAACAAGCCAAAGGTTACTTTGGAAGACGTAAAAACGTATGGACTGTTGCGAAAAACGCAGTAGACAAAGCAATGCTTTATTCATACCGTGACCGTCGTGTTAAGAAGAGAAATTTTAGATCTCTTTGGATTACTCGTATTAATGCGGGTGCAAGACAGCATGGAATGTCTTATTCACAATTTATGGGAAGTTTAAAGAATAGTGGAATCGAATTAAACCGTAAGGTTTTAGCAGATTTAGCTATGAATCATCCTGAGGCTTTTGCCGCAATCGTAAAGAAAGTAAAATAAGACAATAACTATATTATTTCGTATGAAAACCGCTTCAGCAATGAAGCGGTTTTTTTATTTTCACAGCTATTGTTTTATAATGTTTATCTTAGCTAAAAGCATTTTAATGAAACTTTTTGTCAAGATACTTCTTCTCTTCTTCCTGTTTTCGTACACCGAAATAAATGCTCAATTTAAAACCACTTATCACGACTCTAATGGTTCGAGTGTATATGTTCCGTTAGGCCAAATTTCTTTTGCTGATGAAGTCGTGTCCTTTACACTCGGCAATCCAAAACCATTTAAGGAGTTTAGAGACAGTTCTCAAGCCCTTCACGAACCAAATTACACCAAATATGAAAAAGCAGACTTTGTGTCTTTAGGATGCGGAGGTGTGTTGGTGGTAAAATTCACTAACAATGGGTTTATGAATCTAGAAGGAGACGACTTGTATATTTTTGAAGTTGGACCTTCCAAAGAAACTGCTACGGTTGAAGTTTCGTCAGATGGGGAGAATTGGATTTACGCAGGTAAAACAAAAGGCGGAAAATCTAGCATCGACCTATCCGATGAAGGGATAGACAACAATACTATTTTCTATTATTTACGGTTGACAGACCTTAAAGATTTATGTAGAAGTAAAACCGCCGGTGCTGATATTGATGCTGTAGCCGCGATAAATAGCGTTGTAAAATTAGATATCGCAGCTGATGTACTTTTTGGAGTGGATAAATTTGATTTAAAAGAATCAGCCACTAAAACCATAGATTCTATTTCTAAAGTTTTAGATGAAATTCCAAGTGCTACTATTTTAATTGAAGGACACACTGATAGTGATGGGACTGATGAGTATAATATCGAATTATCGAAAAACCGATGTATGTCTGTTAAAGATCGTTTAAAAGCAGCAAGTAAAAACTACGATAGATTCAATTTTGAAGTAAAAGCTTACGGAGAAAGCAAGCCACGAGTTCCAAATGATTCCCCAGAAAACAAACAACTAAACCGTAGAGTTGAAATTATGGTTCTTCCTCCTAAAGAGTATTATGAATCACTTTCAAAATAAAACTCTCTAAAAAACTATATTAGGTTTTCTGTTTTTTCTTCTTTGCTGCAGGAAATAATACGTTATTCAAAATAAGTCTGTATCCAGGAGATTTAGGGTGTAATGCTAATTCTGTAGGTGCATCCCCTACTCTATGTTGATAATCTTCGGGATCGTGACCTCCAAAAAAAGTGAAAAAACCTTTTCCTTTTATTCCGTGTATGTAACGCGCTTCCCCATTCGATTTATTTTCGCCCATTACAAGCACGTTGGATTTTATTTGATCTCTTGCAAAAGCCGTAGTTTGCCCCATAAATCCTTTCACTAAAGAGGTGTGGTTTTGACAAAGCATGGTTGGAATTGGATCCCACTTTGCTGAATAATCCATAAGGGAGAAATAATCTGTTTCCTTTTTAACCTTGCGCTTGGCAGTCATATCAATACTAGAAAACTCATAAACCATAGGGCTGCGCTCTAATACAAAATCGGTAAAAGCAAAGGTCTTACTATAATCAATTTTACTTTGATATCCTGGTTCGCTTGGATCACCATCAAACATTGGCTCACATATATCTACACCTTCAGCAGAAAGTGCTATATCAAAACTATCAGTAGCACTACACATTGCAAACATAAATCCGCCACCTATAACGTAATCTCTAATTTTTTTAGCGACAGCCAGTTTTTGTTCAGACACCTTATTGTAGCCTAATTTTGCTGCAAGCTCTTCGGCTTTTCTCTTTTCTTCTATATACCAGGGAGCAGAACGATACGCTCTATAAAACTTTCCGTACTGCCCAGTAAAATCTTCGTGGTGTAAATGCAGCCAATCGTAAAGTATCAATTGGTCGCTTAAAACTTCTTCGTCATAGACAGTGGTATAAGGAATTTCGGCATAAGTGAGCACCATAGTTACTGCATCATCCCAAGGTAAATTTCCTTTGGGGGTATAAACTGCAATTTTTGGAGCTTTCTCAAGGACCACAGCGTCCATGTTTTTTGAAGGGCTACTGATGTCAAGCAGAATTTGTTCTGTTTTACTGTCGGATAATACTTCATAAGAAACCCCTCTAATCTGACATTCTTTTTGAGTTTCTGCAGTATCGGGAAGTAAAAAAGATCCTCCTCTATAGTTTAGCAACCACTTTACTTTTTGTTGTTTTTCGAGTACCCAATAGGTAATCCCATACGCTTTTAGGTGTTCTTTCTGACTTTCGGCATCCATAGGAATAAGGATATAAGATGCAAAAGCATTTATAGAAAATAAAAACAGAAACAGAAAAGAGATTTTTTTGATCATAGCTCAAATATAGTAACAAATTTTAAGCCAGAGAGTTGATAAAATATAATATCGTATAGTTTCAAGAAAGAAGCTTTGTGTCTAAGGAAATTGAATTTCAGACTAAGCAGCTATCTTTTTACTATTAGTAATCTATGAAAGTCGAAGCGCGGATATTAATTGGGTACCCTGAAAAGAAAAAGGATGGAACATAAATTGTGTTCCATCCTTTTTTGTTTGTTGTAAAGTTTTTAATAAGTCTTAAAAAGGAACGTCATTATCTTCTAAAGAAGAAAAATCATCGTTCATCGAGCTACCAAAAGCTTCATTAGGAGATGGAAGGTTTTGTGGATTAAAACTATCGTCATTTGCTGCATCGTTCATTCGCGAATGAATTTCTGTAGGTGTGATAAACGACTCTAGATTCTCAAACTTACCAAGATGTCCTACGAACTTAAGACGAATTTCATCTAAACCACCGTTACGGTGCTTAGCCACGATAAATTCGGCCTGTCCTGCAGTTGGAGAATGCTCATCGTCATCCCATTCGTCAATTTTGTAATATTCTGGACGATAGATAAAAGATACAATATCGGCATCCTGTTCAATCGCTCCAGATTCACGTAGATCGGAAAGTAAAGGACGTTTACTACCTCCACGTGTTTCAACAGCACGAGATAGCTGAGAAAGTGCAATTACAGGAACGTTCAATTCCTTAGCTAATGCTTTAAGGTTTCGAGAAATTGTTGAAATTTCCTGCTCACGGTTCCCTCCTTTTTGAGTTCCCCCGGCAGTCATTAATTGCAAATAATCTATTATTATAAGTTTAATTCCGTGTTGAGATGAAAGTCTTCTAGCCTTCGCACGCAAATCGAAAATAGATAATGAAGGCGTATCATCAATAAATAGCGGTGCCTTCTCTAATCCTTTTACTTTTACGTTAAGCTGTTCCCATTCGTGTTTTTCAAGATTTCCTGTTCTTAGTTTTTCTGAACTAAGTTGTGTTTCAGAAGAAATAAGTCTTGTTATAAGCTGTACAGACGACATCTCCAGCGAGAAAAAGGCAACAGGTATATTGTGCTCAACAGCCATATTTCGTGCCATAGAAAGCGTTAGTGCCGTTTTACCCATACCAGGACGAGCTGCAATAATAATTAAATCACTAGGCTGCCAACCCGAGGTAAGTTCATCAACTTTTGCAAAGCCAGAAGGTACACCAGAGAGTCCTTCTTTATTTGCTATTTCTTCAATTCGTTTTTTAGCTTGTATCACAAGGCTCTGAGCAGTTTCGGAAGAACGCTTAATATTACCTTGAGTTACTTCGTATAATTTTGCTTCCGCAGTATCTAAAAGATCAAAAACATCTGTACTCTCGTCGTATGATTCTTCAATAATTTCATTTGAAATTTTAATCAAGCTTCGCTGAATATATTTCTGAAGAATAATACGTGCATGGAACTCAATATGTGCCGAAGAAGACACTTTTTGAGTTAGTTGAATGAGGTAATATTCGCCTCCAATCATTTCTATTTTTCCATTCTTCTTAAGTTGGCTAGAAACGGTTAATAAGTCGACTGGCTGACTGTCTTCAAACAGTTCATATATAGCTTCAAAGATAAATTGGTGGGCTTGTTTGTAAAAAACATCTGCGTGAAGAATATCAATAACCTCATCGACTCCTTTTTTATCAATCATCAAGGCGCCCAGCACAACCTCCTCTAAATCAACAGCTTGTGGCGGTATTTTCCCCTTTTCAAGAGAAATCACTTGAGCAGATCGTTTTGAAAAATTAGTTTGAGATTTGATTTGTTCCATTATGCGAATGTAAATAAAATGTTAAGAGAAAGGAATGATTTTATAAGGTACGATATTAACTGTTCATCAACAATTTAACTGTTGAAAACTATGTTTTGTTGTTGATAACCCGTAAAAAAATCCGAAGATTGCACTTCGGATTTACGGTATGCTAAGCTATAGTTAGTTTTAACTTTTAAACTCACCCATTTCTAAATATTTATCCATTCTCTTTTTTACCAAATCGGTTGGGGATAACATTTTTAAACCATCGTAAGTCTTTACAATTGCTTCAGAAACGGTTTTAAAAGTCTCTTTTCGATTACTATGTGCGCCACCTAAAGGTTCCTTCACAATTTCATCGATAAGTTTTAATTTTTTCATGTCTTTGGCTGTAAGTTTTAAAGCATCTGCTGCTTGTTCTTTAAACTCCCAGCTTCTCCATAAAATAGAAGAACAACTCTCTGGAGATATAACAGAATACCAAGTGTTTTCAAGCATTAATACTTTATCACCTACTCCTATTCCTAAGGCACCACCACTTGCACCTTCACCTATAATAATTACGATGATTGGCACTTTTAGGCGTGTCATTTCTAAAATATTTCTAGCAATCGCTTCTCCTTGACCTCTTTCTTCAGCTTCAAGTCCTGGAAATGCTCCTGGAGTATCTACAAAACAAACTACAGGTACATTAAACTTTTCGGCCGACTTCATAAGTCGTAAAGCTTTTCTGTATCCTTCAGGATTTGCCATCCCAAAGTTTCTATATTGACGTGTTTTGGTGTTGTAACCTTTTTGCTGACCCACAAACATAAAACTTTGGTCGCCTACTTTTCCTAAGCCACCTACCATTGCTTTGTCATCTTTAAAGCCACGATCACCGTGAAGCTCTAAAAATGTATCACCGCAAATAGCATTTATATAATCCATTGTATATGGACGATCTGGATGACGAGAAAGTTGTACACGCTGCCAAGGCGTAAGGTTTTTATATATTTCTTTCTTAGTATCGTTTAGTTTCTTTTCAATCTGCTTGCAAGTATTGGATACGTCTACTTCGCTCTCTTCTCCAATAAGACAGGCTTTTTCATACTGCTCTTGCAATTCTTTAATAGGGAGTTCAAAATCAAGATATTCCATAATATATTTCCTTCTTTTTATAAAGGTTGGTGTACAAAGATAAAATTTTGTTTTAGAGGTTAGACAATCTTCGTCTTTTTCTTTCTTGTGTTATTTTAATGATGCCATTTGCAACTACTGTAATTAAGATAATTAAAGCTCCATAATAAAACTGAGGGCTCATATTTTCTGAATCACCTAAAATAATGAGTGCTAGAATAATACCGTATACTGGTTCCATATTAATGCTAAGCATAACCGTATATGGACTTATCCATTTCATTACGTGTACCGATGCAATAAAAGCATACGCTGTACACACTGAAGCTAAAATTAAAAGGTACATCCAATCGTAGGCAGATACCTTGAAAAAATCGGCTGTAAAACTTCCTGAAAAAGCCAAATATATTGTTATTCCTAAGACGCCAAACATCAACTCATAAAATGAAATAGCCGATGCTTTGTGTTTTAGTACAAATTTCCCGTTGATAACCGAAAACAGGGCACTTAGAAATGCTGAGATTAGCGCCAATACAATTCCTAGTGTATAGGAAGCTTCCACATCGAAAATAACATAAAGTCCTGCTACAACTACCAACCCGAATAATACTTCGTATAAAATTACTTTTCTACCATAAATTAACGGCTCTAAGATTGATGCAAAAAAAGCTCCAGTTGAAAGCACAGCAAGCGTTACCGATACATTCGATGCCTTTATCGCTCCAAAAAAAGTGAGCCAATGCAAGGCTATAATTACACCTCCGAGTGCAAAGCCTGAGAGTGTTTTAAAAGAAAAGTTGAGTTTTTCTTTTTTAAACTTCAGAAAAGCAAAAATTATTAGCGTAGCTAACAACATTCTGTACCATACTAGTGGAATAGCTTCTAAGGAAATCAAAGCTCCTAATACAGCTGTAAACCCCCAAATAAATATTATAAAATGAAGATGGAGGTAATTAAGTAGCTTATCGTTTCGCATTTCTCAACAGATAAATGGCCAATATTGCAAATACAAAGTTTGGAAACCAAGTGGCGACTAAAGGAGAGAAATCACTTTGCTCGGCCATAGTACCAAACACCTTATCGAAGAAAACAAATATCATCCCGATACTAATTCCAATTGCGAGGTTAAGCCCCATTCCTCCACGTCTTTTTACAGAGGAAACTGCTACAGCAATAATGGTTAGGATATAAGCTGAAACTGGTAAACTCCAACGTTTGTAACGCACTACTTCATATCGATTAATGTAGGAAGAACCACGTGCTTTTTCCTTCTCTATAAAGTCGTTTAGTTCGAAGAAATTAAGTGTTTCTGCTATATAGGTTACAGGCGTTAAATCTTCCATAGTGAAAGAGAAAACCGTATCTAATTTATGTTCCGTTTGTAGGATGTCTTCATTTTCTCCTATTATACGTTTTCGGTAGTTAAACAGAGAGTAAGTACTATCTTCTTCATTGTACTTAATTTGTCCAGCCGAAATTTTGTAGGTCATTTTATTCCCTTCAAAATGCTCTAAAGTGAAGTTGCTACCAATCTTTTCAGCAACATTAAAGTAGCTTACATAGATGTATTCGTTCTTGTTTATTTGTGTGTAAACATTGCTTTGATCTCGATCTTTTCTTCCTTTCTTCAAGTATTCATAAGAAAACTCATTGAATCCCTTACTCGCTTTTGGCGCTAGGTACATACTAAACCCCAAGGCTGCGATACATACGATTGTTGCACCAATTAAATAAGGTCTTAGAAATCTAGAATACGAAACTCCACTACTTAAAAAGGCAATAACCTCGGTATTATTGGCAAGTTTTGAGGTAAACCAAATTACTGAAAGGAATAGAAACAGCGGAAAAAGTAAATTGGCAAAATAGATTGTAAAGTTATAGAGATAGATTAAGACCTCCATTAGAGGCACTTCATTCTCTAGAATTTTGTCAATTTTTTCAGCCAGATGGACTGCAATACCGATAGGGATAAATAGCAATAAAAGGAGCGTAAAAGTGCCCAAATATCTTTTAAGTATGTATTTATCCAGTATGCTAAGCATTGTTTAGAGTCTTTGAGCTAGTTTTTTAACCATACCGTTTTTCCAATCGGCAAATGTTCCCGCTAAGATATGTTTTCTGGCTTCGCGAACCAACCACAGGTAGAATCCAAGGTTGTGGATAGTTGCAATTTGTCGACCTAACATTTCATTTACAGTGAATAAATGACGAAGGTAAGCCTTGCTATATTCAGTATCTACCCAAGTGATTCCCATTGGGTCTACCGCTGAAAGATCGGCCTCCCATTTTTTATTTTTAATGTTTACTATTCCTTCAGAAGTAAAAAGCATTCCGTTACGGCCATTTCTTGTAGGCATAACACAATCGAACATATCGATTCCAAGGGCAATATTTTCTAATATATTTACTGGCGTACCTACTCCCATAAGGTAACGAGGTTTATCTTTTGGAAGAATATCGGTAACGATTTCGGTCATTTCGTACATTTCTTCAGCAGGTTCTCCTACCGAAAGACCACCAATAGCATTACCTTCTGCCCCAACCGAAGCAATATATTCTGCAGATTGTTTTCGTAAATCTTTGTATGTACTCCCTTGTACTATTGGGAAAAACGTTTGGTCGTAATCGTATTTTAAAGGAGTTTTATCTAAGTGTTTTATACATCTATCCAACCAACGATGCGTCATATGCATAGAGCGCTTGGCGTAGTTGTAATCGCAAGGATAAGGCGCACATTCATCAAAAGCCATTATGATATCGGCCCCAATAGTACGCTGAATTTCCATCACGTTTTCAGGAGTAAAAAAATGATAGCTCCCGTCTATATGACTTTTAAACTTAACCCCTTCTTCTTTAATTTTTCTATTAGCTGAAAGCGAATACACTTGATAACCCCCACTATCGGTTAAAATATTTCGGTCCCAGTTCATAAATTTATGAAGTCCGCCTGCTTTTTCAAGAATTGGCATTTGTGGACGTAAGTACAAGTGATAGGTATTACCAAGAATAATATCGGGATTTATATCTTCCTTAAGTTCACGTTGATGCACTCCTTTTACGGTACCCACGGTACCAACAGGCATAAAGATTGGTGTTTCAATAACACCGTGATCTGTAGTAATAGTTCCAGCTCTTGCGCTGCTTTGTGTATCTGTGGCTTCTAATTTAAACTGCATTCAGCTATTTTTATTGAGGATGCAAAGATAACTTTATAATTCTGAAATCGGGATTCTGAATTCAGATTTGAATGGCATGTTAACAAAACTGCTAAATCGTTAATAAAAGGTTATACTACTATTTTGCTTCCCTTATTATATAGGTTACTTTTGAAGCTGAAAATTAAACTATGTTATGGCAGATTACAAAGCACTTGAAGATTTAGTAATTCAGGTACGAAGAGATATTCTTCGACAGGTACACAAAGTAAATTCGGGACATCCGGGAGGTTCATTAGGGTGTGCAGAATTATTTGTTGCACTTTACAACGAATTAATGGATCACAATAATGATTTTTCTATGGACGGTGAAAACGAAGATATCTTCTTCCTTTCAAACGGACATATCTCTCCAGTTTTTTATAGTGTCTTAGCGCGTTCTGGGTATTTCCCAGTAGAAGAACTAAACACTTTCCGCCTTTTAGACTCTCGTTTACAAGGTCACCCAACTACTCACGAAGGGTTGCCAGGTATTCGTATGGCTTCTGGCTCTTTAGGTCAAGGGATTTCAGTTTCTATTGGAGCTGCTCAAACTAAAAAGTTGAATAACGACAATCACATTGTTTACACACTTTGCGGTGATGGTGAGTTACAAGAAGGTCAGAACTGGGAAGCTATTATGTATGCTGCAGGAAATAAAGTGGACAACCTAATTGTTACTATCGATTTAAACGGACAGCAAATTGACGGTTCTACAGAAAATGTACTTCCTTTAGGAAACATGAAAGCTAAGTTTGAAGCTTTTGGCTGGGATGTAATGGATATTGAAGAAGGAAATAACATTGAAGCTGTAATAACTGGAATGAAAAAAGCCAAAGAAAAAACTGGAAAAGGAAAACCAGTATGTGTGCTTTTACATACAGTAATGGGTAATGGTGTAGATTTTATGATGCACACTCACGATTGGCACGGGAAAGCGCCAAACGACGAGCAATTAGAAAATGCACTTTCACAGAATCCTGAAACCTTAGGAGACTATTAAAATTGAAAAAAATCGAGATGAAAAAATATACAGATTCAGGCAAAAAAGATACACGATCAGGTTTTGGTGACGGACTTACCGAGCTTGGAAAGAAAAACAAAGACGTAGTTGCGCTTTGTGCAGATCTTACAGGTTCACTTAAAATGGATGAATTCAAGAAAAATCATCCTGAACGTTTCTTCCAAATAGGAATTGCTGAAGCTAATATGATAGGAATTGCAGCTGGAATGACTATTGGAGGCAAGATACCTTTCACTGGAACTTTTGCTAACTTTTCTACAGGAAGAGTTTACGATCAAATTCGTCAAAGCGTTGCCTACAGTGGTAAAAACGTAAAAATTTGTGCTTCACACGCAGGTATTACTTTAGGTGAAGATGGGGCAACACACCAAATTTTAGAAGATATTGGTTTAATGAAGATGCTTCCCGGAATGACTGTAATCAACACTTGCGATTACAATCAGACCAAAGCAGCTACTATTGCCGTTGCCGAACACGAAGGACCTGTTTACCTTCGTTTTGGAAGACCAAAAGTGGCCAACTTTACTCCTGCCGATCAAAAGTTTGAAATCGGGAAGGCTGTTCAGCTACAAGAAGGAACCGATGTAACTATTATTGCTACAGGGCATTTAGTATGGGAAGCTTTACAAGCTGCTGAAACCTTACACGAAAATGGTATATCTGCCGATGTAATAAACATTCACACCATCAAGCCTTTGGACGACGAAGCGATTTTAAAGAGCGTTAAGAAAACGGGCTGTGTAGTTACTGCAGAAGAGCACAACTACCTTGGTGGATTAGGAGAGAGTGTTGCTAGAGTTCTTTCAACTCAGCATCCAGCACCACAAGAGTTTGTTGCTACTCAAGACACTTTTGGTGAGTCTGGAACTCCAGAACAACTAATGGATAAATACGGATTAAACGCTTCAGCAATTGTTGCTGCGGCTAAAAAAGTTATTGCTAGAAAATAGCAGTCGATACAATCAGAAACAAAAAATCCCCACTTGCTTAAAGTGGGGATTTTTTTATTTGTAATTGTCGTTAGAAAAAGACGTGAAACTTGATGTTACATAAAGAAGCTATAAGCATCTATTATCTTTGTCTAAACAATTCGTTGTTTTAGATTGTTGGATCTAAATAATCTGGGATACCATTTCCATTAGTATCTGGGAAAAAGATTTCGCCATCAATAATTTCAATCTCGTACTCTGTAAGTCTACCGTCGCCGTCATCGTCATTATCTAGATAATTTGGAACTCCGTTGTCGTCAGTATCGTCATCAGTTAAAATCTGATTGTTGTTTAAGTCTTCCATATACGAAGGGATTCCATCGTTATCGTGGTCTGCTACTTCAGAAGCAAATAATTCAAATGAGAAAATTAATTGCTCATAAGGAAGTAAATCTCCTGCTGGTGGATATTGAAAGTACCCTAATCCAGAAGGTACAAACACAGCTCCAATACCATAGTCTTCAAAAGTAAGCGTTCCGTCAGGGTTTGAAATTATATTTCCAGCCCCTTTAAACTCGATGATAGCCTGTTGTAATCCTCTAATAATCCCTGGACTGCTTGGACCATCTACTAAGCTAAAACGCACAGGAATTACTGAGTTATCAAACAGCTCAAGATTTAAAAATCTTCCATCGTAAGTATTGATAGTATAATCTGAGAAGTTTGGTCGCTCCCCTGCTCCTTCACGAACTTTTAAATAGTATAATTTATACTTTACGTCCATATCCACAGCATCAGTTACTTCTTTATATGAAACTTGTTCAATTAAAGGAGTTTTTGAAGCGTTATCACCAGCGATAGTATCAAAAACTAATTTGAAGTTTTCTGGATCGGCTTGAAAGTCTTCGTAGTTATAAAAGTGTGTTTCTAGAAACTCTTCTATTTCAGCTTGTGCTCTAACAGCTTCCTCTCCACGATCTCTTGGCGGAATTGGCTGTGGGCCATCGTCTTCATCTTTTTTACAAGAAACAGTAATAGTTAGCATTGCAATTAAAATTGCAAGTCCGTATTTTATTTTTGTCATCATCTAAATTTTGTGGGCGCAAGATACAATTTTCCCCTATTTTTGTATATCATATTAACGTTGTTTTTAGGATAAATGTATGCGGATTGATAAGTATTTATGGTGTGTTCGGTATTTAAAAACCAGAAACATGGCTACTCAAGCTTGTAAAAAAGGAGCGGTACGTGTAAATGGTGATATAGTAAAACCCTCTCGGGATGTTTATCCGGGGGATGTTATTACGCTACGAAAAAATCAGATAAACTATCAAATTGAAGTGTTAGATTTACCCCCAAATCGAGTTGGGGCTAAGCTTGTAGGACTTTATAGAAACGACACCACCCCAAAAGAAGCTTTTGAAACAAATGAATTGCTTCAATACGCTAAGAGTTATTACAGAAAAAAAGGCGTAGGAAGGCCAACTAAAAAAGACAGAAGAGATTTAGATGATTTTATAGAATCCCCGGAGGACGAAATAGAATAGTTATAATTTTGAAAAACAAATAGTAGATGCAAGAAATAGATACAGTTATTTTGGATAAGAAGCAGATTGCTCACAAAATAAAAAGAATAGCATATCAAGTATATGAAACCAATGTAAATGAAAAAGAAGTGGTGATTGCTGGAATTATGAGCAATGGGTATGTACTTGCAAAAAAAATAAAAACCGAATTAGAAAAAATCTCTCCTATAAAAGTTATTTTATGCGAAGTGAATATCGATAAGAAAAATCCTATTTCGAAGATTGAAACTTCATTAAAACCAGAAGAATATAAAGACAAGTCGCTTTTGCTAGTTGATGATGTATTACACTCTGGTACAACACTTATTTACGGGATAAAGCATTTCTTAGAAGTGCCTTTGAAGCAATTTAAAACTGCAGTACTAGTAGACAGAAACCACAAGAAGTACCCTGTAAAGGCAGATTTTAAAGGAATTTCGCTTTCAACGTCTTTAAATGAAAATGTTTCTGTGATTTTTGAAAAGAATAACGACAGAGCTGTTTTAGAATAAGGTTGAAGTTATTTCTTTAACCACTTCATCTATACTCCTATTTTCAACCTCCACTATTTTGTTGGCTTGATTGTAGTAATACACTCTTTCAAAAAGGTGTTTACGAATAAAATCGTTTAACAATTCTTCTGTTTCGAGGTGCGACAATAATGGGCGACTGTCTTTTTCTAAAAATAAACGCTTAGTAAGCACTTCTAAGGGCGTTTTTAAATAAACCGATGTTACATCATCTTGATTTGTAAGAACCGCAATAGAGTCGGCGTAACAAGGCGTACCTCCGCCAGTTGCCAAAACAAAGCTTTCATCTAGGGCTAGGATCTCTTTTAAGATAGTATTTTCAATTTTTCTGAAATAGATTTCTCCTCTGCTTGAAAATATTTCGGATACGGTAGTTCCTTCTCTATTTTCGATTTCAGCATCTAAATCTTTAAAGGGAACTTTTAAAACTTCTGCTAGTTTTTTACCAATTGCAGATTTTCCACTTCCCATATAACCCATTAAAACAATTTTCATTTGCTTTTTAAATTTAATAATTAGCATTTTCAAGGGTGAAAAACGTTCAAAATTTAGGTTTCCCACTTTGAATCGACAAAATTAGATTAAAAAATGCATTTGTGAGCCTCTGAATTTCAGGCATTTTAAAATTTATTTAAAATTTTATTCGATTTCGTTTTGAAAGTACAAATTAATGATAGTATATTTGCACCCGCCTACCGAAAGAAAGGCAAACAACAAAAGGACGACTTGGTAGCTCAGTTGGTAGAGCACCTCCCTTTTAAGGAGGTGGTCCTGGGTTCGAGCCCCAGCCAAGTCACAAATTAAAAAAGAAATCTCGATGTAAAGTCGGGATTTTTTTGTTTATACAAATATCTATTTGGCGAGAAGTTTATCCCGAGCGAAGTCGAGGGAAGCCCCAGCCAAGTCACAAGTTAAAAAAGAAATCTCGATGTAAAGTCGGGATTTTTTTGTTTATACAAATATCTATTTGGCGAGAAGTTTATCCCGAGCGAAGTCCAGGGAAGCCCGCTACCGCATGAAATGAAATTCGACGGAGTCAATCCTCTCGTGTGGTTTCCTGCAATTCAATAGAAAGATCAACTACTCGACCGAAATACTGAAAAGCAATAGCGGATATCGAATAAACAAAAGATAAAAATTATATTTTTACTACATTAAAGCCTAGGAGACCAAGCGATGCATTCGCGCAGGAAAATAGGGAATCAGTGCAATAGCCCTTATGAATTTCAGTTTATTGAGTATTGCACGAAGATTAATTAATTGTATAAATGATTTTTAAAAATTTAGAAAAGCGCCAATTTTTATTTCATATTCCACACAGCTCTATATCCATACCGAGTTATGATGGATATATTTCTGAGAGTATTGTAAATGGAGAATTAATTAAATTAACAGATTGGGCCACTGATGTTATTTTTGAAGTAGATGGTATTGACAGAATTCGCACACCATTTAGCAGAGTTTTCTGTGATGTAGAAAGATTTAATAGTGAAGAGGAACGGATGAATAAGTTTGGTCGTGGAGTTATATATACTAAAACTGAACAAGGAAAAAATTTAAGGTTATCTCCTGATAAAGAGTCCATACTTCAATACTATCACCAACATCATATAAAGCTAGAAAGAATGGTGGATGAAAAATTGAAAAAATATAATCAAGTTTTCATTATAGATTGTCATTCATTTCCTGACGAACCTATTACTGGGGAAATAGAAAGTTTTAATCTTAATATTAAAAGACCCGACATCTGCATCGGTTTTGATATGGAGAATTGCGAGGAAAGATATTCTAAAAGTGTAATTGAGTACTTTCTTAGTCTTGGCTATAGTGTTTCGGTAAATACGCCATTCAGTGGAAGCATTGTGCCTCTAAAACACCTTGGCAATGCCAAAGTTCAATCTCTGATGATAGAGATCAACCGAAAGTTGTATATGGAAAAGCACTTCATTAATACTGAAAAATTAGTGAAGTTAAATAGAGAAATCAATAAAGCCTTTGGAAATTCACAAGGGTAAATGGATGCAAATTTTCCTATGAATTATAGTCTCTATAATAGAAAATACTAAGCTTTAATTATTCAATTGTTTTAAGCTTTACCAGTCTAAGCTCCTCAACTCTGTATAAGAAATGCTTTGTATCTGCAACATTACCATCAGGAACACTGCGAACTTGCTTTTTAGCTTTATTAAAATCCTTAATTCTTAAATAGTCCCATTCTTTCTGATGTGTAAAGATTTTGGTTTTAGGATTATATAGGTAGTATTTATCATAACAAGATCTACCACAACTAATCGGAACTGTAAAGTCTAAATAGCCATCCATATTGTAATCGAAAAAAGTAAGATGAACATAGCCTAAAGCAATATAATCTACAATATTCTTAATTGTTTGAATATGTGTTTGTCCCTTATAAACGTGCAGTTCTGAAATTCCACCGTATGCATATTCTTCATTAGGGAGATCCAAAGCCTCCTGCCAAACTGCTTTAAATGTAAAGCCATTAATACTTTTCGAAATATCCGTATTAGTAAATTTAAGAGTGACAGTCATGTCATCTTCTAAATTAACCCACCCTGACTCCTTACTTTCCTGAGAATAAAGTGACAAATTGAAAAGAATAAACAGAAATGCTAAATTAAATCTTGATTTCATTGGTTTGGCATTTAAAGAGTTTGGGAAATATCGGTTACTAAAACTCTATTTAATTCAGCCGCTATCTTCTAGAGTTTAAACATTTAAATTTTAGAATGCAGAATCGCCATATTTATCTACAATATCTATATATTTATTCTGTAACCTTAAGAAGCTTTCAAGTTTATATTGAACGGCACCATTGGGAGCCTGTTCAATATGTTCTGGAAGAGGTTTATATTTTTCCATAAATTCATGGTACAACTCATTCAAATGCTTAAAATAATCCAATACATATTCATAACCTGAAACATCAATATCAATATTTAAACATTTAGATGTATATGTTATAAATGGATCTTTTTTTAGGTCATTAGGAATTGATATGTGGGATAAACATAAACTTTCTTTTCTATTCTTAAAGTACCAAATTAGTTTCTCTCTTTCAGTTTTAGCTTTTTGAAAATCAATTATTGCGTCAATTGCAATATGTTCTTTTCCCTTTATTTGGAATAGATCCTCGATTTCCATTATCAAATTGTATGCTTTACTGTATAGCCTGTATTCAAAAGCTATAAAAAGACCGAACTTATCTAAAAGCTTTTCAAGTTTTTGATAAGTTGGATACAAACGCTCCAAGCCATCAAGATTTGTCGTTGGCTTCAGAAGTTCAATTTCAGCTAGTAATTGGTTGTATTCATCGCGTATAGCTAAATAATCTAAATTCGGGATAAAGCCAATTTTTTCATCATGGCAGAAACAAAATCCTAAATCATATTCTTTATCAAGCTCAATGAAGTTAACCAAGTCATGACATACATAAATGTCGTTTACAGCGCCATTCTTCTCTTCTATATAAAGATCTAAATAAAACCCTTGGTTGGTAATAAAAGTCATTCCTTCCCCTTTCTTATAGCACGATCGAGATGCGCCAAAAAAAACATCATCGAATGCGTTATAACCTTCTTCCCTAACAGCTTCAAATGATTTCGCTAAGCGTTCTAAGAATTGCGGTTTAGAAACTTGCATATAAGACTTACCGTCCTCTAGCAAAGTATCTAGCTGGTTGATATCGAGGTTTTTAATGGCTTGGATTATTTTTTGCAACATTATATGATTTGAAACGTGTTATTATTAAGAAATGTTCAGATTGTTATTTTTTTAAACTTTAAAAGACTTTCAATTTTAATTCAATTTGCCCGAAGATTCGCTATAGCGAATTAACTCTAATCAATAACCGGATAGTTTATTACTCCCCAATCTTCTCCACCGTTGCTTATCATGATATCTATGATAATTGGTAAAAGAAATTCTAGTATCTGACTAGCATCCTTAACCTGAGAGCGATTTAGTTTGCTTTGATAGGTAGCTCCACCGTGAATTAATTGGTTTCGAACTGTATATAATCTATCTAAAACTAACTCCAATAGTTTAGACACCTGTTGGTGTGCTAGATAATTTCTTGAATCTATTTGAGATTGTTTAAAACGTGACTCCCAATCTATTGAATCTCCACGTTGTGCGTCCCAAAATTGCTTGTATGCATATTTATTATCAATTAACAATCTTACAGGGCCTGGGAACTTATACCATAAAATTTTAAAGAATCTTTCTTCAGCATCGAAATCCACCAGCTTAGAAATAAAATCTCTAAACCGTTTCTTTTCAGACAACTCAAAATCATGTGCGTCATTATCGGCATAACAAGCATTAAAGGCAATCCACAACGTAATAAATTTTAAATCTGGATTGTTGGCTTGTTCTTCAGCACACTTCACCCAACTTATTGCACGATGTAATCGAATGGCATTATTTTCATCTAAATCGCCTGATAAAGATTTAAGTTTATTTTTTAAAAGTGATGCTTTTATTATCTGTATTTCGGGTGCTTTACCTTCCATTAATTTTTTATTACAACCAATTTTATCTAATCCAGTATTCCTTTTTGCATCAACATTTGATTATTTGAATAAAAAGGCACATCTGTATTACCTAAAATAGATGCAGGTACATTTGTTAACTCGTTGAGATTATCCATAGGAACTATTACTGTTTTAGCTCCATTTTCAGATAACATAGTAATTTTATCTGCAAAATTAATCGCTCGCTCTACTGCACCTCCAACCGATAAATTTCCTAGAACTGCTAAACCTGGCTTTAAATTCTTTTTATAAATAGCAGACACAATAGCTAAGTAAACAGCCGACCCGATTCCTGTAGATATACTTGCTCCAAGCATATTTGTTACTTGAATAGTAACATCAAAGTTTTTTAACGAATGTTGTTCATTTAAAATGCTCTTTTCATTTGCCTTGATATACTGAAATGTATTTTTAACATTTTCTTTGACTTGGGTGTTACTAATCCCTGAAATATTAAGTTTACCTGATCCTGAAGTAATAACAGCTTCTATCCTTACTAAGGCCATGCTTTCCCCATCACTAGTAGAAGTATAACAAACTCCCGGAGGTAATGGGTTATTATCTATTAAATGAGATCCTTTTTCTTCAGGAAGTCCTACGTAATGTTCCTCTTGTGTATCTTTATCAATATACGAGAAGTTAGTATCCCAAAACTCCATACCTCCAATCTTCTTAAGCTGTTCTTTCACCCTTCTCCTCATTTCAATAGCTAACTCTAGATATTCACGAACATCTTCTTTCGTGTATACACCATCAGGATGCATAAGCTTTATAAAGCCCGAGACTGTTTTCTTAACTGGCTTTGTATCTCTTTGCTTTAAATGTGATCCTAAAGTAAAATAATCTTCAATTACGTCTGTGTAAGTTGTCTTTCTAAATGATTTTAAACATTCTGAAAAATAGTCAGTACTAAACCCAAAACTACTAGTAAAATTACTAGGTGAAAATTTAATCATTTCCCAACCTGGCAAATAAAAGTGTATTCTATCTAAAAATGCTGTATCATTGTTAACTTCATCAGACAGTGCACTAAATAAATGGCTTGTTTTTAAAACTGTTTCTATAGGTTGATTTATATTCCCATTTAGAATAATTGATGCTACTCCGGTAATTTCACCACCAGCCCCTGCTCTTGAAAAAGAACCTGACTCTAAATAATCTTTCATTAAGGGTATTGCATCCTTTTCTTTAAATATCTTATCTGTAGCCTCATCAAAACAGATTGCATCCCATTGTCCTACTGCTCCTACTTTGCCGGTACCACCATGCACAAACAATTTAGCCACAGTACCTTGACCACCTGAAATTAACACTGCATAAGGGGTTAGTTCTTTATATACGAAAGATTTACCTGTGGAACGTGGCCCTAATTCAATAAAATTGAAGTTTGACTCCACCATTGGAATCAATCTTGAAAGCAAAAGCATTTTTAATCGATCCGTCATACCTTCAGATTCGGGTTCATAACCACAACTTCTTAGCAAAACATTTAACCACTCTTTTTTGTCGAATAGATGACGATTTTCTATTATTCTTGAATTATCAAAAGTTGATAACTGAATTGGTTTAATATCCTGAATTATAAAAGGAGTTCCTTTAGTACCATCTTTAGAAAAAGCATCATATTCAATATCTATAATTGCCCAAATACCACCCATTAACATTTTATCGTGAGTGGTAACCATAGCATCAGAAATAACACCTTTTTTAATATTACTATTCTGCAGTTGTGCCCAATACACGTCTTTAGAGGTGTCTAGTTTAACCGATATTTTATCAATAATCTTATATGTTCCTTTTTCCCGAATTTTAGATTGAATTAAATCACTCTCTTCAGGATTTACATAATGTTCAGAAAGTATCTTCTTAACATTATTCATCCCTTCTTTTATCTTACCCTCGTCATCTGTAGAACATGAATTGGCTATAAGATATTCTAGAACGAAAACAGGTACATTTGCACCAATCTTAACCTCTCTTACGAGATCCTTTTTCACAACGTAACCTCTAAAGATATCTAACAATTTATTATCCAGATCATCTAATATTATCATAACTATTGGGTATTAAAGTAAACCTCCTAAATCGCGGGCTGCACTTTGTGAGACAGTTGCTTTATCTAATTGTTCTTTTGTAGTAGCATCTAAAACTTTAATTTCAATTGTTGAACTGGAATCAAATTGATACTCCTTTTTAATTTCTTTATCTTTTTCGATTGTAATAATATCACTTTTATTTACTTCTTTACCGTTTGCAAAAAACAGTAATAACACTTTTCTTTGAGAAGCAAACAACCCATCGGATTGAGAGTTACCCTTAAGTTTTATTGAATAAAAATTACCTGTAATATCTTTTAAATCACTTTTGTTTGAAATTACAACCTCAAGCATCTCATTGGAAGACTCTGTGTTCGACCATTTAAAATATGGAATAATCGTTTCTTGTGGCGACATTCCTCCATGACTAAAACCATAAACCCCAGGTGACTTAAAAGGCCCTAATCGCTTAGCAAAATAACAATAATCATATTCCTTATATACAACCTGCCTTTCTATCATCAAATCAGTGTTAATAGTCTGTTTATCCTTGCTTCTAATATATCGTTCACTTTTACTTATAGCTCCTTTAAAATCGACTTCTATTTTATCTGAATTTTCAAGCACTCCCGTCAGGGTATAACCATGATCCGTAATTAAGTAAACCTGCTTATATCCATTATTCAATAATTGCTTTATTTTATTGGAATAAGTTTCAGCGACTTGACTAAAGTATTTTAATGCTTTTTGCTGATAAGTTTCACCTAACTTATCTGGATCTTTGTAACTACAAATAAGATAATCCGCCGAGTCTGTTGTTTCATTAACATTTTCTAAATCAATAAAACCAATATCTTTATTCGAATTAGTAAGAGTTAGATATTGTTCTCGCTCTTTTTTAGTTGCTAAAACCTCTCCTGTATTTACATACAATTGACTCATATTGTGCTCCGTTTCTGAGGGCAACCCGGCAAACAAATATTCCTTATGAAGCTTATAGTTCGACTTTCCAAAAGCTGAAATAATGTCCTGTGCAAATTCCCAAGAAACACCATCTCCTACTATGATCGCTGTTTTATTATTATGTTTATTTAAAATATCTTGAATGATTCCTGTTTGATTGCTTTCATAAGTATCAATATACTTAAACCACTTATCTAAGTATATAGTTGATAGATTTTTGTAGAAGTTCTGGAAAGGTTCAATAATCTCCTTTTGATTTAAGAACAAACCATATAGTTTACGAATTGCCCCATCAACTTTATAAAAATGCTTTATATAAAAATCAACAGCTTGATCAAATGAGCTAATTTGATTAATGTTTTTTTCATCAAATTCTAATAGCACTTTAACCTCATGCCAAAATGTAATACCTATAGCTAGTGCAGCCTTATTTGAACTTCGTTGATTTATTTTAGGTAATATGCTCGAAAGGAATTTTTTATCGTTAATTTTCAATCCAATTTCTTTCAGCCAAATTTCATCTATACTCTTAAACGGATGAGATGCGTGGATTTCAAATGCGTTAGATTTTTTTCCCGGTTTATATTTATCTAAATAAGTAAAAAAGGAAGCCTGATAGCTTAAACTATCCAACCATGTTTTATAAACATTGAGCAGCAATTCACTAATATTATTATTCCATAATCCATCTAACAGCTTATTAGCAACTTCTCCCGCTAAAGTTTGAGCCGGCTTTTCTATATAGCTTTGACCAATAAGTTCTGATACTTTTTTATAAAATATTTCTTGAGTCCCTTTATCAAACTTCTTTACAAATGCCTTAGGATTATCCAGAAAAGGGAGTAGTTCTTTCTCTAAATCAAAAATCTCTGAAGCTCCTTTATGACTTAAATCCATCCAATACGTTTGGTCTTTACCAACACTTACCTTTGCTGCAGAAATCAACTCTTCTTTAGGTAAATTGATATTTATATTAAGAAACTGGTTTACTTTTTTCTTTATATAGTGATCAAAATACTTTATTTCTACACTACCATTTGTTTCACAATATTCTCTAATGAATTTAAGTTTACCCTTAGGAGTATTAGTATAAATTAGAAATTTAAGATCATTTTTATCTAAGCCCTCAATATCGTATTTAACTTTTAACTCCTCTATTTCATTAGCTGTTCTATAAACTTGAATATCATCATCTAGTTTATCCAATAAAAAATTAGCATCTCCTGATTCGTCTACAAAAACTACAATTTGATGATTTTTATATATTTTTTCTAAATCTTTTTTAAACCAGTTGTCTATCATTGTTAATTTTCTATAATATTTGATTCTTCAATTTCTCGAGTCTTTGGTTCGAGCATAAATTCAAGCCCTAATACTTTATATTTCGTTTCTTCACTAATTGAGTTAAAATCTTCTCCAATATGCTCACATAAAAACTTGAGTATTTCCAAACCTCGCTCTAGAACTTTTTTAGGTGTCCAATCTTTTTCATTTGCTACTAACATCGCACTCATAGAGTCATATTTATAACCTCGCTTTAGATACCCCTCTCCTTTATTGCTTTGATCTACTTTATACAAAAAAGGATCGTTTTGAAGTGATGAATTATCACTTTTAGATAATGCTAAAAGATTTCCTAAACTATTCGCTAATTTTCTACGTTCTTCAGGTGTATACTGGGCAAAATCGCTCCAATTGTTTTGAATTTTATTATAATCTTCCTGTACTTCACTTTCTTTCTTCCCTCTGTTTTCAGCATACGCTTTTAAACTAACTGCGGCACTTTTGGGGTAGATATGCTCAATACTATCATTCTTAACGAAATCTCTCCAAGATATGGCAGAGCTCTCTGTTGAAGTTTTGTTTACCTTTCGTAGATATATGTCGTACTGATATAGTAAATAAAACCTGCCAGACCATCTATAAAAACCTTCTTTATGCCCTAATTCAAACATTTCATAGGTTTGATTTACAAACAAATTGAACCTGTAATACCAAGAGGTATAGGTTTCAATAGAAGCTTTGGTTTGCTCAGGAGTTTTGCTGCAAATATATACTTGATGGGCAAGTTCATAAATTTTACTATCTCCAGTATTTCCTCTTTTACCTGATAAATTGAAAAGTTTGAAACTAAATTTTTCTAAAGCTTTAATTGCTTCTACAAATTCATTTCTGTCTTCTCTGGATAAAATGGCTAATAGCAATGGTTTAAATGAAGCTTTAAGTCCAACATGATGAATACCTTGAATTGCCTTACTTATAACTTTTTCAGATTCGTCAAAATAATGTAGATTATGTAACTTATTAAACCAAATAGCACATTTCTGAAGAGATTTTATATAAGCCTTTATATCTTCTCTACTTAAATTGCCATTATATACGTTATCCAAACTGAAGTATTCATCAAATAAAAAATTGGCATATACATTGGCTTCTTTTCTGCTATATTCATCAAAGTATGTTATCCAATGATTCTTAATAAAGTCTTCATCATCTAAAGGACGTGTTTTATTTTGACCTAAAGATTTATATATGGTTATCCAGGCAATGTTTATTGCTTTTTCCAAGTCTATTTTTTCAGCATCATTTAAAACTTCACCTTCTGCTGAACCATCATCTACAATATATTTATCATTTAGATATAACAATCTATTCTTTAACTTTTCTAATTGAGAAAGTGGCTTCCCTCTATTATTCATAGTTTCAAACACCACATATTCATCTAATTCTTCGGGAAGAATATATTCATTAAGTTTGAGCTGGCTTGTTACTCTATTGAAAAGTAATTGGAGGTCGTGTTCCTCGTATTGAAGATATAGCGACACCATATCTTCAAAGAATATTTTTGCTTTTAATAAGTTTTCTGTGTAGATGCTTTCTTCGCTATCATCCTCTATTTCATCTAAAGCTAAAATATGTTTTCTAAAAAATTTATCGCTAGGATTATCTTTATCATAACCAAAGATATAAGCATTTACACTTTTATTGATATATAAATATTGCATTTCCACATCACCCTCTCTAATACCTAATATTATATTTGAATCTTTGGCTCTTTTAATGATAACACTTAACAATATTAGAATTGATGTGATTCTTTGCTGTCCATCTACAATGGAATATTGTTTATGATTTGGCAACCAATTGTACTCACAAGGCTTCACCTCAACTAAAGTTAACAAACCCGTATAATGCCATTTGCCTTCTGGAATATTAATAAGATCATTCCATAAGTCTATTAACTGTCCTTTAATATTCTTGAGCGGTTCATTCTGCTCTATATTGACTTGTTTATTATTAGACCATGCATAACCTCTTTGATAAGCAGGAATCCTTAATATCCTATTTGTAAATATGTCGTGTATTGACTTTAAATCCATAACCCTACCAATCCGCATTTAAATACTTCTTTAACTGTCCTTTGTTTAAAACCTCATAAGCTAGCATGCCTTTATTTTGTAGCGGAGCTATGTTTTTTCCTACTCCATCATCTAAAATAGGATCATAACCTTCTGCCAACAACTCATCTATCTTTTGTTTAAAGCTTTCTATTTCTTTTAGCTGCTTGTAGATTTTATCCAACTCGTTTTGCTCTGAAGCTGTAAGTACAGATTTTGCTCTTAAGTCACTTTGGCGATTCTCTAAAGCGCGTTCTCGTTGCTCAATATAGCGTGAGCGGATACTTAATAACTTATCTCTGTTCCATTTGTAGATAATAATGTAACAATCAAAACCTTGTTCTGGACCAGACGTTAAATGCCAAATAAATGGTGTTTTTGGCAAGTACATAAATAAGTTTAAGTGGTCTGAAAATGCTTTAAAGAAGTGATTGTTAATGTACTCGTTCAATTCTCTTCCTAACACAGAATCAAAAGAAGAATATTGTGCCATAGAAAAACCTTTTTCTATAAACTTTTCTTCTATACGATCAAGCAACACTTTTTCTCCAGCATTTGGTATTAATGGAATAATACCATCTTCATCTTCCATCAATATCTCACGCAGCATATCAGCTAGAAACTCCATGGCCAAATCATTCATACGTTGTTTTGGGATAACATTACTTTCTTTAAACCAATACCAAACATTGATGGGATTAATTTGATGACGAATACAAAATTCTTCTAAATCATTATTGCTTTGGTAAAGCTGTGGAAACCCACTTTCTATTACCTCTCGTTCTTCCGATGTAAATTCTTTTTCTGGTAAGTGTTGTATATAGTCTCTCATATGAGCTAAAGGAAAATCCTCAACTTCGCTTTCTAAATAGGCTTGTTTTGCTTTTTTACTGACAGCTAAACCTCCAATACTTTCACCTTCTTTAGCCAATACCATAGCTTTATCGGCTTCTGTCAACTCATATACCTCAAATATTTTTTCGTTGATGATAGCTTCGTTTATTAGTACTTGTGTAGTTAAAGAATTTTCATAAATAAAGAATTGCTTTAATGAATTGTTAAAGGCTAAATTTGGGTTTGTTAAAATAAAAGAGCTATTAAAATTTTCTTCATAAATTATATAACTACAAAGCTTTTTCTTAATGTCAATATTTCTATTTGCCAATTCACTAACTTTACTCTTAATATTATCTGAAGGTAACACAAAAGGTATTCTTTTTAAATCACCAGGATTTGTATTAACAGTTGGATTGAGGCAATCAATTATATAATAGCATAAACTTGAATTAAGCAGAGCTAATGCATAATTGATGTCCTTAAAACTCTTTTCCAAATAAACCCCTGAACCTGCTGCATCTAAAGTATAATTTTGAGGCATATATCTAAAAGAAGCTCCTTTAGAGCCAGCAGAAGAATAAGTCAAGCCTTCATTGAAGTACATTTTCTCATTTCGGATAACTGAATTGGGAAGGGCTTTGATTTCAGCTGCATTATTTTCCCAGTTTATTACTGTCCAATTATTTCCGTACCACTTTTCAAAAGGACCTCCTTTCGTGTGCCTTGTCCATTTCAGCCCATCTTCTTTGTAATCCTTTGAAATTGAATTTTCATCTATTTCCCACCAAAAACGAATAAATCTATTATTATCGCCGGATTTGCTTCCTGTGCAAAAATTTAAAAATTTTTCTGCACTATCTTTCATAAACTTCTCT
This sequence comes from Aequorivita sp. KMM 9714, assembly GCF_011065475.1. Lineage (NCBI taxonomy): Bacteria > Pseudomonadati > Bacteroidota > Flavobacteriia > Flavobacteriales > Flavobacteriaceae > Aequorivita > Aequorivita sp. KMM 9714. The sequence goes on along the minus strand of NZ_JAAGRO010000009.1, from coordinate 26,792 downwards.
CTAAACTCATCACTAATCCAATAAATAAATGGATAAGATTTAATGATTTTTAGTTTGGATTGAGAAATAGAATGGTTATTTATATTGTTATTACCGGCAACATAATCATTAAGAGCTTGTAGCGTAAAATCTTTTTTGAATTTTTCTTTAGGTGTTCTAGTATATTGATCTAATGAAACAAACCACGAATCCTTTGTGCTCTTAATTTCCTTTTCTAGCACATAGAATGCTGGGTCAACCATTATAGGTCCGAAAATATTCCCCAAACTAAAGTCTATAAAAGCATTTATATGCGTTTTTTCAAGAATAAACTTTCGAACATCTTCAAATGTTTTAATAAACATAAAAGTTCGTGGATGTATCAAAGCCAATTTTCCATCCACTTGTGTTAACTCATAACAGCGTTTAATAAATGTAGCATATAAGTTAGTGTGAAACTTATATGGCTTCTGATAATTGCTATTGATAAACTTTTTCAATTCAGGTCCAAAATCACTACTATCTGTGTAGGGAGGGTTGGCTGTAGCCACGTCATACTTTTGAGTAATTAAACGTAGGAAAGTAATAGCATCTTTTGTTTTATCGGTTAAAAAAGAGTTGCCTTGTTGCGTAGCATAACGTAAAAAGGCTTTTTCTAAATTGGATAAAAACTTTTCTTTAAACTGTGCGCTTTGCTGTCCTTCTTGTTCACTGAACAATTGAGCATCACTATTTTTTAAGGCGGAAATATGTGCATTAACTTTTTCGTTAAGCCTTACTAAACTTCCAAACTTATGGGCGTTTTGTAAATCGCTCCAGATAGATTCAATGGTTTCCATTTCCTTGCTATCTCTAATGTCTTCTTTGAAAATAGGGTAAACAAAATCAAAATCAGGTAAATAGAAATCAGAAGAAACAACATTAAAGTTTAGATTACCAATGCTTCTTCGTTTTTGTTTGGCTTTAATCCATAAGCCAAGCTGTGCTAATTGTATGGCACGGTCGTCTAAATCTACTCCGTGTAAATTGTTTTCTATAATGAGCTGCGCAATATCATCTTCATCATAATCAGCACCATAATTATCTATTTGATCTTCGTACAATGTATAGAAAAACTCAAACGCATATAATAAAAAGTTACCCGAGCCCGATGCTGGGTCTATGAGTTTAATTTCGTGTAAAGGTTTGGGGTCTCTTATGCGTTTCTCAGGGGCATTAGCAATTTTATACTTGTTCTTAATATCAGAATCAGGGTACATTTCCAGGTACATTTTACCCAAAGAATTTTCAACCAAAAATTCTACTACCCAACGTGGTGTATATACCTGCGATTGTAAACTTACTTTATGATACTCCGTTTTAGCCTTACTATCTTTGTGTTCTTGCTTTTTTACATTGTTATAGCTTTCATATAGCCATCCTAAAATATCATCACTTTGCCAGATATCATCTTCCACCTGACTGTCTTCAGCTACAGCATTAAAAGCTTCTACAATCTCATTCAATTCTATCACATAAGGTAATAATGCATAAGGATAATCTTTATGAAACAATGGAATAGACGCTCCTAATTGGTTGAACTCATATTTAAAATACTCACGCAAGCCTTCTAATTCCTCTTGGCGCATATTTGGGTTTTGCTCTAACCACATTTTATGTCCGAAAGAACGATCACCATGTTGTTCTTCCTTAGTTACAACGGGCGGAAACAATTGATGTGCTTCCATCACTTTAATAGCTGCCAAACGATTGAACAGTGTAAAAGTAAGTTCGTCCAATGCTTTTTCTCGGGCCTCAGCATAACTCCCTGTTTCATCGGTATGGCTATTGACTAATACCTCTATTTTCTTACGTTTACTTTGTAAGTCCGCAGGTATTTTGTCTAGATCCAATATCTTGTTTGCCCCAAATCCTAAACGAGAAAACTGATTGTTAAAGGCTTTATATATATTAGAACGTATATGTTCTACGTGATCGCTTAATTTCATGGATAATTAGTTGTTTAGTGTTACTTCCACTTCCTCATCATCAGGCATTCCCGCCATTGCTTGTATTTGTGCTGCTAATAATTTTCTATACTCTCCTGCAGACATTACTTTCTTAGTAATACCCAATTGTAATTTTTTAGGCTGCTTAGGCTCACCTTTTTTTGGTTCTTCCTTTAAAAAGCTATTCTTAATCATTTGTAGCTCTGCATCCTTGGAAGGTGCCAAGTCTATATAGTTTAAAATATCAGACAAAGAATATTTCGAAATTTGACACTCCGTATGATATTCTAACCGAACACCATCTACAATTTTATTGCTAGCATACTCCAATAAATTCAACAGTTTTTGTGCACTGCTTTTATTTAATTCAGAAGGATAGTTGCTTTTAAGCTCATGCTGTGATACCTCTATGTCAGATTTTAGTGTTTTATAAGCGTTGCTCATTATGACTGCGTTCTCACTCATTAAATCGTAATAGGCATCTTTAATAGCTTGTGCTGCGGATTGAATGTCTTGAAATTTTTCAATTACATCAGTTTTCATCGCAGCGTTAAAGTCATCCGTTTTGCTACTAATAACAGTGTTCTGGATTCCGGCTTTTTGTAATTCTCTATTCACCGCAACAACAAATCGTTGAAAACCATTTATCTTACTTAGATTCTTCTTTATGAATTTCTCAGCTTTTACAATTGCTTTTATTGCTAGCCTATATTCCTCTTTAGAGTTTAAAAAATCTTCAGCCTTTTCTATATAATTGGCTTCCGTAGTTTTTGCGGTGTAGCGTTGTAGAATATCTTTCTTGTCTCCGACTTTTGAAAACAATCTGTCGAAGTCCTCTTGCGTATTTTTTAAAACATTTAAAGAAGTTATAAAGTGTTCAGCTAATTGGGTGATAGCATTAGATGCTTCAAAATCACTAACATTCCATCCTAATTTCTTATCTGTATGCTTTTCAAAGTCAAGATCTAACAAGGTCTGTATAAGTTCGTTTTTTTGTGAAGCACTTAATGACTTTGTAATTGACTTGTAACGTGCAGATCTAAACTTTGTACTTGAAGTAAATACTTCATGAGCTGCTCTATCTGTATAAGAAAAATATTCCGTATCATTATGTTTTATAACTAGACGTCCAGCTCTAAATAGAACCGCTAAAGCTGTTGAGATAGTACCATAAGAATATCCCCATGGTGCTATTGATAATTCTTCTTCTAAACTTTTACCATCAATATACCTCGATTTAAATTTAGCCGTTATTTCTTCTATTATTTTTAAATGATCACCAGTAAAGTTTCCTTTGGTGTCGAAAAATTTAAACTCATCTCCTGAAAAATATTTGTGTAATTTTTCATCATTAGTCTCAGTTACTAATTTAGTACCAATTGCTTCAGACAATTGACTAGATAATCGTTTCGTGTATATGTTCTTAATAAGTTTTCTCTGAATTTCATTGATGGAACCTTTAAAACTATCTTTATTTAATAGGTTTTCGTCAAATAAATAAATTACAGAACCGTTTGTATAGGCCGCTTCAATTAAGTTTAAGAGATCTTTTTCCTTCTCTTCTTTAATGATTACAAACTCCCTAATAATTTGACGCTTATTGGCATCATCATCATTAGCATATTTTTCTTCCATGTAACCATAACGCTTTACTTCATCCAAAAGCTTGTCAATTTTACTAAAACTGCTGTTATCTGGCACTAAAGTGATCAATTCTTTGGTGTATTGCGTGTCTAATTTCAGGCCCTCTATAAAATCTTGCCTATCTTCATTGATATTAAATAAGCTATAAACCGTAAGTCTTAAATTTCGATTGTTTGAAGCTATTATTTCATCATCTAAATCTGTAAGTATATTAAAATTATAAGCGACAGAATCTTCATTGATTAATGCCACTTGGCGGAATATAGATAGTTTTTTAAGGTAGCTTACTAGCTCTCTTTTTTTGATAAACAATTCCACATCAAAATCTTTCATCTCCTCTAATAACTTACCTTCTAAATTTGAAGTGATTTTGTAGTTATTATTAGATAAAAGGAGGATTTTAGCCTCTACCAACAGGTTCAATGCTGCCTCAACTTTTGGTTTTACATCGTAATACGTAGATATATCTTCAATGTAAGCTTTGGTTATATTCTCAATAGTTGGAGAAGCCAGTTCAGATTCATTAATAAAATGAAGGGTTTTCATCAATTTTTCACCATTTAAACCTACTATCTTATTTTTAACTATACTTTCGGCTAAACTATATTTGTTAACTAAATCAACAGGAGGTGCTGCTTGAGCATTTTCACATAAATCATGAGAAGTCGTAAACTTATATAATTCACGATCTCTCAAAACTTTTTTTAATACATCAAAAGTTGTAATTATCATTCCACGTGCAGCAACTTGAGATGCAGCTAAAGCATTTGAACTAAAAAGAAACTTCTGTAGTAAATCAAACTGATATTTATGAAATGGATAATAAGTAGCAAATTGCTCTGCTGATTCTGTTTTTGTAGGAAATGACGACTTTAAATTAGTAACATCGCTAACTAAGCCATCATTATTTTTGTAATATAAAAGTAAGTCTGTAAAAGACTTATTCTTTTTCAACAATAGTCTATTGCGAATAATAACATCTACTTCTGTAGATTCTAAGTGTATTTTGGTTTTGAATCGATCAGTAACTTTAGTTAATTGACTCTTTTTTGCATTGGCATTAGTTATAACGGAGTCTAGTTTTTCTTGAGCAATTGCAATTGTCCATACTTTATTTTGAATACTTGACAAACTTTCCGCAAGACCCTCTAAATCTAAAAGGTTAAATTTATTTTGACTTATTGCTTCACTAGCTTCATCAAAAACAAATACCAAATTCTCATCTTGAAATTTATTTATATATTTTTCTAATTCTACTTTAAAACTTCCTGCATCAAAATTTTTTATAGCGAAACTATAGGTGTTCTGAGTATCCGCAAATTCAGCATCAGTATAATCCATTGCTGAATAAATTCTTCGCATAACTTTTGCTATCTCTCGATTACTTTTCTTTATCTCATCCCATTCTTTTCCAAATAACTCTTTTGCTTTTTCTTGTAAAAATTCATACTTGTCATCGATAAAAAGATCATACTCCATATAACCATAACGATCTTCACGAAAACCAAGCTTTTTTAAAAAATTAGAAAACAGAGTAAATGCAAGTCCATTGTCTGTGTTTTGTTTAGCAACATCTAGAAAAATCACATTACTCTTAATAGAGTCTAGCTTTCTAATATTATTTTCTATTATACTTTGATTAGCAACACCAGCTAATCGAGGTATAAAACGATCTCTTGCGCTTGTTCCATTTATAATAGGGTTTTCAATTAAATACCCTAACATTTTCCCGAAATAGGATTTACCAGACCCGTAAAATCCTGACAACCAAACCCCTGTTTCCTTTAGATTCCCTGTGTATTCAGAGATAAACTTAGACAAATGCTTCCCTAAGCCATCTGTTATAATATAGGACTCTATCTCAGACTGTATTTCATCGTGAGATTTATCTTCTAAATTAATAACATTTTTTATGTCCTCGTTTAAGTCGAGTTTTAATATATCTTTAATTGTTTTCATATTTTATTCTATTACAATACATCTGTAGTTACTTGCCAACTTAAAATTTAAAAAAAGAAGAGTATCTGTATCCTTTATATATTTACTTGGATAACCAATAACTAATGGTTTTTCAAGTTTTTTAACTAAATCATGCTCCATTATATTATGACTGTCAATCCCAGTTCCATAAAGCACACCTGTTCTTATTAAAAAAGGAATCTTATTATTCTCTGACACTTTTTTTATTTCACTAATAATTAAGTCCATCAAATCTGGACTAGGATCTTCTGATTTAAAAACTAAATGTGGTGTATCTTTAAAATCTAAATAATAGCTTTTAAAATCATCCCAACTATCTTGATTAATAAAACTCACTAACAAATCTGCTATATTTATAAAAGTAAACTCATTAGAATCTAATTCATCTTTTAATTTTTCTAAATACAGGCTTTCCTCACTTGGAGGATAAGTAAATAAAACACTCCTACCTCCATTTGCAGAAATTGATAATTGTGTTTGATTCTCTGATAGTAGAGCTATTTTCAAATTTTGAATTTTCGCTTTATGATCTTCTAAATAAGCCATCTATTATATTTTTTGATTTGAATGCACTTTCAACTCTTAAATCTGTTCCATTATAATTTATATATACCCATTCCTTTTTAGCTATTTTCTTAACCCTTTCTAATATTGATTCTTTTGAAATAAACATCCAATTTGCAAAATTATGTTGAAGAAAATTAAATTCTTGTTGATCTAACAAGCTATAAAGATGTATCAAGCAGACAATTAATTCATCTGAAACTCGAACAAAACAGAATGTTTTTTTTCTACTACCTTCTAAGAGATTTAATTTCTTTAATACTGTAAGGTACTTAGAAGCTATTGTCTTTATAGTTACTTCTGACCACTTACCTTTTAATTCGGGAGTTCTACTTATCAAGTCCTTTAAATATGCTTGAACATCAGACGAAGGTAACTCTGCCCTCCCTTGATAATAGTTTTTCAAAAAAACTTTATTATTTAATTCATTAAACAATTTATTATTGATGCTGAAAAGCCAAAATAGAACGATTTCTTTTGACCTATCATCTATTCTATCATCTATCAATAATTTACCTGCAAAATCATTCAACTTTTGATTTTCATTTACGAATGCTGATGATAAAACAGAAAGAAAACGTTTTCTAGATTTTTCAGTCCGTAAATTAAATTCATTATCTGTGATTAAAATTTTATTTAATTCATCATCCTCATTATTATAAAGCAAAGGAAGCGCCTTAATTATTAAATGATAATCTGGTATACTTCCTACTATATTTATGTCTGTATTATATTTCAAAATTAAAATTGCTGTTTTTCATTTGAACAATGTATATTAAACTCTAATACGAATTTCTACGCATAGAATGAGTTTAAAATTCTAGGAGAATTTCAAATATAACATTTATTTAAGGTTGTTTTGAAACAGTTAAGTGTCAATCGAAAATTTTAAATTTTGGAATATTTTTAACACCGCTCAAACTTTCATTCTTTGTTTACTTTGCGTATGTACAGTAGTACCTATGAATCTGAATATTAAACAAAAGTTCTATTAGTTACAGGCACACTGATAATTAAATATGTACTTATGAAATCTTTCGCCATAAGAATCGCTATCTCCATAACCACCATTTTTAAAATTGGACCAATTACTAATTGGGATATTACAAAATATATATGATTTTGAGCCGTAGCTATATTTGTTGGCTTTAATCTCGGCAATTACATAATACTTCAAATCATAACTATATAAAGTTACATTTTTAAGCCAACTGGAGTCTAGTGTATAACTACTTATGCCAGAGCTATACATCCCTTCAGATTTAATAAAGCCCATAAGCTCTCCACAACTAACAGTTTGTGCAGAGGCAAAACAAGAAAACGAAAATAGAAATACAAGTATATATCTTCTCATACTTTTAAATTTAATAGAATAATTATAATGGTAAAACAGAATATTATTCAGAATAGAAGAAATCATGGATTTTAATAATATCGTTACGTCCTATTTGTACCAAATCAGACGTTTGTTTTAAATATATTCCTAAAGAACGTTCATTATATACAAGTTTCATTGATTCATTATAATCTCTAACAGTATACATATCTCCATCTAGCTTATAGAAGGATATCGATTCATTAGTACGACTATTAACACCTCTATTTACAATTTTACCAGAACGCAAAGTTTCTTTGATTGAGGTATCATCTCTTTCACTTGAAGCTGTTTTTACGTAGGCAGTCATCATATTCATCCATTCATGTGAATCTATTAAATACCATCGTACTTTACTAAAATTAGCGCCATACTCATTTATCCATCCGTGACTGGTGAAACCAAATAACACGTATTTCTTTCCATCCAATTTAGGTTTTTCCGCTAGCTGAAATTCTTGTATTTTATAAGTAATAAGACTAACGGCTGACATATCCTTTGCTTTTTTACCGTCAAAATCCAATGTTTTTAAAGAGAAGCTTGTTATATCTGGACGATTATTCATAAGCCATTCTGTAGCTGTTAGTTCAGCTTGTTCTTTCATGTTATCAACACTAACAATAGCCGCTCCTACAGCAGCTAGTCCAGCTGCAGCAGCGACTAGCCCATCATTTTGAGCAAAAGTTTTAGGGACAAAAACAAGAGTAACTAAAGAAAATAGTAATAGTTTTTTCATAAGGTAAATTTGTTGTTAATTAAAATTTTACAGAATACAGGTATCGTAATCTTGTTACAGTCTCTAAGTAAGACAAGATTAAAATTCTGGGGAGAGTTTCAAATATAATATTTATTTAAGATTTTTTTAAGAAAATTTTAATCACTTGATAAATTCTTAGTTTGGCGTGTGGTAGTTGTTCCGAAATATCGATTCAAGATATGAATTGTTTGGTCTGCTTCAATTTTCTCTAAATCTAACTTACACCCTTTTAAAATCTCTGAAGCTTTTATAAAGGTTTTTATTATTAAGGTTTTCATAGTAATAATGTTTTAAGCAAATATAATTTAGGTATTCGCCACATTATGTCGGAGTTAAAAACAGAACTGGAAAGGAAAATTATTGGAGGTTCAAAAAATATTCTTGGTTATTCATATTGAAATGTACTAAAGTCTTTATCTTGGTCCGACATAATTTGGCGGACACATACTTTAACTTTACAATATCAAATACAAATGGCAGGATATAAACCTTTGAGAAGATTAGAAATAATAATAAGCATTTTACAACAACAGCCAGGAATATCGAAGGCTTTAATCTTGGACAGATTACGAAACCGCTACGACAATATCACAAGCGAACGTACATTAGAGCGCGATTTTAAAGCCTTAAATGATGAATTTGGGATTGATGTAAAATATTCAAAAGAGGTAAATGGATATTCCCTTGACACAGAAAACCAAGAACGGGTACAGAGCCTTTTAAAGTTTATTGAATTGATCCACATTGGGGAGCTTTTTAAAGAAGGTTTGGACGATTTTGATTTATTAAAAGATAAAATTGAATTGGAGGATTCTTCAAAATTTAAAGGTATAGCGCATTTAAAAGATATTCTATTGGCTATTAAAAAGAATAGACAAATTCAATTTACACATGAAAATTATTGGAAAGAAACAGAAAAAGAATACATCATTAGTCCTCTCTTATTAAAAGAATATCTAAACCGCTGGTATGTGGTTGGAGTTCCCTTAGGTGGTGATGAAATTCGCACTTTTGGCATTGATAGAATGAAGAATTTTAAAATTGGAAAAGTTTCGAAAGTAAAAAAGAAGAATTATGAAAAACAACTGGATCAGTTTGTAAATATTATCGGTTTAAATTATACGGCACATCCTAAAGTAGAAAAAATCACCTTAAAAGTTTATTCAAAACAAATAAAATATCTGTCGAGTTTGCCCCTACACCATTCTCAAAAAATTAAGATTGATGAAGGAGCTGAATATGGTTTAGTGACCTACCATCTTATTCCTAACTACGAATTTGAGATTGAAATTTTAAAAATGAATAGTATGGTTGAGGTATTAGAGCCTGCTTGGTTTCGAGACCGAATAAAAAATATGATTGCGAGTATGCTTTCTAATTATTAATCAAAAATAAAATAGCCAACTTATGAAAAGTCATTTAAATATTTTTAATACACACACCAACGTTAACCAAATCTTTCAACCAGAAAATGATTTAACTAAAGCTTTTGCAATTTCACTACAGGAGGACCCTTTATTTTTTCACGAAGTATTTAAAGAAATAGTAAACGATACAAACATATATAACGAACTATTTGAATCGTTAAACAGTGAAACCTTCATCAACATCGATATTCAAAAAAGGGCTAGCCAAATATTAAACTTCGACCACATTTTCGCGATTTCGTTAAGCGATTCGGAATTTGGTGATTTTTGGGAACAAAATTATAACCAATCTTTTGATCCAATATGCGATTTGGTAATTCAAGTTAACAATATAGTACTAGTTTTCGAAACGAAAAGAGATAATATTAACTGTACGGCACAGCTTTACAATCAGATATTAAATATTATAAATTCAGAAAACGCAACACAAGATTTCAATAAAAAAAACTATGGAAAAATAATTACACCTATCGACTTTAACTGGTCAAAACTTATGGCTATCGCCTATAAAGTTTCCAATTTTGAAAGAACTATGAATAGCCAAAACAGGTTTTTATCTGATTTTATTTCCTTAGTAAAACATCATAATTTTCGATGGTTACCAGAGCAATCGATTTCTACTCTAAAACCGACAAATAAAAATGCGATAGAAAGAAGACTTGAATCTACTATTGAAGAAGTTGCAAAAACCACTGAAATAAGGAAGCTAAATTATAATGATAGAATAGGACTTGAATTTTACAAACCGTGGGGTAAAGAAATTCTCTTCAGTATAAATTACGAGGGAAATTTAGGTGTGTATATTTATCCAGGAAACACGAAAAAAGAGGGTTATCACTTATTCGAAAATAATCCGAAATTTAGTGAGACGCTAAATATTTTTGGAACTGATTATAAGGTGAAATATAATTATCACATTAAATTCACGAGTTTTCAAAAATATTTTCAGGGCCTTTATTTTTCAGAAACCGACTTAAAAAAACCAATTTACACCACGGAAAACTTTAGAAAATATACGGGGAGGAAAAAAAGAGGAAAACAATGGGACCAGTTGGAACTATTGTTCGATAAAAATCTTAATTACAATTGGAAAAAACAATGCGATTGGAAAAATTCAATTGTTGATTCGGGTAAGAATCAATTCGACATTTCATTCGGGTACGAGGTTTATATTCAAATTCCCTTTCAAAAACTACAAGAATTAGATCAAAATCAATATGATTTGACTAATTTGATAAATTTAGTGTTGGAAATTCATCAAAGTTTTAGCAATGATTTATTATTGAAATAAGCAATAAATCCAACTCATAAATAAGTTTACGACAAGGCGAAAACTATATTAATCTATAAAATGACTATTTACACTTGCAGGTAAAAAATCATTAAAATTATAAAAGCACTAACTAACAAATGTCCAAACCACGCTACCTGACCAAATCCCGCTTTAAGTTGGCTCTAGATTGCCCCACAAAGCTTTATTACACCCGCAAACCCGAATACGAAAACCAAAGTGAGACTGATACTTTTTTACAAGCTTTAGCTCAGGGTGGATTTCAAGTAGAAGAACTTGCGCGAATGCAATATCCCGAGGGAATTGCCATTTTGGGCGATGATTATAATTACGATTTACTAGCAACTCGTACCAACGAACTATTAAAACAAGAAAATGTCGTGATTTTTGAACCGGCTTTTTTAGTTGATGGGTTGTTTATACGGGTAGATATTTTAGTGAAAAAAGGAAATGCTATTCAGCTGATTGAAGTGAAAGCAAAATCCATCAAAAGTGCACATCACACTTCCTTTATCAATAACGAAAAACTAGCAGGAGGCTGGGATGCTTATTTGTATGATATAGCTTTCCAAAAACATGTAATGCAGTTGGCATATCCAGAATGGCAAATTTCATCGACACTGCAATTAGTGGATAAAGATGCCATCTGTACTGTAGACGGATTAAACCAATTTTTTAAGATAGTTGAAAATAGTGAAAATCGAACGGGTATTGTAAAGAAGGATGGAATTACATTAGCTCATTTAGGAGAACCTATTTTATGCAAGATTTCGGTTGATGCCGAAATGGATCTAATTCATAAAACAAATCCTATAAAACCCGAACAATCTTTTGATGAAATGGTCAATTATTATAGAGATCACTATGCCACAGACACTAAGATTTTTTCCGAAATAGGAAAACATTGTAGAAATTGTGAATTTAGATCTGATACGACCGATTCTAATTTAAAAAGCGGTTTTCACGAATGTTGGCAAGAGCAAACTAAACTCACTATTTCCGAAATAAACAGGCCCAAGATTTGGGATGTTTGGAATTTTAGACGAAGTACCAAACTCGCAAAGGAAGGAAAGTATTTTATGTGCGAAGTCACTGAAGCTGAAGTGGGGGTGCAAGCAGAAGCTGGAAAGATGAGTAGAACCGAGCGCCAGTGGGCCCAAATAAAAAAGCAAGTTTCAGGAGACCCCACACCCCTAGTAGAAGTTGATGATCTTCGCAATGAATTATCTTCGTGGAAATTTCCGCTCAATTTTATAGACTTTGAAACCACAGCGGTAGCAATTCCCTTTACTGCAGGACGAAAACCGTATGAGCAATTGGCATTTCAGTTTAGTCACCATATAGTTTATGAAGATGGAAAGGTGGAACATTACAATCAGTATCTAAATACTGCCATAGGAGTGTTCCCAAATTTTGATTTTATAAGAGCATTAAAGGCTTCGTTGGAAGTAAATGACGGAAGTATATTTAGATATCACAATCACGAAAATACTATTGTAAATGTTATCTACAATCAACTCAAGGTTTCCAACGAATTAGACAGAGACGAACTAATGGATTTTATAAAAAGCATTAGTCATAACACTGGAAGTAATGCCGACAGTTGGACAGGTGAAAGAGATATGATTGATTTATATCAAGTGGTAATGAAATATTATTACAATCCAGCTATGAGGGGCTCCAATTCAATTAAAGCGGTATTGCCAGCTGTGTTAAACTCAAGTGACTACTTAAAAGAAAAATATTTAAACCCCCTATCAAATATAAACGTAAGCAGCTTAAATTTTGAAGCTGACTATTGTGTTTTAAAAAATAAAAACGGCAAAGTCATAAGTCCTTATAAATTATTACCTCCCATTTTTGACGGATGGGACAAAGAGAGTCTAGATACCGCAATTACCGACATCGAAGGCATAAGTGATGGTGGCGCTGCACTAACTGCATATGGAAAACTTCAGTTTGAGGAGGTCTCAGAAGATGAAAAGGAGGCTATCCGTGAAGGCTTGTTGCGCTATTGCGAATTGGACACCCTTGCAATGGTTATGATCTATGAATGCTTTAAGGAACTTTGTAAAAAATAAAAAATATAACTGAAATGAACATACTATACCTACACGGACTGGACAGCAGTCTTAATGTTGAAAAACGAGCTATACTTGAGAAATATGGAACAGTTTATTCCCCTCAAATCGACTACCGAAATGATGAAAGTAGTATAGAAAGTTTAATTAATCTATACAAAGACAAAGACATCGATTCAGTTATTGGTAGTAGCATGGGAGGTTTTGCGGCATATTATATAGCAGACAAGTTTCAGCGCCCGGCATTACTATTTAATCCTGCCCTCGCCTACCGTTCTGTTCACCAAAATATTCCTGACATTAAAAACCCTCTATCCAACTTAAAACATCTGGTTTTAGGAGCAAAAGACGAGGTTGTTGATCCAAAGTCAACTTTAGAGTTTTTATCGAACTCAATTGGGATAGACAATTATAATATTAAAATCAGACAAGATTTACAGCATCGAATACCTGAGGAAATATTTGAAGTTGAAGTGAAAGCATTTTTTAAGAAGTTGCTATTGAAATAAAGAAGTATATAATATCAATACTAGAAGTTCTTTGCTATTATCTTAATACAAGCCATAACGCTTTTTCAAACTTCGCAACCTAAATTTCAGGAATACAGCAATTACAGGTAACACAATAATTAGGAAAGGAAAAAGTACACAGAAAAAGAAAAAATTAATTTCGTAATACGAAGTTCCAGTCAAATTTGCGAGATTAATTGTGAAGTCTGTGCAATAGGCATAAATCACACCGCCTATATACATTATCGTCTGATATAGATTATTTAGATTTTCCATTGTACTGTTTTTTTAGTGCTTTAATTTCTAAAGTGTAATCAATAACTTTCACTAATGAATACCACATTATAAGTGGAAATAGGATGACTAAAAAAATCACATTGGCAGCACCATAATTTCCAGTGGAATGCAAAGCACCTATCGCTCCAAAATAGATTTTATCAGTTATATCCATATGATTCTTGAGTAGTTTTACGTGGTTTTGCTTACAATATGCAGTATCGCTATGTGCCGCCCATGTACATTTATCAGGCGTTCTTACATCTGAATTTATAGCTGTAATTCCTCTCAACGAATAGGGAGTTTCTTTTATCGTCGGGCGATAGGCTTCATTGATAATTATCATCAAGAGATATGGAAGTAAGAGAAGTGCTATATTTCTAAAAAATCTCATTTACTAGTAATATTAGGTTATCAAATCTAAAAAACAAAAACCAACGGTTACTCCTTTCGCAACCATCCCATGGCTTTATTAGTATCAATTTTCCACTTTCCGTTGCTGTGTTTCAGTTTAAAAGTTTCTCGTGAGGGGCCATAGGGTCCCGGATTTTGTTGGATAATTTCTATTTTAGAATCTGTTACTTTTGAAATAATAGCTACGTGTCCGTATTTATTGGTAGTTGTGCCATCAAAAACTAAAAGATCATCCACTTTAGGTTTACTATTGCTTGGGTTGGAATATTGAATTAAATTTCTTCGCTTAGTTCTTTTTCCATCTCCTAATCCCTTCTGATAAAAATCTTTTGCATGCCCATAACTATCTGGCATTTTATGATTTAAATGTTGGTAGTAATACCGTTTTACAAATTCAACACATTGGTATTTAAGTCCGATGTTGTATCCATCGGCAGAAGTGTTCCTTCCTTTTACATTTCCAACATTGGCGTTGTAGAAAACATAAACGCCATTTAGGCTATCTACTTTATCACCAACCTGCAATCCATTAGAATTCCATTTACGATATATGCGTTCGCAGGAAGTAAATATCGTCAGTCCAAATATTAATAGAAGCGATAGGCAAATTGCTTTATTGAATTTAGAATATGTTTTCATGAACTGCTTTTTGAAATTCGATATTTAGGTAAAATTATTTCGAGACTCACAAAAGTAACTTCACTTTCCGATTCCACAAAAAATCATTCTATAACTAAATGCAACCTTTCACACTACACCGGTTTAAAATATTTTAAACAAGCTTAGTTAGTTTTAAAAAGAATTTATTGATAAGTTTGTGGGGTAAACTTTAGGGGTGTTCTAAATATTTAGAACTGAGAAAGACCCTTTGAACCTGATCTGGTTAGTACCAGCGAAGGGAAAAGTTAGCAATACATCAACCAAATCGGTAGATGTATTTATACACTTTTTATAAAAGTACAGTGTCTTTACCTGTGCTTTCATTTCAAATAATTCCCTTCTCAAAAACCTTTATCGTTTACAGCATAATTAAAACGATACTGTATGATGATTACTATTTTGGTTAACGAGAAAGCTATTGAAATCAATCCCGATTTCAATATCCTACAACTGCTAGATAAAATAAATTCACCTCAAGATGGTATTGCGGTAGCAGTAAACCATACCATTATTTCAAAACATTTATGGAGTGCCACAAGCTTGTCTGCCAATGACGAGGTTTTAGTTATTCAAGCTACTCAAGGTGGATAATCTCTTCAATTAATAAACTAACACAACTGCAAAAACTTTTCGATATGAAAAACAAGGACACTGCTCCAAAACAAGGAACAATCACAAGACAACCATTTCCAAATTCAAAAAAAATATACGTGCCGGGCAAATTGCATCCACAGATAAAAGTTGCTATGCGTGAAATTTCCTTAAGCGATACAAAAGACTCCCTAACAGGAAAAATAACCCCTAACGAACCTGTTACTGTTTATGATACTTCCGGACCTTACACCGATCCAAATAAGGCGATTGACGTGCATAAAGGGATTGAAAGAATTCGCGTACAATGGATTTTAGACAGAAATAATGTGGAACAGCTAGAAGATTTCTCATCAGAATACGCTCGGGAACGATTAAACGACAAAAGTTTAGACCATATGCGTTTTTCTAGCTTAAAGAAACCGTTGCGAGCAAAAAAAGGTCAAAATGTTACGCAATTACATTATGCTAAGCAAGGCATTATTACACCAGAAATGGAGTATATCGCCATTCGTGAAAATCAGCGTATTGATGAAATGACCGAAATTAGAAAGCAACATAAAGGGGAGCATTTTGGTGCTGCTATTCCTTCTAAAATCACTCCGGAATTTGTACGAGATGAAGTTGCTAGAGGTCGTGCTGTAATTCCATCGAATATCAATCACCCAGAAGCAGAGCCTATGATTTTGGGGAGAAACTTTTTGGTAAAGATTAATGCCAATATTGGGAATTCTGCCACTACTTCTTCCATTGAAGAGGAGGTTGAAAAAGCAGTATGGGCTTGCCGTTGGGGTGCAGACAATATTATGGATTTATCTACTGGTAAAAACATACACGAAACCCGCGAATGGATTATTCGCAACTCTCCTGTTCCTGTTGGAACGGTTCCTATTTATCAAGCTTTAGAAAAAGTAAACGGCGTTGCAGAGGATTTAACTTGGGAGATTTTCCGAGATACTTTAATTGAACAAGCCGAGCAAGGAGTAGATTATTTTACCATCCACGCAGGGGTTCTACTGCGTTATGTTCCTATGACGGCAAACCGAGTAACTGGTATTGTTTCTCGCGGTGGTTCTATCATGGCTAAATGGTGTTTAGCGCATCATAAGGAGAGTTTCTTATACACACATTTTGAGGAAATTTGTGAGATTTTAAAGCAATATGATGTAGCTTTTTCATTAGGAGATGGTTTGCGTCCAGGTTCTATAGCCGATGCAAATGATGAAGCACAGTTTGCAGAGTTAGAAACCTTAGGCGAACTGACAAAAATCGCACGAAAACACGAAGTACAGTGTTTTATTGAAGGTCCTGGTCACGTTCCTATGCATATGATTAAAGAAAATATGGAGAAGCAAATCGAAGTTTGCGACGAAGCTCCATTTTATACTTTAGGACCTTTAACTACAGATATTGCTCCAGGCTACGACCATATTACATCTGGAATTGGTGCTGCTATGATTGGTTGGTACGGATGTGCCATGCTGTGCTATGTAACGCCAAAAGAACATTTAGGCTTACCAAATAAAGAAGATGTTCGTGTTGGAGTAATAACTTACAAGCTAGCTGCTCACGCTGCCGATTTGGCTAAGGGGCATCCGGGAGCACAACATCGAGACAATGCTTTGAGTATGGCTCGTTTTGAATTCCGTTGGGAAGATCAGTTTAATTTAGGACTTGATCCTGAGCGCGCCCGAGAATACCACGATGAAACCCTACCTGCTGCGGGAGCTAAATTGGCTCACTTCTGTTCTATGTGTGGTCCTAAATTTTGTTCTATGAAGATTTCACAAGAAGTACGGGACTTTGCTGCTGTAAACGATATTGTAGATAACGAAGTAATTAAAAAAGGGATGGAAGAAAAAGCGGAAGAGTTTAAAAACAAAGGTTCTGAAGTCTATTTATAATTTATGGTAATTATTATTGCTCCCGAAGTAGATATTTCTGCTGAAACAAACACGCTAAACCAACTTTTTGAAGCTGGTTTAGCCTGTTATCACCTCAGAAAACCTAAGAAGAGTTTCGAGGAACATATTGCTTATTTGAATGAAATACATCCAAAATTTCACAATAGAATTGTAGTGCATTTATTTCATGAACTAGCAAGCGAATTTAATCTTAAAGGTCTTCATTTTCAGGAACAGAAAAGAAAGACATTACTAAGAAACAAAACGGCAAGCTATTTTGATAATCTTAAAGTTAACGGTTTCACTATAAGCTCATCTTTTCATAGTCCCGAGGATATTTCAAATTGTAATATAGATTTCGACTACCATTTTTTAAGTCCTGTATTTACTTCTATATCAAAAACGGAATACACCGGTCGCGGATTCGATGTAAATAGTATAAACAAAACCGTAATTGGACTAGGTGGTATTAGTGCTGAAAACATTAAAAAAATGAAAGCACTCGGTTATAATGGTGTTGGCGTGTTAGGAGGTGTTTGGAACACTGATAACCCTTTACAATCCTTAAAAAAAATAAAAGACAGTTTTGAACAATCATAAATACATTCTTAGCATTGCAGGTCACGACCCCAGTGGAGGTGCTGGAATTACTTCAGATATAAAAACATTTGAAGCCCACGGACTTTATGGACTAAGTGTTTGCACAGCAATTACTATACAACATGATAGTGATTTTAAACATTGTATTTGGCTTGATACGGAAATTATTTTGGCGCAAATAGCTATTCTTTTTGAACGCTTTACTATTGATACCGTAAAAATTGGGTTAGTAGAATCTTGGCAGTCATTGCTTCGTATTTTAGAAAAACTTCACAGTATCAACCCTTCAATAAAAGTTGTTTTAGATCCTATTTTTAAAGCAAGTGCAGGGTTTGACTTCCATTCAGAAGAAGATCAAAATAATTTAGATGAAATATTAAAGCACTGCTTTATTATCACGCCAAACTACAATGAAATTATAAGCTTATATCCAAATTTAGATTATGAAGAAACGCTTCAGTATATGAAGAAATTCACAAATATCTATTTAAAAGGAGGGCATAGATTTGACAAAAAAGGTTGGGATGAACTGCATCAAGCAAATCAAAAAACATATCACTTCCCTCCTATTGCCGATAGTATTTCTGAAAAACACGGAAGTGGCTGTGTGCTTTCTTCGGCTTTGGCGAGTAATATTCGTTTAGGAGATACTTTAAAAACTGCTTGTGATAAGGCAAAGTGGTATACCGAACAATTTTTAAACTCATACCCTTCATTATTAGGAGTACACAACAAAATCGAAATTAAATGATTCCTAATTTACACTATATCTCTCAAGGCGAAACTGCAGGACAACACCAAGAGAACATTCTAAAAGCTTGTTCGCAAGGAGCTGAATTAGTCCAACTTCGACTTAAAAACGAAGATGAGAACACTTTGTTGAAAACAGCTGAAAGGGCAAGGGAAATCACTAAGAAATTCCAAACGAAATTAATTATAAACGACCATTATAAAATCGCGAAAGCTGTACAAGCAGATGGCGTGCATTTAGGCAAAACAGATGCTTGTCCTACTGTAGCGAGACAGCATTTGTACGATTGGCAAATTATTGGCGGAACAGCAAACAACCTACTAGACTGCCAAGAACTTATGGATAAAAAAGTGGACTATATAGGATTAGGTCCCTTCCGATTTACAAGCACGAAAAAAAATCTGAGTCCGATATTAGGCTTAGAGGGTTACGGATCGCTTTTAAATGAATTGCATTCAGAAACTCCCATTATCGCCATTGGCGGCATCACGTTATATGACATTCCAGAATTATTAAAAACAGGGATATATGGAGTCGCAGTTTCGGGAGCAATTACAAATGACTTTAATAATATAAAAGCCTTCCAAAAAATATTAAAAACCCCTGTTGACCAGGTGTAAAATTTAAAACTTAACAAAGCACAAAAATGACAGACACGCTAAAAATAGCAGGTAAAACTTTCCGTTCAAGATTATTTACTGGAACGGGAAAATTTAGCAGTTCCAAATTAATGCAAGAGGCCATTATAGCTTCAGAAAGCGAATTGGTAACCGTGGCTTTAAAACGGGTAGAACTCCACAAAGAATGTGACGATATATTAACCCATCTGAAGCAAGATCACATTAATCTATTACCTAACACCTCGGGAGTACGCACAGCTAAGGAAGCTATTTTTGCTGCGCAATTGGCAAGAGAAGCATTACAAACAAATTGGATAAAGTTAGAGATTCATCCAGATCCAAAATATCTATTACCCGACCCCATAGAAACACTAAAGGCCACCGAAATTTTGGTAAAAGAAGGTTTCATAGTAATGCCATATATACACGCAGATCCCGTGTTGTGTAAACGATTGGAAGATGTTGGGGCGCAATGTGTAATGCCACTTGGAGCTCCAATAGGCAGTAATAAAGGACTTATAACTAAAGATTTTCTGAAGATAATTATTGAACAAAGTAAGGTCCCAGTAATTGTAGATGCGGGAATAGGCGCACCTTCACATGCAGCTTATGCAATGGAATTAGGTGCCGATGCAGTTTTGGTAAATACAGCAATAGCAGTTTCTAAGAACCCAGTGCAAATGGGGATTGCTTTTAAGATGGCAGTGCAGGCTGGAAGGTTGGCATACCAAGCAAAATTAGCCGCAGTTAATCAATATGCAGAGGCAAGTAGTCCTTTAACTTCTTTTCTAAATGAGTAATTTTAAAGACATATTCAATCAATATAATTGGGATACTGTAAAGCAGAAAATCTATAGTTTTACTGCTACCGATGTTCAACACGTATTACTAAAAGACGAAATAACCTTAGAGGATTTTCAAGTATTAATTTCACCTGCTGCCAAACCTTTTATCGAAAACTTGGCGAAACGAAGTCGAGCGCTAACAAGAAAGAGATTTGGAAACACCATACAAATGTATGTCCCGATGTATCTCTCTAATGAATGCCAAAACATTTGTACCTATTGCGGGTTCAGCTTAACTAATAAAATCCCCAGGAAAACCCTTACTGACAAGGAAATTCTCAAGGAAGTAGCATATATTAAACAGTTAGGCTACGACCATATTTTATTGGTAACCGGAGAAGCTAATAGCACCGTTGGAGTTACTTATTTAAAAAACGCCATAAAATTAATTCGAGATCACTTTTCTAATATTAGTATAGAAGTACAGCCACTAAATCAGGATGAATACGAAACTTTGATTGACGAGGGACTTTACGCAGTATTGGTTTATCAAGAAACTTATAATAGAGCTACCTACAAAACCCATCACCCAAAAGGGAAAAAATCTAATTTTGATTATCGATTAGACACACCCGATAGATTGGGGAAAGCTGGTATTCACAAAATCGGTTTAGGCGCTTTGTTTGGCTTGGATGATTGGAGAGTGGATAGTTTTTACACCGCCTTACACCTGAAATATTTACAGCAAACCTATTGGAAAACCAAGTATTCTATTTCATTTCCAAGACTGCGACCACACGAAGGAGAAGTACAACCCAAAGTGGAAATGACCGATGCGGATTTTGTTCAATTAATTTGTGCATATAGATTATTAGATGAAGATGTGGAATTATCTATGTCTACAAGAGAGAGTGAGACTTTTAGAAATAACGTCATAAACTTAGGAATCACTTCTATGAGTGCTGAATCTAAAACAAATCCAGGTGGGTATGTTGTGGATCCGAAATCGTTGGAGCAGTTTGAAATTTCGGATGAACGGGGTACGAATAAAATTAAAGCTATGATACAATCTCAAGGTTATGAAGTAGTGTGGAAAGACTGGGATAAATCGTATTCTAAAAAGTAAAAAATGAAATTAACCGCAGAAGAATCATATCAATATAGCAGGCATCTTAGTCTTGAAGAAGTTGGAGAAAGAGGTCAATTAAAGCTGAAGCAAGCAAAGGTTTTAGTTATTGGTGCTGGTGGCTTAAGTTGTCCGGTGCTGCAATATTTAGTTGCGGCAGGGGTTGGCACCATAGGGGTTGTTGATAATGATAGCGTGGATCAAACCAATCTGCAAAGACAAATTCTTTACACAATTGAAGATATAGGCAAGTATAAAGTGGAAGCAGCTGTGTCCCGATTGAAAAAATTAAATCCTTTTACTCAACTAAACAGTTACATTACGAAATTAGATAGTGATAATGCCCTTGATTTATTTGAAAACTACGATATCATTGTAGATGGCACCGATAATTTCCCTACTCGTTATTTAATAAATGATGCTGCCGTAATTTCGGGAAAAACGGTAGTATTTGGGTCGATAAACAAATTTGAAGGACAGGTTTCTGTGTTCAACTATCGTAACGGACCCACATATAGATGCCTATTCCCAACCCCACCTTCGCCGGAACTAGTTCTTAACTGTTCAGAGGCAGGAGTTTTGGGGATTTTACCAGGTATTATTGGAAGCTTACAAGCAAATGAAGTATTAAAGATCATTTTAGGCTTAGGCAATATATTGTCCGGGAAGCTATTAACTTTTAATGCGCTTACATTAAAACAAGAAATATTTCATTTTAAAAAGAATCCTTCCCTTGTAATAGGATCTTTAGCGCAAGATTATCAAACGTTTTGTGGTCTAGATGATGGGTATGAAGAAATAACATATCAAGATTATCTGCAACAGGCAGATACTTTTAATGTACTAGATGTAAGAAACAAAGAGGAACGAGAGGAACTTTATATCGAAAGCATCCATATTCCTTTAAATGAATTGGAAGTTAGATATACCGAACTAACAGCTAACAAACCCTTATTGGTCTTTTGTAAATCTGGAGTACGCAGTAAGCTTGCAATCAAAGTTCTTAAAAGTAAAAACTTCGAGAATAAACTAGTAAGTCTAAAAGGTGGCATTAACAATGCAGTTATTAATTCTTAATGGAACAGTTTTAGCATAAAAATTATAGCAATAGAGAATGTATATCCTAAAATAGAATAATCAATTACACTCAACAATCTTTCTATATCTTTGCAGATGTACAACAACCATTAAGAAAATTAAAAATTGCTTTATGTTTAAAATTAAGAATATTAAGAAATTAGGTTTCCTTTTAGCAGCAACCGTTTTATTAGGCTGTGGTTCTGATGACAACTGCAATTGCAGAGGAAAATTTCTTGGAAATGAAGGCGTTTTTTATGGCGATGTCGTTAATTGCAGCGACGGAGAGCCTGTACTTTCACAACAAGCTAGCGAGGGAAACAACGTAACATATTTAGGTTGTGACGATTAAAAGAAAGTTTAAATCTGCTCTAAAACTGGATTTCTTAGCTACTTCACAAAGCTATTATTGCTAAGATTTTCTTCTTTAAATTTTTCAGGAAAATAGTTGAAATCGATTAAATAAATTTAGTAAGTTTGCCGTATGGGATTAGGTTTATTAGCAATATGGACTGTTGGACTTTTCTTAGCTCTATTCATTATTATGGAGCTACAAGAAAGACTATAACGGTTTTATATCTACGATTTTATATTAAGTGACAGGCTACTAGAGATTTTTCTTCTAGTATACCTTCATTTATCTATTTATATAGGATTATCAGCTACATACATCCTTATATTAGCTATATCTTACTTATACCCACTTTACAAAAGCTTTTAATTTTACATAAATTTATTAATTTATTAACCTTATTAATAAAAGCTAGCTAAAATGTAATTGTTAAATTGGCCATTAATACTGAATAATATAACTATCACTCTTACAGGATAATATTATTAAAATTTAGTGTATTTAACCAACTAACCTATCAATTTTGAGCTTTTTTAAGAATATAATATATATTTTATTCTTTACTATAACTTTTTGTTATGGTATGAATGACCAGGATTTTAGGGACAGTAAAAATTATTCTTACCTTATTAGTATAGCAGATAGCGACCTTGATAAAGCACTTAATATAGCGAACGCTTTGTTTCTAAAGGCTGATACTTCTCGTGAAATTATTGAAGCAAAAATGATTTCCTCTGTTGTTTGGTATAAGTCTGGTGCAATAGATAAAACCCTTAGTGATGCAATCATAAGTCTTCAAGAAGCTTCAAAATCGGATGATTATTATTCTCAAGCCATAATACAATTGTATTTAGCCAAACGAAATTTGGATGTTGGATATTTAGAAATGTCCAATCTATATCTGGATATGGCAGAAAAAACTATTCTATTATTACCAGAAACAGAAGCTAAAAATTATGTCAGAGTAGAATTATATTTATTAAAAGGAAGTATATTTCTTTCAGAACAAAAGTTTGCTAAATCAATTAATGCTATTGAGCAAGCTGATTCCATAATTAATAATATAATAAGTTCATCTAATAAGAAAAACACGTATTTAGCTAAATTAAATTACCAGTACGGAGCTTATTATTTCTACCTAGAAAAGTTTTCAGAATCTTTACATCATCTTGATAAAGCTTTAAACTTTACAACTCAAGATGAAGAATTGAGCGATTTTGACTTAAATAATATATATAACGCTTATGCAGAAATCTATTTAAAAACGAAGGACCTCAAACAGTGTAGTATTTATTTATATAAAAGTCTTAATGTTCTAAGAAACACAAATTATGTAATGGGTAAAATTCATACATATACAAATGTTATAAATTATTACAATACAATTAAGAATCACGATAGCATATCACATTATAAATCCAAATACATCGCAACTTTATCAATTTTAGATAGCCATCAAAATAGAAAATTGAATTTTGAAGATGTTTTTAAGATTGAGGAGGAAGAAGAAAACGATGTACCAGCAAGCTTCATTTACTTTGGTTTTAGCTTACTGGCTCTAATTTCAATTGGAATAGTTTATAAGCAAAACACACTATTATTTAAAAATTCTGAAAAACAACCAAGTAAAAATGATGCTGATCTTGAATTGAAAGAACCAGCTACTGCAACAGCAAAGAATAATGATTATTTACCGATAGATACTGAGGTAGAATTACTTTCAAAGTTAGATGAATTTGAAAAAAAGAAGAAATTTCTCAATAACAACATGGCTCTTAATTTAATGGCCTCACAATTACAAACAAACAATAAATACTTACGGTATATTCTTAAAAAACATAGGAACACCGACTTTAATAATTATATAAATGAATTGAGAATTTCATATATAACCAATAAGCTTAAAACCGACCCTAAATACCTACAATATAAAATTAGTTATTTAGCAAAAGAATCCGGATTCTCTTCCCATAGTAAGTTCACAAAAACGTTTAAAAGAATAAATAATTATTCTCCTTCAGAATTTATACAAAAATATCGGTCAGAATTAAGCAAAAATCAAGGAGAAAACTTCAAATCATAAATGATATATCCTCAAAGTTATACAAGAATACATTAAAACTTCACTACAAAAAACTCAAATTCTTCAAAGAATTAATTTTCCACCTTTCAACAACTCACCCCTCAAATAAGACACTTAAAACATTGATTATAAGTGGTTTTATGTATTGTTTTTTTCCACCAAATGACAAGACTACCATAATTTATTTTTATTAATTGGAAGTAATTTTGCATAAAATATAGAAATCAATCACAACTGTCTTATGAAAAAACTATTACTCTTACTTTTATTGTGTACAGGTAGTATATACGCTCAAGTAGGTATAGGTACTGACACCCCTAATCCATCCACTCAACTGGAGATTAAATCGGCAAATCGTGGGGTTTTAATCCCACAAGTACCTTTAACTGGTAAAACAGATCAGACTACTATAAATGCAGGTAATTTAGAAAGCTTATTGGTTTACAATACCAGCACAAATGAAACTCTTACCCCAGGATATTATTATTGGTTTCAAGAAAGTTGGCAAAGGTTAATTTCCGATGCAGACTTGCCAGATTTTATTGTTTTATGGGATGTGGTAAATAATCAATTTACCTATATAGATCAGAATGGAGATATTCAAACAATCGACATTTCAGATTTAGAAACATTGACATTTTTAGGGTTAAACGTAGATGGACATACCTTAGAATATACTGATGAAGATGGAGTTGTAACAAGTATTGACCTTGAACAAGTTATCAAGAACTTTGAAACAATCACCACACTAATAAAGCAGGGTGATGGAACTTATACATTCACTAATGAAGCTGGAGAAGTTACTGTTATCGATGTAATTGGTGATGTGGTAACAAACATCGAAAACCAGGGAGATATCTACAATGAAATTATTTCTATAATCACTGCAAATACAGATGTTTTTGTTGATAATGGCGACGGAACTTTCACTCATACCGCCGCTAATGGGGATGTAGTAACATTCGATGCAAATACAACCGCAATGGTTGATAATGGCGATGGAACTTATACTTTCACTAATGCCAACGGTGAAACTATCACTGTTGATGTAATTGGTGATGTGGTAACAAATATCCAAAACCAAGGAGATATCTTCAATGAAATTATTTCTATAATTAATGCTAATTCAGATGTATTAGTAGATAATGGAGATGGAACTTTCACTCACACAGCTGCAAATGGGGATGTAGTAACATTCGATGCAAATACAACCTCAATGGTTGATAATGGCGATGGAACTTATACTTTCACTAATGCCAACGGTGAAACTATCACTGTTGATGTAATTGGTGATGTGGTAACAAACATCCAAAACCAAGGAGATATCTACAATGAAATTATAACAATGCTTCAGGGTGAATATGGAAACGTTATCTACAACCCTACTACAAACAAGTTCTACTATATAGATGAAAATGGAAATCAACAAGAAATTGATTGGTCAGAATTCAATACAGTAAATACAAGCTTTACACTTGTTGGTGAAATGCTAGTAATCACAGATTCTGACAACAACACTGTAGAATTATCAGTAGATGAAATTGCAAATAATAGTACATTCATCAACACCCTTACTACTAATCAACAGTTTATCGATGAAATAATTAATCTAATCGAATTAAATGAAACTGTTACAAATTTAGTTGACAACGGCAATGGTACAATTACCTACACAAATGAGGATAACGTAAGTGTAATTATTGACCTATCGGCAGGACCACAAGGCCCTGCAGGTGAGGATGGAAAATCTGCTTATGAAATAGCATTAGAAAATGGATTTGTTGGTACTGTAACAGAATGGTTAGAATCTTTAAAAGGAGCAGACGGTGCTGACGGTGCTGATGGTTCTGTGGTAACTATTGTAAATGGAAACTGGTATATAGACGGTGTGGATACAGGCGTTGCAGCTGGTGGACAAAACGGTCAAGACGGATTAACGCCAGAAATTGGAACAAACG
>NZ_JAAGRO010000008.1:0-65065 GCF_011065475.1 Aequorivita sp. KMM 9714 | reverse complement strand
CAGGTTCAGACCTTTTCGTTGATAATGGCGATGGTACTTTTACGCATACTACAGTAAATGGAGATGTAATTACTTTCGACGCAAACACCACTACATTGTTAGATAACGGTAATGGAACTTACACACTGACAAACGCAAATGGTGATACAATCACCGTTGATGTAGTTGGAGATGTAGTAACCAACATCCAAAACCAAGGTGATATCTATAATGAAATTATCAACCTTATTACCAACACCACAGGTTCAGACCTTTTCGTAGACAATGGCGATGGTACATTTACGCATACTACAGTAAATGGAGATGTAATTACGTTTGATGCTAACACCACTACATTGGTAGATAACGGTAATGGAACTTACACACTAACCAACGCAAATGGTGATTCAATTACAATTGATGTTGTTGGAGATGTGGTAACTAATATCCAGAACCAAGGTGATATTTATAATGAAATTATCAATCTAATCGATTTAAACGAAACGGCAACTAATTTAGTTGACAATGGTGATGGTACCATAACATATACAAATGAAGATAATGTTAGTGTTATTATTGACTTAGCAACAGGACCACAAGGACCAGCAGGTGAAGATGGTAAATCTGCATACCAAGAATGGTTAGAGGCTGGAAACTCTGGGACTGAACAAGACTTTTTAGATTCATTGATTGGTGCAACAGGGCCGCAAGGACCAGCGGGTGAAGATGGTAAATCTGCATACCAAGAATGGTTAGAGGCTGGAAACTCTGGGGCAGAACAAGACTTTTTAGATTCATTAATTGGTGCAACAGGGCCGCAAGGGCCAGCTGGACAAGACGGCGTTGTAGATCCAAAAGATTTAACGGCTGGTGATGCTTCTATTATAGTTAACAATGGCTTAGGTTCAACTTTACTTGATACTAATATACAAGTTGCCACTGGTGGAATTACAACAGATAAATTAGCAGACGGTGCTGTTACTAACTTAAAAGTTGGGGCTGATGCAATTACTTCTGATAAAATTGAAAATGGTTCAATATTACCTGAAGACTTAGCAGCTGCAGGTCCTGATCAAGTGCTTACTACTGATAATAATGGAAATCCAATTTGGGTGAATCAAACTGAAGTAGGTGAAATAGTAGAAGCTAAGAACGGTTTAAATAAAAATGGAGTAGACATCAAGCTAGGAGGCGCCTTAATTGAGCCAACAACAATTACAGCCGATGCTACAAACACCTTAGCTGTAGCTGGTTTACAAACAGGTACAATTCAAAATAAATTGGTAGTAGCTGAAGCCGATGGTACTTTAAGACAAATAAAAGCAGCTATGCCAAAGTTCTTCTATATGCCAGCTATAATTTTTGATACATCTGTACAACAGAGTGGGGTAACAAGAAACCTACATGCAGAATATGTGGCACAGTTTACAGGTGCGGGGAACCCTACATTGGTAAGCAGTGCAGGAGCTTCGAATGCTATTCCAACACTACCAGCTTCAGAATTGGAATATCACATTACTTATTACGATACAGCTGTGTTCGCAAACTTAAGTATAGACCCTAATGGAATACTTACATATGATGTAATAGGAAATGCAACGGAAGCATCTTATATGACTATAGTATTTGTGGTAAAAGACTAGAACATAAGAATCCTTTGATTGAAGTAAGAACTCTAAAAAAATCAAAGGATTCTGTTATAACAAACGAAGAAAAATCCTACATAAAAACTATATGAAACTGTTTAAGCACCATAAGAATGTCGTAATAAAATTATCCACGCTGATTATTTTATTATTCCAAGTAACTATATCACATCAATTATATGCACAAGGAGACAATTGCCAAAGTTGTGAATTTATAGTCGATGATGGAACATTATTGGGAACAACAGATATATCCTCAGGTAATAATCATACAAGGCCTTATAAAACCTGGTTAAGCAACGGAAATACTTATATCGCAGTAAAATCAACTCACCAACTTCAATATATGACCCTATATCATGGCACTTCAAATGCAATTAATGGTACTAGAGTTTGTGAATGTTCAACCGGTGTAATATTAAAGGTAAATCAAGAAACATTCCTACCTGGGGATGGACTAACTGGTAATACAAGTGATGCACGGTGGACAATATATAACTTTGGGAGTAATAGATTATTAGAGAATGGCACTCCCTTTTTTATTAAGGGTCAAGGAGGAGGTCATGATGTTGGAGGTAGCTTAGAAGTCCTTGGTATTGAGAGAAGTTCCATTATTGTAACAAAGGAGTGGATTGGTAGTGGGGACCATCCGTCGGTTGAGTTAGAATTAAGTAGAACAATAGTAAATAATAGTTATATTTTTCCATCCGAGACTGTTACTACTCCCACATCAACAGGCAATAATACGTGGACGCATACTTTTGAAAACATGCCTATAAATGATGTTTATGGTCGCACATATATATATACACTCGATGAGCCTGAAGTACCAAACGGATACACTAAAAATGTAGTTGGGTATACAGTAATAAATAGAAAACGAAGAGGCTTATTAATCACTAACCCACACATTTACCATAAAATGAAAAATAATTAAAAATGAAACTATTTTTAACACACATAAGTGCTTTGCTGCTTTTTACGTTTACCGCTATGGCGCAGACTAGCAATGAGGGCATACTTTACGTAAGTGAAGGCACAGAGTTTTCAACGGTAGAGCGTTTTAACAATCTTGAAACGGCAGCATTTTATAACGATGGAGATGCATTTATCTATAGCCATTTCAATAATGATGGTGAAGTAGATTTCTATCAAAATACAGGGTTAACCAGATTTATTGGAAATGCTATTCAATCTATTAGCGGCTCCAAAGTAAGCTATCTCTACGATGTTTATTTTAACAATACTAGTAACGGAGTACCTTTTGAAGTTTCAGGGGACCTAAACATTAGTGGAGAAGCAGACTTATACAACGGCATTGTAGACAACGATAACTTTGGTGGTGCAATTACTTTTAACACCGATGCTTTCCATATCAATACTTCCGATTATAGCCATATTGATGGTCCTGTAAGTAAGTTTGGCGATAAAGCGTTTACCTATCCTATTGGGGATGGTGGGTATTATCGTTTTGCTGGAATATCAGCTCCTGCAAATGCTAGTGGACTTTTTGAAGGGAAGTACTACTTCCAAAACTCAAACCCAATGTACTCCCATGAATTAAAAGCAGGTGTAATTAAGGAAATCGATAATCAAGAATACTGGACAATCAACAAGGAGTCTGCTGCAAATGAAGATATGCTAATTACACTTTCTTGGCGAGAAGAAACCACTCCACAATCAATGATCAATGCAGCTTCACAAGAGGCTTTAACCATAGTGCGCTGGGATGAAGAAACTAATATGTGGGTAGATGAAGGTGGTGTAATAGATTTCGATAACGAAACTGTTACTACTGCAGTAAACGGTTATGGAGTTGTAACCTTTGGCCGTTTAAATGCTGAAGTGATTTTACCATGTCATATTGTAGTTTATAATGCGGTAACTCCTAATGGTGATGGAAAGAATGATTACTTCTTAATAGACACGTCAAATAATGAATGTGCAAGCAATCTTAATGTTCAAATTTTCAACCGTTGGGGTGTTAAGGTATTCGAGTCTGATAATTATGGAGTAGATGGTGATGTGTTTGATGGCTTTTCAACAGGAAGGTTGACAGTTGATGGTGCTAAACAGCTACCAACAGGTACCTATTATTATATCCTGGACTACCGTTACGGTAATCCTACAGAAAATAATAGACACAAACAAGCAGGTTATTTATACCTAAGTGGAAACTAATAAGACAAAATTCTATGAATATTAAATCACTAAAAATACTTGTATTTACATTACTCGGAAGTATGTTTTTTACTGTTAACCAAGTTCAGGCACAGCAGGACTCGCAATTTACCCAGTACATGTATAATACTCTTACTATAAATCCTGCTTATGCAGGAAATCGAGGTTCTTTAACCATGCTTGGACTTTACCGCAACCAATGGGTAGGGCTAGATGGTGCTCCAGAAACACTAAACTTTACAGCTCATTCTCCTATTGGGATACAAGGCATCGGACTTGGTCTTGGATTTGGCAGCGATAAAATTGGCCCTTCAACAGAAAGTGTAGTTACTGCCGATTTTTCATATACAATTAATGTTTCTGAAGCAGCAAAACTATCCTTTGGTGTTAAAGGAGGGTTCTCCTTATTGGATGTAGATCCTAACAAATTGCTTATTTACGATCCTAATGATTATGATCTTACTCAAAAAAGCTATAGCTCACCTATAGTTGGTGCTGGATTATTCCTTCATACCGATAATTGGTATTTAGGCTTATCTTCTCCTAATCTATTAGAAACAGAACATTATGACGATGTGAAAGTTTCAACGGCTACCGAGAAAGCACATTTTTATTTTACAGGAGGATACGTCTTTACAATGAATCCAGACCTTAAACTAAAACCTGCGTTTATGGCTAAAGCGGTAGTAGGAGCCCCTCTAGCTATAGATATTTCGGCTAACGCGTTACTTTTTGAGCGTATAACTTTTGGGTTAGCGTATAGGTTTGATGCCGCAGTAAGTGGACTAGCTGGATTTCAGGTGAACGACAATATAATGATAGGTTATGCATATGATTATGATACCACGCCCCTTGGAAGGTATAACGATGGTTCTCATGAAATCTTTTTACGCTTTGAATTAGGCACTAGAGTAGTAGCTAAGTTAAACCCAAGATTCTTCTAAAAGTTAAACTTAGCCTTTCTAAAACCAAAAATTATCTACAGATGAAAAACAACATTACAATATTCATGCTATTAGTGTTCTTCTTTGGGCCATTATTACAAAGTAATGCTCAAGATAGAAAACTAAATAAGGCTGATGAAAAATACGAGCAATACAGCTATATAGATGCACAAAAAATATATCTAGCCGTTGCCGACAAAGGATTGGCATCCGAAGAACTTTTTACAAAACTTGGAAACACTTACTATTTTAATGCACAATATGACGATGCTGTAAAATGGTATAGTCGTTTATTCGATATGAATTCAGACCAAGAACCATCTATCATGCTGCGTTATTCACAAGCGTTAAAAGCTACTGGAGATGATGTAAATGCAAAACAACTTTACGATGCTTATGTAGTAAGAACTGGTGCAGCTTCTAATGCAAAAATGGCCATCGACTATTTAGCCTTGGTAGCGCAAAACTCGGGTAGGTATGAAATACAGCCCGTTGAAGCCCTTTACAATGAGCGTGAAATTACATTTGGACACACCAAGGTTGGTAATAACCTTGTTTATGCTAGCACCACTAATAAGCAATCTTTCGGAAATAGTAAAAGCGCATGGGATGGTTTAAACTTCCTATCACTTTATGAGATTGAACTCGACGATGAAAATGTAGCTATAGGAAAGCAAAGTAAAATTAAAGGGAAACTTAGTAGTGAATTTCACGAGTCCTCTGCTGTTTATTCAAAAGATGGCAATACAATGTATTTAACGCGAAATAATCTTACCGCTCAGAAAAAAGCAAACAGCCAAAACTTAAAAATTTATAGAGCCATAAAACAAAATGGGCAGTGGCAAGAACCTGAAGAACTTTCATTCAATAGTGATCTTTATTCTTCAGCTCACCCTGCTTTAAGTCCAGATGAAACAAAGCTTTATTTTGCATCAGATAGACCAGGCGGTTTTGGCGAGTCTGATCTCTATGTAGCGACCATTGCATCAGATGGAACTATTGGTTCTCCGGTAAATTTGGGCCCAGAGATTAATACTTCTGGTAAAGAAACCTTTCCTTTTGTTTCTAAAAATAATGAACTTTATTTTTCTTCAGATGGACACTTTGGACTTGGTGGAATGGATGTGTTTTATGTAAAAATTGAAGGTGAAAAATATGGTAATTTACTTAATGTTGGTGCGCCTATTAATACTTATGCAGACGATTTTGCCTTTGGTATAGATCAAGAAACTAAAAGAGGGTTTATTAGTTCAAACCGAACTCAAACTGAAGGATCTTTTGTTTATGATAATATCTATTCCTTTATAGAAACTGAACCTATAATGGATGTTTACAAGGCAAATATTACTGGCTATGTAACCGATAAACAAGATTCAAAACCATTAACTGGGGCTGAAATCATAATTACAGATATAGATGGGGAAACTTTTGCGGAATTAGTCACTGATGAAAACGGCTATTACGAGGTTGAAACAAATAAGTTTATGACTTACTCTATTACTGCTAAGAAGGAGGGGTATGATACAGATAGAAAGTTGTCAAAAGCGAATCTGGACACACAGCAAATAGACTTTCAGTTACAGTCAAATAAAGTTGCGATTACAACAGGAATGGATTTGGCTAAAGTGCTAAACATCCCGATGATCTACTTTGATTTTGATAAGTCTAACATTCGTTTAGATGCACAAGTAGAATTGCAGAAAGTTATAGCAGTGCTTAATGAATATCCACAACTTAAATTAAATATTCGTTCGCATACCGATAGCCGTGGTAATGACGCATACAACAAAGCGCTTTCTCAAAGACGTGCTGCTTCCACCTTCAATTACCTTATTTCAAATGGTATTGAAAGTAATAGGTTGAAATCTGAAGGTCTTGGTGAAACTGAATTAGTAAATAATTGTAGTAATGGAGTTAGCTGCCCTGAAGCTGAACACCAAAAAAATAGAAGATCAGAATTTATTGTAATAGAATAAAATAAAAGCATTGCTTATGTCATATAAGTAATTAATTCCCCATGATTAGGATGAACCGGAGGTGAGGCTCCGGTTCTTTTTTTATATCAGGATTATAATAAACTCATTACTTACAAGAGTTTAATTCCTTTTGCAGCTTATGAAAATTAATAAAGGCTGCAACAATTTATTTTAAAACTAATAGCCCGCCGAAATTCCCCAAAATCGACAGGACTAATAGTTTACTGTATTTTAAGAGTTAACTTAAATATGTTTGATTTTTACAATCAAAACAGGAATACAGTTTTGTTTTATTTTAATTGTTACTTCCTTGAAAATATTACAGTTCATTCCAACTATATTTCACACCTAAACTAAACCAGCGTGTTGGCATTGGTACTGCTCCAGCTTCATTATACGATGCGTTAAATACATTGGTCACTTCAGAATATATTAGAAAATCCTGTAGGTGGTAATTTAGACGAACATCAGCAATATTGTACCCATTCGCTAACTCGCGCTTTAACCATCTATTTACTACATTTAGAGAAACGTTTTTGTTTCTATAATGAAGTCCTGCAACAAATTGATGCTTTAAAGATTCTAAGGTGTATTTTGATTGATTATCAGATGAAGTCTCTATAGAAGGGTTCAGATAATTATAACTCACTTGGTACCCTACAGATTGGTTGTTTCCTAATGTAAAATCTTGTTGAACTCTACCGAAAATTCCGTGCATTTTATTTTCACCGAAGTTAGTTGGTGAGTATGGCTCAGAAGGATCATTTCTCATCCAATCGATGAAATCTGTAATACTTCTATAAAAATAGCCTGCTTTTGCTTGAAAATTATTTCTAGCGTATTGAATATTTCCTTCGTAATTCCAAGCATTTTCAGGTTGAAGTAATTCATTTCCAACATTCCCTGGGCGTTGATCTAAATATAAATCGGTAAATGAAGGAATTCGCTGTCCAGAGCCAATACTTGTAGAAACCTTCCAATTATCATTTATAAGATAGGCTAAATCTATTCCTGGATATAGCTGCCATCCGAAATCGGTATTGTAATTTGCGTAAACTCCAACTGAACCTTGCAATTTCTCACCTATACCACTCTTTAGTTCTCCATAAGCACCGTGATTATTTCGCTTGTGCTCTCCAATATTTGAACTGTTTATTTGTTCTAATCTCGACTCCCAGCCAAACCCAAAAGTTCCTATCTTAGTTTCAAGACTACTATTAAATTCAAGCATCAAAGCGTTGGTGTAGTGTTGTGAACGAGCTTTGCTTAAATCGTCTTTATAAAAACGGTAATCGTCTTCTCCATATCTGTTACTAATACGTGGAGAAAAGGTAAAGTTGCCGATTTTATGTTTTGAAGAAATACTGAAAACAGACGATTCTACTAACTCCTCCGAATTGACATCGTAGGGCGCAGCATAAAATCCGTTTGCACCAAACAAACTCGTAGTGTAACCCGCCATTGCTTGAAGGCTGTTGTTTATGTTAATATCATAATTTCCATTGTAAAATAATCGAGTGTTTTTTGAACCTGAATTGTATCGCTGTCCGTTGTAATTACTTTGGGAAACAGAGATTAATTGGCTTTGTTTTTCAGTGCCATAAATTCCTGTAACCTCAATAGATCCACCTCCGTAAATTCCTGAACCATCACCTTCCTCTTTACTTTTGAAAGAACTTCCTGCTTTTACATCTGCAGTAACTGACGAATAATTTTGATTTTTAGTAACGATATTTACAGCTCCAGTAAGGGCGTTTATACCATAAACTCTAGCTGCTGCACCTCTTAATACTTCAATATGATCTATCGCACTTAATGGAATAGGAATATTCATCATATTATGCGCTGTTTGAGAATCAAGCATTTTAACTCCATTAATAAGCACTAGCGTTTGTTCTGAAGTGCCACCGTCGATAGAAATATCTGTTTGTGTTCCAAACGGGCCACGCTGACGAATATCCACTCCGCTTATATAAGATAAAACTTCATTAAGGGATTTTGCTGGAAGCGCTTCAATTTGTTTTTGGGTTATTACTTGAATATCCCTACTTACTTTATTAAAAGGTGTTTCAAGACGATTTCCTCGAATAACAATTTCTTCTAAAGTGTTTTGCTGCAGTTTTGAATCTACAATACTATCATTCTCCTGAGTAAATCCAGTGATTGAAAATACTGACGTTAATCCTAAAGCAACTAATGTGTTTTTCATAAATGTTTTTTAAACTATACTATTTCTAAAATTGGGCGCAAAGGTTCGGATTAAACCGTTAATTTTGGTAGTCCATATTGTAAATAATGAGTAGTCCAGTTAAAGTTCGATTTCAGTCAATAATAAAAATAGATCGCAGAAGTAAGGATGCAATCTATATGCAGTTTGTGTATCAGTTTATTAACGCAGTAAAACGCAATTATTTAGAGGCTGGAGATAAACTTCCTGGTAGCCGAAAAATAGCAGAAGAGCTACAGCTTCACCGAAAAACAATAGTAGCCGCTTTTACCGAACTTCAGGAGCAAGGTTGGGTGAAAACACTTCCTGGTATTGGAACCTTTGTTAAAAACCCTGAAAATTCCACAAGTAAAGCATTAAAACAGAACGCTTTTAAGCAACCACCAAAAAAGGCTGATTTTCACTTCAGAAAAGATTTTATTTTAGATACTCCTTTGGAAGGAAATGTAGAAGAATATTATTTTACCGATGGCACACCGGATTATCGAGTGATTAATTCGGAAGAACTTGTTCGTTTTTATGCTTCTGTTTTAAAACGAAAGAATAAATTGAATCCACATTTTAATTCGAATGATGAAAATATATTCTTTAGAAACCAACTAAGTAATTACTTAAATCTAACTAGAGGCTTTCATCTTTCAAGAAATTTTCTTCTTCCTGTTTCTGGCGTGGAGCAAGTACTTTCAATCTTATCGCGATTGTTGATTAATTCAACTGATATTGTTTTGGTAGAAGAACTCAGCTATTTTCTCCCTAATATGATATTTAATCAAGCGGGTGCAAAAATGAAAACCATTCCTATAGATGAAAATGGAATGGATATAGACTTTATTCAAAATAACTTTAAAGCAGGAGAGATTCGTTTTGTTTATATAAATTCTAGGTGTCAATACCCTACCACCGTAAGCATTTCTGATAAACGAAGATCTCAGTTATTAAAATTAGCAGAAGAATATAATTTCATCATAATTGAAGATGACACCGATTTTGAATTTTCAATGGAGAAAAGTAAAAGAGATACGCTTTTTGTTAAAAACGGTGGAAATCGTGTGATATATATGGGTAGTTTCGGGAAGTTTTTACACCCTGGATTTCAAATGAATTTCATAATCGGACCACAAGATTTACTTAAAGAAGGAGCGAAGTACATAAATGTCTTTGGAAAAACCGATTTAATGAAGCAAAAAGCTTTGGGGGAAATTATTCATCAGGGTGACATCCACAGATATCAAAGAAAATCTAAAAAGATACTTACGGAAAGAAAAGAATTATTTGCAAACCTTTTAGCTAACCACTTCAGGGATAAAATTGAATTTAAAATTCCAGAGTCAGGTTTAGCCTTTTGGATTGAGTTTAAAGAAAACATTTCACTTGTATTATTACAGAAAAAAGCACGAAAAAAAGGGTTGTTAATTCCAAGTGTTTGTCTCTACCAAAACCGAAATTTAACTGCTTTAAGGTTGTCTTTTGCGCATTTAAACGAATATGAAATGGAAAAGACATTATTAATTCTCAAAGATGCTTTTAACGAGGTTTCTATTTCTAAAATAGAACTTTAGTTTACTTCCTTAAGTGCTTATTTTTTATTGAAATTAGGCTTTAAACATTAAACATTACATTTACTAGAATTTAATACTCATTATTGCAGCTCTGAATGACTAAATTACCTAAAGAACATAAATTTATTGATCTATCAGATTATGGAAGACCAATTGCTAAAGTTATTGCAAACGCGTTAAAAAACACTTCTTTTACTCCAATTCACGTAACTATAAGTTTTATAATTTCTGGAGCTTTTGCTGTTTATTATATTTTAATAGAAAATTTTTGGTTGGCTGCGTTCTTTCTCATTTTGAAATCAATTTTAGATGCTGCAGATGGTGAATTAGCTCGAGTAAAAGAAAAGCCTTCATATACTGGACGATATTTAGATTCTGTAGCCGATATTATATTAAACGCTATAATATTTACAGCTATCGCTTATATTAGTAATACCGCTTGGTATATTGGTGTTCTAGCTTTTTTAGGTTTACAATTACAAGGCACTCTTTACAATTATTACTACGTTATTCTGCGGAATAAACTTGATGGAGATAGTACTAGCCGAGTTTTTGAAAATAAAACGCCTATTGCCTTAGAAGGAGAGAAGCAGAAACATGTAAACATTCTCTTCGCTTTATATAAATTCTGCTATGGCGTTTTTGATAAAATCATTTATGCTCTGGACAGAAAAGCGAGTCAGAGTAAAATATTTCCAAATTGGTTTATGACGGCGATATCAACCTTCGGTCTCGGTTTTCAATTATTATTAATAGCAGTAATGTTGATTTTAGATCTTAAAGAGTTTATTCTCCCGTTCTTTTTAGCTTATACCGTTATGGTTTTTGTTTTTATCGCAATTAGAAAACAGTTTTATTAAGCCGAGTGTTTTTGAGGGTTAAGATTTAGGGTAATTAAAAACTAGTGGTATTTGAAAGATTTTGAAGCTTAAAAACAAAGTATTCATCATTATTGCATAAACTTTGGAAGTAGAATCTAATTCTTTTCGTGTTTTTTTTAAGACCTTTACTACTAAGCATTTCAATAAGAAAAAAGATTATAACCAATACAAATTTTCATCGACCCAATCAGTAACCTAAAAAAACAGCAAAATGATGTTTTCATTTTTTATTAGTGTTATACAAACCACTGAAAAAGTACTTACAGGCATAGGAGAGGAACCAGACTTTTCGTTTAGTCCGGATTTTCTATTTAAAATTCTGTTAGCCATTGTTGCAGGGCTTTTAATAGGTTTAGAGCGAGAATATAAGGGGAAAGATGCTGGCTTAAAAACCAATATGCTTGTTGCGGTAGGTGCTTGTGCTTTTGTTATCCTATCCTTGGAATATCAAGGAGGGAAGTTTATAGATCTCACTCGAGTGCTAAGTCAGGTGGTAACTGGGATTGGCTTTTTAGGTGCAGGAGTAATTCTTAAAAAAGGAGGAACAGTACAAGGTTTAACTACAGCTGCCACAATCTGGTGCAGCGCAGCCGCAGGGTGTTTAGCTGCTTTATACTTGGTAACCGATCTGATTTTGTTTACCGTTGCAGTACTTCTTGTAAACCTAATCTTTGGAGTTATTGGAAAAAAAGTAGGTTGAATTTGCCTTCAAAACTCATTGTCGATGTGAAGACAATCAACCTATAATGATATAAGTATTCTTCTTATTGCTGCATAAACTCTCTTTATATTTTAAAAACCTTAATCCTTTTTATAAGGTGACTTTTTTATGTTTTCCGATTCACTATAACCAGCAGGGTCGTTAGATTCAGGAACCTCTTTAGCATCACCTTTTTCTGGTTTTTTTACGGTATCAGGTTTTGAATTTGGTTCAGCAGGAGAGTCTTGTTTTTCTATATCTTGTTCGTTTTTAATTTTTGGGTCGAGCATTGGCGTTTTCTTCTTCTTCTTCTTCATAATTCAGAATATTTAAAAGATTAATAATTGTATCAATAACTGTCAATCAAATTTCTATAGATGAAAATTGAAAGATTTATTGTTTCAACAAACTATTAAAACTTTTGCGTTATTCGATATTAGCTAACATAATTTAACACCGATAAAGTGGAGATAGTTAATTTGTTAACTTTTAAAAATGAATAATTTTTCTTGAAATGGAGTATTAATCTTGAGTAGTTAGAAAGCTTCTATCTCGAACAACTCTTTTCTTCCAATAGCCTGTTTTGAAATAACTGAAAGCAACAATACCTGCTATTAGGTTTGAAATAGGGAAGGACCACCAAATACCTTCGGGGCCCATTTCGAATGTATATGAAAGCAAATAAGCTAATGGGAAGCGCACCAACCACAAACTCATTATAGAAATAAACATAGATGCTTTTGTAAATCCCGCACCATTAAAAGTACCGTTCATTACCTGCTGTAGTCCGAGAAAGCCAAAACTCAGCGACATTATTTTTATAAATAAAGTTCCATCCTGAATTACCTGTGGGTCTTCTGGTATAAAGAAGGCTGTTAAAGGTTCGGCAACCAAAAACATTATTAATCCTAAACCAGTAAAGCCAAAGAAAGATACTTTAGCACTTAAGATAGCCGCTTTTTCAGCACGTTTTATCTTTAAAGCTCCAATGTTTTGTCCCACCAAAGAGGTAGTTGCGATTCCAAGTCCGAGGGCAGGAATTACAATAAAACTCAACATACGAGCACCAATTCCGTAGGCGGCTACTATATCACTTCCAAAACTTGTAACAATCACCATCATAAACGTCATCCCCAAGGCACGAGTAGATTGCTCTATACTTGCTGGAAAACCTATATTAAAAGTTCTTTTTAAGTTCTCCATATTGAAGTACATAGACGAGAGCGAAATTTTAATTCCGTGCTTCCCTCTAAAAAGAATAACTAAACCGATAATAGAAGCAATAGCCTGAGTGGCTACACTAGCCACAGCTGCTCCGGCTACACCATATCCAGGCACGAACCCATATCCATATATGAATAGCGGATCTAAAACCGCGTTAAGTATTACAGTAAATAAAACAATATATACAGGTAGCATAACATTTCCAATTCCTCGCATTAGCGATTGGAAAATGAAGAACAGGAATAGAAAAACAAAACCTAAGGAGGAAACTTTAAAATACTGTATA
Organism: Aequorivita sp. KMM 9714; assembly: GCF_011065475.1. Taxonomy (NCBI): domain Bacteria; kingdom Pseudomonadati; phylum Bacteroidota; class Flavobacteriia; order Flavobacteriales; family Flavobacteriaceae; genus Aequorivita; species Aequorivita sp. KMM 9714. Next base: position 51,462 of record NZ_JAAGRO010000008.1, on the reverse strand, counting down.
GAGTCGTCTATAATATCAGGACCAGCACCAATTAATTTCATTAAGGGGGCTGAAGCAAAATAACTGATAATTGCTAATACAATAGAAGTTAGAAAAATAAGAAAAACACTCTGAGATGAACTAAAATCTACCTGCTGTTGATTTTCGGCGCCTTTGTACCGCGCTACCAAAACAGTTCCAGCCAAGGTAAGACCTGCACCTAACGATAGTACTAAGAAAAGCAATGGAAAACTTAAACTCACAGCCGCAACAGCATCGGCCCCTAATCGTCCTAACCAAAAGGTGTCAATGAGCTGATAAGCAGATTGAAGAATATTGGCGAAAATTATGGGCAGAGCTAAGCTTATAAGAGAGCTAAGAATTCTCCCTTCTGTAAACTTATTTTTTTTATTAGGAGTCATTACGGCAAAATTATAACAACCTTTTCGAAGTTATACCTAAATTACTCTTAATACTCATAAGATTATAGATTACAAAATGAAATTAGCTTGTTTACATTTTCAGGATTTTCATTTATTGAAGAAGTAGTAAGAAATTGAAAGCTGAAATTTTTTTGATATTTGATTTTTTGTAAAGATGATTTATACAGTTACTTCTGGATAAATACTTATTCTAGATTATGTTTAAACTCTCGTTAGGAATAATTTTATTCGCTAAACGAGTTCGCTATCAGCGTACATAATTCCGCATATTCTTTTCCATCATAAACATCTGGGCTATTTCTGCTTACAAAATGATATCGGTCGTCGATTAAGATTTCTAAAATCCACTCTTCTCCGTCTAAAATCATGTTTGGGTCGTGAGTTTCAATATTCCAAAAATCAATTTTATCGACTTTTTCTATGATATTTTCCCATTTTTCCAAATCTACCTTCTTTGTTTTGTGTTTAATTCTCCTACCTGCTTTATAACCACCAAGTCCTCTTGTTTTATTGTAGGTTATTTTTACCACCTCATCGTCCTTCTCTAATCTATATGAATAAGGATTGGACCAAGTGCCTAAATGTGTGAGTCTTATAACCTTTTTCTGTTTATTCGTCTTTGTATATAAGATTGGTTCCCCAAGACTATTAAGGTGTTTTGAGTACCACTGATTAGTAAATTCACTAAGAGAATCATTAGGCCCTGTGTAATTCCACAGATTGATTTCTCCAGATTCTTTTTGTTTCTCCTTAAACTTCACTTCATCATATGTGGGAAAGTAGTAAGAACCAAACTTGATGGGCTCATACTTAATGTCAGGGTATATTATTCTACAGCTAGAAAGTAAAATGAGAAATATTGAATATTTTAAAATGGAATTTTTCATTCAAATTATGGCCAACAAGTAAATTTAGTAATTTAATTAGTTTCTAAAACAGAAGAAGGCTGATCATTCCTATTTACTCAAACCGTATGCATAGCCTAATTTTATTAAATCTCGTTAGCTATAGAAATAATGGAGTTTTGGCTATGAACTTCATTTCTCTAATGGCCTTGGTTTGTTCATTTAAATTCTCGTACCATTATATTCATTAAGAAACTATCAGTTCCTATTTCAAAATTAAAATCACTAACTCTATAAAAATTATTTTCTTTATAAAATTGAATTGCCTTATCATTTGTATGAAGAACTGATAGCCACATTTTATCACATTTTTGTTCTTTAACCTTCTCAAGAATCTTATTCCAAAGCTGTAAGCCAATCTTCATGGAATGAAAATCGTTTAACACATAAAAATTATGAAGCTTACAAGCATTTTTTCCTTTTACCAAATTTGAATCAACATGCATTTCTATTTTAGCATATCCCACTGGAAATTCGTTTAAATAAGCTATCCAAAAACAAGCATTAGGGTTTTTTAAAAATGATTTAATAATGCTAATAGAAAAGTTGTTGTCTATATAATTAGCTACGTCTTCTTTCCTTCTGAATAAGGATGCAAAAGTTTCTTTCCACGTAATTCTGCCTAACAATGCAAGAACTTCTAAATCATTCTTATCAGCTTGTTTGATTTTTATTAAATCCATTTATTTTGAATTGCTGCTAAGACGACTAAGATTTTTCTATATGCTAGCTGCGTGTTTATGTAAGTAAGTTAGCAAATAAATCACAGATAGACACTAGCGAAGGAAACTGATTGAAGTAAAAACTCCCGATCTTAAAGCTATGGTGATTGGTGAATGGGCCAACAATTAATTATATACGCGGGTAAATGCAGGTGTTATAGGGCATTCTCTTTTAAATCCTTTGCTAAACTCGCGACTTTCAACCTTTTATTTCGCTTTAAATATTCTAAATCCGATAAATTATCAATCATTAACTGTCGATTATAATAATTTACGTGTTCTAAAACAGCAAAAAGATTAGCTAAAATCCCCCATGAAATTAAATTTTCAGGCAATATCCGCCAATCATTTTGATACAATTGAAAAACAAAAACCAAGGGAATAAGACCAATTAATATCAAATTTAATTTTTTAGATTTTTTGAAAAAAGTAATATTTTTTTCTTGATTGAAAGGCTTGTCTATCAGGCTGTATAACTTCAGCTTCCAATAATGTTGCCCTTGAATTAGCACTAAGATACAGACCAAAACTCCATATAGAAGAAAAAATATATCTCTAAGAGAATTGGTGAGGATTAGATAAATAAATAAACTCGGAAAGGATATAAAAGCATGGAATTTTTCCATTGGATAATAGCTTTTTAATCTTTTAATCAGTTTCTGCTTACTCAAGATTATTTAGAAATTAAAAACTCATAAATTAATAGAAGTCGTTAGTGGAATATTAAACTACATGTTATCTATATCGCTTCTTTAGAAGAGGTGGCATATTCTTTTGTAAACACACAATTTGTGGTGGTAAAAACACTAAACATACATTTGTTGCAGTGAATACATCTTCCTTCAAGTTGAGATTTAGTTTGTAGTTTATTTATTAAATCAGGTTCACGTAATAGTGCTCTTCCCATAGCTACAAAGGAAAAACCATAAGCCATAGCTTTTTGCATGTGTTCATAATCATTAATTCCACCAAGTAGTATTAACTGTGCATTCTTTACAATAGGTTGAAATTGTCTAGCCGACTCTAACATGTATAAATCCTCGTATGGATATTCCCCTAGCATCATTTTACCAAATAGTTTAACGCCTAACTTGAATATACCTTTTTGAGTTGCTGCCATACCATCTATATCTGTTTTTCCACGGAAAAGGTACATCTGATTATACACCGAAGAGCCCATCGTCAATTCGAAAGCATCAACTGCTCCTGTATCATCAAGGATTTTTACAGTCTGGGTGGATTCATCAAGCCAAATAGAACCTTTAATTCCATCATCCATAGAAATTTTGACAATAATGGCTAGTCGATCTTGGACACGTTCTTTAACCTCAAGTAAAATTTCTTTTGCAAATCGTGTGCGGTTTTCAAGGGATCCTCCATACTCGTCCTTGCGTTTGTTAATCCATGGACTAAAAAATGCAGAGACAAGATATAAGTGACCAAAGTGAAGTTCTACGGCATCAAATCCAGCATCAGCAGCCACCTCGGCAGCATCTGCAAACTGATTAATAACTTTCCGCATTTCTTCTTTGGAAATTTCTCTACAAAGTTGAAAACTTGTCGGATTCCTGAATCGAGAAGGAGCTACAGGTTGAACGCCAGTAATTTTCTTGTGAGCGACTGGCCCTGCATGACCTAGTTGTGCAGAAACCTTTCCTCCAGCATCATGCATAGCCTGAGTGAATTTCTTGAGGCCTGAAATATTTTCACGAATCATCAAAATTTCTCCAGGGGCTGCAAATCCTTCAGGCGAAATAGCACAATAGGCTAATGTAGTCATACCTGTTCCCCCTTCAATGAATCCACGATGAAAGTCAATGAGAGCTTGAGTCACTTTTCCTTCTGGGCTTCTACCTTCACTCGTAGCCGCTTTTATGATACGATTTGGTAATGTTATAGGGCCAAGTTTTGTAGGTGAGAATATGTCTGGAAGCTCTTTTGACGATGATAAATTATTCATATTGATATCCTTAACTTGATTTGTGAAAATAAATAGGGTTTTAAAAAATGAGAAATATCCTTCTCAAAAAGCACTTTTTGCTTACATGTAGGTAATAAAATAGGATTGCTACCTACAGAATTCAAATTTAATGGAAATTTTATAAAGCTGAAATTGGCTAATTCATTTTAATAACGTCCGATAATAAATAAAACCTTTTGATTTTGTACATATTTAAATCTAAGTGTTTTAGTTTTCAAATTTCATTTTTAACAGCTCATCATGAAGGACTGTGGTTAGGGCTATGAGTAATTACGTAGTTTAGCAATTGACTCTGCTAGTATACAAAAAGTGAAAGCCGAGGTCCCGACAGCTCTCAGATTCAGAAGTTTGCGAGAACAAGCAATTATTTTTATAAGGTGTTGGAAGTAGTTTTCTATCTTATTATTTCTTTAATTTCTTCTATCGTAAAAGCTGGTCGTTTTGAATGAATCATTGCGTGGCAGTTCGGACAAACAGGAATTAAGTCTTTTATTGGGTCAACTTCATATTCTTTTCCTATTTCCGAAATCTGATTTATGTGATGGACGTGAATAAACCCTTTACCAATTTCTCCAAAATGCTTTTCAAAATCATATGAACAAATTTTACAAGAATAACCAAAATGCTTTAAACATCTTTTTCGTGCTTCAGGATTTCTTTCGTATCGAGTTTGTACAATGTCTTTGGATTTACCTTCTATATATGTTTTTTTAAATTGTGTTGTAACATCATTAGAAACAAAACTATTTTTTATGTATTTATTCTCTTTAATAAAGTTAAACCAATTAGATTCCAAACTTTCCAAAACTTCTTTTTTTATTGAAATTCCGCTTTGTTGAGGAAACCATTGTTGCAAATTGTTTTTGTCTATACTTTCTAAAGATTCTTTGTCAAATAACTTGTTTTTATTGGGATTAATCAGAATATCGAATTCAATATCTATGTAATTAGTCGTTTTGTTTTCTGTTCCGTCCCAATGAGGTGCGACATAGTAAGAAGATTTAGCGTATCCACTTCCCATTATTCCTCTTGGCTCGCTACCTAACCTAATTAGGAAAATCCTGTCTCCTTTTCTAATACTTTTTGAATTTCCACAACTCCATCTTCTTTCAACATATCCAACTTTTTCAAGGTGTTCAATGCTTTCTTGTAAATCTTCCCAATCCCATCTATTAGGATTCCAAGCAAAGAGAAATGTGTTCATATTATTCTGTTTTTAAATTACTTATCACACATAAATATATTAAATAAAAACAACCAATCTTTAAATCACAATATTTTAAAGCAATCTGTTAATGTATATGGGATTGTGGTGTTTTAATGTCAGGATTGCCAGATGAAGTTCTGGATAGTTTCATTAGTTAGGTAACGTAGTGATTGATGAAAGATTTCACGGTGTTTTACTAATATGGATTTACAGGGAATTGGGAGGGAACGTGATGCAATCGCGCACTAGCGGGGATTTGTTTGGTATAGAAGTTGCAACTTGCAATGGCGTGAAAAATAGTCAAATTGTTTATACACTAGAACGGTAAAATAATTATCCTTTCACATTTAAAATAAAATTTGAAAATAAAATTTAATTAATATCATCTATGAAGCATATTGCTATTTTAATATTTGCGACTTTTTTAGCAAGTTGTGGATCAACCAGTGAAGTTAAAAGTAACAAAACACAAACCATCAATAAAAAATGGGAGTTAAGCGTTTTAAATGATAATAAGATTAGTAATAATAAACCTATTTATATAGATCTATCCGAAAACGGTATAATTAGTGGTTTCATTGGGTGTAATCGCTTAAATGGTACCTACACAATTGAAAATGAAAATCAGATTAAGTTTAGTCAATTCGCCGTAACTCGAATGGCTTGTGAGCAAAGAGAATTGGATTTAGAAAACCAAATACTCGAACTTTTAAAAACCTCCAGTAACTTTACTATCGAAAATGGCGAGCTAAACCTTAATTCTGAGAACAATAAGTCAATAGCCAAGTTTATTGAAATGAGCAAAAGTGAAATCGTAAATAAGTATTGGAAACTGGTTACCCTAGATGATAAGAAGGTAGAAATGGCCCCTAACCAAGAAAGAGAACAATATTTCATTTTAAGAAGTGATAACATATTTTCAGGGTTTGCAGGATGTAATCAATTTAGTGGGGCATTTGAACTGAAAGAAAACCACAAAATTAGATTTGACGAAAATATTAGGGTAACCATGAAGGCATGCCTAGATGATAATATAAATGAACAGGATTTTTTAAAAATCTTTACATTGGCTGATAATTACACTATAAATGGGGATACGTTGATTCTTAAAACTGATAAGAATGCAACATTAGCAGTTTTCCAAGCGGTGTATTTTTAATAAAACCAGTACTTAAAAATCAAAGGCAATAAACAGGTTGGAGGAATGAATTAATTAATACCTCCTATATGTTATTCTAATCAATCATAGATTAGATGTTAATAAACGTTTTTGAATCACTATAAATAAATTAAAACCTAAAATAAAAAGACAATGAAAATTAATTTCGAAGTAATGAAAAATTTAGCTACTAAAACAAAGGTAATCCCAATCACATTTTTAATGCTTGGACTACTCTTGTTGGGGGCTTGTAAAAATGACACAAAAACCACAATGGATAACGAGGTGAACTCCAAGCATCAGAAATCAGAAGTTGAAAATGAATTGCTCGTTGGGTCCTGGTTAGATTCCTCTGATGCTGCATTGCATTTTAGCCTCTTTAATGATGGTACGGCGCGCTCAGACAATATGGCTACGCTTCTCTATAAAAACTGGAAGGTAGAAGGGAATCAAATTACATTTATTATCGAGAGTATTGGAAACGGAACGTCGTCTGTGGACACGCTTACTTACAATATCGAAAAATTAACTAAAAACAAGCTGATTCTCAAAAAGGACAATTATCTGTCGGAATACACAAAAAAATAATATACCGAAATGCTAAATTAAGCTGTGTATGAAAAATGCTTATTTTAGTGCTTAATCAATAGAAAGTGCGTGTTTGTGTCAGCGGATTTTGCTTCGCCAGTTCGCTACGCTCGTGTCGGAACGATAATCAGATGAAAGCAAACACGCACTTTTCATTCACAAACACATTCCAACCAACCCAAGATGCAATCGCGCACTAGCGGGGGTTATAATTCTCGTCTGTCATATATTTTATGAAAGAGAAATCTGACCATAAAACCTATTATGAGTAATCCAATACCTGAAATTATTACATTAAAAGGTAAAGAAACAGACATAGTCAAACATCCTATCAAACCACAAATAGGGATTATTCTGCCATAAATCTGTTCTTTTCGAGGCTGTTTAAGTGCTGCAATATTTGTAATACTGTAATAGAGCAAAATAGTAAATGTAGCTGCTCTTACAACAAATTCAAAAGTTCCAAAGATGGTGAGGAGCAAGATTATTAGTCCCGTAACAACTATTCCCAAATGTGGCACCCTATAACGATTGTGTATTGTTTGAAAAACTGGCGGCAAGTCGTGTCTTCTGCCCATCGCCAACATCATTCTGCTTATGCCCAGGATTTGGCTCAACAATACGCCCAACATCGCAGTTGAAGCACCTATTGTAATTACGGTATTGATTGCAGGGGTAGTCAATGATTTTGCAACCATCTGTAAAGGAGATTTGCTATCTGCCATATTTTCGGCTCCAATAACACCTATTGCAACTACAGAAACCGCAGCATAAAGAAGTATGGACGTGATAATTGTGATGATAATTGCTTTTGGGATTGTTTTCTTAGGTTCAGCTACTTCTTCCGCAAGCGTTGCAATTCTCGCATAACCCGTAAATGCAAAAAACAATAAAGCAGCAGCTTCTGCAATTCCCGAAATACCAAAAGGTGCAAATGGCTTAAAATTATCAGGATTAACTTTAGGGACGCCACTAAAAACAAAGTATAATAGTGAAAAAAGAGTTACAGTCACAATCACAAGATTTAGCAACCCCGCTTTTTTGATACCGAAAAAATTGATGATAGTAAGAAAAACCACTGCAATTACAGAAAGGGTGAGTGGCGAACCTATAGGAACCAATTGATAAAAATAACTACCAAAGCCTATAGCTACAACTCCACCTGCAGTCAATTTGCTTATTAAAAACATCCAACCTGCAGAAAAACCAAAAACAGGATTAATTAATTTGTAACCGTATTCATAGGTTCCGCCTGAATCAGGGTATATTGCCGCCAACTGCGCAGAGCTTAAACCGTTAAAAGCAGCAATAATACCTGCCGCAATAAGCCCAATAAGAAATGCAGGACCTGAAACACCTGCTGCAATACCTGTAACAACAAAGATGCCTGCACCGATTATTGCGCCTAGACCAACGCCTACCGCGTCTTTTAATGTAAGTGTTCTTAAAAGTCCTTTATTATTATTGTCGTTCATTCTTTCTTTTTAAAATTAACCAATCTAATGAAAATCTTCCGCTCCCTTTTATGATAAGGAAAAAACTGCCGAGCAACATTGCCCAATCTGTTCGGCTGCCGTGCATCGAGTTGGGAAGGGAAAAAGAAACGCGATACAATCGCGCACTAGCGGGGGTAAAGAATTTAGAACTTTTATTTTAATCTGATATATGGCTGAATCTTTCCTTCATCGTTTAATTTATTATCGGTATAAAAGGCTTTAATAGTAAATAAATCTTCGCTTCTTACCTCTATAATAGATTCCACTTCTAAAACTTCAGTAACGCCATTGTTTAAACGTTTTGCAATCCTAATGCAGGAGTAAGTGCTATCATTTAATTTTTTTATATCTTTCCAACAAATGTCATTTTTAGCCCATCCATATTCTTTATTTATTTCTGAAAGCTTTGTTCTTTTAGCATATATTTCCTTTCCTGATGCATATATTTCAATTTGAGATTTGATTATTTCAGAATCGCTATTTAATTCCCAGCTTCCTAATATAGAGTTCTCAGTTTGACAACTAAAAAATGTAATAATTATAATTAATAGAAATGCTTTATTCATTTATTTTTTTTAATTATTGCCAATGATGTAATATATACTTTGTAGCGTGTAAATTATAAAAATATTTTTGGTTAGGTACAAGCCGATCTTTAAAATTATTCTAATTTATTTTTCTTTTCTCAATTAACCTAATTTACGATTTTGGCAACTTTGCAAAAATACTCGAACCTTAACACTAGCAATGACTTGAGCTGTTTTTTATACATTGTTACCTACAAATGTTATTTGCCGACTATAAATTTAGCTCTTTCGTAGAGTTCATCATATGTAATTACTTCTATATTTCGAGAATCTCTGCGATATAGCTCAAATGTTTTTCTCTTAATCTTTTTGATTTGAGCATTATCATTTGAATTATTAAGTTCATTCCAATGTCCGATGATTAAAATTGTTTTTGAATCATAGGATTTTTGCTCTATTACATTTCCATTCTCATCAAAAAGTTCTTTTGTAGTTTCAATTTTTATAGTTCCACTTGCTTTTTGCTCTAAAATTTGAGAAACAGAATCTATAAATGGGTTTGATAATCGCCAGGCTCCAGAACGGTTTTTTTCTTTACCAAAAAGATTTGTTGTTGGAAGCTTTAATTCTACAAATGTTGTAAATCTATTATCTCCAATTAAGAAATCGCCAATTACCGTATCACTTCCACTTGCATCACTATCGGATGCTCTGAACTCTTTTTGTAAGATACCCTGAAAACGGTAATCCAATCCATATCCAAATATCCACTCGTTCTCGTTGAAATAATGTTGCCAAGCGGTTTCATCTTTGGTATTGCTTGTGCCTATCTCGTCTTTATATTCTTGGAGGAATTCTTTTTCAGTGAGTAATCTTCTGAAAATTTCGAGTTGTTTTTTTCGATACCCAGTATTTACTAAATCTTGATTTGTAATCAATCCATCGTCTAAAAGGTCTTTTACCAAATTTCCGCCATCACTACCTGAAAGTAGAGTGCCGATTTTCTTTTTTGTTTCTTCATCAAGAATATCAAATGAATTATCCGCTAACACAATTCGACGGTCGTTGATTGTTGCTAAATCGATAGATTTTATAAAACTTAAAAAACTCTTGAGTTGTTGAAAATCAAATTTGCTGAACTTAATTCTTTGTTTTTCTGTTCCAGAAATTTCCTTAATAATTTCAATTCCTTCGATGTCATCTTTTTCTCTGATGTAAACTACTTTCATCAAAGTTCGAGGAGCTAATTTTACGTGCGTCTCATTCTCATCTGCAAAGACTACTTGAAAGAATCGACCACTCCCAAAATCGTGATTGTATAAATGCTCCAATTTAGAATTTTGGATTACATCATCTTCTGTTGCTTTTTCAGTCATTCTAGTTATTTGTGACATTTTCTATTTAATTGTGGCCAACACGTAAATATATCAAATAAAAATAACCAACATCTAAAACACAATATATTAAAGCTAACGCTTTGTACTGCCTCGCTTTCTATTAAATAACACCAAATCTTTTTACTGTTGATATCTTTTAATATGGATTATTTCCAAATAAATGGAAATAATCCATAATTTTGTATTGTTCAATTTATAATTTTAGCTAGTAGGAAATCAATGGAAAAGTCGATTTTACATTTAGATTTAGATACATTCTTTGTTTCGGTAGAGCGGCTTTTAGATAGTCGTTTATTGAAGCGTCCTGTTCTAGTTGGTGGTATTGGTGATAGAGGAGTGGTTGCTGCTTGTAGTTATGAAACTAGAAAATATGGAATACACTCGGGTATGTCTATGAAAATGGCAAGACAGCTATGTCCAGAAGCTATTGTGATAAAAGGAAATTCCAGCACCTATATGAAGTATTCAGATATGGTGACCGAGATTATAAAATCTCAAGTTCCCGTTTTTGAAAAAACTAGTGTGGATGAGTTTTACGCAGACTTAACGGGAATGGATCGTTTTTTTGGAAACTATAAATTTTCCAAAGAACTCCGACAGACCATTATTAAAGAAACAGGCTTGCCAATTTCATTTGGTCTTTCCAAGAATAAAGTAGTTTCTAAAGTAGCTACTGGAGAGGCAAAGCCTAATAACCAAATTAAAATTGATTCTGGTTTTGAGAAAGACTTTTTAGCTCCTCTTTCTGTTCGTAAAATTCCGATGGTGGGAAAAGTTACAAGTCAACAATTACGAAATCTGGGAATTCACGAAGTCCGCACCCTTCAGAATATGCCTGTAGAAATGTTGGTTTCGGTGTTGGGTAAAAACGGAAGACTTATTTGGAATAGAGCCAATGGTATTGATAAAACACCCGTAGTTCAATATAGCGAACGAAAATCTATATCTACCGAACGAACGTTTGATAAGGATACTATAGATATTAAAAAAATTGAAGCTAGTCTAACTGCTATGGGAGAGACGCTCGCTTATCAATTGCGGTTGGGCAATAAGCTTACAAGTTGTGTTTCGGTTAAAGTTCGGTATTCAGATTTTAGCACCTATAGCAAACAATTAAAAATTCCTTTTACAAGTGCCGATCATATTTTAATACCGCTTATTCACAGTCTCTTTAATAAAATATATCAAAGGCGAATTTTGGTGAGATTAATTGGCGTTAATTTCTCACATCTTACTGGGGGGCATTATCAAATAAACTTGTTTGACGACGATTTGAAGAATTTGAATTTATACGCATCACTCGATAAAATTAGAAATCGATTTGGCAGCGGGGCCGTTATGAGAGCTTCTACGCTAGATGTAAAATCTATTCGTAGCAATCACAATCCTTTTAATGGCGAACCTCCTTTGTTGTTGGCACATAGAAAGCAATAAATGTATACAAATTGTCACAGTTACTATTCATTACGTTACGGTACCATTTCAGAAATTGAGCTTCTGGAGTTGGCGCAGCAAAATGATATTGACTCGTTTGCGCTTACCGATATCAACTCCACTTCTGCTTGTTTGAGCGTGCTTAAAAATGCTTCAGCATATAATATTAAGGTTTCGGTAGGTGTCGATTTTCGAAATGGAATAAATCAGCAATACGTTGTTATTGCTAAAAGCAATTTAGGGTTTCAATATTTAAATGAATATTTAACCGAATACCTACATCAAAAAAAAGAGTTTCCTGATTTATGTCCTAGCCTAAAGGATTGCGCAATTATATATCCATTTGAAAAGGTAATGGAGTTGGAAAAGACTTCATTTAAGGAGAATGAATATATAGGGGTGTCTGTTGTGGGGTTAAGAAAGCTGAAGTTTTCGAAATATCGGAATTATGAAAATTTAATTATTCAACAGACGGTTACATTTCGCGGGCAAAGGGATTATAACGCTCACAGATTATTGCGAGCAATTGGGTTAAACACTTTGTTAAGCAAACTACCTGAAGAAGAACAAGGTTTGAAAACTGATAAGATGTTTTCAAAAGCAGAAATATTAAATCACTTTGAAGAATTCCCTCTTGCAATTGAAAACACTAAGAGACTACTTTCTGAAACAAATGTAGCTTTCAAATTCAATTCAGAAAGAGAGAATCAGAATCAACAGTGCTATTTGGAAGATAAAAATGCTGATTTTAATTTTCTGAGAAAATTAGTTTTTGAGAATCTCGAAAAACGATATCCGAATCCTGATCAAGTTGTTTATGATAGAATTGAAAAGGAGCTTAAAGCTATTAAGGAGATGGATTTTGTATCCTATTTTTTAATTAATTGGGATTTATTACAATACGCAAAGTCGAAGAATTACCCTTATATAGGTCGTGGAAGTGGTGCTAATAGTGTGGTTGCTTATATTATAGAAATCACAAACGTTGACCCGATTGAACTCGATCTTTATTTTGAACGTTTCATCAACATATATAGGTCCTCGCCTCCCGATTTCGATTTAGATTTTTCCTGGCGTGATAGGGATGATATTACACGATATATCTTTGAGAGGTTCCCGAATACTGCATTAATGGGGACTTATGTTACATTTAAATACCGTGCAGTTGTACGAGAGCTTGGAAAAGTTTTTGGAATTCCAAAACACGAAATAGATGCATTTCTACAAAGTGGGAAAACGGCTTCGAAAACGGATGAATATTTTCAACTGATTGTGAAATACGGGAAATTAATAAGTGGCTTTCCAAATTATTTAAGTGTTCACTCCGGTGGGATTTTAATTACGAATAAACCTATCAACTATTTTGCAGCCACATTTATGCCACCAAAGGGGTTTCAAACAGTTCAGATTGATATGAATATATCTGAAGATGTTGGGATTTTCAAATTTGATATTCTAGCGCAACGAGGGCTTTCTAAGATAAAAGAATGTCTGGAAATTATAAAGTACAATCAACCTGAAGCAGAAGTAGCAGATATAAATCAGGTTTATAGGTTTAAAAATGACCTTAATATCAATGAATTGTTGAAAACTGGAGATTGTATGGGCGTTTTTTATGTTGAGTCTCCTGCCATGCGTGTTTTAATGACCAAGTTGCGAACGCAAGATTATCTAGGTCTTGTAGCTGCAAGCTCGATTATTAGGCCTGGAGTAACCAATGGCGGAATGAAAAATGAATATATAATAAGGCATAAATTCCCCGAAAAGCGAAAGAACGGTCATCCTGTTTTATTAGAAATTCTTCACGAAACCTATGGTGTAATGGTTTATCAGGAAGATGTTTTAAAAGTAGCGCATTATTTCGCAGGACTGGATTTGGGGGAAGCAGATGTATTGAGAAGAGGGATGAGTGGGAAGTCTAGATCTAAAGAGGAATTTATAGCTGTTGAGAAAAAGTTTAAGAGTAACTGTCTGCAAAAAGGGTATTCTGAAGAACTAACAATGGAGGTTTGGGATCAAGTAAGTGCTTTTGCGGGTTACGCTTTTGCCAAGGGCCATTCGGCATCCTATGCCGTAGAAAGTTATCAGAGCTTGTATTTAAAACGATATTTCCCTTTAGAGTTTATGGTTGCCGTACTCAATAATGGAGGTGGGTTTTATTCTATTGAAACCTATGTACAAGAAATTGTTTTACAGGGAGGAATTGTAGAAAAACCTTGTATAAATAATAGTTCTTATGAAACGATAATTCGAGGTAAAACCATCTACTTGGGGTTTGTATTAATACGCGATTTGGAGGAAAGGGTAGTGGAGAGGATATTAAAATCGAGGCGATTGTATGGCGATTTTGAGGACTTTGATGATTTTATAGATCGTGTGCCTATTGGTATCGAACAATTAATAACATTAATTCGAATAGACTGTTTTAGGTTTACAGGAAAAGACAAGCATCAAATAATGTGGGAAGCACATCTTAAATCTTCAAAAAACAAGGTTGATGATACTGCACTATTGTTGTTTAAGCCTAAGCAAGTAAATTTTACATTGCCAGAGATACTTACCAATCATTTGATTGACGCTTATGATGAATTGGAGTTAATAGGCTTTCCTTTAAAGGGGTATTTCAATCTAATTCAAAAAGACAACGTGCCTAATTGTTTGGCTAAAGACATTCCTTATAATATAGGGAAGCGGATTTCTATTTTTGGTAAGTTGATTACCGCCAAGCATACGGGTACCAGTAATGGTGATATTATGATTTTCGGGACGTTTATCGACTACGAAGGAGTGATTTTTGATACAGTTCACTTTCCTGAAATTGCACGTAAATATTCTATAAGAACAAATGGGGTGTATTTGATTACTGGAAAGGTAGTAGACGATTTAGACTACTTATCTATAGTTGTTGAAAAAATAAAGTTTCAAAATCTTTTACCAGACCCACGTCAGTCTGGAATTGAAAATTCTGATAAGAATATTACTCTTTAGAGGTTTATTTATTCTTCTGAATCTTTTATCGCTCCATCCAATTTCCCCTCTCTTTTATCTTTTCGATATTCTCTTTCTTGAGCAGCATTGTTTTTCTCAGGATCAACAGGTCGTTGTTTGGGGCGGGTGTTATTTTCTTTACCATCCATGATTTTAGATTTAAGTTCTTAAGTATTAGATAATCAAATGATTAATTTCTATCTATGAAATATAAAAGTAAGTAATTAAGTTCGTATGACCAATAGAGAATTTAGGCTTCAAATTTTTATTAAAACCCTGATATTATTCTTAATTAAAACCTTTGAGATAGTTATAAAAATGAGGCTGTCTAATAAGTAAAAATTAATTGGTTTGTAAGGTCGAGCGCAGTCGATACCTATTTGGTGGTCAGTAACTTAAAGTTGTCGAATGCGCTCGAACCGACAGCCATAGTTGCTTTTTGGGTAGCTTGGAAACCAACTCCAAGTGAAAGCGTCTAAAATATTGCAATCGGCTATTTAAATTAAATGAATTTATTTGTCTACCTTATAATCGTAGATTCGGTAAATCCATAAATCGAAAATGTTAGGCCTGTTAAGCCTATAAGGATTATGTATTAAAAGATTGTTAGTATCTTTATATGAACTCTAACTTTATAACAGGAAGGTTGTTAACCCTGAAAATCAATTGTTTTGGACACTAATAATTAGAATCAGCAAGTTCGTCACGATTAAGGCTGGGATTATCAAGAGTTCAGACAATCGACAGTACAATCGAGAATAGGATTAATAGGAATATTTTAAAAAGTTCTATTTGATGGGAGTTTGAATCAGGCTTTTATATAAAAAGTGAAGGCTTATTAAAGTGGAGAGAAGGAATAAAACCATTTTAATAATATTATTTAGATAATTTAAAAAGCAATAATTATGAATTCAGACGAATTAAAAACAACAGACAACCATACAACCATTAAAAATTGGGTTGAAGCGCGAGACGGTGTACCTGCTATGACAGAAGGAATAGCAAATACTTCCATGGCGGGAAAAATGTTAAGAATTAATTTTCACAACAATAAAGAAAATTTGAGTAATATTTCTTGGGATGTTTTTTTTGAAATTTTTGATGAAAATAATTTTCAACTGCTGTATGATGATAGAACCATTGATGGGAAAAAAAGTAATTACTATCAATTTGTCAAAAAGGGGGATCTGTAATAAAGGTATTTGAAAAGTAGCTCGTGCGGCAAATTCGAAAGTAAGAAATTAAGCAATTTGATGGGGTAATAATTCTATCATACATTTTCTATTGTGTACCTCCAAAAGCGAAACTCCCGTTTCTACTCCGTGGTCTTGAGATGAGGTTAAACCTGAGCTTAAAATTTTAGATTTCATCATAAAAACTGTTCCATCACAACTGAAACAATAGGCGAATTATTCAATCCTATTTTTGAAGATGGAATCAATAAGGAAATTGTTTGGACAATTTGCAGGGTGAAAAAATGTACTTGGAAATGATGAGGTGGATTCGGGCGTAGTGGAATTGGCCAACACGAGCGCAGTGAACTAGCTAAGCAAATTGCGGTTATGCATTGATGTAAATTGTGATTTTTTCAGTTCCGTTATTCAATTTCGCTTATTTTCTAGTTTTAATAATTCTCTTGTCGGTTTTATATATTTTCTGATTAAATCTTTATGAAGTAAGGATTTGTGTTTTATTTCAGGATTTTGATTCCTGCCGATTTGTTTGCATCGCTATTCAAAAATCCTTGTTTTAAATTCAGTTCGCAACTGTTCAAAATTCAGTGTAGGTTCTTTACAAATGTAAATTGTTTGCCACAAATCTTTTTCATCATCAGCATAGGGGTTATAAATTTGTTTTACCGCCACAACCGATCTAAAGAAGGACTGAAAAAAATCTATTCCAGCCTCTCCGTTTGAAAACGCTATAATCGTTTTAGGTAATTCGCCTTTTTCTGGAGTCCAAAGGTAGAAACTCCCATGGTATGAAAACGCTTTGGGCAATTCATAATTTTCCCTAAAAAGATTTACTCCGCCTGCCTGGCTATAATGTTTGCCCCAAATTAAACAATCCCTTCTTTCGTTCATAGGTAGGCTATCGTAAACGGTTTTAATTCCGCCCATAGTTTCTTCCCATTTCGATTTCGAGTAATACTCGGTGTATTCTATTTCGTAACGATTGTCCTTCTTTTCTACTGCTGCGAATTTGATAAATGTATCCAAGGGCAGAACAGCTAAGCCAAATGGTATCAATACGAGACCCGAAACAACAAGAAGAGCGATTGCAGGATATAAGATCCATTGGCGTTTTGATAAGATTTTTTGTTCAAACCAAATACTTCCGAATATTAGCAAAGTAATAATGGCGGGATAAAAATAGTATGCTTTGCTTTTGTTTAACGCCATGAGAAATATGGAAATGACGATAGTAAATGCGATTGGGCGATAATAGTTAGGATTGTTTTTTGTTCTAAACATATAGATAAAACCGCCAATCCAAAAAAACAATGTTAGTGGATTTAAGGATATAACAATACTTTCAAGAACTCCAAGTATTGTCAGTTTATCCAATTGTGTTTCATAAAGTCGTGAGAACATATCAAGTACCGGAAATCCTTGCTTGTATTGCCATATGACATTTGGGGCAATCAGAATAATGAACAAGAGAATATATTTCCAAATATCCTTTTGTAAAATTGATGTTCTTGTGCTCTTGAATAGAAGTAAACCAGAAAGGCCCGCTATAAAGAAAAGTATATCATATTTTGTGAGAAACCCAAAACTAAGGCAGATTGTTAAGTAAAGTAAATATTTTTTGTCTAGAGTTTTGACGAACCTAACCAATTGATAAAACGATAACAACCAGAAAAAATGGGTAAAAACTACAGGTTGAAATAGTTGGTGTCCACGGCCGAAAGCAGGAGCCGTTAAAATACAAAGTAGTACAATAAAAACCGCTTTCGATTTTCCACCTAGTTGAAGGGTTGTGAGTGCAATTAAAATTAAAATTAAAAATGAGGCAATATGGGAAAAGATGTGATGTACAAAAACAGACTGGGAATGAAATTGATTTTGGATAAATGCCAGCCAACCAATAACGGGAGGGAACTCCATATATCCAAAACTTGGGTGATTTCCTGTTTCTATGTGCAATAATTCGTCTCCTTGAAATCCTGAATTTGAGTCAGCAATCAGATGAAGCGATATTTTTACAATGCAAAAAAATGCTATGATTATTGTTGTTTTTCTTATCGGCATCTTGATTTATCAAATGACAGGTAACGGTTATTCTATACGCAGCAGGGGATACAGAGCTTCTGCACTTTTAGCCAACCTTAATATTTTTTTGGAATATTGAGTTTTAACTTTTCAATAAACCCGTTTTGCGTATAGCTATTATTTTTTTAATTAGTTTTTCAGTTTAGAAATAAGATTGTCCAATTCCCAATATTTTGCTTTTATAAAACTCAAAGCAAAAGCCCCGGCAGATGCACTAAAAACAGAAAAGTCAAGAGCTCCTTTTATTCCAGTTGAAAAAGTCATTGATAAAGCAAATATTAAAAGAAGAAATCCGCTCAATTTTGCGAACAATTCCGTTTTATAACCGATAATCAAGAATAACGCAAAAACAATTTCTGCTGCGGTTGCTAAAATTCCGACTGCTGGGATTAGTGAGTTAGGTATCCAAGGATTTATCATTTCGGTGTAACTCAAGAAACTATCCCAATTACCCCAAACAGAAACTTCTTTGCTCCAAATTCCGAATCTGTCAGCTACTGCGGATAAAAATCCGAATGAAATTGCTAGTCGCAAAAAGAGTTTAATAGTCGTGATATTCATATTTTCCTAATATTAATTTCATATTAGCGACGAGTTTGTGAAAATGCAGCATAACACGTAAATATATCAAATAAAAATCACGAATCTCTATAACACAACATTTTAAGGATAATAGTTGGTATGTGGAGCTAAAGGTTGCTTATGCTTTGGCAATTGCTAAATTAGGATTGCCATACCATGCTCCCGAAAGTTTTGGTAGTTGGGTAGTGGGGTGATAGATTGATGGGTGATTTTTGCGATTTTTCAATAATATTGATGAATTGGGAAGGGGGCGTGATGTAAACGGGTATTAGGGGGGTATGAGTAAGGATTTGTATTCTACTTCAGGACTATAATATTTGTTATCATTCTGGTCTTTTATCCAATGAGGTTAGAAATGTTTATTTTATGATCATATTGAATTTCTAAGTCTGTTCCATTCCAAATAGCTTCGCAACTTTCAAGTCGAAAGGTGTCGCCTTGGTTCCATTTTGCACCGATATAATCTTCAATCAAATCCTCTATGAGAACTCTTTCCCCAATTTTAATATCTTTTGGTATTAAGTATGCGGCAAATGGAGATTTAAAGCTATAAGGATAATAAAATGTCCAGTCAATTACAGTTTCGAAATCTTTGTTTTCACGAGAATTGTAACCGTACCGATAATCATTTTGAACATTAATTTCTCCCGTTTTCTTATTTTGAACTACAGAATACTTAGAACGAATTCTAGCAGAAGGTTCAACCTTTTTTATTAATGGTTTAAGTCCACTTTTAGCAGCCTTATTAATACTTTCCGTATCACGTGCTGTTTTTATGATACGAAGTTTTTGCAAATTATTATTGTTGTTTAATTCTTCCATTTGATATTATTTGAATGTTTTGTTGATTTAGGTCGATTTTCAAACAAGTTTGTGGGTTTTGTTTAATTATATCCAGAAGGTTGTGGTCTGTTAGATTTTCAGTGTCGATTATTAAATGGTCACAATTCACGCATTTTCGTGAAGATGAATTTATAACTTCTAATTTATCCCAGCTCATTTTATATGGGCAATTCAATGTCTTCACAAATTCACCTTTGTCTGTATAAACCTCTTTCGTTATTGGGTCAAATTTCATTGCTCGGATTTTTATAAGTGAAGCTATAACGTAAATATATTAAATAAACATCACCAGTTATTATAATGCAGCATTTTATTCAAAGTTAGGGGTGGGATGGAATGCCTAAAGGAGTAAAATAAGAACTAAAAGTATATTTACAACTGTTTTTAAAGTTCAAAAAGTCTTCTTAAAAAAATCTTAAAATAAATGTTATATTTGAAACTCTCCCCGGAATTTTAAACTCGTTTCATATGTAAATATCGAAATGGGATGAAATAGTATTGTTTCGTTATTCGACGAAATAGATATTTACTTAATTTATTATACAATAGATATAGATGTCTAATAGTAAACACGCCCACTACAGATACAATGTTCTTGATAGATGTTTCCGAAGAAGAGAAAGGCCTATGGCTTTTAAAGAAATACTAAATGAAGTTAACGAAAACATTTCCGAATTATATCCAGGACAAGGAATATCTACGCGCACCTTAAGAGATGATATCCGTTTATTTCGTGATAAGAAAATAGGTTTTAGTGCGCCAATTATAGTTGAACGTTTTGAAGGAAAAGAAGTTTATATATACTCTGATCCTGAGTTTTCTATTGCTAAAAAAGGATTGTTGCCCGATGAACAATATTTGATTGATGCCGCTCAGCAATTATTAGAGCGATATAATGGGCATCCGAAATACGATAAGCTATCTGAAGCATTAGTTTTGTTTCAAGAAGAGGAGGGAGCTACTACAATTCCTGAATACCACAAGATTTTATTTTACGACAAGAATGAAGCTTATGAAGGTTTAAGTTATCTAAAACCTATGTTCTTAGCAATTAAGAATAAAGACGTTTTAAAAATAACATTCCAAAACTTTAATGATACCGATTCGCGAGAATATATTTTTCACCCTTACATTTTAAAGCAATACAACCAACGATGGTTTGTATTTGGGTATAATGAAACGGCTGATATGAAACAGTGGAGTATTCCTTTGGATGAAAGATTACAAGACTTTGAAATCCTCAAGGACGTGGCACTAAAAAAAGATGATACCGATTGGATTACTTTTTTCAATGAGATGGTAGGGGTACGAAAGCAAAGTGTTACCCTAGAGGCGCCAATTTCCGAAAAAGTAGTACTCAGATTTTCTCCACAGCGATTACAGTATTTTAAAACAAAACCGATCCACCCCTATTGGGATGAGTTTGTTGAAAAAGGAAAGGAAAATCAAGTTTTTTTTGAAGCTGTTATTAACTTAGAATTGATTCAACAAATTTTATCTTATGGAAAAGATGTTGAAGTATTAGCTCCAGAAAGTTTAAGAATGCAAATGTCTAAGCATGTACAAATAATGCATAATTACTATGTTTAGCGCCTATGCATTTAAACTGCATACATCCATACTAAATTTGGCATATAATTCTAAAAATAAAATCATTTTGTAAGAATTATGTCGTAAGATGATTTTATAAAATTTATGGGCTGAGACAAGAACTTAAACGCGATACAAATACTTTATTTTTTTCAATTTACATATTGGATTTATATTAAAACCCCCAACTTATGAGCTTCTTTAATACCTTACTTTCTAAAAACGATTTATCTTCTCATGATGGTCGTCCACTATGGCGATATTTCTTAACTGAGCAAGATTTTGAGGAATTGCGAAAAACTTTAAGTTATGCAAAACCACATTTTATTGATGCCAGAGACGCAGCATTGTATTATGCAGAATGGTGGAAACGAAATTATGATGGAGGAAGTCCAAATAAAGAAAGTGTATTTAGCTCCATAGGTGGGAATATTAAATATTATTATAACTGTAATGAATTTTATAAAATAGCTAAAAAAGGTGGGCAATTACTAGGTTTTAAATGGATTGTAAAGCAAAATACTCTTCGTTTTAAAACGCTTTTATTACAAGGAGGTTTACCCTTAACCCATATTAGTGCCAATCAAGGTGGATATTTAAATTTTCTATTGGCAGTTTTAGAAGAACAACCAGAAACTATAGAAGATTTTATTTTCCAACCAGATATTATCAATCTCCTACCAAAATCAAGTCAAAATGATACGATATATGAAAACTGCTTTGAGATTGTTCGTTCTATTTTAAACAAAGAAAGTGTTTATGATGAATTATTGGAGTCTGACACTACTTTAAAAAGTATTTCTGGCAAACTTAAAATAAGGGCAAATCAAATAGAAAGTTTTAGAAGAGAGTCTAAACCTAAAAACTATTGGTTGATGAGTATGGATGAGGGGCAAATTAACATACGCTTAAAGCTTGGCTTGGCTCCAATATATACCAAGAATGCTTTATCTAACATTTTGGGTATTGAAATACATAATTCAGTATATCAGTTTTACCTGAATGATAAATTGATTTGTGTATTTAAGAAGTTATATTCAGGGAATTATAAAACGGAATGGTTTAATCAAGAGACTCATAATTGGGATGGTGATGACAGCTTAACTAATGCCTATGTAATTGTAGAAGGAAACAAAGTAGATATCCCTGACTTTATTCAAATTGCGCCATCCTTAAATGAGCCTACGCTTTGGTCTTATTACTCCGAAAATGAGTGGCGTTTAATTAAAGGAAATGGAAGTGCCGATAAAAGTGCAGCCGTTTTAACGCCACTTAGCTGGATTTCAGATGCCGAATCCCAAATTATAACTATTTGTGATAGGGATATGCGTTTGATGAAGTTTGAGGGTGAGTTAGAAATTACAGAAAACGTTGAGAGTAGAAAGTATTTAAGTGGCGTTGAATCATTTGATTGGATTATTGAGAGTAAAAAACCGCGTTGGATGATAAAGTCGAATATGCCTGTAATAAGAGGGGGAATTAAAATGTTTCTTTATGATACTAGTAATAATTTAGTGCCATCAAGTAAATACGAAGTTTGGGTAAAACCTCATAGAACTGGTGCGTATTGGGAGGAATATTCTACATTGTCAAACTTACCTTTAGGGTGTATTAATATTAAAATAGTAAGAAACGGAGTAACAGCTTACGACAGGGTTTATAATATTAAAAGCTTAAACATAGATTTTGTTGAGACAGCAATAGATAAAGCTAAAATTGAAGTAAAGGAATCAGCCGGGATATCTGTTAAATTATATGAGACACCAGATTTTACTATCGACATTAATAATAACTTTTACAAATTAGCGATTAAACCAGGAACCTCTAAAATTCCAACTACCATTAAGGGAGCGTTGGGACTTGGTACTCAAAGGAAGTTGCATTTTCATATGGAATCCCCATTTCAGGGTATGGCTATAGTGGATAAAGAAGGTAATATTATTGATGAATCCACTGTATTATCCTTAAAAAACTTATACGGATTACGACTATTAACAACACCTGGTAAAGAATCAATTTTAACGTTAAGTAATAAAATTAACACAGATGTAAAAATTTCAAAATATATAATTCCAGCTTTTCAACCCTTAATTTCGTTTAAAGATGAGATTGTACGCTTGTTCTATTTATCAGATGCAATGGATTATAATAATCGGGTATGTTTACAAATAAAAGAAGGAGGGATTCTAAAAAAATATGAGATTTCTGGGTTTTCTCATAGTTTAGAAATAAACAAAATAGATGGAACCGTGGCCTTGAAGGATGCTGCTAATGATTTAGAACTATTTGCGGTTCCTATGAATGATAAAATTGTAGATGTGACCCCGATTCCTTTAGAAAAGGAAGTCAATCATTATAAACTACCTATAAATGAGGTAATTAAACAATGGATAATTATTTCTTCAAAAGAAGATGGTAATCAATTAATGCCAAGGTTTGTAAGTATAAATCCAGATGTGGAGTATATTATTCCTGAGGAGAGAATTAAAGCATATGGAAAAAAACTTCTTGAGAGTTCTTTTGATGCTCCAATATGGAATCAACTTTTGGCTTTGTATACTATTTGCTCTAAAGATGGATACGATATACCCTTTTCTACATTCGACCAATTTAGAGCTTTGGTCTTTAACTCGAAAGTAGCTGCTAAGGCATTTTTATTTATTAGTGTTAATCAAAGAGATCAGGATACTTTAATACAAACAGATATACCAGAGATGGAGAAAGACTTAGGTTTTTGCTTTCATTGGATATCTAATGCCGATTGGGAGAATGCTCTAAATGAAATATTTGACTTTTATAAATTGAAGGCAGAGAACATGCATAATATTATATCTGTTATTTCTAATTATATGCAGGAATTTGGTTTAGAAAGTGTTTTTAAAGCTATGATGGGCGAAAATTCTCAGGTGACACAAGTTAACCATATGCGTATTACGGATCTTCGAGCAAAATTAGGACCAAGGGTTCTTGAAGAACTTCCAAATTATAAACCTAGGGTTACTAAGGAATATAATATTCCTGTTCAAGCACATAGGCAAGTGAGCCTTTTAGTTAAATCTCCTATTGCGGTTGCGGAATCTATCAAAAATGTGCCGACACAATATCCAATTTGGGGAATAGATCCATTTTTAAATACTATTAGAAGAAATATCCAATATAGTCAATATTTAAGTCCTGAATTTTATAAAGACACAATTTTACACGTACTAAACACCAACTAATCTGATGAATTTTAAAGAATTTTATACGAAGACAGAAAATAGATTAATAGATTCTATCTTGTCTCTTTGGGCAACAGGAGATAAAGAAATGCAAAATTATTTTAAGTTTTTACTTGATAAGGAACCTATTATTGCGGAAGTTGTATTCCAAAACACATTTCCCTGGGAGCAGGGGAAAGTTGCTTTTGGAGAAACAACTACTGTTTTTTCTCAGGAGTTTATCGATAAATTAGATAGTATTAAAGAAGAAGAGTTCCAATTTCCTAAGTCTAGAAAACCGTATAAGCACCAACTTAAAAGTTGGGATACTCTCCTTAATAAAAATAAATCAATTGCAGTAACTACAGGGACAGGGTCTGGTAAAACTGAATGTTTTATGCTTCCTGTCTTACAGGATATACATCAGAATTGTAAAAATGAAGAAGGTGTAAATGCTATTTTTCTATACCCATTAAATGCGCTAATTGCTAGCCAGAAAAAAAGAATGCATGCCTGGTGTTCTGCTCTTGGAGGGGTGAAATATGCATTATTAACTGGAGATACTCCAAACACTGCGAACCACCAAGATCGAGAAAGAGCTTTTCCTCAATTAATTTCTAGAGATCAAATCAGAAGCACACCTCCACAAATTTTGTTTTCTAATCCTACCATGTTGGAGTATATGTTAGTAAGAAATGCTGATGTGCCAATTTTAGAACAGTCACAAGGAAAACTACGTTGGATTCTTTTAGATGAAGCCCATACGTTAACAGGTTCTAAAGCAGCTGAAATGGCACTTCTTATTCGAAGAATAGCTGATGCTTTTGGGGTGGATATAAATAATTTAAGGTTCGCAATAACTTCAGCTACAGTAGGGTCTGGTAATGAAGATCAGTTAAAAAAGTTCATGGCTAATTTATGTGGAATTTCAATTGCTCAGATAGAGGTAATTTCTGGTAGGCGAGTTAACGACCAAATTGTTGATTCCGAAATCCCTGACTTATCCAATGTATTAAACAGAAATAATATAAAATCACTTCGGGAAAAGTTTTTAAATAGTAATGCTCTTAGTCAAAGCGAGATCGGGAAGACATTAAAGGTGTCTGATAAATATGAGCAGTTAGAAATAATAGACACCTTGGCCGATCAAAAGGTTAACGGTAAAAACTTGCTTCCTGTTAGAGGTCATTTTTTTACGAGAGGTGTTGGAGGTGTTTATGTTTGTACGAATACAAAATGCAATGAACATAAAGAGCATAAGCCCAAATTAGCCCTTGGCACTATGCATACTATAGCTGGTAAAGAATGTTCTTGTGGGCATCCGCTTTTAGAACTTGTTGCATGTAACTCTTGTGGTAATATGATGTTAGAAGGTGAGAAGAATAAAAGAGTTATAGGCAACAAACCAAATATTATTATTAGGCAAAAAGTTAGCGTTGGATATGAAGCATTTCAGATGGATACTGAAGATGATGACTTGGATAGCGAAGATGAAAATATTATCGATAGCTCGGTGTTTTTAGTGCGTAACATTAAAAATAAAAAATACCATAATCAAGAACTTGAACCCACTACTATTGATTCTAACGCAGTATTACGAGATGGAGAGGATTGGTTATTAACTGACAATAATAGGTGTCCACATTGTAATTCTCAGAATGTAAATGCAATGCATTTTAGGATATCATCAGCCTTCACTAATAGAATATTGTCGGATATTATTTTGGATCAAACTCAAGTCGCAAAAGAGAGAACGCCGTATACACTGCACGATGGTAGAAAATACATTTCGTTTACTGATAGCCGCCAAGGAACGGCAAAAATTTCCGCGTTAATTAATATTGATAGTGAGAGTGATTGGACCCGTTATCAAATATATCATTTCTTACTTAACACATTAAGAAAAAATGAACGTAATAGTAGACCGCATGATGAATTAATTGAAGAAAGAGCTTATTTAGTTGGACAATTGGAAACAGCTCCACCATTTTTACAGGAAGAATTTCAAGAAAAGATAAAGGCAATAGAAGAAAAATTAGAAGGAGGAGCTCAAGTTAAATTAATTCAAAGTAGATCTTCATGGAGCAATCTAATAGAGCGTTTTGTTAGTCAAAATGATTTTAAAACCTTGTTTACTAAGGCCGCTAAAGGAGCGAATTTTGTTAATGATAATCGTAACTATGCAAGAGCTTTGTTGTTTGATCAGTTTGCTCGTAGAATGCCTAGAAGACGTTCTTTAGAAAACCTAGGATTAGTGAATCTTGTGTATCCCGATTTAGATAAGGTCGTATTACCAGGGATAGCAGAACGATTGGGGATAAGTTTAGACGAGTGGAAAGACCTATTAAAAATAGCATTGGATTACATTATACGTTATCCATTTCATTATATTTTTGATCCTTCACTACATACTTATACCACTTCTTTTCATCGTTCTTTTTTAATTTATCCTCCAAATTCCGATGAGCCAAACGCAAAAACGTGGCCTCAGTTTAATGCAAATAGTGATATACAATCTCGCTTAGTTTTGCTAATATGTGCAGGTTTGGGGTGGCATGATAAAGACACAATTACTCCAGATAAAGAAGACGAACTAAATCAATTACTTTCAGCGATATGGGGAGTACTAAGGACAAAAATTTTAACCGAAGAAAACGGAGGTTATAGAATTAACCTTGAAGAAAAAACGCAATTTGAAATCGCAGGTACAGAATATTTATGCCCTGTTAAGAGAAGACTATTGGATAAAGTGTTTCGAGGGTATTCACCATGGATTAAGGGGGTGTTGACACCAGAAAATTTATCACATTATCATATAGATACAAATTATAACAATACGTTACCGGTATTCCCTCATCCTTATCATTTAAATGAAAATAACCAGAAAATGGATAAGGTTTTAGTGGATGAGTGGTTAAATGAGAACAGTAAAGATGCTAGAAATAAAGGTTTGTGGAATGATTTACATGAACGCGTTTTTAATTTTAGATCGTTATATTTAGCAGGTGAACATTCTGCGCAACAAGATACTAAGCGCCTTAAGGAATTAGAAGCACAATTTGAAAATGGCGAAATTAACGTGTTGAGCTGTTCTACCACCATGGAAATGGGAGTTGACATTGGTGGTATTTCTGCAGTTGTAATGAGCAATGTTCCTCCTATGCCAGCAAATTACTTACAAAGAGCTGGGCGTGCTGGACGTAGATCAGAAAATAAATCATTGTCACTTACATTTTGTGCTCCTAATCCAGTTGGACTTCGTACAATGAACCAACCTAAATGGGCATTAGAACATGAAATAGCTTCACCAAACTTGAAATTTGACAGTAAAACTATTGTTGAAAGGCATATCAATTCGTTACTCTTTGGGATTTTTATTCGTCATCAAGACAATACTAATAAAGGACTTAATGTTTCTGATGATATAGATAATTTTTTTATTTCTAGAACACCAACTATAGCCGAATCCTTTCTTGCATGGTTAGATGGTACGCCACCTAGTGAGTTTGATGTATCCATAAATAGAATAGTAAAGGACACACCTTTGGATGGTATGAGTGCCGAGCATTTAAAACATGTAGTATCTGATAATTTTAGAAAGTTGGTTTTAGATGTGCATAGACAAATAGAGGGCTATGATGCTAAGATGGCTGAATTAGAAGAAAGTCATGGTCCAAATTCTACGGCTTATAAAGCGGTATCATATCGTAAAAGGCAGTTTCAAAGTAAATTTATTTTAACCTATCTGTCAGAAACAGGCTTTTTGCCAAATGCAGGATTGCCAACCGGAATTTTAGAGTTTGAAAAAACAACTATTCAGGATCTTAAGCGAAACTATACAATTGATAATCCAAGTTATTCTAGTGAGCGGGCTTTAACCGAATTTGCACCTGGAAATAATATTCTTATAGATGGATTAAATTACACTTCCTCTGGAATTATACTAAAAAACACTCGTGGCGTAGGAGCAGAAAGAATATTAATACAAGGGTGTAGCAAATGTGGTTATCAAAGAAGTACAGAATCATATAATATTGGAGATCCTTGTCCAGAGTGTAATGAAACCAACAGCTTTAAAGGGGTTGATTTAGGGGACACACGGGGGGCTTTTACAGAACTTGTTGAACCTGTAGGTTTTGCGGTTGATTTATTTCAAACACCTACAAGGAAAATATCAGAAAGATCTAGATCACAATATTTAGAACCATTGTTACTAAATATTAAGCCATGGAAAAATGAACAAGCAGGTTATTTAGATTTTAGAATGAGTAACGACCAAAAAAGTTCTGAAATCCTATTTTATAATACAGGAGCAGGGAATGGGTTTAGTTTATGTTTAGACTGTGGTCGAGTAGAAACAGCACATGAATTATTATTAGGACACAAACGCTTAAGAGGTGGTAAAGACGATAAAAATGATTCGAGTTGTACTGCAAATCATGTTCATGATCACATTATATTGGGTAGTCGCTTAAAAACAGATTTCACAGAGATTCGATTAAAAAATGAAGATGGTTCATTTGTTAACGATGAAAAGTTGATGTATTCATTAGGAGTTATATTCAGTAAAACTCTAGCTAATTATTTGGCTATTAATGAAAATGAACTAGGCTTTGGAGTTAAGCGCTACAGTAATTATCGAACCATTTTCATATACGATTCTGCAAAAGGAGGTGCTGGTTATGCGTCTCAATTTGCTATGTACACCGAAGAGATTTTAAAAGAAGCGTTTTCGGTATTGTATAATTGTGACTGTCAGGCGGCGTGCACTAAGTGTCTTGTAGATAGATCTACACAATGGCATTTAGACAAGTTGGATAGAGAACTTGCATATACTTGGATAGCTTCTGCATTA
Source organism: Aequorivita sp. KMM 9714 (assembly GCF_011065475.1). Taxonomy (NCBI): domain Bacteria; kingdom Pseudomonadati; phylum Bacteroidota; class Flavobacteriia; order Flavobacteriales; family Flavobacteriaceae; genus Aequorivita; species Aequorivita sp. KMM 9714. Next base: position 22,291 of record NZ_JAAGRO010000008.1, on the reverse strand, counting down.
AAAAGCAGTATCCCTACAGATTTAAAAGAGTTGTACCCAAATGCGAATTCATTTTTTGGCAATCTAGCTAGTGAGATATCTCGTTTAGATTACCATTTTGGAATTAGATCGATAAATATTCACATTAATGATGATTTACAGGGCTGGGATATCGATGAACTTTCTTGGCTGGAAACAATTAAGCGAAATTGCTCTGAGGTAAACTTAGTGTCTAATGGAGAATTGCGATACGCTAATACTCAAGACAAGCTTACCACATATAAAATATTTCATAAATACGGATTAAAACAAAATACAATAAAGGATAAAGCTCTTTATCAAGCACATATTTCTCTGAAGTTAAATAACAATGAAATAGTGAGTTATGTGTCTAAAGCTGCTTATGCCGATTTGGATAAAGACTGGGCATTTAATTTAGAAGAACCTTTTTATAAAGTATTACTAAGTGATTGGGTGACATATCCAGATATAACCCTACCTGATTTATCTAACACTAAACTTTTTGAATCTAGATACGTTAAAATACCATTTCATACTCAAAGTAATGAATTGGCTAAATTAATGCTTGAAAATCTTTCTAATGCGGATGAATTTCTTACAAAGGTTAAAGGAAAGGAGTTCTCTGTGTCTTATTATGACAAGTATAATCAATCAGAGTTCTCTGAGCGTTTAATGCTCCAGTTTATTGATGAGTTTCAAAATTTAGCTGCCATTTCAGTAAGCTCTTTAAACGTGCATTTAGAAACCAGTGCATTTAAAAGCTATAAATTCCCATATTACATAATCGATAATTATAAAGAAATTCAAGATTATCAGCATGATTTGAATAACTTATCTCAAGCGTATAATTTCAAGGTATTTGTTACGGAGGAACGTAGGCTTCCACATTATCGTTATTTTGAATTCAAAACAGATGATTTATCTTTTAATATTAGAATAGATGGTGGTATTGCTCATGGTTTTAAACCAATAGATCGACTTCTATCACAAGATATGAAATTTGAAAATATCATTTTTCCGATTAAAAAAGATGTCTCCTATGATATTATCTATAATTTGAGTTTTGTCGAGGATTAACTTTTAATTAGATTTATGACTTATTTGAAAATCAAATCATGTTAGAGTCAATAAAGTACACAACCATAAGTTCAATATGCGTGCGTGACATAGTATTTTATGAGAAAAACAATGTTGAGAATTTAATTCAGTTTTGTAAGCTAAATCATATTTCGTATTTACCAGGAAAGGATAGACGAAGCTGCTATAAATTGAACGAGAATACTTTTGAACTTATAGAAAAAATTCCCGAAGAATTAATTTGTTATCCACAGGATCTCATTTTTAGTCATTCCACGATTAAAAAATTTACTAATGGCAATCATGATGAAGTTATGTTCGTCATGGAGGACGGCTTTATAAAGGGCGTTGTTCATATTGTGGATTATAACAATAATGATCTGTATGTTGAATTATTTAGACTATTGTTGAAATTTGAAAAGAACATTAGACAACTTTTAGAAAAATATGGTAAGAAAAATGAAGATGTTCTTAATTATTTTGAAAGTGAATCTTTAAATAGCTCTTTTTTCTTAGAGAAAGTTGAATATTATAAAAGTGAAAATGGAAAAGCTAGAATTCTTAACTCCAATATTTTTGAGGCTTTTTACTTAAGAGATTTATTACTATTTTGCTTTTATTCCAATATCTTAAATAAAAGAGATGTTAATCTGAATAAGATAACAGCCATAAGAAATTGGGTTGCCCATTCTCGTGAGGTTATTTATATTAACCCTGATACCAAGCATCCTATTTACAATATTAAAGGATTAAAAGAGTTCGTAGAAAATGTGCAATCTTTATTTAAAGCATTTGATCATGTGGAAATGAAGATTTTAAATGACTGAAAGTATTAAAATTTTTAAATAATCAGATAACGGAATACCTAAATTAAATAAAACTTCCCCCTTTTACGCTAAGCGTTCCGAACTCTTATCCTAACTCTGCAATCACCCTGCACACTTCAAACTTACATTTGTTTTATAATCATAAATAACTAAAGCCATGAATACAAATGTAAAATGTCCTAACTGTAAAGAAGTCTTTAAAGTAGATGATAGTGTATATACAGACATCGTTAAACAAGTACGTGACCAACAGTTTCAAGACGAATTAAATAATCGTTTGGAGTCTGCCAATAAAGAAAAACAAGCAGCTCTTCAGTTAAAAGAGTCTGAATTAAAAATAGCTTTCCAGCAACAGTTGGCAGAAAAACAGAGTGAAATTGAAGCTTTAAAACATAAAAGCAAATCAGAATTAGCAGATGAGGTATCTAAGCAACAAGATATAATAAGGCAATTACAATCGAAGATTGAAAGTTCGGAACTGCAAAAGCAATTGGAACTGCAAAATGCGGTTAATGAACTTCAAAATGAAAAGAATCAACTTGTTAACGATTTAAAATTAAAGGAATCGGAGAAGATAAACCTTGAAAAATCTTTAAAGGAGGATTTTAGAAGAGATTTAGAGCATAAAGCAAAAGAGTTAGAATTAAAAGACGAAGAAATAGAACGTCTAAAGGACTATAAGCAAAAGCTTTCAACTAAAATGCTAGGAGAGACTTTGGAGCAACATTGTGAAACAGAGTTTAACAAGCTAAGAGCAACAGCATTTCAAAAGGCTTATTTCGAAAAAGATAACGATGCGTCTAAAGGGACTAAAGGGGATTATATCTTCAAAGAGCTGGATGAAAACGATAATGAAATCGTTTCAATTATGTTTGAAATGAAGAATGAAAACGACCTAACAGCTTCCAAAAAGAAAAACGAAGACTTCTTCGCCAAGTTGGATAAAGATCGTAGAGATAAGGGCTGTGAATATGCTGTGTTAGTTTCTTTATTAGAAACAGATAATGAGCTCTATAACACCGGAATTGTAGATGTATCGTACAAGTATGAGAAAATGTATGTAGTGCGTCCTCAATTTTTTATACCTATCATTACATTATTAAGGAATGCTGGAATGAAGTCTTTACAGTACAAGGCCGAATTACAACTTGTGAGAAACCAAAATGTAGACATTACTAATTTTGAAGAAAAAATTAACGACTTTAAAACTGGCTTCGCAAGAAACTACGAGTTAGCGAGTCGTAAATTTAAAACCGCAATTGATGAGATTGATAAAACAATGAATCATCTACAGAAAACTAAAGATGCTTTGCTATCATCTGAAAACAATTTGCGTTTGGCAAATAATAAAGCGGATGATTTAACCATCAAGAAGTTAACACATGGAAACCCAACTATGAAGCAGAAGTTTGATAGTTTGAAAAACTAAGAATCATCTATTATCAGTTTGAATGATTTTGAATAAAAGTATATTCAAACTGGGTTAGAATCTTTTAACAATGAATACTATATTTATCATATTATAAAAAACACACATACTACAAATGATCACCGGAGAAACTAAAAGTAAAATAGATAGAATTTGGAACGACTTCTGGACAGGAGGAATATCCAACCCATTAACTGTAGTGGAACAGTTTACCTATCTAATTTTTATAAAGCAATTAGATGATAAACAGATTCTAATGGAAAAGCAGGCCAACCTTTTAGGGGTGCCTATTGAAAAACCTATATATACCAAGGAACAAAGCGCATTGCGTTGGTCAAATTTTAAAAATAAGGACCCAGAAGTGATGTTCGATTTGTTCACAAAGCAACAGCGGGAGCTTAATGATATTACAGCTTTCGACTTTATGAAAACTATTGGCGCTGAAGGTGGTGAGTTTGCGCGGTTTATGAAAGGGGCAATTTTCATGATTCAATCGCCTAAGTTATTGGATAAGGTGGTGCAACAAATAGACCAACTGCCTTTAGATAACAGAGATACTAAAGGGGATCTTTATGAGTATATGCTTTCCAAAATTGCCGAAGCAGGTACCAACGGACAGTTCCGTACGCCACGTCATATTATTAGTATGATGGTGGAAATGACCCAACCTAAAAAGGATGACATTATTTGCGACCCGGCTTGTGGTACAGCGGGATTCTTAGTGAGTGCAGGAGAGTATATTTATCATAACCACAACGACTGGTTTCAAGACAAAACCTTTAGAGAACATTTTAACACTAAGATGTTTAACGGTATTGAGTTCGACCCGTCTATGTTGCGTATTGCCGCCATGAATATGCAATTGCACGGTATGGAAACCCCAGTGCTTATTGGTAAAGATGCACTGAGCGAAGCGAATGCTGATATAGAAAACGAATACACCTTAATTTTAGCAAACCCGCCTTTTAAAGGAAGTTTAGACTATGATGAGGTAGAGAGTAGTTTATTACAAACCACCAAAACAAAGAAAACAGAATTACTGTTTTTAAGCTTGATGCTACGAACCCTAAAAGTTGGAGGACGAGCAGCGGTAATTGTTCCAGATGGCGTGTTGTTTGGTAGCTCTAGAGCGCATAAAAGCATTAGAGAGGAATTGGTAAATAACCAAAAACTTGAAGCTGTGATATCTATGCCTTCAGGAGTGTTTAAACCGTATGCAGGGGTAAGTACAGCGGTATTGTTTTTTACCAAAACCAATTCTGGAGGTACAGATAAAGTGTGGTTTTATGATATGAAAGCGGATGGGTATAGTTTAGATGATAAGCGCTCTGAGATTAAAGACAATGATATTCCTGATATTATACAACGATTTAAAAATTTAGAAGCCGAAGCCGATAGAGCGCGTACCGACCAAAGTTTTATGGTGTCTTTTAAAGAGATTAAAGAGAACGATTGGGACTTGTCAATTAACCGATATAAGGAGATTATTTATGAGGAAATTGAGTATGATTCGCCTGAGACCATTATTGAATCAATAAATCAGCTTGATAATGAAAGGAGAAAATTATTAATAACTATTCAGGGTAGCTTAAAATGAATCAATTGAAATCATATAAATTAGGGGACGTATTAATATACGAACAACCGACAAAATATATTGTTGAATCTACAAATTATAGCAATTCGTTTAAAACGCCAGTTTTAACAGCTGGTCAATCTTTTATATTAGGGTATACAGATGAAGTTGAAGGTGTATTTGATAATTATCCTGTAATTATATTTGATGATTTTACAACTGCAATAAAATATGTAGATTTTCCTTTTAAAGTTAAGTCATCGGCAATGAAAATTTTAAAAGCTGATGAGCATAAAGCAGATATTAAATATTTGTATTACTTAATGCAAACCATCAAGGTTGATAGTGAGCAGCATAAGAGGTATTGGATTTCAAAATATTCCAAACTAAATATAAAACTTCCACCATTAGAAACCCAAAAGAAAATAGCGGTCATTCTAGACGAAGCTGATAAACTTCGCCAACTAGACCAACAACTCATTGAAAAATATGACGCCCTTACACAAAGTCTGTTTTTGGATATGTTTGGGGATCCTGTAACGAATCCAAAGTGGTGGGATGAGATTAGTATTGAGAAAATATCAATAATAGTAACTAAAGGTTCATCACCTAAATGGCAAGGATTTGATTATATAGATTCTGGTGTTCGATTTATAACTAGTGAAAATGTAAGATTAGGTTTTCTTGATTGTGATAAAGATAAATTTGTCAGTGAAGAATTTCATGATAAGTTAGAGCGTTCGAAGCTTAAAGAAAATGATTTATTGGTGAACTTAGTAGGGGCAAGTATTGGAAGAGGTGCTTTGATGGAGAGAAAGTATTTACCAGCAAACATAAACCAAGCAGTAGCTAAAATCGAACTTAATATTGAAAAAATAAATCCGGCTTTTGTTTTAAATCAAATAATTACTCCTCAAATTCAAGAAAGATTAATTGGAAATAAAGTAGAGGGAGCTCGAGCTAATATAAGTTTGAAAAACGTTAGAGAATTAAAAATACTTTATCCTCCAATTGAAATTCAAAACCAATTCGCAGAACGTGTTCAAGCGATAGAAGCTCAGAAAGCTTTAGTTCAGCAAAGCTTAGAAAAAAGTGAGGAATTGTTTAATAGCTTGTTGCAAAAGGCTTTTAAAGGAGAGTTGGTGTGATGTTAGTAAAGTTTGTTTTTATATTAGTTCTTATTGCTTTTACACAATCCTGTAAAGAGAAAACTTCAAGGTCAAATAGTTATTATAATGATTCAGAAAGTAATTATTACTATGAAGATGAAGAAGCATATCCGGACGACACCTATTGCGCCGATGTAGATTATTATAATCCGGATACTGGAGCGAGAAGCAACTATACCTTAAATGTAGAAGTTGAGGATAATGAAGTGACAGTTATACATTTTTCCAGAGGTTGGCTAGATAGTAGCGAATTTTCTTCTGAAGCGTTAGATGAAGACGGGTATTGCTCTATTAGGCTTTATGATGGTAGGCAGTTTGATATTCAAATTACCGGATCAGGATGTTCATTCAGTGATGGATATAGAATTGAAAGTGATATTGAAGATGAAATAGCTGCCGTTACCTGCCCGAGATGTGGTTTTTCAAAATATGAATATGATACGTATTGCAACGATTGTGAGAACCTACTGGAAAATACATGTTCGAGATGCGGAGGGTTTGAGTACTATGTTTATGGCGGATTATGTAGTAGCTGCAAAGACGATGATAATGAGGGTTGGTAATAGCATTGGATAATTAAATCAAACAAAATCTAATTTTAAAGAATAAATAAACTATGGTTGAGATATTTGATGAAATAGAAAATTTTTTCCAACAAAAACAATTTACTCAAGAACAGTTAGATGCTCTTAAACAAGAGATTGCATCTAAATACAAGGATGACCATACCCGTAAATTAGCTACTTCTGCTGTTAATATGAAATTATTGCAGTACACCATGTCCGGTCCGGTTGAATCACGATTAAGGAAATCTAACAATGTTAAGTCTAAACTAAAAATTAAAAAATCGCCCTCCAAAAACAAGAACACGAAGAAAAATCTTAAAAAACAAGGATCAAATAAAGAAGGTGATCTAGGAAATAAAAAGAAAGATATTGTAGAAGTGTTTTTAGAGCGAAACATAAATGAAACTTTAGAAACGGTTGCAGTATATTTAAAGTTATCGCAAGAAGATTTTTTTTCTCGTTTAAAAATTCCGGAAGAAATTATAATTAGCGAAAGCTCTAAACTTAATGATTATCTATGGGAAGCAAATAAACAATGGATTGCGCCAAGATTAAAAACATTGTCGAGGAAACCTATAAGCTCCAAATTAAAGAGAGTCAAAAAATCAAATATCAATAGAAACCACCCAAGCGGTGTATATGGTAAATTGGCTAAATCAAAAAATATAGGTTCATTAATTTACACTAGAATGTAAAATAAAGCATCCTTTAAATTTGTGTTAAATTCTTACTATTTTAGACCTATACCAAACCAACAATTATGCAGAGCAATTTCCAATTTATAAAATATGATTTCCCTGAACTGTTTCGTGAAGCTGTTGAGGCGGAAAAATATGTCTATAAAGCACCCAAATATGCAGCACTACAGTCTAGAGTGGTTTTAGAGCTAACATTAAATTGGCTATACGATAACGATCCAGATTACGAAAGACCTTATGATACTACTTTAGCAGCTTTAATGTATCATGAAGATTTTAAAAATGATATAAAAGAATCCTTTCTTAATGAGTTAACCTTAGTTAGAAAAATAGGGAATAATGCGGCGCACGGTAAAAGAGTCAATAACAGGGAAGCACTAATTTGTCTTAGAAGTATCTTTAGACTTCTCTCTTTTGTTGGTATTAACTATAACGAGGAAAGCCCAGATATTCCACCTTTCAATGAGGCATTAATTCCTACAGGGGAACTCAATGATAAAACTGTAAAAGAGCTTCAGGAGAAATCGGAAGCTGTTGAAAGGTTATTAGCAGAGAAGAAAAAACAACTTGAAAGAACACTCGAACTTCAAAAGGAAAATGACCTACTAAGGTTACAAGTTCAAAAGCATGAAAACTTACTAAAAGAGCGAAAAGAAGAACGTCAAGTTGAGGTAGATTTTGAAGAGAAGATCCCAGAACTTACTTCTGAGCTTGAAACCCGCAAATTATTCATTGATGTGTTACTTAAAGAAGCGGGTTGGGACAATCTGAAACTACATAGGGATTTAGAATATAAAGTGACTGGAATGCCGCAGTCCGTTAATCCTTCTGGCATTGGTTATGTAGATTATGTACTTTGGGATGATAATGGAATGCCATTGGCCGTTGTAGAGGCTAAAAAAACACTACACAGTCCTAAAAATGGGAAGCATCAAGCATACCTGTACGCTAACTGTTTAGAAGAAATGACAGGGCAAAGACCTATCATTTTTTATACTAACGGATTTGAAACGCATGTATGGGATGATACGTTTTATCCTGAACGGGAGGTTAGTGGTTTTTATACCAAAGATGAACTTCAGTATTTAATAGAGCGAAGAAGCACTCGAAAAGATTTAAGAGATTTTCAAGTCAATAGAGATATTGCTGGCCGCCCCTATCAGCTAGAAGCCATAAAAAGAGTTGCAGAAGCGCTGGTAACAACAAGCCAGAATGAGTTAAAAGGGAAAGGCAGAAAAGCTTTATTAGTGATGGCTACAGGTAGCGGTAAAACAAGAGTATCAGCTGCCATTGTAGATATGTTAACCAAAAGCAATTGGGCTAAACGCGTGTTGTTTTTAGCCGATAGAAATGCTTTGGTAACACAAGCCAAGAATGCCTTTAAAGAACATGTTCCACATTTAAGTGCTATAGACCTTACAAAAGAAAAAGAGGATAATGGAACTAGATTAGTCTTTTCCACATATCCAACCATAATGAACCGAATAGATAGTCTTAAAAATGAAGATGGTCGGTTTTATGGTCCAGGACATTTTGATGTGATTATCATTGATGAAGCGCACAGATCTGTTTATCAAAAATACCGAGCAATTTTTGAGTATTTCGATGCTATTTTAATTGGATTAACGGCTACTCCTAAAAAGGATATAGATCATAACACCTATTCCTTATTTAATATTGAAGATGATAACCCCACTTATGCTTATGAGCTTAATCAAGCTGTGCAAGATAAGTTTTTAGTGCCACCAAAGGCTATTAATGTGCCCGTGAAGTTTGTCCATGAGGGTATAAAGTACAGTGAGCTTTCAGAAGAAGATAAACTAAAGTTTGAAGAAACTTTTGCAGATGAAGTTTCAGAAGATGATGAAGATATAGAAATAAGTAAATCTGCTATAAATTCATTTTTATTTAATAATAAAACCATTGATGATGTTCTGGATTACTTGATGAACAATGGTATTAAGGTTGAAGGTGGAGATAAATTGGGAAAAACCATCATTTTCGCTAAAAATCATAAACATGCTGTATTTATAGAAGAGCGTTTTAATAAAAACTATCCGGAGTATTCAGGAAAGTTTTTACGGGTTATCGATAATTATGAATCTAAAGCGCAGGATTTACTTGAAAAGTTCTGTGAAGATAAAGTAGAGTTAGAACCACAAATAGCTGTGTCTGTTGACATGATGGACACCGGTGTAGATGCACCAAGAGTGGTAAATTTAGTGTTTTTTAAACAGGTAAAGTCCTATGCTAAGTTTTGGCAAATGATTGGTAGAGGGACGCGCTTAAGGCCTGATTTGTTTGGTCCTGGTATGGACAAAGAACACTTTATGATATTTGACATTTGTGATAACTTCAGCTTTTTTAATGAGTTTCCAGACGGAATTAAAGGAACAACCACTAAAACCTTATCTCAAAAAGTATTTGAAGCCAAATTAAATATAATTATGGCTGTTAGAGATAATACCGAGTCATCAGCTGAAGAGGATGAGTTGGCCGAAAATTACACCAACCAACTTCATGAAATAATTAGTAGTCTAGACCAAGAACGATTTGAAGTTAGAAAGCACTGGGCTCTTGTAACTGAATTTAGCAGTAGAGATCGCTGGAATAATTTAAGTGTTGGCGATGTGCTTGATTTAAGTACTAACCTATCTGGATTGGCACCATATAATGAAGGTGATGATGAGCTCGCCAAACGATTCGACCTCATAGCACTTAACTTACAACTCATGATTCTCTCAGGGAATAAGAAGGGAGAAGAGGTTTACGTGAAACAAATTTATGGGATAGCACATAGTCTAGAGAAGAAAAGGAATATTCCAAAGGTTAAAGAAAAACTACCTTTAATTAGACAGATCCAAGAAGTAGAATTTTGGAAGAACACCAATGTAAAAGTGGTTGAACATATTAGAATTGAGTTAAGAGACTTGCTAAAGTTTATAGAGAAACAAGAAGTTAAAACTGTCTACACCGATTTAGCAGATGAAATTCAACTACATAAAGTGGCTGAGGTGGATATAATGCCAACGTATTCAAGGTTAAAAAGTTATAAGGACAGGGTAGAGGCATTTATACGTAAAAATAAATCTCATTTAGTAATAGATAAACTTCATAAAAATATTCCTATCACTCCTAAAGAATTAGAGTTGTTAGAATCGTTTTTGTTCAATGACGAATTAGGCACAAAAGAGGAGTACGAAAATGAATACGGCGCTCAGCCTTTAGGTAAGTTTATTAGAAGTATTGTAGGCTTAGACATTGAAACTGTGAATAAGCTTTTTTCAAATTTCATTGAAGATAAAAACCTGAAGCCAGTACAAATTACATTTATTCAAACGCTAATTAATTACCTCAATAAAAACGGTACTCTAGAGAAGCAGCTATTAACTCAACCTCCATTTAACGAGGCTAGTGATAATGGTATTATTGGGTTGTTTGATGATAATAAAGTCCGTGAAATAGTTTCAATAATTGATAGCGTGAATAAGAATATTGGTTAAGTTATTAATTAATTTTTATTAACTACGCGATTAATCTACATAGCGCCATATTAAAACCGTCAACCATGGCGTCAAAGAATTATTGTGATACAAACTCTAAAGAGCTGTAAAAATCATTTTGAATTGAGAGAGTATTGTTTTATAATCTATTAATACTTCCAAGTCTTCATTATTATTCACAAACGTTATAAACGATTTAGAATTATCAAGAAAGTCATTAAGTAAGGGCTTTACTTTATTGAAACGCCTTCTAAAAAATAAGAAAGAATTCAACGTTATTATAATTTTTATTGGTGAAATTCAAAAAGGGAATTACGCAGAACTTTATCTAAAACTCAAGGAAAGATTAAAATATGTAGATGATGTAAAAGTTGCAATTACTACGCTATTAAAAATTAATTCTTCATTAGGAAAAATAGACTTGAAAGCTACTGAAATGACAGTATTAACGAAAAAATTAAAAAGCTAAAACGATTTATTCACTCTGATATTGATTACAAAAGATGGGATTTATTTAATTATAAAGGGAATAAAAAACGCTTACGTTATGATTAAAATTCCACTGTGATTCATGAAGGCTGGGATAATTATACAAGAAGTATTAATAGCTGTTTAGCGCCTTATTTCAGGATAAAGTAAATTTTCTGAGTTTTTATTTTTTGTTAACAGAAGCTAGTTGCTTTCTCTGATGGATGTAGCTTCTATTCCGCTCAGGGAGCTCAGCTGGGGGAAATTTCTTTATTTGAGGTTGATTTAAAAATAATTTAAATTATATGGTACGCGAGGGGTCTCGCGCACCTACTGGGGTCAAATTTCATTACTCGGATTTTTTATAAGTGAAGCTATAACGTAAATATATCAAATAAAAATCACGAATCTCTATAACACAACATTTTAAGGATAATAGTTGGGTAGTGGGGTGATTGCTGGTTTGATGATTTTGCGGTGTTTCAATATTATGGATGAACAGGGAATAGGGAAGGGGGCGTGATGTAATTGCGCGCCAGCGGAGAAGGGAATACTATATAACCGGGCATTTGGGGAGGATCCTTATAGCAGTATTTTGGTTATTTATGAAGTAAAGATTTTAATTTTACTCTAAAACCTAATTTTATAATGACTAGTCACCAAGCACTTCTCCACCACCCCCAATTGATTGATCACAGATATATTTTTTTAATTGATTAATTTCATTAATGTATTTATTTGTGTTAGCTTGATCATATAGCGGCATTGTGCTCCCTATGGATGTGTCGAATATACTACAATATTCAACGGGGGCACGATAAGGAAACCTACCCCCAGTACCATCTTTTGAGTGGCATGAAGTGCATTTTTTTTCTGACTCTACAAAGGCTATTGGACTGAGGAGTGGAGGAGGAGGATTCCCTAAAACATGCTCATAGGTTTCTGTAACAGCAGCATGATTAAACATTGGGTTATACCAATCTGTACCCATCAAATTTGGTAATGTATTTGGAGTATCGAGAAAATCACGTTTTAATTTAGCGGCTTCAATAAATACAGGATCTTCAGGGTGCACAATAAATGGGTTTTCTCCTGCGTGGCATCTTGTACAATATGTAATAATTCTATTGTCTACATCGTTTACGTCAAGTTCCTCATTAAATTCACCAACTAAATTAGATTCATTATATACAAGTCCGTCTCTTTCAAAAAAACAGGCGTTATTGCTTTGAGTTCCAAAACATATCAGATCATAATGACCAGATTCATATTCGTTTATGGCATTGCTAATCATTGCGATGCAGAAACCTGGTGGATCTAAACTTCTATAGATGAACAGCTCTCTTTTTCTTTCGGTTTCTGCATATTTTTCTAGACGACCAAGTTTAACCCATGTGGAATCAAATAGTTTATTGGGAACAGGCACTCCAGCATCTATACAGTCTTGAATATACTTTGGACCACTTTCCACAGGTTCAATAAATACATCCAAGTTTTCAAATTTGTCCAAACCTTCTAACTCCAACTCAAATGCTATGTCTGTTTCAATCCCCTTAGCCCAAGGTACGTCTTCTGTTGGAAGTATGGGATTCTTTTGGATGTTTGTAATGTAATACAAGCGTAAAGCATTGTTTATTGGTTCTATATTTGAAACTTCGACTCTTTGTTCTTTCTCTAGTAACCAATCAAGAAAAAGTGCATTGGCAAGAACTTTATTTGTAACTAAATTGTTGATTTTTCCTCTTAACCTTCTCTCTGTTTTGGGATCACTTTTCTTTAAGTTCTTTAATAGTGATTTAATATAATACTCCTGAACACCTAAAATAAAGTCCTCACTAGGTGTAATCGAATTACCATCAGTTCCATAAATTGACCCATGAGCTACAGCCAAAATAGGGTCAGTAGTAAAGTTTATATATTTTGGTCGGGGACGGCACGCCGATATTGTTATGGCTAAAAATAATGAGAAAATTATAATATTTGATTTTTGGAAGATTGTTTTCAGATTTTCCATAATTAAGATTTTTTGTATGCTATAACCAAACTAGTAATTTACATTTATGACCTTGTTACAGGTTATCTTGTAATTTTTTGAAGAATTGCACATTGCACATAATTAAATTACCGCCAACAATTTCTACAATAGGATATTTTAAATTAATCAGTTTTTGTGTGTGAGGTAGTGTTTGTGTTTTCGTTATTCTATATACCTGTCAAGCTATGTTTCATGAGGTATATAGAATATTTAATCGTTTCTTTTAAGAAACAGGTTGATTAAAAAGAGAAGTAAAATCTAGCGTTAATTGCTATCTGTAATTTTTTATTAAAACAAGCTAAAGTTTATTGATCTCTAAAACTAGATAAAATATTAATCCGATGTTTCTTCATCCTTAATTGGTACAACAGATATTGAAATCACTTCTGAATTCGGATTCCAATAAATAGGTTTTTCGTTTCTCAATAAAGCTATTACAAAACTATAGTCACTATGCTATTCTAATAATTTCTATCTAGACTATGTCTAATTCTCTGAGTTCATTATATATCCTATTAATAAAGCTTAGTTTCTCTCTATTATGTTTAATGGACCAATCTTTTTAATAACCTCTATCAAATAAATATTTCATTTTAAGTGTTTAAAGCAATAGGAATCACTAATAAAAACAACTCTAATTCTTTTTTCGGGTTCTCCGAAACTTAAAATGTTCACTCCAAGGATGAAAAGCTTTCTGTGGAGATAATTTTAAATAGTTCTATTTTAAATTTTACGATTAACACTTAAAGATACTAAAATAATTTTATTTAATACTGAAAATCAGTATTTTATGTTGTTTGAATAAGTGTTGTGAGATGATATTGTTCGTTAAACTATATACTATTTGGAAGTATATCGTAAGTTATGTTTTATGTGATATACGTAGGAATAAGGGTTTCCTTAAATAAAAAAAAAGATTCTACTCTTGTAGAATCTTTTCCATTTAGTCGAGATGACAGGAAGATAACCCTGTGTGTTACCCATTGATTATCAGTAAGTTAGCTCTTTGTGTTTCAGAGGGGTGTCTGATTAGGGTATATATGATTTAATGTGCGTTGAATTGATTTACCTTCATATTCAATTGTAAAGATAAGAACTTTTGTCTAATGTCAGTCATAAGAAATAATGCAGATTAGTTGTTTTTAAGAAAGTCCTTTACTGTCTCAATATTAATACCCGTGAATTCTGCGAACTCATCCACGGTAATGAACTGATGAGGTTGTTTGTCTAAATGCTTTCTGATCTGGTGTAGGAGTAGCCTTCCGTATCGCTCACTTCTTCCAGTGATGCGCTGGACGTCTTTAGGGAATATGCAAACTCGATTTGACTTCATAATATTTTATTTATACTCCATCCATACTTCATCTATGCTTTTAGTATACCTCATCTATATTCAAAATATGTGTTTGATGTTGCGGAAGATTTGGTAAAAAGTGTTGTATCCGGAATGGGTGGAGGGTCAAAATCGTGTTGAGCTATAAAAATACGGTGATTTGTTGAGAATTTAAAATTTTATAGCAATGGCAAGACAAAGTGGTATTATCAAATTGAAAGGAACTATCGGTGATATTTCTTTTTACAAGACTACGGATGGACACTTGGCTCGTGAAAAGGGCGGAGTGGATAAGAACCGTATTATGAACGATCCTGCTTTCCAGAGAACTCGTGAAAATGGTGCTGAATTTGGACGCGCTGGTAAGGGTGGAAAGCTTGTTAGAAATGCGCTGCGTATTTTGATGCAAAACGCAAAGGATAAACGTGTTACAAGTAGGCTAACCAAAGAAATACTTGTAGTTGTGAAATCGGATGGGGTGAATGACAGAGGGTTGAGAACTGTCCAGGATGGTGATTTTACTCATTTGAATGGATTTGACTTCAACATTCGAGGGAAATTAGGGAGTACTCTCTTTTCTCCTTACACTGCATCTTTTGACCGAATTACTGGAGAGTTTTCAGCGAGCCTAGATCCGTTTAGTCCTATTGTTAGAATTGCTGCTCCGAGTGGAACTACTCATTTTAGAATGATTTCTGGTGCTGCGGAATTGGATTTTGTGACTGAGGAATTTGTTTTCGATATGGATAATTCAGCAATTCTACCATATTCGGCGCCTGATACAGCGGCGATGAACTT
The DNA here is from genome assembly GCF_011065475.1 of Aequorivita sp. KMM 9714. Taxonomy (NCBI): domain Bacteria; kingdom Pseudomonadati; phylum Bacteroidota; class Flavobacteriia; order Flavobacteriales; family Flavobacteriaceae; genus Aequorivita; species Aequorivita sp. KMM 9714. The sequence goes on along the minus strand of NZ_JAAGRO010000008.1, from coordinate 6,812 downwards.
GGTTTCTACGCTTAGTGCAAACTCAACACTTCCTGTTGTAGGGGTATTAGGAGTTGAGTTTTATCAGGAGGTAAATGGTGAGATGTATTCGCTGAAAAACGGAATGTATAACGCCTTGGCAATTGTGCTTACGGATAAGTAGTAAACAATGGAGCTAGTTTTGAAACGAAGTTATTATAAAGAGGGAACCAATGGTTCTCTCTTTTTGAATAATCGATTTTTGTGTTTCACAATTGAGCTTCCTTGGGTAGATAATCGGAGGATGGAATCTTGTATTCCTGAGGACTCTTATAAACTTGAGGCTAGATATTCAAAACGGTTTGGGAATCATTTATTGGTCAAGAATGTTCCTAACCGAAAGTTGATTTTGCTACATCCAGCTAATTACGCAAAGGAAGAGCTACGTGGATGTATTGCTCCTGTGTCGGAGTTGATAGGCATTGGAAGGGGAAGTAATTCCCGGTTGGCGATGCAAAAGGTGCTTTCGTTGTGCCACCAGACCTTTGACCGAAAAGAGGAAGTTGTATTAACCATTAAAAACAGTTTGTATGAACATATTAGATCGATATAAGAAGCCTACGCCAAAATTTTTTAAAATTTTGCGCAATGTTGGTATTGCGTTGGGTGCATCTGGAGCTGCAATTTTGACGGCTCCTATCACGCTGCCTGCAACATTAATATCTATTGCTTCTTATCTAACAGTGGCTGGAACTGTCGTTACAGCGGTGAGTCAGGCGGTGGTGAGTGATGGTGAAGAATTAAAAAATACAGAAAATAATAATTGAGAAGATGTCATTTAAATCGCTTTCAACAATTGTTGGTACTTGTGGTGGTACTTTTTTGGCTACGTGGCCGGTTATTGGGTCGGATGATTTAATTCGAACAGGGATCCTAGCATTTGTTGGTGCAGTAGTTAGTTTTTCGGTATCGATATCTTTAAAAATTGTTGTTAAAAATTTATTTTCTGCAAAATTTAAATCGGATGTAAGTTTTCGGAAGAAGAAAGATGAAACAGCGGAATAACTAATAAGAAAACAATTCTGCTTTAAATAAATTTTGAGAAAATACTTAAGATTTTAAAATTAATTGAGGTTTTTTCTTTTTTGCATTGCCCAAAAAAGAAACAAAAAAGTCTAGGCTGACGAAAACTTATCTAAATTTTTCATTCGACGCCTAAATTTTAGGAACTCGCTTTAAAGATTTTTGATATCCTAATAAATTGGATTGCTCAAACAGCCTAAAATTTTGACGGCGTTCTCATTTCAAATTATTACGATAAGTTTTCGATAGGCCGGGGTAACAAGATTAAAAATCTAGCATTATTTAACTTTAAATCGGATATAAGTTTTCGGAAGAAGAATTCAGATGAGGTTTAGATTTTCATTTTATATATATTCAGAAGCCCAGGGAATTACTCCTGGGCTTTTTCATTCTCGGATAAAACGTTCAATCTCTATCCAGTTGGTAGGACTGCATCAGTAATAGTTTGTATTGGTTAATGCAGTTTTGTTGGTGCTGAAGAACTTTGATTAATTGCTCCAGTTTTTCAAGGGCTTGGAAGCGGCCGTTCCAATGGTGTCCTTCATAGTTTAAGATCATTCGTTTCAATAGTGATTGAACTTCGCCAATTCGGATAAATGGAATTACGGACCCGCATAATCTTGTACGAAAGTAGTGCCTAGTGTATAAGATGTTGCAAATCCAATAGAGCTGATGTGCTTGTTTTTCAGACTTTACCGTTATTACAAATGAGTTTGTGAATTCAGAAACACTTGGTTTTCCGGCATTGCTTCCTTTGCTAAGGATGAAGAAATGTGGGGCTTGGTACGTTTGCCCTAGTCGATGTGTTTTGATTTTGAAAGCTTTCATAATGCATCAATTTTTAATTAAACTTTATTGAGAATCACTTTTCTGCTTTCATTTTTTTTCGGAAAAACGAAATGAAGAAAAGAGAAAGCTTTGGACCAGGAGGGTTGCTAGGGTTGTCAAGGTTTTTGAATGAAAATACTACCTCAAGGGTGGAGATTTTCATAAAAACACAAAGTGCTTGACCTTGATAACCCGTTGTGTGGCTGGTGCAGAAGAAGCAACCCTCCTAACTTTGCGTAGCTCCTTTGCTTTAAGGAATGAATATCTTTAGGTGCTTGTTGTGTAGTGAATAATGTTTTATTCCGTCTCTTTTTGAATTCAAAACACTTTTTATATTAAGTATAATTTAACTATGTTTGAGGTTGAAGCTTAGTGCTTCATTCTCTCCCCAATTAATTTAACCCTGAAAGCCTGTATTGGCTTTTAGGGTTTGATGTAGCATTTAATAAGAAATATAAGGGCGTATATATAATATATGCGTGTGTTATATCTAACATGTTGTTAGAGATTTAAATAAATTATCCCTTAACTCTTTTAAGAAAATAATTTGAACAAAAATTGAATGTCTGGAGATACCAACCATATTGCTGTAATAGAAAGCCTCAGTGACGAACTTAAAACTGGGAAAGAATTATATGAAGATTGTATTAGAAGAAATATTGATTTTAAAGGAAAGTCTATTTCCCACAGGTATCATTCAGTCCATTCTAAAGATAACTTTATTGAAATCTTAAAATATTACGAAATAAATTCAAAATATATGGAAGGTGGATTATTGTTTCACCTAGAAATGCACGGAGCTGAAAACAAATCAGGATTAGTTTTGTCCAATGGAGAGCTTATAGAATGGGAAGAGCTTACAAATCATTTTCGTCCTATTAATATTTCAACCTGTAATAAATTGTTTATCACAATGGCTACTTGTTATGGACGATATTTATGCAAAGGTGTTAATCAATTTGAAAAATCACCCTTTTCAGGTTTTATTTCTGCCAGTTTATCGGTTCAAGCAGGAGAAATCCAAGAAGTTTTTACTTATCTATTTGAGAGACTTATCGACAAAGGCAATATTGTAGAAGCCTACTTGGTAATGGAGAAATTAAAGTCTAAGTTTTATTACAAAGATTCAAAAAGAGTATTGGAAGAAGCCATTGCTTCAACTATAAATAAATTAAAAGACAATGAAAAGATGAAGATGGATTTCATTAATGAATCTAGAAAACAAATGATTAATGATGGATTTGTCCCCGGAAGTTTAGAAGATTCACAAAAGTTATTTTCCATTGTCATTAATGATTACATTGAAAAACAAAAAAAGTCATTTCAAATAGATTGTGAATAAACCACTGTTAACAAACGTTTTTGTGCAAGTGCTGCTATGGTTTTAAAATCTAAGACAGGTTATTGCTTGTTTCGTTCTAAACCCAAAGTTTTGGTTTGTTTTAACGCACTTGCACAAAGCCGCTAGACGTTGTAGTGCATTTAAAAATCGAGATTCAAACAAACCTAAAGGTATATTTTAATACTTTTGCAAACAATATGAAATACCCATTAGAATACTTAACAGATAGTGATTTTGAAATCTTAGTTGCATTAATTTGTAGTGAGATTTTGGGAACTGGAACTATCGTTTTTTCTGAAGGTAAGGATGGTGGAAGGGATGCCGAGTTTAACGGAACAGCTAATAATTATCCAAGTAAAATAGGACCTTGGAGGGGTAAAATTATTATTCAAGCAAAACACACCCAGAGAAATAATGCAAGTTGTTCAGAAAGCGACTTTCAATCAATTCTAAAAAAAAGTGTCATTCCTGCAATTCAAAAATTAAAAAAGAAGGGTGAAATAGATTATTATTTACTTTTCACAAACAGAAAATTAAGTGGTGGCCAACATCCTAAAATTGAAGATATTTTTGATACAAATACCGGAATTGAAAATAGAGTCATTGGTTTAGAGCAAATTGAATTATGGATAAATTCATATCCTTTAATTGCAAAAAGATTAAATCTTAACAAACTACTTCTACCTCTAAATTTTGATGAAAATGATTTAAGGCTTATAGTCAACTCTTTCAGTAAATTAGATAAGAAAAAAGGAGAGTTATCAAAAATTCCAGAAAATCGTGATATTGAAAATAAAAACAAATTAAACGCACTAAGTAAAGAATATTTTGATAACGTAATCAAAAAAAATCTAATCTATTTTGGACAAATAAGAGCATTTCTAACAGATTCAATCAATAAGGAATATTTAGATAAGTATGAAAACACTATAGATGATATAAATGCAAAAATAACTGTTCACAGAACTGATTTTGAAAAATTTGAAATGATATTAGAATTCTTATATGATTTCATAGTTGAAAATAATACAGAGTTAAAAAATAAACGTAGATTAGTTCGTCTATTCTTGCATTATATGTATTATAACTGTGATATTGGAATTAATGAATAAATTATGCTAACACCAACAAAACATACGAACATTAAATATTCTGTAATTTATATTGCAGGAAAGATTTTGGGCTTCCTAAAAGAGGAAACTTCAATAAAATATGAAGATTTAAAAGAAATGTTAGTAAGTGAAATTGGAGTAAATGCAAAAAACAATATCAATTATTCATTAACCTTTTTATTTTCTGTTGGCAAAATAGAATACTTGAATAACATGGACGCAATTACGTTAATCAACGACAATAATGAAGATTAGTAAAATATATTCTAATAAAAATTTCAAGAATATTGAATTTAATGAAAAATTCAATGCTATTGTTGCGTCAAAACAATCAAATGAAAAGAAAGATACACACGGCTTAGGTAAATCAACATTAATTAGAGTTATTGATTTTTTACTCTTATCAAGTTTTAATAAGAACACAGATAAGCTTTTAGGTAATGAGCTTTTTATTGGTCAAGAGTTTTATGGAGAATTCAAACTAAATAATGGAAAATATTTACTTATTAAACGTACTATTAATTCTGCTACTAAAGTATTTTTCAAATTAAATAACTCTAAGCTCGATGGTTTTAAATTGGATATTGATTGGGATGAAGAATTAACATTCAAAAAAGCAAGAGCAAAACTAAATGAATACCTAGATTTTAATGTATTACCAAATTGGGATTATAGAAAATCTATAACCTATTTTTTAAGAAGTCAACAAGATTTTTTAGATGTTTTTAAATTGAATAAATTTAAAGGTAAACATAAAGAATGGAAACCTTTTGTTTTTGATTTGCTTGGATTTAACGGAACATTAATTTTAGAGAAATTAGAAATTGAAGAGGAAATAGATGACTTAAAGAAGAAAACACAAACTTTAAGGCTAGAAGCTCAAATAGATACTTCTGAAAAAGACAGATTAGAAGGACTTTTAGAGATAAAGAAAATTGAACTTTTAGAGATTAAAAACCAAATAGATAAATTCAATTTTTTTAAAGAAGATATTCTTACAAACAAGCATCTTGTTGAAGAAATTGATATAAAACTTCAAGCATTCAATACTGATCGGTATAGAATTTCATATGAAATTAATAAAATAGAATCTTCACTATCTGAAATAAATGATGATATTGACAAAAAGGAGATTAATAGTCTTTTTGAAGAAGTAAAATTGTATTATCCTGAGCAATTAAAAAAGGAATACGAAGATTTAATTAATTTTCAAAAATCATTAACTACAGAACGCAAAGAATATCTTACTGAAACTTTAAGTTTGTTAAAACTTGATTATGCTGAATTAAACAAAAGCATTGAAGAAATTGAATCTCGAAAAAGCGATTTATTGTCCTTATTAACAGAAAAAGATAGTTATTTTAAATTTAAAGAATACCAGAAAAAAACAATTGGTATTGAGGTTGAAATTGAACGGATTAAGGATAAATTAGAAGCAATTGATAATTCTTTAATAATAGAAAGAGAAATAAAAATCAATCAAGAACTTGTCAGCTCAAAAATAGACGAATTAAAGAAAGCACTAATAGAAAGAAAGCATTCAAATATTAATAGAATTTTTAACTCTATTATAAAAGAAATATTAGATACAAATGCTCTAATTTCATTGAAGTTAAATAATCAAGGAAATGTTGAGTTTAATGCTGATTACCAAAATAAAACAGATTTATTAAAAACTTCTGAATCGCAAGGAACAACATATAAAAAATTACTTTGTGTTGCATTTGACTTATCTCTATTAGTTAATTATTCTGATAAATCCTTCTACAAATTTGTTTATCACGATGGAGTTTTAGAAGGTTTGGACGACAGAATTAAAATTAGATATATAAATCTTATCAAAGAGTTTTGTGAAGAATATGACTTACAATATATAGTCACTTTAATAGACTCTGACTTACCGAAAGATATGCCTGATTTAATTGAAGATAAAGATATTTGTCTAAGACTGAACGATAAAAATAACTCTGGAAAGTTATTTTTGAATAGTTTCTAAAAAAATGACTGACTGTAAGCAATGCAGGGTTTTGTACTAATTTCATAAGCCGTTGTATATTTATGAAATAAGTTCCCGTTCGAAAATGACTGCATTTTTTGGCGCACTGCTCATTGCCCAAATGTTGTCAATCGGGTGAAATTTTTGGACTTCATTTTACATTATTAATAATAATCGATTCAATTCTGCAATTTTCAATTTTGTTTTATCATATTTTTTCCGTAACGATTAAAAAAAAGAGCCCCCTAAAACGGGAGCTCTGTGAGGCAGCACTCTATCCAAAATATGCGCAACGTGTACTCCTTGAAGCCTACGTAATGCGCACCAATAAAGAACGGCTTGCCCGAGGTGCGTATGCCCGCCAGTAACCATCGGCTGCCTAAACGGACTCTAAACAAAAACTTGAACATAATGCCATTTAACACAGGATCGGTGCGACTGATGCAAGGGATGGATGGAAAAATACTACCTGATAAGGTGGAGATTTTTTCAT
>NZ_JAAGRO010000084.1:0-202 GCF_011065475.1 Aequorivita sp. KMM 9714 | reverse complement strand
AACGCAAATGGTGATACAATCACAATCGATGTTGTTGGAGATGTGGTAACTAACATCCAGAATCAAGGTGATATTTATAATGAAATTATCAACCTTATTACCAATACAACAGGTTCAGACCTTTTCGTTGATAATGGCGATGGTACTTTTACGCATACTACAGTAAATGGAGATGTAATTACTTTCGACGCAAACACCACTA
>NZ_JAAGRO010000083.1:0-206 GCF_011065475.1 Aequorivita sp. KMM 9714 | reverse complement strand
AGTATATGTAATAGTCTCATCAACATTTGAACAAGCATCACCGTTCTCGTCATTAAAGACTCCTGTTTTTACAATTGCAATTGCAGGGTTTTGACAAAGTTCGATAACTGTTGGGTCATCGTTTCCAATTGTCGATCCTGATACATCACTTACCTCTGTCTGGTTAGGAGTAGTTCCTGTAGCTGTCGCTTGGTTCACTACTTCCC
>NZ_JAAGRO010000082.1:0-207 GCF_011065475.1 Aequorivita sp. KMM 9714 | reverse complement strand
AACCATCGGCTGCCTAAACGGACTCTAAACAAAAACTTGAACATAATGCCATTTAACACAGGATCGGTGCGACTGATGCAAGGGATGGATGGAAAAATACTACCTGATAAGGTGGAGATTTTTTCATACAGGCGTAGTGAACCCTTGCAGCTCTCGCATCCGCACGCCTGTAACTTTGCCTTATGTTTGAGTTTTTACTTTTTTCTT
>NZ_JAAGRO010000081.1:0-221 GCF_011065475.1 Aequorivita sp. KMM 9714 | reverse complement strand
TTGCGATTTTGTATGCGAGGATTTTCCGCAGGAAAATCAGAAGCTAGCAAAAGAGCAACGACCAAACGATTGAACTAAAATAAGCAATGTTTTTTACACGGTGTTACCTGTTGTTGTTTTTCGTTTTTACTTTCTTAAAATTCAAAAAAAATGCAAAAACCAAACCAGCGAAAAACTCCGCTTATTTTTACAGTTTAGTTTTTCAATTCCACAAACTTGCT
>NZ_JAAGRO010000080.1:0-230 GCF_011065475.1 Aequorivita sp. KMM 9714 | reverse complement strand
GAAACTTATAGTGATGGTTCCTATGAAGTTATGCTTCGTTTCGATATATTTAATAGACCAGAAAGAGTGTTAACCCCAAGATTCTTCTAAAAAATACTGACTATGAATACAATATTACGTAACATATTTATTTTAGCCTTTATAGTTCTCTCAACGGGAAGCACTTTTGGGCAGGTAAAAGATGTAAAAAGGGCAAATAAAGAATTTGACAAGTATGCTTATATCGATGC
>NZ_JAAGRO010000007.1:0-74380 GCF_011065475.1 Aequorivita sp. KMM 9714 | reverse complement strand
AAACAACCTACACTCCCACAGCGTGGGTGGTGATTGCAGCGTTACCAAAGTATAACCCTGCAAGAACCGTTTTTAAATTCTCAAGCCGACTTCCTTTTTTGTAAACCTTATTATTACTGGAGGTGATCAAAACTTTTTTTGCCTTAAACTGAAATAACAAATTACCGATTCAATCTTTTAGGAGATTGCTCTTCTTCCTTTTATTTGAAAGTTGTTTTTCTAAAGTTATAAATAGAACGACCTACACTCCCACAGTGTGGGTGGTGATTGCAGCGTTACCAAAGTAACCCTGCAAGAACCGTTTTAAACTCCTCAAGCCGACTTCCTTTTTTTGAAACCTTATTATTACTGGAAGTGTTTAATACTTATTTGTTCTAAACTGAAGTTACACGAAGGATACTTATATCATGTCGTGATTGCAGCATAACCAAAATAGTTTAGCCATTATTCTTAAACTTCAAAGCACTAGTTTAAAAATAAAAAAGCCACTATACAGATATATAGTGGCATTTTTTAAGGGTGTTAATGTTTTCTTCTTATATAAAATAAGCAATGATCACAGCTAGGATAACTGCTGTCATTTTAGAGAGATTGAACTTATGGTTTTTAGAGCTTTCAAAAAGTATGGTTGTTGAAACGTGTAAAAAGATCCCTATTACAATCGCTGTAATTGGTGTTTCGTATTGATGGAAGAAGTCGTAATGAGTCGAGAGATAGTTCCCTAGAGGCGTCATTAAGGCGAAAAAGAACAGGAATAACAATGTAGTCGTTCTTTTATAGCCTGCGGTTATAAAAAAGAAAGATAGAATGATGGCTACAGGCACCTTATGAATAATAATAGCCGTTAGTAAATTGTTTTCTTCCGAAATAGGAAAACCTTCCATAAAGGCATGTATGCTTAAGCTTATAAAAAGTATCCAAGGAAAATGTTTGTTTTCTGAATGTAGATGAATGTGTCCGTGTTCTGCTCCTTTAGAGAAGAATTCTAGAAATATTTGCAAGAGTATTCCGAGCATTATATATACTCCAATACTTTTGGAATGGTCTTCAAATACGTGTGGTAACAATTCAAAAACTGTTATAGATAAAAGAAATCCACCGCTAAAAGCTAGAAAAACTTCCATATTGCGCATTTCCTTTTTCTTTAAGAAAAGTGCGACTATGTAACCTATTACTACGGCTAAAAAAAGTAAAATATAATTCATTAGTTAAAAATCAGGATTAATCTTTCTGAGGTGTTTTCATCAAATTTATTGAGTTTGTAATCTCCAAAAACTGCTTTTAACGTTACTCCAGCCTTCTCAAAGTACTCTTGAAAGTCTTCTAACCTTAATGCTTTTACTCTTTCAGTAAAATAATAGTCATTTCCTTCATCGTTAAATCGGATGTTTTTTATGATATAACCATCTTCAACATATTTTTCAATATCAAATAAGATTCCACCAACTTCTTTTTTTTCTGAAGGAACTAATTTTTTTATAGCTAAATCGACGTTTAAAAAGTCTATAACTCCATATCCATTTGGTTTTAATTCAGATTTTATTGCTTTAATTGTTCTTAAGTTATCTTCTTCTTTTTCAAAATAACCAAAACTTGTATAAAGATTAAATACAGCGTCAAACTTTTTTGGATATGGTAAACACATATCGTGGACTTCAAAATGGAGTCTGGGTTTTTCGTATTGTTTAGCATAAGCAATACTTTCTTCAGAAAGATCTACTCCTGTTACATTAAATCCTTGTCGATATAAATATTTTGAATGTCTGCCTTTCCCACAGGCAAGATCTAGAATACTGTCGTTCTTTTTTAATTTTAAATAATTAGTAAGCGTGTTCATAAACAACGCCGCTTCTCTGTGGTCTCTATCTTTATAGAGAATATGGTAATATGGCGTGTTAAACCAGGAAGCGTACCAATTGTTTTTTTCTTTTTGCATAGTTATCGTTTCGCACTGCTAAAATACTGTATTTTTGCAGTAAAACTGATTATATATTATGGTAAAGAATTTTAAAATGGTAGCTAAGACCCTTTTCGGGATGGAAGAGCTACTGGCTCAGGAACTTCGTCAATTAGGAGCGTCTTCTATTGAATTAGGGACCCGAAATGTTTCCTTTGAAGGAGACACTGGCTTTATGTATAAAGCAAACTTATGCTGCCGTACTGCGATTAAAATTCTGAAGCCAATTACAGCCTTTAATATTTTCACAGAAGAAGATTTATATAAAAAAGTTTATGAGATGCCATGGGAAAACTATATGGACGTAAAAGGTTCGTTAGCAGTGAATGCTACTGTTTTTTCAGATGTATTTACACATTCTCAGTATATCGCTTTAAAGACTAAAGATGCTATTGTAGATCGTTTTCGAGATAGAGAAGGTGTTAGGCCAGATGTAGATTTAGACCACCCTACCTTACGAATAAATGTACATATAGATCGTAATATCTGTACTATTTCATTAGATAGTTCTGGGGAATCATTACACAAACGTGGTTATAAAGTAGAAAGTACTCTAGCCCCAATAAATGAAGTTTTAGCTGCAGGTATTTTAATGCTATCTGGTTGGCAAGGGCAGTGTGACTTTTTAGATCCTATGTGTGGGAGTGGAACTATGTTGACTGAAGCAGCAATGATAGCATGTAATATTCCACCAAATCTAAATCGTGAGGAATTTGGTTTTGAAACTTGGCCAGACTTTGATGTAGATTTATATGAGAAAATAGAAGAAGCAGCTCTTAAAAAAGTTCGTGATTTCCCTCATAAAATTTATGGTTTCGATTCTGATCCTGTTGCTGTTCATAAATCTAAGGAGAATATAAAAAGTGCAAATCTTCAAGATTTTATTGAGGTAAGACAACAAGATTTTTTTGAAAGTGAAAAGCAAGGAGAAAAGTCGTTGTATATGGTTTTCAATCCGCCTTATGACGAAAGAATATCTGTAAATGACGTTCAGGAGTTTTATAGCTCTATCGGGAATACATTAAAGCGTGGCTATCCTGGAACTCAGGCTTGGATGATCACTTCAAATATGGAAGCACTTAAATTTGTTGGACTTCGTCCTTCGAGAAAAATTAAGTTGTTCAACGGGAAATTAGAGTCTAAACTTGTGCGTTATGAAATGTATGAAGGAAGTAGAAAAGCTTCTAAGCAGTAATTTTTTAGATCAATTTCTTATTCAGGAAAATCTGCCGTCATAAAAATTTTGTTTATTTCTAATATATCGACTCGGTGATTATTAGAGAAATCGGTTATTGGCTTAGGAATAAGTTGATGAAAGGAATATCTATTGAATACGTTTTGCTAATCACTTCTTAACTCTATTTGGAGTTGTTTGTGTTACTTTCTTAGATACTCAATAGGATTTGCAAGAGACACTATTAAATTACTTTTCCTTGCCTTTTAGCTTCAGCATCTTTTCTTGCGCCTATTATCATTCCAAGTACCATTCCAACTCCAGCTCCAATAGACAATCCAATGCTTGTTCCTAGACCAGCGCCAATTGCTGTGCCTATAGAAATACCAATTCCTGTTCCAAATATCATCCCATAAACCATCCAGATTTCAGTGTAGTATTTCGCTGTTGTGAATGAGAATTCATTTTTTAGAAATGCTATAAACTCAGATAGTTTTTGTTTGTAGAATTTTTTTCTGTTTTCCGTGACTGTATTTAGATTCAATGAAGAGAGTTTGTCTTCTATTAACTGAGATTGGGTTTCAGTTAAATCTCTATTTTTCAATGATGATAAGGTATGAATAAAACAGTGATAAACTTTTTTTTCAGATTTTTTGTCCGTTTGAGATAGTAGCGATTTTAGTAATTCAGAAGCCTTGTTTATATCCATCATACATTATAAGTCGTTGAATTTGTTTTATTGTTACACCGGTTTTCCATTTGCTGGGTTTGTTTTAATTGGTTACAACGGCTGAACCTCAAGGATTTATTAAAAAAAAGTTTCACTGTCTATTGCGAAAATCATAATTTATTCTTGTATTATTTAAAAATAAATTGTATTTATGCAGTATCATTACGAGTTTCTTAATTGAAACAGCAACCTGCCTAAACAGGCGAAGGTGCTAAAACGATGAGCCGGTCCAGGAAAAATATGTTATCCTACACATTTCATTTGTTTTTTTGTAATGGTTTAATTTTTTAATTAAATCTATTATGGAACATCTTTTATCAAGCAGAAGAGAGAGAGAACTGCATATCTCAAACTTCTTAGAAGTTTTTGAAAACTTGTCTGATGAAGAACTCATAGACAGTTACAAAAGTGCGCTTACAGCAAATATTGAGGGCGTACATTTACAAGCTTTACATATAATAGCTTTAGATTTAGCTATTATCAAGCGATTTAAAAAGCCCCTGATTGAATTAAAAGACATTACCTTAAGCATTAATGAAGGCTTTGAAATTCCAAATTTAAGCCTAGAAATAAAAGACCCAAAAATTCAAATCGCTAAAGAATTAAAGGATCAATCAGCTACCCAAACTGATACTGAATCTCAGGTAATTATTCATATCGATTTAGGTCCATATCGTGATGTTCAAAGATTGCGAATTTGGAATAACACTTACTTAAAATGCCATCAGACTGCAAGGAAGTCTAAAATGCTATTTAGTGAAAATATCGCAGTATATCCTAACTGGTGTTTTGTTAAGCCTGGGACAATTTTCTCGTTCACTTTAATCTTCGAAAATCTTCCTAAAGACTGTCTCGCTTTTGATTTAATTGAAGATATACCAGAAATGGGTGGTTTCTTTTTCAAAGGAATAAGGAGGAACAATTCGAACGTTTATCATTTACGGATGTAGGAAAGTTTAAACAACTTATAGCAGACTTAAAATATACGAGATGTTTTAAAGCAATTTAGATTGCGATATACTAATCAAATCGCCTACCCTAAACAAGAAGTTTATAAATACTTTTCAATTATATAATCTATGAAAAGGGTATTACAATAAAAAAGTATTCATCAACTAACATCTCCACAACTTATAATTAATTAAGAATATGAATTCCACTAAAGTTAAATTAAGCAATTCGAAAACCTCACAACAAATTGGTGTGATTGTTTCTTCTATAGAAAAAGATTTCATTGATGTATCAGAAATCATTACACAAGATAGATTTCCTTATTTGTTATGCTTACCGGCTGAGAATGTCGTGGCTTTATTAGATTTCACCAATGTATCACCCTATGAGATTTGGTATTTTGATGAAGAATTTAAATTCTCTGGAAAAGGATTTAGTTTGATTTCGAGTAAAGGTTCTTTTAGAATTCAAACTCGTGCTAAGTATATTGTATTGTGGAATAGAGAAAGCCAGTATTATAAAAAGTATGGGGCATTTAAATGTGATGAAATTAGTTTGATGGAATAAACTTGAATTTATGAGAAATAATAATAATACATTGGAAAACAGGCAAGAGTTTCTAGATAACGACCAGATGCCCATCGTCTTTTCAAGTCTAATAATAAATGTAGCGTCGGTCAATAAGAAGTTTGGAACATTGAAAGATTTTATGACAAAGTTTGATTTAAATGGACAGACTAATGGGAAACTATTAATTGTAGCTGAGATGGTCTCTCCACCTTACAACCTTATACAAATTGTTGAAAATCGGCTTCGCCCTTTGGGTTTTGTAAATAAACGGGATTATGTATTTGCTGATGAAGAGTTAATACATGGTGCTGGAGATACATATACACCTCACCTTAATCAGCCTCACCCTACTTGTAAAAATATTCCTTGGTTAGGCAGTTTAATTAATGCTGATGGGAACTTCGTCTGGTATAAGGAAAAGGTTGAGAAGGAGGTTCGAGAGATTGATTTTCCAATCGTTAAATTTAATGTATGGAAAGAAATAGGTGTACAGAAGGCAGAGCAATCTGTATTAAGAAATATCAAAATGAAACATGGGGCTATTCCAGAGTCTAGATTAAAATATATGAAGAAACTGATTGAACTTGACGAATTTGGTCTTATCGAATTGTTTAATACGTACGTTGGGCGAACGCATTTCAGCATTGAAATGCAAAGCGATATAATGCTACTTCAGGATGAGCTATTAAAAAGGGATTTAGATTATAGTGCTATTTACGATGGTAAATCATTCTCGTTTGCTAAGAAGATAAAATTAGATGGACAAAAAGTAATAACCATATAGAAAACCAAATTTATGAAGCACAAACATCACATAGTATTTTTTACCGGTGCAGGGATTAGTAAAGAAAGTGGCATTCCCACATTTAGAGACAATAACGGACTCTGGTCTAACCATAAGCTTGAAGAAGTTGCGTCTATAGATGGGTTTAACAAAAATCCACAGCTTGTATTGGATTTTTATAATGAAAGAAGAAGGGAGGTTGAAATAGCTCAACCAAACTTAGCGCACAAATTAATTGCTGAATTGGAAGATAGGTATGAAGTGTCTGTTATTACACAAAATGTAGACAACCTACACGAGAGAGCTGGCTCTACAAATGTTTTGCATTTGCATGGTGAACTGACAAAATGTAGAAGTATTAAAGATAAAAACCTTATTTACTCGTACACTAAAGATATTCAACTTGGTGATTTGGCAGCCGATGGAGGTCAATTAAGACCACATATAGTATGGTTTGGCGAAGAAGTTGCTGAAATTGAGAAAGCCATTGCAATAGCTGAAACGGCAGATTTGTTTGTAATTGTAGGTACTTCAATGGTAGTGCAACCAGCGGGATCATTGTTACTGTCTGTTCCTGTAGATGCTCAAACAGTTTATATTGATATAAAGCCTGATGTGCAAGAAGGTATAAATTTATTAGTACTACAGGAGAAAGCTACAACTGGAGTAAAGCTTTTGGTTGAAGAGTATCTGCCTTAAACATTAGAACCTTTATTTTAATAGTTTTTTTATTGTGTAACCGAAAAGATTACAATAAAAAATGTGATCTCCATGGGCACCAGTCCTGCAAATAGAAAACCACGAACGGCGTCCTTGCTTTATTATTTTATTCCGAAATTTTGAGCGAGCTCAATTTCTCCATAAAACAACAAAACCACGCCTATTGGCGTGGCTTTCTAAGTGATCAGTGGAGCCGGGGAGGTTACAAAAAAAATGTGATCTCCATGGGCACCAGTCCTGCAAATAGAAAACCACGGACTGCGTCCTTGCTTTGTTATTTTATTCCGAAACTTTGAGCGAGCTCAATTTCTCCATAAAACAACAAAACCACGCCTATTGGCGTGGCTTTCTAATTGATCAGTGGAGCCGGGGAGATTCGAACTCCCGTCCAAACGTGCAACCATAATGCTTTCTACATGCTTAGTTTTCATTTAGATTTTCGTGAGATTGCCGGTCGAAAACTACCAACGCACTCCTTATCTTTACTTGAGCTTCACGATGCCATCAAAGCACTAGCATCGCTAGGTTTACTTTTACGAAGCCACTAAATCAACCGCCGTAAACCAAGGCCGTTGAGTGACTTCCTGCTTGCCCACCTTGTGGGCCGAGGCACATCCTACTATGATTCGGATTATGCAGCTAGGGCGTAGTTATTCTCGCCGTTTAAAAAGTGTGAAATATGATATTTACGAGCTATATCCCAGCGCTCGGCATGCTTACAATACAATTAGACCCGCTGTCAAAACCAGTCGGCCCCATTTATTTGTCAGTGGTTTTCAGAGAATTAACAGAAATAAACAACGTTTACGCTACCTTTTCTCTATCATCTAGCTACTTACAAACGTGCAAAGATACAAGAAATCTATTACATTTGCGTTCCTATAAATTCCAATACTCATTTGTTCAAAAAATATACCAAAATGCCAATAACCTTTGCTATTATAAAAGAACGTAAGAATCCGCCAGACCGTCGCGTAGTTTTTTCACCAGAAAAATGTCAAGAAGTCATAAAAGAGTTTCCCGATGCACGAATTATCGTGGAATCTTCAGATGTTCGTATTTTTCCTGATGAGGCCTACCGCAATGCAGGATTTGAAGTTCTAGAGGATGTGTCAGAGGCAGATGTAATGCTGGGTGTAAAGGAAGTTCCCGTAGAGGCATTAATTCCTAATAAAAAATATTTCTACTTCAGTCATACTATTAAAAAGCAGCCTTATAATCGTAAGCTACTAAAGGCTATGTTGGAGAAAAATATAGAAATGTTCGATCATGAAACTATAGTAAATAAATCTAATAAGCGATTAATTGGATTCGGTTATTACGCTGGACTAGTTGGTGCTTATAATGGTATTAGAGGCTTAGGTTTACGGGATAATTTATTTGCATTACCTAAAGTTGAAAACCTACCAGATTTAAAAGCTGTAAAAGCAGAATTGGATAAAATTACCATCCCGAATATAAAAATTGTTCTTTCTGGAACAGGTAAAGTAACTAAAGGAGCAAAAAGAGTTTTAGACCATTTAAAAATTCGTGAAGTAAGTGATGGAGATTACCTTACTAAAGAATTTGATGAGCCTGTATATTGTTTGATTGATGTTTCTGAATACAATAAACGCAAAGATGGGGGTGAGTTTAATAAAAAAGAATTTTATAAAGATCCTTCAGGTTATGAAAGTGATTTTATGAAATATGCAAAAGTGAGCGATATGTTTATTTCTGGACACTTCTATGGAAATAATGCTCCATATCTTTTTACTAGAGAAGATGCTAGAAACCCTGAATTTAAAATCAACTTTGTCGCTGATGTTTCGTGTGACATCGATGGTCCTGTTGCCTGTACAATTCGAGCTTCTACAATTGCAGACCCTTTTTATGGATATGACCCTATAACCGAAAGTGAAACTAAATTAGGCGCTCCTGGATCTATAGCTGTAATGGCTGTAGATAACTTACCTTGCGAATTACCTAAAAATGCAAGTGAAGGTTTTGGGGATATGTTTTTTGAACACGTAATACCAGCGTTTTTTAATAACGATAAGGATGGTGTTTTGAAACGTTCGCAAATGACAACCAGTGACGGAAAACTTACTTCAAAATTTGAGTACCTAAAAGATTATGTAAATGGTGTTGAGTAGATACTCATTTGCATAATTGCAAAAAAAATAGATTATTGAACGAGATAAAAAAATAGGAATTGTAACAGGAGCTGCTTCTGGCTTGGGATACGAACTTGCTTTATTATTAGCAAAGGATGGGTATGATTTAATTTTAGCAGATATTGATGCAGACAAACTGCAACAAGCTAAAGAAAATCTCGCAAGTCAATACGCTTCAGAAATTCAACTTATTGTAAAGGATTTGAGTAAGAGTAATGTTGCAGAGCAAATTTTTGAAGCTACTCAAGGCAAACCTATAGACGTCTTAATTAATAATGCAGGTTTTGGAATATTTGGAACTTTCAGCAATACCGATTGGCAGCGTGAAATGGATATGCTAAACCTTCACGTGATGACTACAACCCATTTAACCAAATTGGTTTTAAAAGGGATGCTTGAAAGAGGTGAGGGTAAAATATTAAACATGTCTTCTCTTGCAGCATTTCAGCCTGGGCCTTTAATGTCTTTGTATTATGCCTCAAAAGCGTATATTCTTTCCTTTTCAGAAGCTATTGCCAATGAGCTAAAGGGTTCAGGGGTTACTGTTACTTGTTTATGCCCTGGTCAAACCAAAACATCATTTCAGCAAGTAGTTTCAAATGGTGCTGATGCATCGAATAATAAAATCAAATTCAATATTGGATGTCCTAAAGAGGTAGCTAAATATGGTTATGAAGCAATGCTCAAAGGAAAGGTTGTCGCAGTTCCAGGTAGAATTAATAGATTTCTATCTAGGCTTCCACGTTTTCTTCCTAGACGCACCGCAACTGCCATCATTCGTAAAATACAAGAAAAGAATCGGGATCAATAGTGGTTTATTACTATTGAAAGTTAAATTCTTTTTAAGTGAATTGGCTCTTCGTTTTGAACTTTAATTAATTCAGTAAAAAATTCTTGTAGTGATTTATATGCTTCTGGAGCAAAACTAGGATTGTTCAGCTTTACGCTAAGTCTGATATTTATTTTACTTCCTGAAACATCATAAACCACTGAAAACTCCCCATCATTTTCGGGAAGTTTTAAAATCTTATTGGCAGGAACTTTTTCAATTTTATACTGATCGTTTACATCTATAGCTATTAAGTAATTGTTCATTACGGGAAAACCAAAATCTATAGGGTAAATTCTTTCTCTTTTCACAAAAGGATTTTCACCAAAATATGTTTCCATTAAAAACGGATATAGAAAAAGATTATCTGCTATTGGCTGTTCGTGAAGCGCTAAATTAAAGGTCTCTTTATACGGCTTGTCTAAGTCTTTTTCATTTTCAATTTTAAGATCTGAAATCTCCAAGCTTTCATTTCTACTTTGTTTCTTTCTGTCGATTATATCTTTTCTGTAATCGTTGTATTCTTTTCGCTCTACAACCGATACATAACCTGTAGAAACTTGACTTGCTTTTCCGGTGAATAATCCAGATTCGTCTGCAGTAAGTTGCATATTTACATAATGCAGGTTTTTGTTAAAAGGAATGATTTTTTCCCAATAACTACCTTTGTTAAAGTCCATTAAACGTCCTTCTGTGCTAAGAGCGCGGAAGGGTAAGACGCCAAAGGGTGTGAATTTGTCTGTCGCGTCTAGAAAGTACTTGTTACCTTGAATTTCTAAGACTACAATTGCATAAATAAAATCGGCAATTACAGGGTATTGCTTTGTAGGGAGGGCGTAATCTCGTGTAGAAATAAGCATTGTGTTTACATTCAGACCTGCTGCATCAAGTGCATTGTATAGAGCGAAATTAATCTCATGACTGTTTCCAGATTTCTCATTAAAAGCATCTTTAACGCGCACTTCTTCCGAATATCCATATCGCCCATTCCAATTCATATTATCTTGAATGTAGTAGTAGATATCTTTTGCCTTTTCCACCTTATCCTGCTTTGAAAATAGCGAAGAAGGAAGTTCGTTTTGGAAAAATTTGGAATGCTTAAGTTGTCGTCCGTAATCTTTATCATATTGAAAATGTTTATCTACATCTTTCCATTCATTGGTATATCGGTGAACAGTTCGGTTAAACTCTACAAATTCAATAAGCTCATATTTCATACTAGCTAAATAGTTGTCGGGAGAAAGCATAAACTTTTCCTCTTTTACGGCTGGTACATTTATCATAGCGTAAGTCGCTTTTTCACAATCGGCGTGAACATCAAAGCCTTCAATAGAGAAGCAGGCTTTAGATTTAATTGCGTCATTAATATATAAAGGTAGATTTCCGTAAAGCGTTCTATTGTATTTAAAATTACCAGGAATGTCGGTATACAGTTCTACATATAATTTTGGAAGTGGTCCTTGAAATTTCCAACCTCGAATATTTGAAAAGTAAGTAGATTCTACTCGGTAGGTATATTCTAAAATACTACCGTTCTGTATGTTTGGGAAAGTGAATTTTTTTATCGACCATTTAGGGGTTTCATCTGTAGTAAAAATATCCTTATCACTTACAAATGTCTTTACAGCACCATTATGGGTTATCGCGGTAATCTTAGTGACCTTCTCACTGTTATTCTTTTTATTGTAAAATGGTATTCTTACTGTCGCTTGATCGAATTTACTAATGTCAAACACTTTTGTTTTTACGTGAACCTCTTTAATTAGTTTCACCTGATTATCCACTAGTTCTACATAATTCTTAGCGCTTTCAAAAAGAACAACTCCAGCTGCTTCAGGATCTTGATCGTACGAGTTAATTTCGAAGTCTTCGGAAGTAGGTTCGCCAAATACCGCAGTTTTTCGTGTTTGTGAAAATGTAAAAGTGAAAACAAATAAAAATAAAATTAGGATACTGTGTTTGAAGTAAGGCATATTGGTATTATAAGGAATGGTTGGGTTATATTTTTTTTAAAATTATGGGTTCATCTTTCAGCATGGTAACCATAGTGCCAAAAAATTCTTTGAGGGCTGGGTAAGCTTCGGGAGCATAACGATATGAATTTAATTTCATATTAAAACGAATATTCACCTTGTTGTCATCAGCTATATAGGCTACAGAACATTCGCCATCGTCACCTTGAAGTTTTATGCTTCTACTAGAAGGGAGGTGTTCTACCTGATATTCTTCACCTAAATCTATAGAAACCAGATAGGTATTGGTAAATGGAAATCCAAAGTCTATAGGATAATTTCGCTTATCCAAATTAAATGGGTTTTTAGAAATATAGGTTTTATTGAAAAAAGGATGAAGTATTACTTTGTCGCCTACTATTTCAGGTTCAACAGTTACCTCATAGTTCTCTTTAAGTGGTTTCTCAATATTATTAAGCTCCTCTATTTGAAAGTTTTCAACCTCAATCCCAGCTCTTTTATTTTCTTGATTTTTTATGTATTGTTGAAGAGTTACTTCTTCAATTGCATTTCGTTTTTCAAATCCTATATAGCCATAATTAGCCTGATTTACTACTCCTTTAAAATGTCCGTTCCTCTCGGCCGAAATTTTTGAATGTGCAAAAAGAACGTTTTTATTATAAGGTTTTATAGGCATCCAATAACTACCTTTGTTAAAGTCCATTACCCGACCGTCAATGTTCAGAGCGCGAAATGGAATTATACCGAAAGGTGCTTGCTTATTGGTAGCGTCTAATAATATAAACTCATCGTTTATCATTAGTACCGATATTACATAGTTAAAATTTGAAAGTATCGGATAAACTTTTGTGGGTAAGCCATTTTTACGTGTAGACAATAACACAGGTTTAGCTTTAAGACCTGCGGCTTCGAGAGCATTAACTAAAGATAAATTTATAGCAGATACACTTCCTAATTTATCTTTGAAAGCTTCTTTTACGTTTACATTATAGTTAAAGTACTGTCCATTCCAAGTGTATTCATTTTGAATAAAACTATATACAGCTTTAGCCCGTTCTAGTTCGTTTTCAATATTTAAAATATCTTTTGGTAATTTTCTTCTAAAATAGTTTTTTTGAACAAGTTGATCACCAAAATCCTCGTCCTCTTTAAATAGCTTATCTATATCATTCCAGTTTCGGGTAAAAACTTGTTTTTTCCATTCAACATTAAAACTCTTAAATGATACTGGTTCGTAAACTATTCTTGAAACGTAATTTTTTTTTCCAAGCATATATTCTTCTTCGCTAAAAGAGGGAACATTCTCCATTGAGAATAAGTGAACTTCAGAATCAACTCTCTTATCATTTGGAAGCTTAAAACCATTCTCTTTGAGGGCCGTGTTGTTAATTACTAATTGCTGATCACCATATAATATACGGTTATACTTAAAATTGACAGGCATTACTGTTTGAAACAAACTATAAATTGTAGGTAGTTCATGTTGAAACTCCCACCCATCTAAGTCATAAAAAAACGGAGTTAATTTTGTGTATTTGTATTCTAAAATACTTCCATCTTGAACATTTGGAAAGGTGAATTTTAATGATTTTCTAGTATTAGACTCCTCTACAGTAAAGAATGCACTTTCGGGAACATGGCTTTGGTCGGTGCCATTGTGAGTTATAGCTTCATATTCTAATACTTCTTCTTTATACCTGCCATTTCCTTCATAATAAGAAATAGTTACATCTGTATAATTAAACTTTTTAGCATTTAAAACTTTAATCTTTCTATAAACTTCTTTAACAAGATAAATGCCAATTCCAACAGACTTAGCGTAATAGTTTCCCGATTCATATAAAATCACACCTGGAGAATCAGGTTCAGGATTATATTTATTTATTGCAAAATCATGACTAGTGGGTTCTCCAAATTTTTTGTAACGTGGACTTTGAGCATGCAAGGAATAAAAGCTTAGAAGTAAAACTAGAAAAAAGACCCTTTCAGAATTCATAAAACTAATAACAGATATCCTTCGCAAAATAAAATATTTATTACCGCTAAAAAACTTTTTCAGTGGTTTTAAGGGAAAAAGGTACTATCCAAAAAAATATTTTACTCTAACAATTACATCTCTAAAAGTGTTTTAGACAAAGTAATACGTAGTTTTAAGCTTCCTAAGATTAATGGCTTATGTTTCTTTTTGTTTATTTAGTATAAAAAACTCTCATTTTTTTAAAAATAGGGGGATTTCCCCCTTGTAAGATGATTACAAATGAAGCACCTTTGTATCACTAGACATTAATTGGGGAGTTAATATGTAGTATTCTAAAAAAAAGGTTGTCTTTAATAGACAGCCTTTTTTATTTTAAAAACTTCGCGTTTGATTTTTCAAGGAATGTTTTGTTGCTCAATGAAAGTAGGTCAGGAAAAATAATATTCGAGTGAATCGAACAAATATCTTTCTTCTTGTTTATACCTACCGAGTAAAACAGGCATCTTTCTGTGTAATTATTCGTTAAAATATTGAAAATCAGGGTTTAATTGTGAATTTAGGGGGATTTACCTCTTGTTTTGTATGTGTAATTAAACTGATATTTGAATACTTATTTAATTGGGGAGTTATTAAGTATCATATCTAAATTCTTATAGCTTAATTGTTACTTAGAATAGGATATAAAATGTAAGAGTCTTTTTTATAAAGATTTTTAGCCAAAAGTGCCCTACCAATTTGAGGAGATGGTAGGGCACTTTATTTTATTTATATATTATGTAAAGCTTCTACAGCTAATCCTTATTCTTAAATAGAAATTACAGTTATAGTTGGTTAATTGTTTTTCTAATCGCTACAAGATCTGATAGTAATTTTTCAAGCAAATTTAGATTTAACATATTGGCACCATCGCTTTTTGCATTTGCAGGGTCGAAGTGGGTTTCAATAAATATTCCATCTACGCCAGTTGCAATTCCAGCCTTTGCGATTGTAGAAATCATTTCTGGGCGTCCACCTGTAACTCCAGCCGATTGATTTGGTTGTTGTAAACTGTGAGTTACATCTAAAACTACTGGCGCGTATTGTTTCATAGTAGGAATTCCTCTAAAGTCCACAATCATATCCTGATAGCCAAACATCGTTCCGCGGTCGGTAATAAGTACTTGCTCATTATTAGAATCTGTAACTTTAGTAACCGCGTGCTTCATGCTTTCAGGACTCATAAATTGTCCTTTCTTCAAATTCACAACTTTTCCTGTATTAGCAGCGGCCACAACTAAATCTGTTTGACGAACCAAAAATGCAGGGATTTGCAATACATCAACATATTCCGCAGCCATTGCTGCATCACTTACTTCGTGAATATCGGTAACTGTTGGTACATTAAAAGTGTCAGATACTTTTTTAAGAATCTTCAATGCTTTTTCGTCGCCAATTCCTGTGAAGCTATCAATCCTACTTCGGTTTGCTTTTTTAAAACTTCCCTTAAAGATGAAAGGGATTTCAAGCTTGTCGGTAATTTTTACAATTTTTTCGGCAATCTGCATTGCCATCTCTTCACCTTCAATAGCACAAGGTCCTGCAAGTAGGAAAAAGTTGTTAGAATTGAGGTGTTTTATATGGGGGATTAATTCAAGTTTCATATTTTATTTTTAACACTGTAAAGATAGTTATTTTACACTTCTGATATAATGCATATATTATTTGATGTTAATAATTGAAAATTAACTTGTTTGCTCAATTAAAAATAAAATGTTAACTTTTGTTTCTAATCCACTTATAAACACTACTTTTGCACCCTCCAAAAAAAAGGAGGAAGTTTATGAAAATTAAAAACATCGCCATTATTGCCCACGTTGACCACGGTAAAACTACCCTGGTTGATAAAATTATGCACCACTGTAGTCTTTTCCGTGAAAACGAACAGTCTGGTGAGCTTATCTTAGATAACAATGACCTTGAACGTGAAAGAGGAATTACTATTACATCAAAAAACGTTTCTGTAGTTTATAAAGACACAAAAATAAATATTATCGATACTCCTGGTCACGCCGATTTTGGTGGTGAAGTAGAAAGAGTATTGAATATGGCCGACGGAGTATTACTTTTAGTAGATGCTTTTGAAGGTCCAATGCCACAAACTCGATTTGTATTACAAAAAGCTATCGATCTAGGTTTAAAGCCTTGTGTGGTTGTAAATAAAGTAGATAAAGATAACTGTACTCCAGATGAGGTACACGAATCTATTTTCGACTTAATGTTCGAATTAGGTGCTGAAGAATGGCAACTTGATTTCCCTACTGTATATGGTTCGGCAAAACAGAACTGGATGAGTACAGATTGGCAAAAACCAACCGATTCTCTTGAACCATTATTAGATATGGTTTTAGAACACGTACCTTCTTTTAAAGCTGAAGAGGGATCGCTACAAATGTTGATTACATCTTTAGACTTTTCTTCATTTACTGGAAGAATTGCAATTGGTCGTTTACAAAGAGGTGTATTGAAAGAAGGTTTACAAGTAGCCTTAGTGAAGCGAGATGGCTCAATTGTAAAGTCGAAAATTAAAGAAATCCACACTTTTGAAGGGATGGGCCGTAAGAAAGTTACGGAAGTACAACCTGGAGATATCTGTGCTTTAGTAGGTCTTGAAGGTTTCGAAATTGGTGATACTATTGCCGATGCAGAAAATCCTGAAGCACTACAAACAATAGCGATTGATGAGCCTACCATGAGTATGCTTTTCACTATTAACGATTCACCTTTCTTTGGAAAAGATGGAAAATTCGTTACATCGCGCCACATTAAGGAAAGACTTGAAAAAGAATTAGAGAAAAACCTTGCGTTGCGTATGCAGCCGACGGATAGTGCAGATAAGTTTATGGTTTTTGGCCGTGGCGTTTTGCACCTTTCAGTTTTAATTGAAACAATGCGTCGTGAAGGTTATGAACTTCAAATTGGACAACCACAAGTTATCGTTAAAGAAATTGACGGTGTAAAATGTGAGCCAGTTGAAGAAATGACTATCGATTTACCTGAAACCGTAAGTGGAACCGCTATTAATATGGTGACCATTCGTAAAGGGGAAATGCTGAGTATGGAAGGAAAAGGAGACCGTATGGTTTGTAAATTCGTTATTCCATCTCGTGGTATTATTGGTTTGCGTAACCAATTACTTACAGCAACAGCAGGTGAAGCAATTATGACGCACCGTTTTCTAGAATACCAACCGTTAAAAGGTGGAATTCCAGAAAGACAAAACGGATCTTTAGTTTCTATGGAAACAGGAACAGCTATCCCTTATTCTATAGATAAGTTACAAGATAGAGGTAAGTTTTTTGTAGATCCAGGTGAAGATATTTACGAAGGGCAGGTAATTGGCGAAAACTCTCGTCAAGATGATATGACAGTTAACATCACTAAAACTAAAAAACTTTCGAACGTACGTTCTTCTGGAGCTGATGATAAAGCGAAGATTGTTCCTGCAATTAAGTTTTCATTAGAAGAAGCTTTAGAGTACATTCAAAAAGATGAATACGTTGAGGTTACTCCAAACCACTTGAGAATTCGTAAAATTCACTTAAAAGAGGTTGATCGTAAGAGAAACAAAATATAATTAAAGGTAAATAACCTTTTTATAGAGGACGTAAGACAATTGATTTTAGTTTTTAAACTAAATTCAAGTCTTACGTCTTTTTTTTGGAACAATCTTTTTGCAAATGCATCAGACCTAATGTAAGCTAATGGCTATATTTGCAAAAAAAAATATCTTAAGATTAATTCCCGAACTTTTATGGCCGAAATGCTTTTTAATCCTTACTTAGAATTAATTTTTGACGAACACTTTTGTTTTCTTACTGGAGATTTAACAAATGAAAAAATGTCGGTTTTCCCTCAGTGGTTAATGGATCATTTTAAGTTTGGAGATGAAAAGATTGAGATGATGGATAAAACCAAGTCTTATACGTATGCCGATTTGGAATTACCGTGTTCGCCTAAAGTGAAAAAAGCTTTTGATGAATTAGACCTTAAAATTCAAGAAGCATACAAAGATGGCTATGAAGGAATGGCAGCGCTCGACGAGGAGCTTATTTTCCAATGGTCGGGTAGAATGGTGTATGGCCTACTTTATTACGAAATGCTATATGAAAGAGATAGGCTATTACGCTTAGGCGAAGATTTTAAACTCTCGCTAGCCTTAAGAGAACGCTTTGGACAATTTCACTTAATGCTTCAATCTATTATCGAGCCTGTTTCATTTGTTGGAAAAAAGCCTTGGAGTATTGCAATTTTCCCGCTTAAATATTCAGCAGATATTTTTAGCTATCGCGATGATGCTATTAACTTGATGTTCTCGTTTGGTGTAAATGGCTTCGGATTTATTGCTTGTTTGCAAGACGCTGGTATTATTGGTGAAAGTCAAAAAGATATTCTAGATAAAATGAAAGGAAACGTATTGCATCCTATTCAGTTTGAAGAGTTATATGCACGTTTCCACTATTCAGACTATATTCTACAGTACAAACCTGAGTTTAATATTGAAAGCGGCGAAAATGGGATTACTATTGAAGCGCTTCCAATAGAAGGTACTGCCGAAAAACCAATTTTTGGATTCTGGGATGAAAACATTTTTGCACAGTTGCTTTCTAATTATTGGAGTGTTTATGGTATAGAGCGAGAAGATATTCTTAAGTTTCAGAAGCCACCGCTAAGTTTTTTAGAAAATCCGTATTCTAAAGAATTCATCAAACCAGAAACTATTACTTTACCTTTTTAGAAGCTCTAGAGTATTTAAATTATTACAACAAGCATTTAAGAAAAGCTATTATTTTTTTAATCCTAGGATGCTGAAAAATAAGCTAAACAAAATCACTTGCACGCCTAATAGCATTAGGGTAATTGCGGGGATAACGCTTCGGAGGGTAGAAGTGTTTTCTATATCTCCAAAATTTATTGCTTGCCAATCAAAATAGGCAGAAAAGCTTAGTATTATGCCAATTATCACTAGTATAGCCCCAACAATCAAACCTTTCTCTAAATTGATTAATTTAAAGAGTTTATCATATTTATTCGATTTTGGGAGTAATTCATTTTCTACCGTAAACACTTTAGTAAGGCCATAAAAAAGAATAAATTGAAAGCCAATCAATATAAAACCTGAAGTGAAGAGAAGTGTATGAACTCCAAAATTAACTGAGCCTATACTTACCGTTTCAAACAGTAAAAAGCTAGAAGTTATAATCCCAAAGATAAAAAGTAACAATCCTGGGATTAAAAAGAGCCAATTAGGACTGTAAAGCACTAAAAACCGTAAATGTCTCCATCCATCTCGCCAAGTATTTAAATGTGGAGGGCGGGAGCGTCCATCTGGAGAGAGAATGGTGTTAACCTCAGTAATTTTTAAGTCTTTAAGGCTGGATTTTACAATCATTTCACTGGCAAACTCCATTCCCGTAGTTTTAAGCTCCATTTTGTAATAGGCTTCTTTACTAAACCCACGCAGACCACAATGAAAATCTCCAATTTTACTTTTAAAGAATAGCCTTCCAATAAATGAGAGCACAGGATTCCCTAAGTATTTATGAAGAAAAGGCATAGCTCCTTTTTTAATACCACCTTTAAAACGGTTACCCATTACTAAATCATACCCTTCACGAAGTTTAATCACATAAGGCATTAGGTT
Source organism: Aequorivita sp. KMM 9714 (assembly GCF_011065475.1). Lineage (NCBI taxonomy): Bacteria > Pseudomonadati > Bacteroidota > Flavobacteriia > Flavobacteriales > Flavobacteriaceae > Aequorivita > Aequorivita sp. KMM 9714. The sequence goes on along the minus strand of NZ_JAAGRO010000007.1, from coordinate 54,878 downwards.
GCTAAAGTCGTAACTGTCATCAGCATCACCCATAATTACATACTTTCCATTTGCAGCTTCAATGCCTCCGCGTAAGGCGCTTCCATACCCTTTTTGAGGCACATTAACCACCGTTGCGTTTAAGTCGGTTGCAATTTCTTGAGAACCATCGGTACTGCCATTATCCGCAATAATTACTTCCCCGCTAATATTTTCGCGTTCAAAAAACGATTGCGCTTTATTTATACAAACTGCAAGTGTTTCAGCTTCGTTCAGACACGGCATTACTATGCTTAGTTCTATATTCATCTTGTGTAGGTTAATTTTTTAGAGAGTAATACTATAATAATAAATGCCATTGCAAAATTATAGAATACATACCTCATAATTGTATGAACTGCCACAGCTACAATTAATGCATTAGATAATATTAAAAGACTTCCAAAAAACAGTAAACCGTTTTCTAAATTAAATTTTTTCAAACATTTTAAGCCGCTGTAAATACAGATAATAACAAAGAAAATAAAAATAAATACCGAATAAAAGCCGTGCATTACACTGGTGTAATAAAGCGAAATATAATCTTTAAAATGTGCTTTTAAGAGTACCGGAAACATTTGTTTCGCAGCAATTTCTGTATCTATAGCGCTTTTAAAGGGATCGTTTTCATCTTTGTAATATTCCCTCCCTATATTGTGAAAACTTTGATTGCATATATAAGGAAAGTTATCGTGAAAAACTTGATATTTTGCGCTATAATCCCCTTCAACTTTGGAGCTCAATAACCCTAAACTATCTATGCGTTTATACGTTTTAAGAAAGATAGCTTTATGGGCTGGGTTTTCAAAAAGTGAACTGTCTTTTTTCTCTGAAATATACAGAGGAAGCGTAAGAGCATTTGTAAAGGTAAAGGGTGTAGTAATAAAATGTTTATGAACTGCTTTTCTATAAGTGGCGTCTAGGGTGTTGGTTATTATAGGTAGTAGGATAAGCAACAGCAAATATTTTAAATGCGATTTTCTGAAAATGTTTTTCTTGTGTTTCAGAAGTAAGAGGAAAACAATAATTGGAACGATAATTACAAACTGCCCGCGAGTTAGTGCTAAAGCAATAAAGACGGCTGAAAAAAAATAAATTCTTTTTGTCTTCTCTCTAAATAGAAAGTCTATTGCGAAGGATATTAATAATAAATATAGCGGGTACGAAAGTCCTTCGGAAGCTAAGTTGTTTGCGGTAAGTAAGGGAGGAAATATCGGAAATAATAGTATTGCAAATAATAGCAACTCCAATACAAAGTTTAGTTTCAGTAAATTTGAAATGTTTTTAAAGAAAACTTGAATAGAACCTAAAACGAATAGTAATTGAAAAGCCACAACGGCAGTCCAATAATTATTGCCAAAAATAAATTCGAATCCTCTTAAAAACAGCGGGTAGATGGGGTATCGAAATACATCCAGATGCCAATAGCTTCCAGTGTCTGGCGAATATATTGGAGGTTGAAAGATAAAATATATAAAAACGCCAATATATAGTAATAGCCATAAAATATCCTTTTTTGAAACTTTTGTAAACTTTAAAGAATATTTCAATTAATTGGAGGTTTTAATATGTTATTTATAGAACTGTAAAACTAAAAATAAATTTTAGTTTTACAGGATAATGTAAAATGTCATTTTTAAAAGCAAAATCATTGGACACTAGTACTTTTACAGTAAAAAAATATGCGCCTGAAGATAAAGCTTTGTGGAATAACTTTGTGATGTCTTCAAAAAACGGCACATTTCTATTCCATAGAGATTTTATGGACTATCATTCCGATCGTTTTGAAGACCATTCGCTTATTGTTTACAAGAAAAACAAAGTAGTAGGCGTATTCCCTGCCAATGTGATAGAAAACAAAGTTTACTCGCATCAAGGGCTAAGTTACGGCGGAATAATTCTCAAGACTTCGGTTAAATTTAAAGAGACGGCTCTTATTTTCAAAAGTATTTTAAAGTATTTGTATGAAGCGGAGATTGTTGAGGTTTCAATAAAGCAAACGCCTAGAATATATCATCGGGTGCCTTCAGACGAATTAGATTGGTTGTTAAATATTGTGGAAGCAAAGCCTTACCGCGTAGATTTACTTTGTGTAATTGATAATAGAAACCCGATTAAAATTGCCTCTAATAGAATGGAAGGGGTTAAAAAAGGAATTAACCAAAATCTTAAAATTGAAGAGACTGATGATTTTGAAGCGTTTTGGAATCAAATCCTTATTCCAAACCTCTCACAGAAACACGGAGCTTCGCCTGTTCATAGTTTGGCGGAAATTAAATTATTAGCTAATTCTTTTCCTAAAAACATTAAGCAATTTAATGTTTATAAAGATACTGTAATTGTTGGCGGTGCAACTATCTTTGAAACAGATACAGTTGCACACGCGCAATATATTTCGGCTAATCAGGATAAACAACAACTGGGCACTCTGGATTTTTTATTTGAATACTTGTTGCGAGAGCGCTTTGCTAAAAAGTTGTATTTTGACTTTGGAGCTTCCAACGAAAATCAAGGAAAAAATATTAACGAAGGCTTACTTTATTGGAAAGAATGTTTTGGCGGTAGAAGTATCGCGCAGTCTTTTTATAAAGTGAAAACTTCAAACTATAAAAACTTAGAATCCATTTTTGTATGATTCCATTTTTAGATTTAAAAGGTATAAATCAACGCTTTGAAACAGCCTTTCAGAATAGCTTTCAAAGGTTTTTAGATTCAGGCTATTATATTTTGGGAAGCCAAGTAAAGCTCTTTGAAGCCAATTTTGCGCGCTATTGTGGTACAAATCATTGTGTGGGTGTAGGAAATGGATTGGATGCCTTACGATTGATTTTAGAAGGGTACAAGGTTCTTGGGAAGCTAAAAGAGAACGATGAGGTGCTAGTAGCCTCCAATACATATATAGCCACGATACTCGCCATTAAGCAAGCGGGATTAAAACCTGTACTTGTAGAAGCAGATTTAGACACTTACAATTTTGATTTAATTTCCTTACAAAATTCAATTTCAGGTACCACAAAAGCAATTATGCCTGTGCATCTTTACGGGCAGATTTCAGCTATGGATGAAATTTTAACGATTGCTAAAGAAAACAATCTTTTGGTAATTGAAGATGCTGCCCAAGCCCATGGGGCAATAGCAAATAATGGAAAGCGAGCTGGGAATCTTGGGGATGCTGCGGGGTTTAGTTTTTACCCAACCAAAAATCTCGGCGCTTTAGGCGATGGGGGAGCGGTTACCACGAACGACGATGCCTTAGCCGAAGTAATTACTAAACTTCGTAATTATGGCGCTACCACTAAATATGTAAATGAAATTTCAGGGTTCAATTCTCGACTTGACGAGCTTCAAGCCGCTTTTTTGAATTGTAAGTTACCTTACTTAGACGATGATAATGAACGCAGAAGAACGATTGCGAAAAAATATACAGCTGAAATTAGCAATAAAAAGATAGTCCTTCCAAAATACGACGGAAGTGATAGTCATATTTTTCACTTGTTTGTTGTTCGCGTTGATAATAGAAACGGATTTATAGATTACTTGGATAGAAATGGAATTGGTCATTTAATACATTACCCAATTCCACCCCATAAGCAAGAAGCCCTTTCAGAATATTCACATTTGAGTTTTCCAAATACTGAAAAGATTCATGACGAAGTGATAAGTATTCCAATAAGTCCGATAATGACTGATGCTGATGTGGAAAAGATTATAAAAACTTTAAACGCATACTAGTTGAAGATTCCAGGTTTTATAAAGAGGAATTTATTGTTGAAGATGACCTCTTTGAATGCAGGGGTTATTGGTATACGTTTATTTATTTCCCTCTTTATTCAACGTCTGCTAGCCGAAATGGTAGGCGAAGCTGGGGTTGCTAAAATAGGATCTCTTCGCAATCTATTAGAAATGCTTGGTTCTTTTACCTCGGTTGGTGTTTTTACTGGCGTTGTAAAATATGTAGCAGAATATAAAGATGATAAAGACCAACTTCAGAAATTATTTTCAACTACCCTAGTTTTTACTATTATTGGAGTATTTACAGTCGCAGCTGTACTTTTTTTTGGTGCAGGTTATTTAAGTGAAACTATTTTCGATTCATTAAAATACGAATACCTAATCAAGTTATTAGCGGTAGTTGTTCCGTTTATAGCGATGTATCGCATATTTAAAGCTGTTATTAATGGGCTTTCGAGGTATAAAGTGTTGGCTAAAATCGAGATTATAAGCTATATACTTAGTTCAGCTTTAACCGTTGCACTACTACTTATTCATAACCTCGATGGAGCACTTATAGCTATAGCCATAACTCCAGTAGTACAGTTGTTAGCCTTGCTTTTTATTATGACTAGCATCCTTAGGGAGTACGTTCAGTTTTCTAAATTATCATTCAAAATACCAATGGCAAAAAGCTTATTGGCTTTTTCATTAATGTCATTTTTTTCTACTGTACTACTAAATTATGTAGAATTAGATATTCGTGTTATGGTGACTAACCGATTATCAGAAGTAGATGCCGGGATTTGGACAGCGATGACCAATATTTCTAAAAATTATATGGTGTTTTCAAGTGCTATATTTTCGCTCTATGTATTACCAAAGTTTGCAGGGATTTACACTAAAACAGATTTTAAGGTAGAGCTTGCAAATATTTATAAAACATTGATGCCGCTGTTTGGAGTGGGAATGTTGCTGGTCTATTTTTTACGTGATTATGTAATACAAATTATCTATCCTGATTTTTACGCAATGTCTCCATTGTTTAAATGGCAACTTTTAGGTGATTTTGTTCGTTTAGCAGCTTTGGTCCTAGGATATCAATTTCTTGCAAAAAAAATGGTGCGCAACTTTATTTTTTCTGAAATAATATCGCTCTCTCTTTTTTACGGCTTTTCATATTATTTTGTTGAAATTTACGGAGTTGAAGGAGTTGTAATTGCTCACTTTTTGAGATATGTACTCTATTTTCTCCTGGTTTCCTACTTGGTTTTCAGATATTTTAAAAATAATAATAACTCGACCAAAAAAGATTCTGTAGCATAAAATAGTAAGTAGTATCTACTTTATCTAAAATGATAGACCCAAAAAACTCATATAGACAAGTAATGAAAGCCACCTCACTTTTTGGAGGTGTCCAGGTATTTAATATTTTGGTTTCAATCGTCCGGTCTAAGTTCATTGCATTGTGGATTGGTCCAACAGGTTATGGGATTGCTGCACTGTTTACATCTACCTTGGGGTTAGTAAACGGAATTACCAATTTCGGTTTAGATAGGAGTGCCGTAAAAGATATTTCGTTTAATAATAACGAACATCCAGAAAAGACTCCCCGAACAATACATATTTTAAGACGACTGATTTGGTTCACAGCCATTTTAGGATCTTTGGTTATGATTATTGGTTCACCTTGGTTGAGTGAGTTTGCATTTGAAAGTCGGGAATACACACTTTCATTTATAATGATTTCTTTAGCCTTGCTTTTTAAGCAACTTTCAAGTGGGCAGTTAGCGGTATTACAAGGGCTTCGAAAGTTGAAAAAACTCGCTAAAGCAAACTTATACGGTAATTTGGTTGCATTACTTATCACACTGCCACTATATTATTTTTATAGAATTGACGCAATAGTGCCGGCGATTATTATTTCGTCACTCGTAGCATTTATTTTTACCTATTATTATTCGCAAACTGAAAACATAGAAAAGATTGAGCTTACCAATAAGGAAGCGTTTACTGAGGGGAAACCAATGATAAGATTGGGAGTGATGCTAAGTATAAGTAGTGTGATAGGTTTGTTGGTTGCTTATATTATTCAAGTATTTATCAGCCAAACAGGGGGCGTACAAGAGGTTGGTTTATACAATGCAGGCTTTGTAATCTTAAATTCTTATGTAGGATTAATTTTTACTGCAATGGAAACAGATTATTTTCCTAGACTTTCTGCCATTGCTGATAAAATAGAAGCTATTCGTAAAACTGTTTTCGAGCAAGCTTTTATAGCAATTTTACTGATTACACCTATAGTGGTTGTGTTTTTAACTGTAGCTCCATTAATTATAGTTTTGCTCTATACCAAAGAGTTTACGCCAATTATAGAAATGGTGCGTTGGGGGATTTTGGGAATGATTTTTAAAGCTGTTTCTTTCTCTATGGGCTATATATTAATCGCAAAAGGCGATTCACGACTTTTTTTAAAAACGGCAATTGGTTTTAATGTGCTACTTTTAACAATGAATGTTTTAGGGTATTATTACGGCGGATTAGAAGGTCTTGGAATTAGTTTTCTAGTGTATTATATAATCCACTTTATAGCAATTAGAGTTATTACTAAAATACGTTATAACTTTTATTTTGAAGAAGGATTTTACACAATTTTTAATATATGTGTTTTGATTTGTGGCTTGTCCTACGCATTAACTTATATTGAAAATCCGTATCTTAGATATTCATCGCTATTAGTATTGTCGTTGTTATCTGTTGTATTTTCTTATATACAATTGGATAAGAAAATGGATATAAAAGAATTGATTAGTAAGATTTTTAAACGAAACCGATGATTGAATCATTAAAAAAAATATACCGAAAACTTCGAACGGATTTCAGATTTTTTATTTCTGTTAATTGGATAAAGACTTACTATTTTAACTATAAAAAATTTCCTTATCCTATCGCGAAAAAACTTCCTGTGTTCTTCTATGGCCCTGTGAAATTTTCCTCTATAACTGGAGAAATTAAAATTGAAGCTCCTATCAAAAGAGCTATGATTGGCTTTGGTCAACCGTATGAAATGAATACTAAATATAAAGGAATTTCAGAGCTTAATCTAAAAGGAACTTTTGTAGTTAAAGGTCATATTCAATTTGGCAAAGATTATTTTGTTTTCATAGATAATAATGCTTATTGTGAATTTGGGCATATGGCATCATTAGCTTCTAATGGAAGGCTAATATGTAAGAATAGTATTGTATTAGGAAATTATGCTCGAATAGGTTCAGAATCACAATTGATTGATACTAATTTCCATCAAATGATAAATACTCAAACGGGAGAACGTTATCCAATGAATGGAAATATTAAACTTGGTGATTATAACTTTATAAGTAATAGAGTTACTATAATGCAAAAGACTATAACTCCTGCTAACTGCACAATAGCTTCTAATACGCTTTGCAATAAAGATTATTCAGGTTTCGGTGAAAACATTATAATTGGTGGTATTCCCGCAAAATTACTAAGGAAAAATATTACTAGAGATTGGGAAGGTGAATCTGCATTATTAGAAAAATACTTGATTATTCAATAAACTGATTCCAAGTATTAAAATACGCTTTTGCCACTTCTACATAATCATGTTCTTTTTCAATAAACTTCCTTGCATTAAACCCAATGCTTTCAATTTTGTCAGGATTTAAAACTAGATATTCAAGTTCTTCAGCAATTTTTTTAGCATCGGGTAGTGCATTTATGGCTACTCTTTCCTTAAGCTTAAAATGCTCCATAAATTCTTTTTCGGCTCCTCCAAACACTACTTTACCACGAGACATAGCTTCCAGGGCATTATAACCCTGATCGTAAGCGTAAACATTGTCCATTAAAATATCACAATGCTCTAATTCTTTTACATATTGGCTAAACGGCAAGTTTTTGGTGCGTTTAATTTCAACTAGATCAGGATATTTCTCTTCGATTATATCTAATGCTTCATCAAAAAATCGATATCCCTTCTTCTCATAGTTCATTGTGTTTATTCCAAACAGGATTCTAATTTTTCTGTTTTCAATTTTAATGGGAGTATATTCTTCTGAAATTATAATTGGATTCGGAATAAGTGCTGCAACCTTGTCCCAACCTCGCCAGGGAATCACATAATCCATATCGCTTGGAATAACAGCTTTTGCATTTTTATATACAAAGTGAAACAGTTCTTTGTAGGGTTCGGTAAGGTATTTTAAGGCAAAATCTGCCTTCATTTTTGAATTTGGCTCTAAATAGGGCGTAAGCATATGGTAGCGCATACTACCGTCTAGATATGATTTTATAACCGGATAATCATCGCCACAACCCATTAAAAACACCTTTCCATTCTGTGAAAATAGTGTTTTTAGAAGCTTTATTTCAGATTCAGGATAGGTGCCAATACTATGCGAATTTATGAGTTGAACAACATCATAATCTTTAAGTTTCGGCAGTAATTTTTTAAAGCGATAGCCTATTTCCCACTGTGCGGGATCTTTTTTAAAGAGACGTAACCATATTTTTCTAAACAATAAAGGGAAAGTTTTATCACTTAGCCATTCTGCTCTAATGCTTTCATCTACAGGAAATTTTTTAAACATATCGCCAGTACCCACAAGCGTTACTTCGTGTCCTAAAACCTCTAATCCTTTTTTTAATGAATTGTGCAGTCGGCTATATTCACCTATTAATAAAACTTTCATCGGTATGTAATATTCTCTAATTTATTATTTCGATTTCGATTTCAACTTCGATTTCGATTTCATTTTCGATACATTTGCTTAAACGAAAATTGATGCCCGAATATACATATAAAACCACAGATTTGGAGATTTTGGTGGCGACCATGCACCGAACATCCTTGGACTTTCTAAATGCTATGTTTGCGGAATCTGGAATGGAAGGGTTTAAAGTGTTGATTGTTAATCAAACGGATGAAAACTCAATATTAGAATCTAGTAACCCAAACATTCGTGTAATTAATTCTTTTGAAAAAGGACTTTCAAAAAGTAGAAACCTAGCCATTCAAAATGCAATTGGGCCATTGTGTTTTAATACAGATGATGACGTAGTGTTTATGAAAGGCTTTGCAGCGGTAATTGTAAAAGCTTACAATACACATCCAAACCCAATAATTACGTTTAAAACGCTAACTACTCAAGGAAAAGATTATTGGAAGTATCCTAAAAAAGGGATGGTTCACAACAGGTTTGTAACTCAGAAAACACTGTCTATTGAAATATCATTTAAGCTTTCTGAGGTCTTAAATAAAAATTTGTTTTTTGATGAACGATTTGGACTAGGGGCACAATTTGAAGATGCTGAAAACTTTGTTTTTCTTACCGATGCAAAAAAGCTTGGATTAACGCCATATTTTTATCCTGAATATATAACCATACATCCTCCACTATCTTCTAGTGATGATGTAGAAAGTGATAGACTGCTGTATGCTAAGGCGGCTATAAAAACATATGACTATGGAATTTTCAGTTATATTTGGGTGTTCAAATTTGTGTTCTTTATCTATAGAAAAAAATATATTTCACTGTCGGAGATTCCTCATAAAATAAAAATTGGATTCAAAAGTATAGCCGATTACAACAAAACAAAACCAAATGAAAAATACAATTGATAATTGCCAGGTGTTAGATATTCCTAAAATTGCCGATCATCGTGGAAATTTGGCGGTTATAGAAGGAGACACCTTACCTTTTGATTTTAAGCGTGTGTATTATTTGTATGATGTTCCTAGTGACGCCCATAGAGGAGGACATGCCCACAAAGAACAACAAGAGTTCCTAATAGCAGTTAGCGGAAGTTTTGAGGTAATACTGGACGATGGAGTAAATAAGAAAACAGTTACTTTAAACAAGCCTAATAAAGGATTGCTTATTCCTACAGGTATTTGGCGTGAACTTGGCGATTTCTCTTCAGGAGCGATTTGTGTGGTGTTTTCTTCAGATGTTTTCTTAGAGTCGGATTACATCCGTGAATATTCAGAATTTGAGAAATTTTACCGATAAGTACTGAAATAGAAGCCAGATTGATGTAAAAACTCTTTAAACGCTTTCGACTTTATTAAAACTTGCCTTGGTAGGGAAAGTAATAATTTTTGTTTGGCGTTTAATCCTTCCAAAATCAATTTGCTTTTATACTTTTCAAAATTTGCTTTATCTCCTGCTAGTTTATACTGAATTGCAATAGAATATCTGTGTACATTTAAATATTGCTTTAGTGCCGGATTGGTTTCTGCTTCTTTGTCATAAAGATCGAAGTCTGGGTAAATTCGTGATTTTAAGCTACTGTGATTAAGGCGATTGTTCGAATCTAAATTTATAACAGTAGATACTTTATTTGAAAAAGCCAAAGGTGCTTTTAATGCAGCTCTTATCCATAAATCTGTATCTTCAGAGAAAGTTATATCGGTATTATGACCTCCAAGGCTCTGAAAAAACCGCTTTTTAAACCCGACACTTGAAGGATGTGCTGCAGAATCGGCTAGGCTATATTCAAAAAAGTTTACCTGCCCAATCCAATCATCAGTCATATCAGAAAAAGGAGTGATTATTCTTCTTTTTAATTTGGTGTTGTATTTTACTTCGTGAGCAGTTGAAAACCACATAGCATCAGGGAACTTAGCTAAAATAGCATCTATGTTTTCTAAGTGCCAAGGCAACCAATAGTCATCTGCATCTATCCATACAACATTTTCTGAAGTGGCTTTTGCTACTGCATAATTTCGTGTGGATGCTAGACCTTCATTTTCTTTGCTATATATTTTTATGCGACTATCTTTAATGGATTCTGCAACTGCTAAACTGTTATCTGTAGAGCCATCGTTAACTATTATCACTTCAAAATCTTTGAAGGTTTGACTCATAACGCTTTTTAGAGTGGATGGAAAATCCTCTTCTTTGTTATATAGTGGTATAATTACAGAAAATCTAGGCATTTTGCTCTTTCTTAAGTTGAATGTAATAGTTTAATCTATAAAGATCGAACCAGAATAAATTTGGATTATCAGAATTGAAATTACGCTCCATGGTTTTTCTAAACCTAGAAACTATGAAACTAAAGCTATTTACTAAATGATACTTATTAAGTTTTATAAATGCTTTTTGAATTGGCATAATATCATTTTCTAAAAACGCTTTCTTTTCAAGTGTAACAATAGTTTCAACGGCTTGTAGTGCTTTCTTAATGAATTTGCCATTATCTTCTAATCCATAATGAATTACAGGGTTGTCTATATGTATAACTTTTATCTGCTTTTTCTTAATGTTACTCGATAACACTAAATCATCTCCGTAAAGGTTATCCAGCATTGTATTAATTTCTAAAAAGCATTTTTTTAAAATAAGAATATTAGCAGATACTATAAAATGCGATTCATTTTGTCTTTTAGAAACAGATTTTTGTTCTCTATTTACACCATAAATATAACGGAGGTTCTCGTTTTTTTTAGGTTTTACTCCATCGTAAGTAATTCCCCCACATATTATCTCTGCATCTAGATTTAACTTCGAAATATATTCATCAATAAAGTCAGGCCTCAAAGGCATCACATCTGCATCTAGAAATAGTAAACTTTCAGCAGCTGCATTTTGAGCTAATAGATTGCGTATTGCGCTGCGTCCAATGTTTTTCTCTAAAGTTTGAAATTTGCAGTTCCTTAAGAGATTAATTCTTAAGTTTTCTTGTAAATATTGCTTGTCGGTAGAAGCGTCATCCATTACCAAGATTTCAAAATCAATATTTGACTTTTCGCACTGTAAATACAAGGTGTTTACTAATGGAAATATATTGCAATTGAATGTAGGTATTAAAATGGATATCATTTCGCTAATCGCTTTTCAACTTGCTAAAATACGCTAAAGACTTTTAGAAATTAAGTAACTAAAGGCAAAAGTCAAGCGAACTTCTTATCTTGTCACTAATTTTGCTAAACTATGAAACATTACCTGATAGTTATATTTTGTTTAATCATCTCCATACCCTCCATAGCACAGAGTGATTCTTGGTTTTATTTAACTGCAAGAGATTCTACCGTTGAGGTGCCCTTTGTAAAAGAAGGGAATTATTTAAAATATAGCGGCAACAATTCAAGGTTGAAATCTGTCCTCAAAAACTATAAGATTTCTGAATTCAAAAAAACCTATCGAAAAGCTAAAAAGGAAGATTTGAATGCAACATTTTTTGTAATTGCAGACAATTCGTTTTTACTAGAAGACCTACTTCAAACTTCTGGAGGTTTATTTAAAAGAGGGGAAATAATTCCTGACGAACAAAAGAAAATTTTTGAACCTAATGATTATGGGCTTACAAGTACGATAGGAGGGAATGAGGGGTTTGCCGTTAACCTTGATTATTTAGATTTTCTCGGATTGCCCGAAGCTTGGTATTACACTACAGGAGATAGTAAAACGGTTATAGGTATATCGGATGGTGCGATTGATACCACTAATATAGATTTAAAAGATAAAACGACGATATTCCACAAATCTCCCGATGTTGATGGTCATGGTACTTCGGTAGCAGCGATAGCCGCAGCCCAAGGCGATAACGGTTACGGTATTCCAGGCGTTTGTTATGATTGTGCTATCTACGGCACTACTTATGGCAGATTTAGAACTTTTGAAATACTGCAAGAGTTATCAAAAGCAGGGGCAAAAGTTATTAATTGTAGTTGGGTAGGTAGTTATAACACGCCAGAAGTGCAAGACGAGGTAAATGAAATGTTTGCGCGAGGCACTATACTAGTTGCAGCTGCCGGGAATCGTGGATGGGAAAGAAATAAAGGCGAAATGAGTTACTTTCCAGCTTCCTATGATAATGTTATTTCAGTTTCTTCAGTAAATTATAAATATGAAAATATTGAAGACAATATTTTAAAAAGCGATAATGAAAAATTTTATATCGAAAACATTCGTGGATATGTAGGGAGAACAGGAGGGTTTAAAAATAACGACATTACTCAAGCCGTTAGCACTTACCCTGTTTCAGTAACTACTTTAAATAAGGATGTGGATATTTTAGCGCCATCCAATGGGCAATTGCGTTTTACTCATAGTATTAAAGAAGGAAAACCTGTTTATATTACTATTGAAGCAACTTCACCTGCAGCGCCATTAGTTTCAGGAACTATAGGGTTGATGTTTTCGCTTTACCCTTGTTTACCAGTTACAGAAGTTGAAAGTATTTTAAAGATGACATCTACTAATATCGATCATATTGAGGCTAACAAACCTTTTGCCGGAAAATACGGAGCAGGGATGCTACATACTGGACGGGCTGTAAAAATGGTATTTGATATGTTTGCTGAAAAAGGCCCTGTTACAATTGAAAACCAAAGTTTTAATCGATGGGATTTTAAACTCACTTCTCACGCTGAAGTAATACTGCAAAATCAAACTTTTAAAGACGATGCCAGTTTAAACCTAACGTCTAAAAAAGGAATTACAATTGGAAAAAATACTGTGCTAAAGCCAAATGTGAAAGGGAAAATCCACCTAAAAATAGATCCAACACTACAAAAAGAGTGTGAGCTTCAATTACGCAATCCAAGTATTATGAAGGATTGAATTTGAATTGACGTTTTGTATAACGTCGTTTAGAACTAAGACTTTTACTACCAACTAAAGACTACCAACTTTTTTATACTGTTTTCTGCACAACTTCAAAAATCTGATTTTCGTCGCATTTTAGCGTTTTTGAAGGGTATTTTAGTAGTAAGGCATAATCGTGAGTTGCCATTAAAATAGTGTTTCCGTTTTTGTTTATTTCACGTAAAACTTCCATCACTTCAACACTCGTTTGAGGGTCTAAGTTTCCCGTAGGCTCATCGGCAAGAATTAATTCAGGGTCGTTTAATAGAGCTCGAGCAATTGCAATACGTTGCTGCTCTCCTCCAGAAAGCTGATATGGGTATTTAAAAGCTTTGGTTTTCATTCCTACCTTGTCAAGCACTTCGTTTATTCTATTTTCCATAGCAGCCTTATCCTTCCAGCCGGTTGCTGTAAGTACAAAATGCAAATTGGCGTTTACCGTACGGTCGTTTAACAACTTAAAGTCTTGAAAAACTACCCCTAACTTTCTTCTTAAAAATGGAATATCTTTTTCTTTTAAAGTAGCCAAATCGTATCCAACAATATCTCCCTGACCTTCCTTAAGCGGTAGATCTCCGTAAAGCGTTTTCATAAAACTACTCTTTCCTGTCCCAGTTTTTCCGATTAGGTAAACAAACTCACCTTTATCTACAGAAACAGTAACGTCTGAAAGCACCAAATTATCTCCTTGATAAATTACGGCATCTTTTAATTGTAATACGTGGTTGGACATTTTTAAGTTGTATGTTAAGCGTTAAGAGTAATAAGTGTTTAAGGTTTCCCATTGAAGCCGAGAGACAAAAGTAATTTGAATTACGGCAAACTGCAACAGATTACAGCGACTTATTTATTATCGGAAATTTTTTCTTTTAAAGCATCAATTTCTTTTTGCTGCTGAAGTGTGTACAGTGTTAATTCCTCAATTTTTTGAAGAAGTAGCAAGTTCATTTCTTTTAACGAAATGCCTTCCGCTTTCATTGTGTTAGCCGATGGGATATTTGGCAAGTGGTTGTTCTCTTTTAAATACAATTCTAATTCCTCTAATGAAATTAAGTTGTATTCTGGCATCAAGCTAGAAGTGCCTGTAAAGTATTTTTCAAAAACATAATCAGGTGCGACCGCTCCATCCAAATCTACTAAAACCTCTTGGGTGTGTATTTTTCCTTTTACAGTTAATAATTCGTCTGGATTTGAAGTGCCAATTCCTATTTTACCGTTTTTCTCGGTTAAATTCTTAAAAGGATTGCGTTGGGCAGTGGCGGAAACAGTCAATAAAACCACACTCATAATTAATAACTTCTTCATAACAACAGGATTAATGATTTAAAAATTTTAAAATTACAGTATTTTTTTCAAGTGTTTTAATCAATGGTAAATTCTCTTTTAGCTTTACATACTTATTTCCCATTTACAGCGTTATCTTCTAAGGAAAATCACTCTTAAAATTATTCGTTAATTAAACCTTAAAAGTTACAGTATAGAAGAAAGCTACACTTAAAGTTAAATATCTTTACGCATTCAAAAACTGTAAATAATGATTAAGAATTTTCTAGTCTTTTCGCTTTTTCTATTCCTTTCATTTTCATCTTTTTCACAGCAAACAGCCGTGTTTACAAATCACCTGGCAGAATTCAACCAGGCTTTGGAGATGTATAATAATGGGCAGTACTTAGCAGCCCAAAGTCTTTTCGATAAAATAAAAAATAGTTCAGATGATGAAACAGTGCAAAGCGACTGTGCTTACTACATTGCTAATGCAGCTGTTCGCTTAAATCAACAAAATGCCGATCAATTAATGGAGTCGTTTGTTGAAAATCATCCTACTAGTTTAAAACGAAACTCTGCATATATAGATGTTGCAAATTACTATTTCGATAACGGAAAATATTCTCACGCTCAAAAATGGTACAACAAGGTTGATGAATCTAGCCTAAGCCGAAGTGAGAAAGAGCGTTTTAACTTTAATAATGGATACGTTTATTTTAAAGCTAAACGTTACGACGAGGCAAAAAACTACTTCAATAGAGTGATTACATCACAAGAATACGGTTCGCAAGCAAAATACTATTTAGGGTTTATCGCTTATGAAGGTGATGATTACGAGGAAGCAAATAAAAATTTTGAAGATGTAAAAGGGGAGGAGCGCTATTCGGAAGACTTAAGCTACTACCAAGCCGATATGAACTTTAAACTTGGCAACTTTCAAAAAGCAATAGATATGGGAAAGGAGCAGTTTAATAATTCTTCTCCTGCCGAAAAAAGCCAACTTTCAAAAATTATAGGTGAAAGCTATTTTAACCTAGGGCAATACTCTGAAGCTATTCCTTATTTAAAGGAATACAAAGGAACGCGTGGTAAATGGAATAATACAGATTATTACCTGCTAGGTTATGCGTATTACAAAGAAGGAGATTTTGAAAAAGCTATTGGTGAATTCAATAAAATTATTGACGGAAAGAATGCAGTTGCGCAAAACGCTTATTACCATTTAGCTGAAAGTTATTTAAAACTGAACAAAAAACAAGAAGCATTAAACGCTTTTAAAAATGCTTCAGAAATGGATTTCAGTGCCGAAATTCAAGAAGATGCGTATTTAAACTATGCAAAATTGAGTTACGAGATTGGGAATAGCTACAAAAGTACGCCACAAGTTATTCTTTCTTTTATAGAAAAATATCCAAACAACGCTAATAACGATGAGCTTAAAAAGTTACTGATAGACAGCTACATCACTTCAAAAAACTATAAAGAAGCGCTTGAGTTACTGGAAAACAACAAGAATTTCGCAGATAAGGCAGCTTACCAAAAAGTTGCTTTTTTCAGAGGAATAGAGCTTTATAACGAATCGAATTACAACGAAGCTATAGTCTATTTCGATAAGAGCTTGAAGGAACCACAAGACCAAGACTTCACTGCTCGCGCAACATATTGGAAGGCAGAAAGTGATTTCCAATTGGCAAACTATGAAAAGTCTTTAAATGGTTATAACAAGTTTGCTAAGTTAGCAGGCTCCCAGAATACTTCAGAATATAAAAATTTGAAGTACAATTTAGCTTACAATCAATTCAAACTAAAAAATTATGCTGATGCTATCTCAAACTTTAAAAGCTATGTAAGTTCATCTTCGGCGGAAAACGTAAGAAAGAAAGATGCTTATTTACGTTTGGGAGATAGTTATTTTGTAACGAGTCAATACTGGCCGGCAATGGAAAATTACAATGCTGCAGTTGAATTAGGCGGTAATAACGACTATGCAGAATTCCAAAAAGCTATAAGCTATGGTTTCGTAGATAGAAGCGAAAAGAAAATAGAGGAGTTAATTGCGTTTTCTAAGAAATATCCAAAGTCGGTTTACCGTGATGATGCTTTATACGAATTAGGAAATACGTATGTAGCTCAAAATAAAAACACAGAAGCTATTTCGGCTTACGATCAAATGATTCGCGATACGCCAAACAGTATCTTCGTTCCGAAGGCATTGCTTAAAAAAGCGCTTATTTACGACAACACCGGAAGGAGTAATGAAGCTTTAGCTATTTTTAAACGAGTAGCGAAAGATTTTCCATCTACACAAGAAGCTTTACAAGCAGTATCGTCTGCAAAAATCATTTATATAGACCAAGGTAATGTAGATGAATATGCACGTTGGGTAAAAGGATTAGATTATGTGCAAGTTGGCGATACAGAGCTTGATGATGCAACTTATCTAGCAGCGGAACAACCTTATCTAGAAAACAAACAGTCACAAGCACAAGGTCGTTTTCAAGAATATTTAAAGGAGTTTCCAAATGGTCAACACGCTTTAAAAGCACACTTCTATTTAGGTCAGATTTATTTTGCAAACAAAGCTTCAGATAAAGCTATTCCACATTTTGAATATGTTGTAAATCGCGAGAGAAGCGAATTTACAGAACAGGCCTTATCGAGAGTTTCAGAATTGTATTTAGGGAAGCAAGATTATAAGAATGCTTTAAAATACTTAACAAGATTAGAGGTTGAAGCAGATTTTCCACAGAATATCATCTTTGCGCAGACTAACAGTATGAAGGCTTCTTACGAGTTGAAGAAGTATGCTGAAGCAGTAAACTATGCTGAAAAGGTTTTACAGAATTCAAAAATTGATAACTCCATTAAGAGTGATGCGCAAGTAATTATTGCACGTTCTGCGATGAAAACAAACAACGAAGCTAAAGCTAAAACAGCCTACGCCGAAGTTCAAAAAATTGCAACAGGCCAGCTTGCTGCTGAAGCCTTGTACTTCGATGCCTATTTCAAAAACAAAGAAAGAAATTATGAGGCTTCAAATGCATCGGTTCAGAAATTAGCTAAAGATTATTCGGGATATAAGCTTTATGGAGCAAAAGGTTTGGTGCTAATGGCTAAAAACTTTTATGCGCTAAACGACGCGTATCAAGCAACTTATATTTTGGAAAGTGTTACTAAAAACTTCACTGAATATCCAGAAGTAGTTGAAGAAGCTAAAGCAGAATTAGCACTGATTAAAAACGCTGAAGCAAAAACAAATTCATCTGTAGAAACCGGAAACTAAAAACCTCTGCGCTCTCTGCGACTTTGCGGTGTAATTTTTACCGCTGAGACTCCAAGGACGCAAAGAAATCATTAAAACAATAAATATAAATTTTTGAAAATATGTCCATAAAACAAATAGTTTTATTTTCAATCCCAGCATTATTTCTTTTTCATTTTTCTGCAAATGCACAGGAAAAGGAATTAGATCCTGAAGTGGTAAATATTGTAAAACCATATACTCCAACTATTTCAGATGCTTTTAAAGTAAAGGAAACCCCGTCCTTAAACGATTCGGTTTCTACCGCTAAAAAAGATGTGAAGTATAGTATATTTTCTGTTCCTGTAGCATCAACATTCACTCCTGCAAAAGGAAAAGCTACAAATGTAGAAAAAGCGAAACCTGTTAAGTTGTATGATAATTATGCCACCTTAGGTTTTGGGAATTACACTTCAATTTTAGGAGAGTTATACAGTAATTTCGAAATAAGCCGTACAGATAATGCTGGTTTCTTTTTCAGACACAATTCTTCACAAGGCGATATAAAAGGGGTGAAACTAGACAACCACTATTACGATACTAGCCTTGACGCAAACTACACAAGTAGGCAAAGGGATGTTACCTATAGATTAGATGCAGGAGTAGAACATCAATTATTCAACTGGTATGGAGTTCCAAAAGGTTATTATTCAGATGAAGACCTTGCTAGAATTGATACGAAACAAAACTATTTAAGCGGATATGTGGGAGGTAGCATTGCTTTAGACGATTCATTTTTTGATAAAGCAGCGGCTTCTATACGTTATACCGGAGATTCGTTTTCTTCTTCTGAGCTAAATGCTAAGTTGAAACCAGAATTCTCTTTTCCTTTAGAAAATGTAACCTTCAAACTTGATGGGGATTTAGATTATTTGATGGGGAGTTTTGATAAAGATTATTCAGGCTCAACCGATATAAAGTACAGTTATTTAAATGTAGGACTAGCGCCATCTATCAACTTTGTAAATAACGATCTTAGTGTTTCTTTGGGGGTTGCAGGATATGTGAGTTTAGACACTGAAAATAGCGACACCAACTTTTCACTTTATCCAAAAGTGAATGTTTCGTATAGATTGCTTGACGAAACTGTAATTGCGTATGGTGGTGCAGAGGGTGGAATTAAGCAGAACACCTATTATGATTTTAAAGAGGAAAATCCATTTGTTTCCCCAACCTTAAATATTGCACCTACTAAAAAATTATATGAAGCATTTGGAGGGATTAAAGGAAAGCTTTCTAATGCTTTCGCTTACAACGCGAGAGTATCTTATGGTAAAGATGAAAACAGTGCTTTATTTCAATCAAACGATATAAACTTTACTACTTCACAAAATGAAGGATATCATTATGGAAATTCATTTAATGTAGTTTACGACGATATAAATACATTAGCGTTTTTCGGAGAAGTTAAGGTTGATGTTTCAGGACAATTTTCCGTTGGGGTTAATGCTAACTACTACAGTTATAGTACCGATGTGCAAAGTGAAGCATGGAATTTACCAAGCTTAAAAGCTTCTGTATTCTCTAATTTTAATATTACTGAAAAACTGTATGGTAGTGCATCCTTATTTTATGTTGGAGAGCGCAAGGATGTATCAAACGCCGGATTCATAGGGGAGGAAATTACCTTAGACGGATTTGTTGATGCTAACCTTAGTTTTGGCTACAGATTTACAGATAGGCTTTCAGCCTTTGTAAAAGGAAGCAATTTATTTGGCGAAAACTATAAAAAGTGGATGAATTATCCAGTTCAAGGAATTCAAGGCCTAGCTGGAGTTACGTATAAATTTGATTGGTAATCACTTTTAAAATAACACTTTGAAAACATCCGTCTTTGGCGGATGTTTTCTATTTTTACAGCTTTACTAAAACACTTCATTCCGATGAAAAAACTATTATTCCTTTTACTTACCGTCTCAATTTTTTCCTGTGCGCCTGAGAAAATCCCTGCCGATTTACTCATTAAAAATGCGACAATTTACACAGTAGATAAAGATTTTAGTGTGGCGAACGCGCTAGTTGTAAAGGATGGGAAAATCTTAGAGATAGGCCTAAAGCCTGAACTAGAACTAAAATATAAAATAAAGGAAACCTACGATGCAAAAAACAATACTGTTGTTCCTGGGTTAATCGATGCACACGCACATTTATATGGTCTAGGTTTAGGCTTACAAAGAGTAGACTTAATTGGAACTAAGAGTTATGATGAGGTTTTAGAACGAGTTGTAACATTCCAATTGGAGCAGAATGTAGATTACATCATTGGACGCGGATGGGATCAAAATGATTGGGAGGACAAAAACTTTCCAACTAAGGAAAAATTAGATTCACTTTTCCCAGATACTCCCGTGGCATTACGACGAATTGATGGTCACGCCCTTTTAGTAAACTCTAAAGCATTGAAATTGGCTGGAATTACAGCAAAAACTAAAATGCCAGGTGGGGAAGTTATTTTAGAAAATGGCCAGCCAACAGGGGTGTTAGTGGATAGCCCTATGGAATTGGTTTTTAAAACGTACCCAGAAATAACAAAAGAAGTTTCGATTGAAGCGCTTTTAGATGCAGAAAAAGAAGCTTTAAAATATGGGCTAACTACTGTAGATGACGCAGGCTTAGATAGAAATATTATTGAATTGATTGATACACTTCAAAAGCAAGGAAAATTTAAGCTTAGAATGTATGCAATGGTGAGTAATAGTCCAGAGAATTTAGATTATTATTTAGATAAGGGGACCTATAAAACCGACAGGCTAAATGTGCGTTCGTTTAAAATCTATTCCGATGGAGCATTAGGTTCAAGAGGAGCTGCAATGCGTGAGCCTTATAGTGATATGCCGGGCCATTACGGAGCAATGATGACTTCTTCTGAACAGTTAAACTCTATTGCAACCAAGTTGGCTAATTCAGAGTTTCAAATGAATTCACACGCAATCGGTGATTCGGCAAATATTGCTGTTTTACGTGCCTACAAAAAGGCATTAACTGGTGAAAATGATAAGCGTTGGAGGGTAGAACACGCTCAGATTATTTCGATGGAAGACTTTGAATATTTCAACGACCATAACAATGTACTTCCTTCTGTACAGCCAACACATTGTACAAGCGATATGTATTGGGCAGAAGATAGAATAGGAGCAGAGCGAATGCAAGGGGCTTATGCTTACAAGGGTTTGTTAGACAAGGCTGGAAGTATTGCATTAGGAACCGATTTTCCTGTTGAACACGTAAATCCGATGTATACATTCTATTCGGCTGTAGCGAGAAAAGATTTAGAACACTTTCCAGAAGAAGGCTTCCAAATGAAAGATGCGTTAACACGTGAGGAAGCGTTAAAAGGAATGACTATTTGGGCAGCTTTTGCAAATTTTGAAGAAGATGAAAAAGGAAGTATAGAGGTAGGCAAGTTTGCAGACTTTACAATTCTAGACAAAGACATAATGACTGTTGATGAAAAAGAATTACCAAACACTAAGGTGGTTGCGACTTTTATTAATGGCGAATTGGTTTACGAAGCTGAATAAATAAAGACTTTGCGGTAAGAATGCACCGCAGAGGCGCAAAGAGCGCAAAGAAATATTGAAATGAAGAACATTCTAAATCAACTTCCCCAAAAAGCAAAGGAAGCCGAAGCCGAAAACAAGAAGTTTTTTGCCAAACTAAAAAAGAAGCCACCCAAGCATCTCGATACTTTGATGCAAGAGCTACACGAGGAAGAGTTTGAACGAACAGATTGTCTTACTTGTGCCAATTGCTGTAAAACTACTGGTCCGCTTTTCACCGATAAAGATATCGAGCGTATTTCTAAGCATTTTAGAATGAAACCGCAACAGTTTATTGAAACCTACTTGCGGATTGATGAAGATAAAGATTACGTACTGCAAAGTGTTCCCTGTACCTTTTTAGGTGCGGATAATTACTGTAGCATCTACGACGTACGCCCAAAAGCCTGTCGCGAATTCCCACATACCGATAGAAAAAAGTTTCAGCAGATTTCTAACTTAACAATGAAAAACGTAGCTATCTGTCCAGCAGCTTTTAATATTGTAGAGGAAATGAAGAAACGCTTGCCGAAGTAAATAGTGGCTTCGATTTCGCTCAGCCACCAAAACCGGCCTTTTAACGGAGATTGAATAGGGTCATTGAGCGGAGTCGAAATGAAATTATTTATACAACAAATACTTCTCTCTTACTTTTCCAAATTCATTAAGTCCTTCCTTCCAAGTTGCTCGAATTTCTTCGGCAGTAAGACCTTGTTCAATTTGTTGTTGTAGTTTTTTAGTACCTGCTAGTTTTACGAAAAATGAATTGAAAAAATCTTTCTTTCTGCCATTGGCATTGTAGGCATCAATCAACCACTCTAAGTTGATTTTATCAAGTTTAGGTTCATTTCTTAAGTCTTTCCCGTAACAAAGTTCTCCTTTAAATTTTGGGTTTTTTGCCCCTTCATTTGATTGTGGAGTATATGTGAAATTATATTTTGAAGCAGGTAAGCTCGGCGCTCCAAATACTTGAAATTGCATATCGGTACCGCGACCAGCATTTATAAATGTACCTTCAAAAAAGCAAAGACTAGGGTAGAGGTTTATGGACTGAGCATTCGGTAAGTTTGGTGAAGGTTTTATAGGAAGTGAATACTCCATTTTATGATTGTAATTTTTCATAGTTACCACACTCAACTCACATTTTATACTGTTTTTTAACCAGCCCTCGCCATTTATCATTTTTGCGTATTCGGCTATTGTCATTCCATGTACAATAGGAATTGAGTGCATCCCTACAAAACTTTGATTTTCCGCTTCTAAGATTGGGCCGTCAATATAATGTCCGTTTGGGTTTGGACGGTCGAAAACGACAACAGGAATCCCTGCTTCAGCACAAGCTTCCATTACATAATGCAATGTAGAAATGTAGGTGTAAAAACGCGCACCAACATCTTGTATGTCAAAAATCACGACGTCAATTCCTTTTAGTTGTTCTTGTGAAGGCTTTTTGTTGCTGCCATAAAGTGAAATTAATGGAACACCCGTTTTTGAATCTACGCCGTCTTTTACGTGTTCGCCAGCATCGGCAGTTCCGCGGAAGCCGTGCTCTGGAGCAAAAACTTTTTTAACCGAAACATTTTTAGAAATTAAAAAATCTACCAAATGCTGATTTTCACTTTCTAAAAAAGAGGTTTGATTTGCAACCACACCCACATTTTTACCTTTTAAAAGGTCAGAATACAGTTGAAACTGTTCCGCCCCAACGACAATTTCTTGGTCACCGAATGATGCCAAGGTGTCGTCTTGAGTCTTGGCGTTTGCTACTTGGTTCTCTTTTCTCTCTTCTCGCTGCTCTTTCTTCTCAGTAGAACTTCCGCAAGAAAAAATGGTTAAAACAAGCAATAAAACTGTATTTTTGAAGAAATTTAAGCCCATATAATCGTAGTGAATTTCGAATTTTTCATCGCTCGGCGCATCGTTGCTTCCAAGGACTATAAAAGTAGTATTTCGGCACCGATTATAAAAATTGCAATTACAGCAATTGCGTTGGGTATTATTATGATGCTTATCTCCATCGCCACAGGTGTTGGACTTCAAAAAAAGATTCGCGAAAAGGTTTCAGCTTTTAATGGCGACATTGTTATTTCCAATTTCGACACTAACTTTTCCAACGATTCTCAAAATCCTATCTCAAAAAATCAGGATTTTTATCCAACTTTCAAAAACATCAAAGGCATTAAACACGTGCAAATTACTGCTTCCAAAGGTGGCGTAATCCGTACAGAAACAGATTTTGAAGGTGTAGTTGTAAAAGGAGTAGGCAGCGATTACGATTGGGGGTATTTTGAAGACTATTTGGTAGATGGAAAACTCCCAGATTTTAAAAGTGATTTAAATTCGGAAATATTAATTTCAGAATATTTAGCAAACAGACTTCATTTTAAGCTTGGAGATAGAGTCACTACATTTTTCCTAAATGATGATGTTTCTAAAACACCCCGTAGTCGAGGTTTTGAAATTGTAGGGATTTACAATAGCGGCTTTCAGCAATTTGATGAACAGTTTATTATAACAGACATTCGCCACATACAGCGTTTGAATAAATGGGAAGATAACCAAATTGGCGCTTTTGAAGTGTTTGTAAACGATTTTGATAATATAGTTCCTATCGGAAACGAGGTTTATAATGAAACCAGTAGCACGCTAGACACACAGACTATCCGTCAGAAATACGCCTCTATTTTTGAATGGCTTGATCTTTTTGACTTTAATATTATTATGATTATAGGGATTATGATATTGGTGGCGGGTATTAATATGATAACGGCTTTATTGGTCTTGATATTAGAACGCACCCAAATGATAGGAATTCTAAAAGCTCTGGGAAGCAGCGATTGGAGTGTTAGGAAAGTGTTTCTATACAACGCGATGTATTTAATTGGCGTTGGTCTTTTTTGGGGAAATGTGATAGGAATTGGCTTACTGCTAATTCAGAAGTACGGTAAAATCTTCAAATTAAACCCAGATACTTATTACGTAAACGAAGCTCCTGTTTATTTAAGCTTAGACTATATTCTTATTTTAAATGCAGGTACTTTTCTACTGTGTTTAATAATGCTTTTAATTCCTTCATTTATTATTTCAAAAATATCTCCTGTGAAGGCTATTCGGTTTGAGTAAAGTTTTGGGTTATTTAATTAATATTTCATAATTCTGAATTCTGAATTAAGAATCTTACCTTTGCACTCTTAAAATTTGTTATGGAATACGCAGAAAATATACTAGGTACTATTGGGAACACACCAATGGTAAAAATCAACAAAATAATTGGAGACATTCCTGCTTTGGTACTTGCCAAATACGAAACTTTCAACCCTGGAAACTCGGTAAAGGATAGAATGGCATTAACCATGATTGAAGATGCTGAAGCTGATGGTAGGTTAAAACCAGGGGGAACAATTATAGAAGGGACTTCTGGAAACACCGGAATGGGTCTTGCACTTGCAGCAATCGTTAAAGGCTACAAAATGGTTTGTGTAATTAGCGATAAACAGAGTAAGGAAAAAGTTGATATTCTTAGAGCGGTAGGTAGCGAAGTAGTAGTTTGTCCAACAGATGTAGCTCCTGAAGATCCACGCAGTTATTATTCTGTTTCAAAAAGATTAGCAGAAGAAACACCTAATAGTTGGTATGTAAACCAATACGACAATCCAAGCAACGCCAAAGCACATTACCAAAGCACAGGGCCGGAAATCTGGAAACAGACAGATGGAAAAGTAACGCATTTTGTAGTTGGAGTTGGTACTGGCGGAACAATTAGCGGTGTCGGTAAATACCTAAAAGAACAAAATCCAAATGTGAAAGTTTGGGGAATTGATACCTACGGAAGTGTTTTCAAAAAATATCACGAAACTGGGATTTTTGACGAAAACGAAATCTATCCGTATATAACCGAAGGAATTGGTGAAGACATTCTACCGAAAAATGTAGACTTCAGTATTATCGATGGTTTTACGAAAGTTACCGATAAAGATGCGGCAATTTACACTCAGAAACTTGCTAAAATGGAAGGTTTCTTTTTAGGGAATTCTGCAGGAGCAGCGATTAAAGGATTACTTCAATTAAAAGAGCATTTTACAAAAGATGATGTGGTTGTAGTTCTTTTCCACGATCACGGAAGTCGTTACGTTGGGAAAATGTATAACGACGACTGGATGCGTGAGCAAGGTTTTGTAGAAGACGAGGAATAAGTAGCTAAGATTAATCCTTCATTATAACTGATTAATCGGTTATAAGGCTATAAGTTTTATTTTTGTATCTTAACTGAACTGCTCTAGAGAGTCTACTTAAGTAATCACCATAAAAGGGATTCCTTTTAGGTGTGAACTATGATGGATTAGGAAAAAGCCTACGACTAAGTATATCTTGACAAAGTTCAGGCAAACGGAATTCTCGGAGTAGAAAAAATTAAACTTTAACTGTAATAATGAAAAACGAAGCCAAAAAACTTTTCCGCTTTCTACGTACTAAGCCTGTGCCAACAAATACCAATGAGATTTTAGCATTGGAGCGCACAAAGTTAGCCAACGAGCGAACGTTGCTTTCATACATACGCTCCTCGTTATACCTGCTAATAGGAGGGATTGGGATATTACAGTTAAAAGATTTTGAAAGTATAAAGTGGTTGGGATACGTAGCTCTTGGAGTTTGTGTTATATTTTTAGCTGTTGGTATAATCCGGTATATGCTACTTATGCGTAGGCTTTACAAATGGAATCGTATTTTATTTGTCGATACAATTCCTGAACCAGTAGAGAAAAAGCCACAACCTAAAGACTCTAGGGTTGAAGCGGAAGCCAAGTAATATTTCAGTATATTTACTTAGGCTTATTTAAAATTCTTAATGTTTTTTTGAAATGAACGAGGACTTTCTACATTATTTGTGGAAATTTCAGAAGTTCGACACAACTAAGTTTTACACTTCGACGAATGAGAAATTACACATTGTAAATCAAGGGAGCCATAACTTTAATTCAGGCCCAGATTTCTTTAATGCCCAAATTGAAATAGACAATCAACTTTGGGCTGGCAATGTTGAAATTCATATTAAATCTTCAGACTGGTATGCGCACAATCACGAATTGGATCCCGCTTATGACAATGTAATTCTCCACGTTGTTTGGATTCACGATGTTGAGGTTCATAGAAAAGACGGTTCAGTGATTCCGACTTTTGTAATTAAAAACCACACTCCAAAAAGTGCAATAACACAATATCAAAAGCTGTTTTCAAAATCTAAAAAATGGATTAATTGTGAAAACAACTTTGCTGATGTAAATGAATTTGTGATTGAAAATTGGTTGGAGCGGCTTTATTTCGAAAGACTTCAAAAGAAAGAAGCCTTAATTATAAGTGAGTTGGAAGATTCTCAAAATCATTGGGAAAGCTTACTATTTAAAATGCTGTGTAAAAACTTTGGCCTAAAAATTAATGGTGATTCGTTTTTTAGCATTGCAAAGTCGATCAACTTTTCAGTGGTAAAAAAATGTAGTCAGGATTTAGAGAGTTTGGAAGCGTTGCTGTTAGGGCAGGCAGGAATGCTCGAGGGAGATAAGGAAGATCATTACTTTAAAGCACTACAAGGTAACTACGAATATTTGAAGCACAAGTTTAAGCTTGAGAATAGTAGTGTAATAACACCAAAATACTTCAGGTTAAGACCTCCTAATTTCCCAACTATTAGGCTATCCCAATTGGCTAATCTGTATGCTAATAAAACAAATCTTTTTTCAAAAGTAATTGCTTCAGAAAAGCTAGATGAGTTATATAGTCTCTTCGATATTCAGGCAAGTTTCTATTGGAATAACCATTATAACTTTGGAGTTCCTTCCGCTAATAGAAAAAAGCAAATAACGAAAAGTTTTATAGATCTTCTTATTATCAATACTATTATTCCTATCAAGTTCTGTTATGCTAGGCAAGAAGGAAGGGATGCTTCAGAGGAGATAATAAATTTAACTTCTGAAATTGCTTCAGAAGAAAATTCTATTGTAAAAAAGTTTAATTCTTTAAAGTCTGTTTCTAAAAACGCTTATCAAAGCCAAGCATTACTTCAGCTTAAAAATGAATACTGCGATAAAAATAGATGTTTACAATGCGCAATTGGAAACTCGATTATGAATTCAGAAGAAGGAAAATAATAAACTTTTAATTTTGATTCCGTATTACTGTATTTAACTACAAAATTGTAATTTGCGAATATGTTGCAAGCCGTTTATAAATTACGTCACTACCTTGAAAAAAGAGGTTTTTATGTGTCTTCACGATTGGCAGACCGTTTAGGGATGCGTGCCAAAAGCGTTAGGCTATTCTTTATATATGTTTCGTTTGCCACATTAGGTGTTGGCTTTGCTATATATCTTACCATGGCATTTTTATTAAAACTTAAGGATCTTGTTAATACTAAGCGTACTTCAGTATTCGATTTATGATTAAAAAATTCAATTCAAAAATAACCGTCGCGCTGCTTTTGCTGCTTATTGTTTTTATGTCGGGTGTTTTTGGATTCCATTTTATATCTGAATACAGTTGGATAGATGCTTTGTATATGACCGTTATTACCATAACAACGGTTGGTTATGGAGAGGTTATGCCTTTGAATCCTCAAGAGAAAGTTTTTGTATCTCTTTTTATCATTTCGAGTATCTTTATCGTAGGTTACGCTATCTCCGTAATTACAGAATATATTATCAGTAAAAATATGGGGCATTTTAGAGAGAAAAAAGTCCTCAAAAAATTAAAGGCTATGCAAAACCATATAATAGTTTGTGGATATGGGAGAAATGGAAAACAAGCTGCTCAAAAACTTCTAGCTTATAATAAGCCATTTGTGATAATAGAAAAAGATGAAGAAGTAATCGATCGTTTTTCTAATGAAAAAATACTTTTCGTTTTAGGGGATGCAATAGAAGATGATGTTTTACTGAAAGCTGGAATTGAAAAAGCTTCTACACTAATTTGTGCTACTCCTAATGATGCCGATAATTTATTTATGGTTCTTTCTGCTAGGCAGATGAATAAGAACTTGAAAATTATAAGTCGTGCTAGTGAAGAGACAAGTTATAAAAAGCTAAAGCTTGCTGGCGCTGATAATGTAATAATGCCAGATAAAATAGGAGGCGACCATATGGCTTCGTTGGTTGTGGTGCCAGATTTAGTTGAGTTTTTAGACAATCTTACGGTATCTGGGGAACAAGATAGTATTAACGTAGAGCAAATCCCTTTCGAAAAAATGTGTCCTGATGGAAAAGAACAAGCTATAAAAGACTTAGATGTTCGAAAAAAAACCGGGTGCTCTATTATAGGATATAGAGCTCCTACAGGTGAATATATAGTAAATCCTGAACCTTCATTATTGATACAAAAAGAATCAAAATTAATTTTGATTGGGCGTCCTGAACAAATTGAAAGTCTTAAAAGAGAATACGGGGTTTAGGAAAGCCTTAACAATTTATAGGGTGATTTTTTGAAATTCTAATTTTTTTTAAGCATCTTGCTTCGTTTTAAATATAACAATGTTAAATTTTAAAAATCCACTATGAAGAAATTTCTTCTTTCACTTATCACTTTTATCATTCCATTTTTCACTTTCGCACAAGAACTTTCCACTTCTGAAAGGATAGATTTAAATTTTAAAAAATATACAGGTTGGTTTGTTGATGGTATTTTTTACGAAATTCCATTTTCTGAATCCTTTCAAATTCCTTGGGTATTAATAGTACTTATTGGAGGGGCCCTTTACTTTACTATTTATTTTAAACTTATAAATATTACTGGGTTTTATACAGCTGTGAAAGTTGTAATGGGTAAGTATGAAGACATTGAAAAACACGGGGTGGATACCTTATACGGTGATGTAACTCCTAACGAACAAGAAAATCTTATAGAAACAATACGCGATGATAGTGCTGATGGTGAAGTTTCACACTTTCAAGCATTAACGGCTGCGCTTTCTGCTACTGTTGGTCTTGGTAATATTGCTGGAGTTGCGGTGGCACTGTCTATTGGTGGTCCAGGTGCAACTTTCTGGATGATCTTAGCTGGTATACTAGGTATGGCTTCCAAATTTGCCGAATGTACTCTAGGGGTTAAATTCCGAGATGTAGGTCCAGACGGAACTGTGTATGGTGGTCCGATGTACTACCTTAAAAAAGGATTGGCTCAAAAAGGGATGGGCGGACTAGGAAAAGTACTCGCGGTAATATTCGCAATATTTGTTATTGGTGGTTCTTTTGGTGGAGGAAATATGTTTCAAGCCAATCAAGCCGCAGCGCAATTTGTTCAACTCTTCGACCTTCAAGGTACAAGTGCTTCGATATGGTTTGGTATTGTAATGGCTATAATTGTTGCATTTGTTATAATAGGGGGTATTAAAAGGATTGCAAAGGTTACTGAAAAAATTGTTCCTTTTATGGCCGGTATTTATGTACTTGGCGCACTTATTATTCTAATAGCAAACTACAATCATATTGGAGATGCATTTGCTCTTATTTTTGAAGGAGCTTTTTCTGGACTTGGTATTGCAGGTGGACTTGTAGGTGTCATGATTCAAGGTATTCGTCGTGGTGCATTTTCAAATGAAGCGGGAGTTGGATCAGCGGCTATTGCTCACTCTGCAGTACGAACTAAGTATCCAGCCTCTGAAGGTATTGTAGCACTTTTAGAACCGTTTATCGACACAGTGGTTATTTGTACTATGACGGCTTTAGTGATTGTAATTACAAATTTCGACAACAATATAATTCAATACGGAGTAGAAGTTAAGGAAGGGGTAGAGCTTACAGCAACTGCTTTTGATAGTGTAATTCCTCACTTTTCAATCGTTCTTACAATTGCTGTAATAATGTTTGCTTTCTCTACGATGATTTCTTGGTCTTATTACGGAATGCAAGGTTGGGTTTACCTTTTTGGAAGAGGAAAAGTAACAGAACTTGTATATAAACTGCTATTTTGTATCTTTATTTGGATTGGTTCGGTTATTAGCCTTGGATCGGTAATTAACTTTTCCGATGCAATGATTTTCGCAATGGTGGTTCCTAATATTATCGGTGTGGTGATACTAACGCCAGTAGTACGTAAGGAACTTAATCGATATATGAAAGCCATAAAAATTAAACACCAGGCTATTGATGACGGACTAGAAGATATGTCCAAGCATTTATAACTAGAGTTATTATGGAATTAAAATCCCACTTCACGTTCTCAAAACAGCAACGAAGTGGGATTTTGCTTTTGTTGTTACTTATAGTCACTTTGCTATGCTTGTTTTGGTTTGTCGATTTTTCGGAATCGGAAAGTTTTGATACTTCTTCTGAAGAAATCACTTCCATAAAAAATGAAATAGATTCACTTCGTCTACTTGAAATAGAGAAACGTAAACCAAAGAGGTCTGAGTTTAACCCTAATTTCATTACAGATTATTCCGGTTATGTTTTGGGGTTGTCTAACGAAGAAATAGACAGGTTGCTTCAATATAGAAAGGAAGGGAAGTGGATAAATTCTGCTGCAGATTTTAAAAGAGTAACGGGAGTGTCTGATTCTTTATTAGCGGATTTAAGTCCTTATTTTAAATTTCCAGCATGGGTGAATAATTCTGCTTCACAAGTAAGTGCTACTTCATTTAATCAAAATAAAGGTTTTGTAGCGCGACCATTTAGTCAAAAAATAGATTTAAACCAAGCAACCGAAACTCAATTACAACAGGTGAGCGGAATTGGAGAAGCGCTAAGTAAACGAATTGTTTCTTATCGTGAATCAATAGGTGGTTTTAGCGACGAAAAACAGCTTTATGCAGTTTATGGTTTAAGCCCCGAAGTTGTAGAACGAACATTAAACGTCTTCACCGTAAAAACACCAAAAGAGATAATTAAGATTAACGTAAACAATGCTTCGGCATCAGATATTGCGACTATTCCAGGAGTATCCTTCGAGTTAGCTAAAAAGATATGGGAATATCGAAGACTACGTGAAAAAATTACCAACGTGGACGAACTAAATAAAATTGAAGGTATGAGCCAAAGAAAGTTACAGCTAATTCAGTTATATTTGTCTGCTGAGTAAGGCTTAAAAATGCTGCCACATCACTCTACACGCAGTTAAAGTGTATTCGGAGATCATCGAAAAGTGGGTGTCACTCAATTAATTTCAAACATAATAATTACAAGAAAAGATTTACAAATGAATTTACATTTTACAGAAGAACACGATTTTTTCAGAAAAAGTTTTCAGGATTTTCTTCAAAAAGAAGTAGTGCCTCACATTGAAAAGTGGGAAAAAACTGGTACCATCGACCGTTTTATATGGAAAAAATTTGGTGAAATGGGTTACTTCGGAATTTATCAGCCTGAAGAATACGGCGGATTAGATTTAGATCTTTTCTATACGGTGATTTTCTTAGAAGAATTACAAAAAGTAAACAGTGGTGGTTTTGCTGCAGCAATGTGGGCACACGCTTATCTTGCAATGACGCATCTTAAAAAAGAAGCTAATCACGAACAAAAAGAAAAATATTTAGCACCGAGTATTTCGGGTGATAAAATTGGCTGTCTGTGTATTACTGAACCATTTGGAGGAAGTGATGTTTCTGGAATGCGTACAACTGCGGTTAAGAAAGGAGATAAATATATAATCAACGGTTCTAAAACCTTTATCACAAATGGAATTTACAGCGATTACTTAGTAGTTGCCGCTAAAACGGCTCCAGAATTGGGTAATAAAGGAATTAGCATTTTTGTTATGGACCGTGATACAAAAGGTATTTCTGCAACAAAACTCGACAAACTAGGATGGAGAGCAAGTGATACAGGAGAAATAGCATTCGATAATGTTGAAATCCCAGCATCAAGCCTAATGGGTGAGGAGAACATGGGGTTCCCATATATTATGCAACATTTCGCATTAGAAAGACTTATAATGGGGATTAACGCACACGCACGTAGTGAGTTTGCATTAGATTACACCATTCAATATATGAAAGATAGATTTGCTTTTGGTAAGAGTATTTCGAAGTTTCAAGCACTACGTCATAGAGTTGCACAGCTAGCAAGTGAAGTGGAAGTGGCAAAAACATTTAACTACGTAACCACACAACGTCTAAACGACGGTGAATACGTTGTAAAAGAAGCTACAATGAGTAAACTTATTTCGACTAAAGTAGCAGATGAGGTGATGACGGAATGTCTTCAATTTTTAGGAGGATATGGTTATATGGAAGATTATCCATTGGCAAGATTACTTCGCGATAGTAGATTAGGTCCTATTGGTGGTGGTACTTCTGAAATTCTAAGAGAAATTATTTCTAAGATGGTTATTGAAGGAGTATCGTACAAACCAGCTACATAACCTAAACTTTAGATTTGGAAGTTACGAAAGAAGACATTTTAAAACTGATTGAAATTGAATCAAAAGATACTATTTGCAATCATTTTTTAAATGTCTTTTTTATTGATTATCGTGCCTAGTGATGGTCGGGTTTTATTTAGTTGTAGATTTAAAGCTGATATTTAAAAAGAATACCAAATAGCGCCTAAATGCTGATGTAAAATAATGGATATTCAAAGTTTAAAATTTTAATCTTTTCAAAATAATGAAGCACTTTAAATTAAAGCATTTATTAAGTGTGATCGTAATGTTCATAACTGCGACCACCTTTTCACAAACCAACCTAAATGGGAAGGTTGCAGATTTCTTAACTTTTCAGCCTATAGAAAGTGCTAGTGTGTATATTAAAAATACTACCATTGGAACTATTTCTAACAGTGACGGTAATTTTGCCTTAAAAGTTCCTAAAGAACATTTAAATGATACCTTGGTAATATCTTCTATAGGTTATAAAAGTTATAACGTGGTAATTGAAAGCTTTGAAAATGGTTCCGATATTTTTCTTGAAGAAGATGTTGCTTCCCTAGATGAAGTTGTAATTGTTGCAGATCCACGGCCAACTACTGGTAATGGAATAGTACAAAAAGCAATCGAAAGACTTCCGGCAAACTTACCAGAACAAGCCTATCTTCAAAAAGGGTTTTTGCGTCACAAAGAACGAAATAAAAAGGAATACAAGTGGCTTATAGAAAGTGCCATTACATTATATGATTCTAGTTATGCCGCTGGAGCAAAAGATTTTATAAAAATAAACGTAGATGAAACCCGAAAAAGTTACGATTTAAGGGATATCGACAGTCTTTTTACGTATTCTGCTTATTTAAAAAGTATAGGGTCTAATGCTGGTAATGTAAGTTTGAATTCTGTTAAGAAGTCAGCTTTGATTAATGCTATTAAATGGAATGATAGTCGTGTAAATGGATTAGAAAATCTATTTAAAGGAAAGTTGAATCTATTGAGGAATAGTAATGCAACAGGGGCTTTGTTGGGGAAAAATATGTTAGAAAAGCATCAGTTTAACCTCGATACAATTTTAGTAGATAACGGAAGGAAAATTTATAAAATCGAAATCACCAAAGGCAAGGATTTTGTCGGTTTGAATACGCCTAACATCTATAACGAAGGGTTTGAACCAAAAGGGTGGATTTACATCTATTATGATAATTACGCGATTAAAAGAGTGGAGTATGAGTTGACAGCAGCTTCTGATGTTCAGAAAAGAAGAAGCAAGAGTTTGTTTGATACTCAAACCATACATAAGTTAACCATGACTTATATGGAGTATAATGGAAAGATGTATCCTAATTATATTTATTACGAAACTCCAAAACTTGTAAATACAGGAGATAGGTCTTCCGATAGAGTTAAAACTGAAGCAGAACCTGGTTTTGATAAAGGAGAACAATATTATTATACTGTTCAGGAAATACTGTTTACAGATATAATTCAGGATACCGAGCTTGTCAAAGAAGAATTACAGCAAAATGACTGGTCTGCCGATATATTTTCTAGTAAGCCTTATAATGAAGCTTTTTGGAAAACTTATAACGTATTATTAGAAAGTAAAGAAGAAGAAAAGTTGATTTTAGATTTAAGCAAAAGAGCTTCATTGTATAAAAATTAATCTTGTCTTATTCAGGTTCTAACTAATTTTGTCATTATCTGAAAGGTAAATTGTGATAATTTAATTGGGCAATTTTGAGTGTAAACTTCTTTTTTATAAAAAATCTTGTAAGTTGTTATTTATAAATCAAAACTTTTTATATCTTTGCCGCCCTAAAGAGAGGAGGTGATGACACTATGTTAATTATACCAGTTAAAGACGGAGAAAATATCGACAGAGCACTGAAGCGTTTCAAGCGTAAGTTTGACCGTACAGGAACAATGCGCCAGTTGCGTGCAAGACAAGCTTTTACAAAGCCATCTGTTAAGAAAAGAGCGCAAATGCAAAAAGCGCAATACATCCAGAATCTTAGAGATCAGGAAGATATTTAGTATTCTTTTTGAATCTATATCATATAAATCCGTTGGAATTTTTTCCAACGGATTTTTTTATGATTAAAAATTATTAGTTTGTGAGGTAATTGAGTTATTTTGTAGAACCACTGTTTGAGATAGAGACTAAAGTCGACTTCTAATTTAATGTGCAGTTGGCTACAACCTAAAAACCTGCAAATGCCTTTTTCTTCTTTTAAAGATTATTTAGAGCTTGAGAAAAAATATTCACCTCATACGGTGGTGGCATACTTAAAAGATCTAGATGGATTTCAGCAATTTGCTTCAGAAGAGTTTCAGTACGAGAATATTTTAGATGTTAACTACTCAGTTATTCGTAGCTGGATAGTGTCATTGGTTGATGCTGATATTTCAAATAGAACTGTAAACAGGAAAATATCTTCTCTTAAAACCTATTATAAATTTCTTTTAAAAACAGGACAAATACAGGTTAGTCCGTTAGCGAAACACAAAGCATTAAAAACTTCAAAAAAAATACAAGTTCCATTTTCTGAAAATGAAATAGTAAATGTAATGGAATTGCTTCAAGGCAGCGATGATTTTGAGGGACTGCGAGATCGGCTTGTGGTCGAGTTGTTTTATTCAACAGGTATAAGAAGGGCAGAGTTAATTAATATTAAGATTGACGGTATTTCCTTCGCCCAGAAAACGATTAAGGTATTGGGTAAGCGTAATAAGGAGCGGATAATTCCTTTGTTGCCAGCAGTGCTTGATACTATTCGTGCCTATATGTCTGTACGGGATGAGCTTGAGAATATAATAGATGATGAGTATTTGTTTCTCACAGCAAAAGGTTTGAAAGTGTATGAAACTCTTGTGTATCGCATTATTAATGTCTACTTTAGTAAGGCATCTGAAAAAGTAAAAAAGAGTCCTCATATATTAAGACATTCATTTGCAACTCATCTTTTAAATGAAGGTGCTGATATAAATTCGGTTAAAGAGTTATTAGGTCATTCTAGTCTAGCATCTACTCAAGTTTATACTCAAAACAGTATCGCTAAATTGAAAGAGGTTTATAAAAACTCACATCCTCGTAATTAATTTTAAATGGCATTTATGGTGTAAAACTACTTAGCAATTAATTAAAATTATAGTGATATGAAAGTAAACGTACAAGCGCCAAATTTTACGGCGAAAGAAGAGCTGTTGTTATTTGTTAAAAAAAGGTTGTCGAAGCTTGAACAATTTTACGACAAAATTGTGTTCGCAGATGTCTTTTTGAAGGTTCAAAAAACGAGTGAAAAAGAAAATAAAATAGTAGAGGTGTTATTAAGTGTGCCTGGAGACGATATTATGGTGAAAAAGGAGGCTAAGACCTTTGAAGCCGCTACTGACGAGGCTTCACGAGCTTTGGAGAGACAATTAAAGAAGCGCAAACAGAAAGAAAAATCGTATTTATAGAAATTTTTTTAAAAAAAGTTTTGAAAAAGTTTTGTTTGAAACGAGAAGTTTATATACATTTGCACTCCGTTAGAAATAACGAGCTTTTTTACGAGTTAGAAAGCAACTCATAAAAAGATAAAAAAGCCGATGTAGCTCAGCTGGCTAGAGCAGCTGATTTGTAATCAGCAGGTCGTGGGTTCGAGTCCCTCCATCGGCTCAATAATTCAGAATTGTGAATTCAGAATTATGAAAACAAATAAGTAGATTTTTAAATCTGCAAGTTCATTAGAATTATTGAAATTTTTAGTTGTGAATTCTATATTCTTAATTCATAATTGAAAAATTGGGGAGATACTCAAGCGGCCAACGAGGGCAGACTGTAAATCTGCTGACTACGTCTTCGCAGGTTCGAATCCTGCTCTCCCCACTACTATTTTTTATTTTCAATAAAAAATTGAAAATTTCAAACGTAATAAGTAAAATTATGTTAGTTTTGCGCAAAGTTTGAAGTAGTTCATTTATAGATTGAATAATCTTTTGATTAGATTCTCTAAAAAGTTTCGATTTCCGTCTCTGGATATGAAGCAGTCTCGACGCTTGTCGGGGAGGGAATTTGCTCATAAAATGCGGGAGTAGCTCAGTTGGTAGAGCGTCAGCCTTCCAAGCTGAATGTCGCCGGTTCGAACCCGGTCTCCCGCTCTAAAATGGTTTCTAGTTTAGGGTTTATTGTTGTTTTTTGAAAAACAGCATTGAGCTTTAAGCTTTTGAACTGTTTACCCTGAGCAACGTTGAAGGGCTAGTTAAAAGGCCGATGTAGCTCAGGGGTAGAGCGTTTCCTTGGTAAGGAAGAGGTCATGGGTTCAATTCCCATCATTGGCTCAAGTTGCAAATACAATAGAACACTAATATATAACTAAGATTAAAATTAATACAAAATGGCAAAAGAAAAATTCGATCGGTCAAAACCACACTTAAATATTGGTACAATTGGACACGTAGATCACGGAAAAACAACTACGACTGCAGCTATTACTAAAGTTTTGGCTGATGCAGGTTTCTCTGCAGCAACATCATTTGATCAAATTGATAATGCGCCAGAAGAAAAAGAAAGAGGTATTACAATTAACTCTTCTCACGTAGAATATCAAACAGCAAAACGTCACTACGCACACGTTGACTGTCCTGGTCACGCGGATTACGTAAAGAACATGGTTACTGGTGCTGCTCAAATGGACGGTGCTATTCTTGTTGTTGCTGCTACTGATGGTCCTATGCCACAAACTCGTGAGCACATCCTTTTAGGTCGCCAGGTTGGTATTCCTAGAATTGTTGTTTTCATGAACAAAGTTGACTTAGTTGATGATGAGGAATTACTTGAGCTAGTAGAGATGGAGATCAGAGATCTTTTAAGCTTCTACGAGTATGATGGTGATAATGGTCCTGTTGTTCAAGGTTCTGCTTTAGGTGCACTTAACGGTGAGCAAAAATGGGTAGATGCTCTTCTTAAATTAATGGATGAGGTTGATAACTGGATTGAAGAGCCTGTTCGTGATAACGAAAAGCCTTTCTTGATGCCAATTGAGGACGTATTCTCTATTACTGGTCGTGGAACTGTTGCTACAGGTCGTATCGAAACTGGTATTGCTAAAACTGGAGATCCAGTTGAAATTATCGGTATGGGAGCTGAGAAATTAACTTCTACTATTACTGGTATTGAAATGTTCCGTCAAATCCTTGATAGAGGTGAGGCTGGAGATAACGCTGGTATCCTATTAAGAGGTATTGAGAAAACTCAAATCTCTAGAGGTATGGTAATTGTTAAGCCAGGATCTGTAACTCCACACGCTAAGTTTAAAGCTGAGGTTTATATCCTTAAGAAAGAAGAAGGTGGACGTCACACTCCATTTCACAATAACTACCGTCCACAGTTCTACGTACGTACAACTGATGTAACTGGAACAATTACTCTTCCTGATGGTGTTGAAATGGTTATGCCTGGAGATAACTTAACAATCAATGTTGAGTTGTTACAACCAATCGCAATGAACGTAGGTCTTCGTTTCGCTATCCGTGAAGGTGGACGTACTGTAGGTGCAGGTCAGGTAACTGAAATTATAGAATAATCATCTAATATATATAAGCTATAGGTGTCCTGAATTTAATTCGGGATACCTTGGCTTTTTTAACTAGATAGGCTCTAAATGAGTTGACAAAAAATATTCAGAAGTTAGTTTTTAATTTCTATAATCTGAATTAAATACGGGTTTAGCTCAGTTGGTAGAGCACTGGTCTCCAAAACCAGGTGTCGTGAGTTCGAGTCTCTCAACCCGTGCAATATTCCTGCATGAGCTTCAAAGTAAATTTACAGCTAAAATAGGAAACTTCACCTCTCTGGAGGAATAATATTAATACGACAACAAAATGGTAAACTATATTACAGAATCGTATAAAGAACTTAAAAACCACGTAACCTGGCCAACTTGGGCAGAGGCTCAGAAATTAACCGTAGTTGTTGCGGTTTTTTCTATTGTATTGGCCTTAGCGGTTTGGGGTGTAGATACCGTTTTCAGCAAAATGGTTGGTTTATATTTTGATTGGATCAAATCGTAAGAAATGACCGAAACAACAAAAACAAAAAAGTGGTATGTAGTCCGTTCAGTTAGTGGACAGGAAAACAAAATCAAATCGTATATCGATACTGAGATAAAACGATTAGAGCTTGAAGATTATATTGATCAGGTTCTCGTACCAACCGAAAAAGTTATTCAAATCCGTAACGGAAAGAAAGTAAATAAGGAACGTGTTTATTTTCCAGGTTACATCATGATAAAAGCAAATTTAGGTGGTGAAATTCCTCACATCATTAAGTCTATTAATGGTGTTATTGGCTTTTTAGGTGAGGTTAAAGGAGGTGATCCTGTGCCGTTGAGACAATCTGAAGTAAACAGAATGTTAGGGAAGGTTGATGAGCTTTCTGTTAAAGAGGATAGTGTAAACATTCCATATACTGTGGGAGAGACTGTTAAAGTTATTGATGGTCCTTTCAATGGATTTAATGGAACTGTTGAAAAAATAAATGAAGAAAAACGCAAACTTGAGGTAATGGTTAAGATTTTTGGAAGAAAAACACCATTAGAATTGAGTTATATGCAAGTTGAAAAAGTTTAATTGTTACGCTTAATAGGTTCCTTCTAAGGCTTCCACTTTTGAAGAACCACACAAAAATTTAGAAATGGCAAAAGAAATTAGTAAAGTAGTTAAGTTGCAAGTTCGCGGAGGTGCTGCTAACCCATCACCACCAGTAGGACCTGCTCTTGGTGCTGCCGGTGTTAATATCATGGAGTTCTGTAAGCAGTTTAATGCTAGAACTCAGGATAAGCAAGGAAAAGTATTGCCAGTAGCGATTACAGTTTATAAAGACAAATCTTTCGATTTTGTTATTAAGACTCCACCCGCTGCAGTTCAAATACTTGAAGCTGCTAAAGCAAAAAAAGGCTCCGGTGAACCACATGCAAAAAAAGTAGCCACAATCTCTTGGGAACAAGTTAAAGCGATCGCGGAAGATAAAATGCCCGATCTTAACGCATTTACTGTTGAGTCTGCTATGAAAATGGTAGCTGGTACTGCACGTTCTATGGGAGTTAAAGTAAAAGGTGACGCACCTTTTTAATCTGAAAAAAGAATCTATAAATGGCACGATTAACAAAAAAGCAAAAGGAAGCCAAGCTTAAGGTAGAGGATAGAACCTATACTGTTGCCGAAGCTTCTGCTTTAATAAAAGAAATATCTAACGTAAAGTTCGATCCTTCAGTTGACCTTGCGGTACGTCTTAACGTGGATCCACGTAAAGCGAACCAAATGGTAAGAGGCGTTGTTACTCTTCCTCACGGAACTGGTAAAGACGTTAAAGTATTAGCATTAGTAACTCCAGATAAGGAAGCTGAAGCTAAAGAAGCTGGAGCAGACTACGTTGGTCTTGATGAGTACCTCGATAAAATTAAAGGAGGATGGACAGATGTTGACGTAATTGTAACTATGCCAAGTGTAATGGGTAAATTAGGTCCTTTAGGACGTGTATTAGGGCCTCGTGGTCTTATGCCAAACCCAAAGACAGGTACAGTAACTATGGACGTTGCTAAAGCAGTTTCTGATGTGAAAGCTGGTAAGATCGACTTTAAAGTTGATAAAACTGGTATCGTACACGCAGCAATAGGAAAAGCGTCTTTTGATGCTGAAAAAATTGCAGGAAACGCAAGAGAATTATTAACAACCCTCGTTAAACTAAAGCCACAAGCGGCAAAAGGTGTTTACATAAAGAGTATCTATATGTCTAGCACAATGAGTCCAAGTGTTGAGATTGACACAAAAAGGTTTACTGAGCAGTAAAAACTGGAAATTATGACTAGAGAAGAAAAATCACAAGTAATTGAAACGTTAACTGCGCAGTTGTCTGATAATGAAAATATCTATTTAGCAGATATTTCAGGCTTAAACGCAGGGACTACTACTAACTTACGTCGTGCTTGTTTTAAAGCAGGAGTTCAGTTAGCAGTTGTTAAGAACACATTGCTTAAAAAAGCAATGGAGAGTTCAAATAAAGACTTTGGAAGCTTACCAGAAGTACTTAAAGGAAATACTTCCATTATGTTTTCTGAAACAGGTAATGCACCTGCCAAAGTAATTAAAGAATTCAGAAAAAAATCTGATAAGCCTTTATTAAAAGGAGCCTACATCCAAGAGTCAATTTACGTTGGCGATGAACAATTGGATAGCTTAGTAGAGCTTAAATCTAAAGAAGAGCTTATTGGAGAAGTTATCGGGTTACTACAATCTCCTGCTAAAAATGTTATTTCAGCTCTTAAGAGTGGAAGTACTACAATTGCAGGCCTTGTTAAGACCTTATCCGAAAGAGAAGGATAAAACAAACATTGCACTAATTAATTTATATAAACACAATTATTTTTAAAAACGATAGAAATGGCAGATTTGAAAGATTTCGCAGAACAATTGGTTAACCTAACAGTAAAAGAAGTTAATGAGTTAGCTACAATATTAAAAGACGAGTACGGTATTGAGCCTGCTGCTGCAGCTGTTGCTGTTGCTGCTGGTGGTGCTGCTGCTGGTGGAGACGCTGCAGATGAGCAATCAGAATTTGATGTAATTCTTAAAGGTGCTGGTGCATCTAAACTTGCAGTTGTAAAACTAGTTAAAGAATTAACTGGTGCTGGTCTTAAAGAAGCAAAAGAATTAGTTGATAACGCACCTTCTCCAATTAAAGAAGGAATTGCTAAGGATGAAGCTGAAGCATTAAAAGCGCAACTAGAAGAAGCTGGAGCAGAGGTTGAGCTTAAGTAAGCTTATTACGTTCCAAACCCTAAGGTTTAGGTCTTCCGTCCCGTTATTATCGGGGTCGGAAAGGCCTAAACCATTTTGCGTATATAATGGTTAACACCTTTTTTATACGTTTATTCAATATTATTTTAATTAAAATTCCGTCCATAGATGTCAGCAACGCAAACTGAAAGATTGAATTTTTCCTCTGTAAAAAATAAGCCGGATTATCCCGACTTTTTGGACATTCAGATAAAGTCCTTCCAGGATTTTTTCCAATTGGAAACCAAATCAGAAGAAAGAGGCCAAGAAGGTTTATATAAAACCTTTTTGGAAAATTTCCCAATTACCGATACTCGCAACCAATTCGTTTTAGAGTTCTTAGACTATTTCGTGGATCCGCCAAGATATTCCATCCAGGAGTGTATTGAACGTGGTCTTACTTATAGTGTGCCTTTAAAAGCAAGGTTAAAACTATACTGTACAGACGCAGAGCACGAAGACTTTGAAACTATTGTTCAGGATGTTTACCTAGGTACTATCCCTTATATGACTCCTAGCGGAACTTTCTGCGTTAACGGAGCTGAACGTGTTGTTGTTTCTCAACTTCACCGTTCTCCAGGGGTGTTCTTTGGTCAGTCTTTTCACGCCAACGGAACTAAACTATACTCTGCCAGAGTAATTCCTTTTAAAGGATCGTGGATTGAATTTGCCACAGATATTAACAGCGTAATGTACGCTTACATTGATCGTAAGAAAAAATTACCTGTTACAACCCTTTTCAGAGCTATCGGTTTTGAAAGAGATAAAGATATTCTCGAAATTTTTGATCTTGCAGAAGAAGTTAAGGCTTCAAAAACAGGACTTAAAAAATATATTGGGCGTAAACTAGCTGCCCGTGTGCTAAAAACTTGGCACGAAGATTTCGTTGATGAAGATACTGGTGAAGTAGTTTCTATTGAACGTAACGAAATTATCTTGGACCGTGATACTGTTCTTGAAAAAGAACATATTGACGAAATTATAGATTCAGGAAGCAAAACTGTTCTTTTACACAAAGAAGAAAATCAGTTAGCCGACTATGCTATTATTCACAATACATTACAAAAAGATCCTACTAACTCTGAAAAAGAAGCAGTAGAACACATATATAGACAACTTCGTAATGCTGAGCCGCCAGATGAGGAAACTGCTCGTGGAATTATCCATAAGCTTTTCTTTAGTGACCAAAGATATAATCTTGGTGAGGTTGGGCGTTATAGAATGAACAAAAAACTTGGTCTTGATATCGCAATGGATAAGCAGGTGCTTACTAAAGAAGATATCATTACCATCGTAAAATACTTAATCGAGCTTATTAACTCTAAAGCTGAGATTGATGATATTGACCACCTTAGTAACCGTCGTGTACGTACTGTAGGTGAGCAATTATCTCAACAGTTTGGTGTTGGTCTTGCTCGTATGGCGCGTACTATTCGCGAGCGTATGAACGTTCGTGATAACGAGGTGTTTACACCTATCGATTTGATTAATGCAAAGACATTGTCTTCTGTAATTAACTCATTTTTTGGTACAAACCAGCTTTCACAGTTTATGGACCAAACAAACCCACTTGCTGAGATTACGCATAAGCGTCGTCTATCTGCATTAGGGCCAGGAGGTTTATCACGTGAA
This sequence comes from Aequorivita sp. KMM 9714, assembly GCF_011065475.1. Lineage (NCBI taxonomy): Bacteria > Pseudomonadati > Bacteroidota > Flavobacteriia > Flavobacteriales > Flavobacteriaceae > Aequorivita > Aequorivita sp. KMM 9714. Next base: position 11,634 of record NZ_JAAGRO010000007.1, on the reverse strand, counting down.
AGAGCAGGTTTCGAGGTTCGTGACGTTCACTATACACACTATGGTCGTCTTTGTCCTATTGAAACTCCTGAAGGACCAAACATTGGTCTTATTTCATCACTTTCGGTTTATGCAAAGGTTAATAACCTTGGGTTTATTGAAACTCCATACCGTAAAGTAAATGATGGAAAAATAGATTTTAAAAATGAGCCAATCTACCTTTCTGCTGAAGAAGAGGAAGATATGCACATTGCACAGGCAAACATTCCATTAACAGACGATGGCGTTATCGATACCGATAAGGTTATTGCTCGAATGGAAGGTGATTTCCCACTTGTGGATCCTGTAACTTTAAACTATGCCGATGTTGCGCCTAACCAGATTGCATCTATTTCTGCATCTCTAATTCCATTCTTGGAGCATGATGATGCTAACCGTGCATTGATGGGATCTAACATGATGCGTCAGGCGGTACCTTTATTAATTGCAGATTCTCCAATCGTTGGAACTGGTCTTGAAAGACAAGTTGCTTCTGATAGCCGTGTTTTAATTAACGCAGAAGGAGATGGTGTAGTTGAATACGTTGATGCAAACGAAATTACTATTAAATACGACCGTACTGAAAACGAACGTATGGTAAGTTTTGATAGCGATTCTAAAACATATCAACTAGTAAAATTCAGAAAGACAAACCAAGGAACTTCTATTAACCTTAAGCCTATTGTAAGCAAAGGGGATAGAGTTAAAAAAGGACAAGTTCTTTGCCAAGGTTATGCTACTGAAAAAGGTGAACTAGCGCTAGGGCGTAATATGAAGGTTGCCTTCATGCCTTGGAAAGGTTACAACTTTGAGGATGCAATTGTAATTTCTGAAAGAGTAGTACGTGAAGATATATTCACATCTATTCATATTGACGAATACTCATTAGAAGTTCGAGATACTAAGTTAGGTAACGAAGAATTGACAAATGATATTCCAAACGTTTCGGAAGAAGCTACTAAAGACTTGGATGAGTATGGAATGATTAGAATTGGTGCCGAGGTAAAACCTGGTGATATTCTTATCGGAAAAATTACTCCAAAAGGAGAAAGTGATCCAACTCCTGAAGAGAAACTTCTTCGCGCTATTTTTGGTGATAAAGCTGGTGATGTAAAAGATGCATCCTTAAAAGCTTCACCTTCATTAAACGGTGTAGTAATAGACAAGAAATTGTTTGCTCGTGCTGTTAAAGATAAGCGCAAACGTGCGAAAGATAAAGAAGACATCGCAGAACTTGAAGCAAAATACGAAAGCAAATTCGTAGCCTTACAAGATAAGTTAGTTGAAAAACTATTCACAATCGTAGGAGGTAAAACTGCTCAAGGAATAAGCAATGATTTAGGTGAAATAGTATTCCCTAAAGGTAAAAAGTTTACATTAAAGATGCTTAACTCTGTTGACGATTACACCCACTTAACTGGAGGTACTTGGACAACTGATGATGAAACCAATGCGTTGGTTGCAGATTTAATGCACAACTATAAAATTAAGGAAAACGACCTTCAAGGTAACTTGCGTCGTGAGAAGTTTACTATCTCTGTAGGAGATGAGCTTCCTTCTGGAATTCTAAAACTAGCAAAAGTTTACATCGCTAAGAAGCGTAAACTTAAAGTTGGAGATAAAATGGCAGGACGTCACGGAAACAAGGGTATTGTTGCACGTATTGTACGTGAAGAAGACATGCCATTCCTAGAGGACGGAACTCCTGTAGATATAGTATTGAACCCACTTGGTGTACCATCTCGTATGAACATTGGGCAGATATACGAAACCGTTCTTGGATGGGCTGGTCAAAAATTAGGTCGCAAATTCGCAACTCCAATTTTTGATGGTGCAGTAATCGATCAGATAAATGAATATACTGATGAAGCTGGAATACCAAGATACGGGCATACTTACTTATATGATGGTGGAACTGGTAAGCGTTTCGATCAACCTGCAACTGTAGGTGTGATTTATATGTTGAAACTAGGCCACATGGTAGATGATAAGATGCACGCGCGTTCCATTGGACCATACTCACTTATTACGCAACAACCACTTGGTGGTAAAGCACAATTTGGTGGTCAGCGTTTTGGAGAAATGGAGGTTTGGGCTCTAGAAGCATACGGTGCATCTAGTACGCTTAGAGAAATATTGACTGTTAAATCTGATGATGTTATTGGAAGGGCTAAAACCTACGAGGCAATCGTAAAAGGTGAAACTATGCCAGAACCAGGATTACCAGAATCGTTCAACGTACTTATGCACGAATTGAAAGGATTGGGTCTTGACATTAGATTAGAAGAATAAAGATAAACCCCTTCACAACCGTGAAGGGGAATCTTAAATTTCTTCCGAGGAATTAAACCCTCATTTAACAACAAAGTTTATTTTAAATCATGATGAACAGAAATAAAGAAAACACAGTACAGAAATTCGACAAGATTTCTATTGGTTTGGCCTCTCCTGAATCTATTTTGGCAGAATCACGTGGAGAAGTTCTAAAACCCGAAACAATAAACTACCGTACGCACAAGCCAGAGCGTGACGGACTTTTCTGTGAGCGTATTTTTGGTCCTGTAAAGGATTACGAGTGTGCCTGTGGTAAATATAAAAGAATTCGCTACAAAGGTATCGTTTGTGACCGTTGTGGTGTAGAAGTAACAGAGAAAAAAGTACGTCGTGACCGTGTTGGGCATATCAACTTAGTTGTTCCTGTTGCACACATTTGGTACTTCCGTAGTCTTCCTAACAAAATTGGTTACCTTCTTGGATTACCATCTAAGAAACTGGATATGATTATTTACTACGAACGTTATGTAGTAATTCAACCAGGTGTAGCTAAATATGAAAGTGGAGAAGATGTTAAGAAACTAGACTTCCTTACAGAAGAAGAGTATCTTGATATTTTAGAAACAATTCCACAAGATAACCAGTACTTAGAAGATACAGATCCTAACAAATTTATTGCTAAGATGGGAGCAGAGTGCTTGATCGATCTTTTGCAAAGAATTGACTTGGACACTTTATCGTACGACTTACGTCATAAAGCTAACAACGAAACTTCTAAACAACGTAAAACAGAAGCTTTAAAGCGTCTTCAAGTTGTAGAAGCACTTCGTGATGCTAATAAAAACCGCGAGAACAAAGCTGAGTGGATGATTATGAAAGTAGTTCCGGTAATTCCACCAGAACTTCGTCCATTAGTACCACTTGATGGTGGTCGTTTCGCGACTTCAGATTTAAATGATTTATACCGTCGTGTAATTATTCGTAACAACCGTTTGAAGCGATTAATGGAGATTAAAGCTCCGGAGGTAATTCTACGTAACGAAAAGCGTATGCTTCAAGAAGCGGTAGATTCATTACTTGATAACACGCGTAAATCTTCTGCAGTAAAAACTGATAGTAACCGTCCGCTTAAATCACTTTCAGATTCATTGAAAGGTAAGCAAGGTCGTTTCCGTCAAAACTTACTTGGTAAACGTGTAGATTATTCAGCACGTTCGGTAATTGTTGTAGGACCAGAACTTAAATTATTTGAGTGTGGTATTCCTAAAGATATGGCTGCCGAACTTTACAAGCCTTTTGTAATCCGTAAATTGATTGAAAGAGGAATTGTAAAAACTGTAAAATCTGCAAAGAAAATTATAGATAAAAAAGAGCCTGTAGTTTGGGACATCCTTGAGAATGTATTAAAAGGACACCCAGTAATGCTTAACCGTGCTCCTACTTTGCACAGGCTGGGTATTCAAGCTTTCCAACCTAAATTAATTGAAGGTAAAGCAATACAACTACACCCATTAGTGTGTACTGCGTTTAACGCGGATTTCGATGGTGACCAGATGGCTGTTCACTTACCACTAGGGCCAGAGGCAATTTTAGAATGTCAGTTATTGATGCTTGCATCTCACAACATTCTAAACCCTGCAAATGGTTCACCAGTTGCTGTACCATCTCAGGATATGGTTTTAGGTCTTTACTATATGACCAAACTAAGAAAATCTACTGAAGATGTTAAAGTAAAAGGAGAAGGCCTTACTTTCTATTCGGCTGAAGAAGCAATTATTGCTTACAACGAAGGACAGGTAGATTTGAACGCTGAAATCAAAATTAGAACTAAAGATTTCAACGAAAATGGTGAGTTAACAATGCAAATTATCACTACCACTTTAGGTAGAGTAATCTTTAACGAAAAGGTTCCTGCTGAAGCTGGTTTTGTTAACGAAGTATTGACTAAAAAATCTCTTCGTGATATTATCGGGAAAATCTTAAAAGTAACTTCAGTACCTGTTACTGCAGACTTCCTAGATGAGATTAAAACTTTAGGATATAAATTCGCTTTTGAAGGCGGACTTTCATTCAGCTTAGGTGATATTATTATCCCTGCTGAAAAACAAAGTATGATTGATAATGCAAACTCACAAGTTGACGGTATTATCAACAGTTATAACATGGGTCTTATTACCAATAACGAACGTTACAACCAAGTTATTGATATTTGGACTGCAACTAACGCAGAGCTTACCGAGCTATCTATGAAGCGTATTCGCGAAGATCAGCAAGGATTTAACTCGGTGTATATGATGCTTGATTCTGGTGCGAGGGGTTCTAAAGAACAGATCCGTCAGTTAACAGGTATGCGTGGATTGATGGCAAAACCTAAGAAATCGAACTCAGGTGGAGGTGAAATTATTGAAAACCCAATTCTTTCTAACTTTAAGGAAGGTCTTTCAATTCTTGAATACTTTATCTCTACTCACGGTGCTCGTAAAGGTCTTGCGGATACCGCACTTAAAACGGCAGATGCTGGTTACTTAACACGTCGTCTAGTTGATGTTTCACAAGACGTTATTGTTAATGAAGAAGACTGTGGTACATTACGTGGTATTGAAGTTTCAGCATTAAAGAAAAACGAAGAAGTTGTTGAGACTTTAGGAGCTAGAATTGTTGGACGTACTGCGCTTAATGACGTTATTCACCCACTAACTAAAGAAGTATTAGTAAGTGCTGGAGAACACATTTACGAAGAGATAGCAGATGCTATTGAGGCATCACCATTGGATAGTGTAGAAGTTCGCTCTGCATTAACTTGTGAGGCTAAAAAAGGTATATGTGCACAATGTTACGGTCGTAACCTTGCAACCAATAAAATGGTACAACGAGGTGAGGCAGTTGGTGTTGTAGCAGCTCAATCAATTGGAGAACCAGGAACTCAGCTTACACTTCGTACTTTCCACGTGGGAGGTATTGCAGGTAACATTTCTGAACAAAATAACTTAACGGTTAAATTTGACGGAAAGGCTGAAATTGAAGATCTTAAAACTGTAAAAGGTGAAGATAATCAAGGAAATCCTGTGGATATTGTTATTTCACGTACTTCAGAATTGAAGTTAGTAGATAAACAAACAGGAATTACGCTTAGTACAAATAACATTCCTTACGGTTCAACATTACTTGTTAAGAATGGTGATTCAGTAAAAGCAGGAGATGTAATCTGTACTTGGGATCCATATAACGGTGTAATTATTTCAGAATTTGCTGGAAAAATTAAATACGAAAACATCGTTCAAGGTGTAACGTATCAAGTTGAGATTGATGAGCAAACAGGATTCCAAGAAAAAGTAATTTCTGAATCAAGAGATAAAAAACGTATTCCAACCCTACAAATTCTAGGGAAGAAAGACGAAGTAATTCGTTCTTACAACTTACCAGTTGGTGCACACATTATGGTGGACGACAACGATAAGATTAAAGTAGGAAAGGTACTTGTTAAGATTCCACGTAAATCTGCAAAATCAGGAGATATTACAGGAGGTCTTCCACGTGTTACCGAGCTTTTCGAAGCGCGTAACCCTTCAAACCCTGCTGTAGTTAGCGAAATTGATGGTGTGGTTTCATTTGGTAAAATTAAACGTGGTAACCGCGAGATTATCGTTGAGTCTAAATTAGGCGAAATGAAAAAGTATTTGGTAAAATTATCAAGCCAAATTCTAGTTCAAGAAAACGATTACGTTCGTGCAGGTATGCCATTATCTGATGGTTCTATTACTCCAGAAGACATTCTTCGCATTAAAGGCCCATCTGCAGTACAGCAATATCTTGTGAACGAAGTTCAAGAGGTTTACCGTCTGCAAGGGGTGAAGATTAACGACAAGCACTTTGAGGTTGTTGTTCGTCAAATGATGCGTAAGGTGAGAATTGAAGATCCGGGAGATACTACTTTCCTTGAGAATCAATTAGCTCATAAAGATGACTTTATCGAAGAAAACGATAAGTTATTCGGAATGAAAGTGGTTACAAATTCAGGTGATTCTGAAAACTTGAAAGAAGGTCAAATTCTTTCTCCTCGTGCCCTTCGTGATGAAAACTCTTTATTGAGAAGAAATGATAAAGAGCTTGTAGAGGCTCGTGATGTTGTTACTGCAACTGCTACTCCAGTACTTCAAGGTATTACGAGAGCGTCGTTACAGACTAAGTCATTCATCTCTGCAGCTTCCTTCCAGGAAACTACTAAAGTATTAAACGAAGCAGCTGTAGCTGGTAAAGTTGATACATTAGAAGGCTTGAAAGAAAACGTTATTGTAGGTCATAAAATACCAGCCGGTACAGGTATGCGTAGATATGACACTATAATAGTGGGATCGAAACAAGAATTGGAAGAAATGAATAAAGCTAAAGAAGAAGTTAACTATAACTAATTTTTATATAAAGGTGCGTTTTTAGAAACGCACCTTTTATATTTTCAGTTTTTATTCATTAAATAAAATATTATAAAACAGCAAATTTTTAGCAATGTCAGATCAAAAGAAACAACCCAAACAAGGCCAGATAAATATTGAGTTAGACGAAGGTGTAGCCCAAGGTATATACAGCAATTTAGCTATCATTAATCATTCTGTTTCTGAATTTGTGGTTGACTTTGTAACTATAATGCCAGGAGTTCCTAAGAGTAAAGTGAAGTCTAGAATTATCTTGACACCCCAACACGCTAAGCGATTTTTGAAGGCATTAAACGATAATGTTAAACGATTTGAACAAGCCCACGGCGAAATCAAAGACTATGAGCAACCGCCTATGCCTTTGAACTTTGGCCCAACAGGCGAAGCATAAAAAAAGCCCCAAAAATTGGGGCTTTTTTTATGCTTTAATTTTAATAAACTAAACCTATATTTCTACTTAAAATATAGGCAGCAAAGATTGTTTCGTGTTAAGCTTTTGAAGGCTTTTTGGTTGTTTTCTCAAATTCACTTACAAAATGCAATTTCACATTTGGATATTTAGATTGGGTCATTTGTAGTGTAAATGCTGAATCGGCAAAGAACACAAGTTGACCGCGTTTATCCTTTGCTAAAAATTTGGATTTAACTCTTTTAAAATCGGCGAATTCTTCGCTTTTTGGATCTTGGGCTTCTACCCAACAAGCTTTATGTACATTCAAGTTTTCATAAGAACAACTTGCGCCATATTCATGTTCAAGTCTGTACTGAATAACTTCAAACTGAAGAGCACCAACAGTTCCTATTACTTTACGTCCGTTTAATTCAAGTGTAAATAACTGTGCAACACCTTCGTCCATTAATTGGTCGACGCCTTTTTCAAGTTGCTTACTCTTCATTGGATCGGCATTGTTGATATATTTAAAGTGTTCTGGTGAAAAGCTTGGAATTCCTTTATAGAACATTTCTTCACCTTCAGTAAGTGTATCGCCAATTTTAAAGTTCCCTGTATCGTGAAGACCTACTATATCGCCGGGGTAGGAGATATCTACTATTTGTTTCTTTTCAGCAAAGAAAGCATTCGGGCTACTAAATTTCATTTTTTTACCATTGCGAACGTGTAGGTAAGGTGAGTTTCTTTCGAAAGTACCTGATACAATTTTTACGAAAGCCAATCTATCGCGATGCTTAGGGTCCATATTTGCGTGAATTTTAAATACAAAACCTGAAAAAGCTTTTTCATCTGGATGGACTAATCTAGTATTGCTTTCTTTTGGGCGTGGGGTAGGAGCTATTTCAATGAAACAGTCTAGCAATTCACGTACACCAAAATTATTTAATGCGGAACCGAAAAATACAGGTTGTAATTCTCCATCTAAATACTCTTGCCCGTCAAAATCCGGATAAACTTCTTGTACTAACTCAATTTCTTCACGAAGAGTTTCAGCTGCTTTTTCACCAACTAATTTGTCTAGTTCAGAACTATTTAAGTCTTCTATTTCAATCGTTTCCTCTATATTTTTTCTACTATCACCACTAAAAAGGTTTATATTTTTTTCCCAAACGTTATAGATTCCTTTAAAGTCGTAACCCATTCCAATTGGGAAACTAAGTGGTGTAACACGTAAGTGAAGCTTTTGTTCAATTTCGTCTAATAAATCAAAAGCATCTCTACCTTCTCTATCAAGTTTATTCACGAATACGATCATTGGGATGTTTCGCATTCTACATACTTCTACAAGCTTTTCAGTTTGTTCCTCAACCCCTTTTGCAACGTCTATAACAACAATTACGCTATCCACAGCGGTAAGTGTTCTAAATGTATCTTCAGCAAAATCCTTGTGCCCTGGAGTATCAAGAATATTAATCTTTATTCCTTCATATTCAAATGCCAAAACTGAAGTTGCTACAGAAATACCACGCTGTCGTTCTATTTCCATAAAGTCACTTGTAGCACCTTTTTTAATCTTGTTGTTTTTTACAGCTCCAGCTTCATTAATAGCTCCACCAAAGAGTAGAAGTTTTTCTGTAAGTGTAGTTTTACCAGCATCGGGATGCGCAATAATACCGAAAGTTCTTCGGCGTTTAATTTCTTTTGTTAAAGACATAATCGTTTTTCGTATATGTTGCAAAGATAAAGTTTGTTATTGGAGAAATAAACTGATGCGGTAGTAAAAAGAGGGGAATTATTATATAGTTGTGTTTTATATAAGGTTTAAAAATGCCTAATATATAATCAGACTCAAGCATTTTTGCCATAGGAAGGTTATAAATATACTTAATAAATGAACTTCTAATTTCTTAAATTATACACTTCATTTTCTTGTTGAAATAAACTAAAATTGAAGGTGTGACTTAGTTTCTTAATTGTGTAAATGTCGAGCTTGTCTGTTAAATCGTTAACTTTAATTAACATTCTAGCGCGTTTTATTGTAAAAACATTAGGATATACGTGTTAGTACGTATATGATATTTTGGAAAATTATGGTACGTTTGTTCTATAGTTAAGTAGTTGTTGTTCATTTGAATGTGTAAATTGCTTTTCTAAAACTATCCCCATAGAAGCTTTTTTTTTAAAGTTTAGTATCAAGAATTCCCCACTTCAATCTTGATAATTGATTATAAATTTAAGATTTTAAGACTGTCTCCTCTCAAGTTTTGTTTTAAAAAATGATATTATAGTTACATAAGAATATATACCCTAAATTCTTATTTGAAAGAAATAAAGTAAAGTTATATTAAACTCAGACCCAACTCCTCACTGGTCATTTAGGATATATTTTATTTAAAGAATTTTTTTGAACTCATAGGCTAGTTCACTTTTCCCCACAGGCGCCTTTAGATTTTATGTACAATAATTTGTTTAGAAACTAATCAATATGAGTTTTTACTCGAATAATTGAGTGGCTTTCTTGATTGATTAAGGTTCTTACTATAAATATGAAAATAAACGACCCATATATAATAAATACAGAATGTTTTATGGAAATGGAATTCACAATTTTCTTGTTGTAAAGCAGACTTGTTAATTACCTAATGCTAGCGTAGTAGCATTTTTCTTTTTAAAAAAGGATTAAAAAAACTGAGGATATGTATAAAATTACTTCTTACAAACACATAAAAAGATTCTCTCTTTTTATACTTATATGTTTAATTTCAAGTATTGGGGTTTTACATTCGCAAACGGTTAATGTTACCGTTCCAACCGGAGGATTTCAAATGGATGGAGATTTAGAGTCCAATACTCCAGCAACTGGTGTTGGAGATTGGGTACAGGGACCTATTGGTTTAGGTGGATTTGTATTAAACAATAATGGTACTCCTGTTGACCCCAACATTACTAGGTTGGTACGTGATGAATATAACGGTGGAGATAATATATTAAAACAAGGGAAATTAAATGACGACCCTAATACTTGGACTTGGGCCTTAGGAAAAGCTACAGGTAAAGGTGATATTAATAACGTAATGTATCACCTAGGTAAGGAACAGACTAGTGGGGATGAATGGATTTTTGTTGGGGGTGACCGTATGGAAACAAATGGTACTAGTTATATAGACTTTGAATTTTTACAGAATACAATTACTACTACAGGTGTTACTAGTGGGGGATTTAGTTCAGCTGGACCAGATGGTGGTCGTACTATAAATGATATACTTTTAACTGTTGAGTACGCTAATGGTGGATCATCGCCAACCGTTCATTTGTATTTATGGAAACATCTTGGAGGATCAAATTATGGATATGTTTCACAAACTTTAGGTCCTAATGGATTTGGAGCCACAAATACTGTAAATGTAAATGTGCCTTTTGGAAGCTTTGGATCCAATAATTATATTCCTTATCAATTTGCAGAAGCAGCTATAAATTTAACGGATTTTTTTGGCTCATTACCTGACCCATGTATTGGAGTTAGTATTAAAACCTTATTAGTAAAAACCAAACAATCTACATCTTCTACAGCATCATTAAATGATTTTGTTTCTCCAATTCAAGTTGAACTTAGTTTCGGGACTGCAGAAATTGATTACGGCGGAGATGGAAGTTTTTGTGAAGGTGGGGGTAATATTATGGTTAACCAAACTGGTATTACAGGAGGAACATATTCTGCATCACCAGCAGGTTTAAGCATTGATTCTACTACAGGAACAATTGATGTTCAGAATAGTAATCTAGGTACTTATACTGTAACTTATTCATATAGTACCAACGGATGTAATAAAACTGCCACAACTACTGTTAAAATAGTTAAAGCACCAGACCAACCAACTGCTGATGTAGTTCAACCAACCTGTGAAACACCTAACGGTAAAATTTCCATTACTTCACCATTAGGCGCAGGATATGAATACAGTATAAATGGCACGGATTATCAGGCATCAGTAGATTTTGATGGCTTAACCTCCGGTACTTATAATGTAACGGCTCGTAATACTTCAGATCCAACATGTATCTCTACAGCTTTATCAGTAACGATAAACGATGTACCAAATGCACCAGCCACACCAACTGCTGATGTAGTTCAACCAACCTGTGAAACACCTTCAGGTAAAATTTCAATTACAGCTCCATTGGGTGCAGGATTTGAATACAGTATTGATGGCACGAACTATCAGGCTTCAGTAGACTTTATTAACTTAACCTCTGGTACTTATAGTGTAACGGCTCGAAATACTTCAGATCCTACGTGTGTTTCTACAGCTTTATCTGTAACGATTAATGATGTACCAAATGCACCAGCTACACCAACTGCTGATGTAGTTCAACCAACGTGTGCAGTACCTTCAGGTAAAATTTCAATTACTTCACCATTAGGTGCAGGATATGAATACAGTATTGATGGTACGAACTATCAGGCTTCAGTAGACTTTATTAACTTAACCTCTGGTACTTATAGTGTAACGGCTCGAAATA
>NZ_JAAGRO010000079.1:0-245 GCF_011065475.1 Aequorivita sp. KMM 9714 | reverse complement strand
GAAACAAAAACATCATAACCTCCTAAACCCGACCGACCATCACTAGAGAAATAAAGGTTGTTTTTATCGCTTACAAAAGGAAAAGATTCTCTTCCTTCTGTATTTATTTCAGGGCCTAGGTTAACTGGTGTACCATAGGTGCCATTTTCTAAAATGTCTACATACCAAAGGTCAGACATACCTAGAGTACCTGGCATATCAGATGAAAAATACAATCTTTTGCCATCCGGACTTAAAGCAGGATG
>NZ_JAAGRO010000078.1:0-246 GCF_011065475.1 Aequorivita sp. KMM 9714 | reverse complement strand
TACACGGTGTTACCTGTTGTTGTTTTTCGTTTTTACTTTCTTAAAATTCAAAAAAAATGCAAAAACCAAACCAGCGAAAAACTCCGCTTATTTTTACAGTTTAGTTTTTCAATTCCACAAACTTGCTAATTTCTACTCACAGTTCGATTTTGGTTTTCAATTCAAATTGCGATTCCGTATACGAGCTAAAAAATCCGACGTGAATTTCATTCAGAATTCAGCTATTCGTTCTTAAATTTTCTTTCA
>NZ_JAAGRO010000077.1:0-255 GCF_011065475.1 Aequorivita sp. KMM 9714 | reverse complement strand
TTCGGAAAATGGGATGATCTAACCTATACCTATGATGGTGGGAACAAGCTTATGAAAGTAGTCGATAATTCCACTTCGGGCTCGCACAGGAATTTTGGGTTCAAGGACGGAACCAATCCCAGAGATGACTATAGATATGATGAAAATGGGAATATGACCCAGGACCTGAACAAGGATATCTACCAGATCAGCTACAACCATCTAAATCTACCAGTGGAGATAAGGTTTGATTTGGCAAATTCAATTCCAAGGATC
>NZ_JAAGRO010000076.1:0-255 GCF_011065475.1 Aequorivita sp. KMM 9714 | reverse complement strand
TATTAAGAAGGATCTAGATAAGCTTATAGATGATAGTTACCTTACAGTGGCCGCTAAGAAATTAGGCTACAAAGATGCTTTAGAACTTAAAAAAAAACTAAACATCAAGCCCTAATGGAAACTATAGACAACAATCCAATAGAAAGACCCTTCAGCATCTTTGCTATCTGCAAGGGATTTGACTTAACTCGTGATGCGTTTTATAAATACAAAAAACGCTATGTCAAGCGAATAAGAATAGAAAACCAAGTGTTA
>NZ_JAAGRO010000075.1:0-255 GCF_011065475.1 Aequorivita sp. KMM 9714 | reverse complement strand
CGTTCTTGTCTTGTGAGTCCGTCTTCCAGAACGTTTGTGCTATATTTCCGTTATACAGCGGTGTTCCATTACCATCTAAGGTGTTATAGTTAATTTTGAAATTAAACAGAGGTTTTTGTTGTTCCATTATTCCTGGGTCAACATTGTTGATATTGGTAAGCCACCCTCTGATATTGTAGCGGTATTTAATTTTTTGGAGTTTTTTATCTATATTAGTACCTGTGAGTGCCAAACCCTCTACACTTGCCCCAGGAC
>NZ_JAAGRO010000074.1:0-255 GCF_011065475.1 Aequorivita sp. KMM 9714 | reverse complement strand
ATACAAAAAACGCTATGTCAAGCGAATAAGAATAGAAAACCAAGTGTTAGAAATAGTTCATAAAAGACGAAGAACCCTACCAAGAGAAGGTGCTAGAAAGCTAATGAGATCACTGAAAACTGACTTTGAACGACACAACATCAAGATTGGTAGAGACCAGTTATTGAGGATCCTCAGAGACAATGAGCTCTTGATACGGCGAAAAAAATATTCGTCCAGAACAACCAACTCGCATCATAGATTTTACAAATACAA
>NZ_JAAGRO010000073.1:0-255 GCF_011065475.1 Aequorivita sp. KMM 9714 | reverse complement strand
GATCCTTGGAATTGAATTTGCCAAATCAAACCTTATCTCCACTGGTAGATTTAGATGGTTGTAGCTGATCTGGTAGATATCCTTGTTCAGGTCCTGGGTCATATTCCCATTTTCATCATATCTATAGCCATCTCTGGGATTGGTTCCGTCCTTGAACCCAAAATTCCTGTGCGAGCCCGAAGTGGAATTATCGACTACTTTCATAAGCTTGTTCCCACCATCATAGGTATAGGTTAGATCATCCCATTTTCCGAA
>NZ_JAAGRO010000072.1:0-255 GCF_011065475.1 Aequorivita sp. KMM 9714 | reverse complement strand
GACCTATACTTTTCATAATAAGGACAACGAACCCTCTATTGTAATACTCGATTACTTTACCTACGACCATATGGGTAGGCTGCTCTCCCAGAAACAAAGGATCGGCAGTTCTCCAGTACAACTTATTACGGAAAACAGTTATGACGAACTTGGACAATTGGTACGAAAGGATGTTGGTGGCGAGACCGCTCTTGATGGCTACACAGATATGCACAATATGGATGCCACTACAGATGGCACGCTTTACCATACTGG
>NZ_JAAGRO010000071.1:0-255 GCF_011065475.1 Aequorivita sp. KMM 9714 | reverse complement strand
CCAGTATGGTAAAGCGTGCCATCTGTAGTGGCATCCATATTGTGCATATCTGTGTAGCCATCAAGAGCGGTCTCGCCACCAACATCCTTTCGTACCAATTGTCCAAGTTCGTCATAACTGTTTTCCGAAATAAGTTGTACTGGAGAACTGCCGATCCTTTGTTTCTGGGAGAGCAGCCTACCCATATGGTCGTAGGTAAAGTAATCGAGTATTACAATAGAGGGTTCGTTGTCCTTATTATGAAAAGTATAGGTC
>NZ_JAAGRO010000070.1:0-255 GCF_011065475.1 Aequorivita sp. KMM 9714 | reverse complement strand
GTCCTGGGGCAAGTGTAGAGGGTTTGGCACTCACAGGTACTAATATAGATAAAAAACTCCAAAAAATTAAATACCGCTACAATATCAGAGGGTGGCTTACCAATATCAACAATGTTGACCCAGGAATGATGGAACAACAAAAACCTCTGTTTAATTTCAAAATTAACTATAACACCTTAGATGGTAATGGAACACCGCTGTATAACGGAAATATAGCACAAACGTTCTGGAAGACGGACTCACAAGACAAGAACG
>NZ_JAAGRO010000006.1:0-166448 GCF_011065475.1 Aequorivita sp. KMM 9714 | reverse complement strand
CAAAAGAGATGTTGGCTGGTGCAAGTGTTTCCTTATTAGATGAGAATAATAAGCTTATAACTCAAACAACTGCTGATGAGAATGGTGTTTATAGTTTTGATGCAGATTGTGGGAAGCAGTTTACAGTTAGAGGAACCATGGAAGGATATAATCCACACGAAGAAATTGTTGAAACTCCTGAACTTACAGGAACTATCAATGTGCCGCTTCCATTATTTAGCAAAGGTCCTTGTGCGCCGAATGATTTAGGATGTAGATTAAACTTACAACCAATTTATTTTGACTTTGATAAGTCGTATATACGTCCAGATGCAGAAATAGAGTTAGCTAAAATTCTTGCTGCCTTACGAGAGTATCCAGAGATCGTTATCCATATAGAATCTCATACAGATTCACGAGGAAGTGATGCGTATAACGAAGCCTTATCTGAACGTCGTGCTCAATCTACCCTTAACTGGTTGATTTCAAAAGGAATCGATAGAAGTAGGTTAACTGCTAAAGGCTATGGCGAATCGCAATTGGTTAATGAATGTGAGAATGGAGTACCTTGTAGTGCAGAGAAACATCAATTAAATAGAAGGTCTATGTTCATCATAAAGAATTAACTCGACTAAATTAAATTCCATAAAAGCGTTTAATACTTTGTATTGAACGCTTTTTGCTTTTTATACAGCTACTGTTTTCGTATTTTTGAGCCAAAACTAAGTTTTTAATGGAAGAAGAAAAAGTAATACTTGTCGATGAGAACGATCAGAAGATTGGTTTAATGCCAAAAATGGAAGCCCATGAAAAGGGTTTGCTTCATAGAGCTTTTTCAGTTTTTGTATTTAATTCAAAAAATGAATTAATGCTTCAACAACGTGCATTGCATAAATACCATACCCCTGGACTTTGGGCAAATACTTGCTGTAGTCATCAACGCGACGGGGAATCTTCTATAGATGCTGGAAAAAGAAGACTTTCAGAAGAGATGGGTTTTACCACAGACTTAAAGGAAACCACAACATTTATATATAAAGCTCCTTTTGATAATGGACTAACCGAACACGAACTTGACCATATTCTAATAGGAAAGTATGAAGGAGAACCCAACATAAATCCTGATGAAGTAGCTGACTGGAAATGGATGAGTTTAGAAGAAGTTAAAAATGATATTCAAGCGAATCCAGATATTTATACAGCTTGGTTTAAAATTATTTTCGATAAATTTTATCAACATCTAGTTGTATGAGTTTAACTGTATTTAGAAAAGCACATTTCAATGCTGCTCATCGTCTATTTAAAAAAGAATGGGACGATGCAAAAAACTTTCAGGTTTTTGGAAAATGTAGCAACCCAAACTATCATGGGCATAACTATGAATTGGAGGTTGGCCTAACAGGTGAAATAGATCCTGAAACTGGATTTTTAATAGATCTTAATATTTTGAGAGATTTAATTAAAGAAGAAGTTGAAGACGCTTTAGACCATAAAAATCTAAATTTAGAAGTTCCTGAATTTAAAGATCTTAATCCTACTGTAGAAAATATAGCTATTGTAATTTGGAATAAATTAAGAAAACGTCTAGATTCTAAATTCGATATTACAATAAAATTATACGAAACCCCACGCAACTTTGTTGTTTACAACGGACATTAATGATTACAATTTCTCACCTTTATCCTTTAAAATTTGAACCTATACTTAAAGAAAAAGTATGGGGTGGCAATAAGTTGAAGGAAATATTTAATAAAGATGCCGATGAATATATAGGTGAAAGTTGGGAGATTTCTGGGGTAGAAGAAAGTGTTTCTAAAGTTGTTAATGGAAGTTTAAAAGGGAAAAACTTAAACTGGTTATTAGAGATTTATAAAGAAAAGTTAGTAGGTGCAAAAGTTTATAAGAACTACCAAAACACCTTCCCTTTGTTGTTTAAGTTTATTGATGCTCGTGAAGATCTTTCAGTTCAGGTTCATCCAGACGATATACTTGCCAAGGAAAGGCACGATTCATTAGGGAAAACCGAAATGTGGTATATTTTGGATGTTGAGGAAGATTCAAGATTGATTATAGGTTTTAATGGTGAAATTAATGAAGAAAAATATTTAAAAGCCCTTTCAGAAAAGAAAATCACCGAAGTATTAAAAACTGAATCTGTAAAAAAAGGAGATGCTTTTATTTTAAAACCGGGAACTGTTCACGCTATAGGCGCTGGAATACTTTTGGCTGAAATTCAACAAACCTCAGATAACACTTATAGAATATACGATTGGGATAGGCCGGACATTAACGGAGAAATGCGTGAATTGCATACCGACCTCGCGATAGATGCAATTGACTTTTCATCGGAAGAATCAAAACAGACTTATAAAACCAAGAAAAACACTCCTTCACAAATTGGTGTTACTGAGTTTTTTACTGTTAATAAATTAGATCTATCAAAAAATTACCTTCGAGATTTAAAAAGCATTCCATCTTTCACTGTTTATATGTGTTTAGAAGGTGAAGCCACAATAGAAACTAATGGTTATACTGAAACAATTAGTAAGGGAGAAACTGTTTTGATACCTGCTCAATTACCTGAAATAAAATTTATTACAAATTCAGTAAGCTTTTTAGAAGTGTACATAGCTTAATTGTTCGTATCTTTGCACCCAATTATTTAGAATACAACAAAAACAATTAAAGTAAGAACAATTCAATGGCAAACGTTAGAGATTTAAAAAAAGACATAAACTACGTATTAGGTGATATTATTGGTGCAGTTAGCATTTGGGAATTAACCAATGCACAGAAAGACAACAAAAAATCACAAGGTATTATAGACGAAGCTATCACAACTTTTGACGAGTTAATCGCGAAAGTAAACCAAAAAGATGTTGACAATAAAAAACAACACTTTACTGCTATAAAAGCTGAGCTAGAAGAAAGAGGTAGAAAATTAATCGACCAAATTAACGCTCTATAATATAGTATCTGTTTTTTTACGATTTACAATAAATGACTCCAATTCTTTACCGTATTTGGAGTCTTTTACTTTTGGGGTAAGCGCATTGTAAACGGTGTCTAAATACTTGATGTTGGCATCGTAAACTTCACTTAAAACAAGATAAGGAGCAAGTTCATATTCCTTATGGTTTAAAGCAAAATTTATAGTTGCGAAATATTTGCTAGAATGTAAAGCCCGCTGTTTATCTTCAATTTTTGCTAAAGAAGCTTCACTTGCGTTGTTTTTCAACTTTAATCTTTCTTCGATTAAACTTAAGTTTTTAATTACGTATCTATTTTTCAGTTTTAGATAATCTCTATACGCCTTATCATTTTCTGAACCTGTAACAACTGCAGCACTTCCAAAGTTCTTTAAGTTAGTAGTGATATTAATATCGCTATTTTCAGCAAAAAAAGTGATACGGTCATCTTTTAAGGTTCCGTCTTTAAGTCTAACATATAAATAGTAAACCTCTGGGCTCTCAACTTTATCTGAAAACTTAAAATTAGAATTACCATCTACAATCACCGAATCTATAGTAACTAGAACTGTGTCTTCAAATTTCTGAAACAATATTGTTCCTTTTTTAAGACCTTTTACAGTACCAGTAATATTCATAACTTCTGTATCCTTGGTTTCATTACAGCTAACAAGTGATACAAGTACAATTGCAATTAATAGAAAATAGCGCATTTTAATTATTTAAAGATGATATTATGCTAAAGTAGCTTTGTTTTACGAGCCTGCAAATATGACTATTTTTTTTCAAAAAGAATCGTTGAAAATAATGGATTCGGTGTTTCTTTATTCACAATTTAATCTTTAAAAGTTATCTAAAGATTTGTTTTCTTCAAAAGAAAAATACAACTGTATTAATTGCATTTAAGCAGCTGAAGCTAATTGCATAAGTACAGTACATAAAATTGCCGCTACCGTTCCCACAGCGTATCCAAATACTGCTAGTAGAACTCCAACCGTTGCTAGTGAAGGGTGAAAAGCAGAAGCAACAATAGGAGCAGATGCAGCACCTCCAACATTTGCCTGACTACCTACAGCCAAGAAGAAGTAAGGAGCGCGAATTAATTTTGCTGTCAGAATCATTAATCCCGCGTGTACAGCCATCCAAACTAATCCGATAACAATTAACCATAAATTATCGAATATGAGGGTTAAGTCCATTTTCATACCAATACTGGCAACTAATATGTAGATAAATACACTACCAAACTTACTAGCGCCTGCACCTTCATAAGTTCTGGCTTTCGTAAAGGATAGCAGTACACCAATAATAGTAGTTATGGTTATCATCCAAAAGAAACTAGAATCTAAGAAAGTGAAAATGTTTCTTGTTATCCCTTTTGGCATTTCACTCACAACAGAAGTAAAAAATCCACTTAGGAAGTTAGCTCCATAATGTGCCACACTAACAGTTCCAAAAGCGATTGCTGCAAGAACCATTAAATCTGTAAGTGAAGGGTTGCGATCAACTTTTTTAGCGTAATCGGTAACCTTTTCTTTTAAACTTTCAATGGCTGAAGTATCTGCTTTTAGCCATTTGTCAATTTTGGCAGATTTTCCAATTCCAAAGAGAATGACTGCCATCCAAATGTTTGCAACTACAATATCAACGAATACCATTCCGCCGTAAAGCTTTTGGTTGTAACCATAAATTTCAAGCATTGCAGTTTGGTTTGCACCACCGCCAATCCAGCTTCCTGCTAGTGTTGAAAGCCCGCGCCATACTGCATCTGCACCTTCGCCACCTACAGCTTCAGGATGAATAGAGCCTACAATTAAAACGGCTAAAGGCCCACCGATAACAATTCCGATGGTTCCCGCAAAGAACATAATTAAAGCTTTTGGGCCTAAATTGAGAACTCCTTTCAAGTCAATACTTAATGTCATTAATACTAAGGCTGCAGGCAGTAAATACCTACTAGACATATAATATAAACTTGTTTTTCCTGTGGTAGCCTCTCCGGTTTCAGAAACTGTTGTCCACTCTGGTGATATTATACCTGATGTTGTTAATAAAGCTGGAAGGAAATACGCCATGAAAAGCGCGGGAACTACACCATAGAATTTTTTCCAAAAACCATCTTCGCGTGAAGAAGTATAAAAAATGAAGCCTAAGGCTATCATCAAAATTCCAAAAACGATTGTGTCGTTGGTAAAAAGGGGAGTAGTGTCCTTAATAATTTCGGTAGCTGTATCTTGCATTATGGGTAGTTTTGGCGCAAAATACATATTTAATTTAAATTTTTAGAACTCTAATTTCAGAATTATGAGGTGTATGAATCTTATAACAACTTAATTTTTTTGATATTCTACTTATTAATAAATCCACTTATCGTTTCCACCAACTCTGGCATAATAGGCAGGTTATAAATGTTATAGGTTTTGCTGTTTTCTAAATCATTACCTTCAACTTCTTTAAGGATATGATTCATTTTTTCAATAATTTTATATTCAGCGTCTGGCTTGGCTTCTTTGAGTAGTTCGGCTTCTGAAACTAAAACTTGAATGTCTTTTGTTCCGTTAATGATTAAAACTGGAATATCTAGTTTTGCAATTTCTTCTTTTGGATCGAAAGCCATCCAACTCCCAATAAATGGTTGAATTTCTTTTCTAAAAATTGAAGCTAATCCTGGGTTGTAATTGTTAGCAACACCATTTACTCGAAGATCATCGAAGGCATCACGAGCACTATCAGCTAATCCAGGAGCTTGTTTGATTAGTTGAGAAACAATTACATCGTCTATAGATTGTCCCGCTCCTGCAACAGAAATAAAGCCATCTGCACCATTTTGCGCTGTAACCATCCCCACTAAGGAACCTTGACTATGGCCAATGATATATATTTTTGAAAATTCGTTTTTGTTTTTGAAATAATTTAGAATAGCATCAGCATCCTTTATAAAATCGCTGAACCGAATGTTTTTTTCATCAACATTACGCATTTTCATTTGCTTTACAATTCGTTTATCGTATCGAAAGGTAGCAATACCTTTATCGTAAAGTGCCTCAGCTAGGAATTTTAGTGAATTGTTCTCCATCATTTGTTGGTTTCCATTTCTATCTGTTGGACCACTTCCTGCAATTATAATTGCCAATGGAATTTTTTCTTCCGAATCTGGAGTTAATAAAGTGCCATCTATAAGTGGAGTAATCCGTAAATCTTCAGCGTTAAATTTCTTAGTTTGGGCAGAAATCACACTACTAAAAAGCAGGAAAGCAATAAATATATTTTTCATTTTATCTAAAATTATAACGTTGAAATTTAACCTTGCTAAGATAACACAAATTGAATTCTCTTATTCTTTTAACAAGCCGTTTATTGAAATATTGTATAAGCACATTCGCGATTCTGAAACATTTAATCAGTTTTAAGATTATAATTATTTAAGATGCTATCTTTGCATTCCTAAATTTTGAAATATCATGAATAAGCTTATCATAATTACTACTTTCTTTTTGTTTTGTTTGTCAACCGTTTTTGCATCTGAAGACTTCGGAAAAACGGGTCATAGAGCAGTAGGTGAAATTGCTCAAAAACATTTGAGTGAAACAGCTAAAAAACAAATATTTGAGTTGTTACAAGGTCAATCCTTAGCTTTAGTTTCTAATCATGGTGATGATATTAAAAGTGATAGAGCTTATGATTCTTATGGTCCTTGGCATTATGTAAGTTTTCCATTTGGTGAAAAATATGATGAACACCCTAAAAGCGAAAGAGGAGATCTAATTCAGGCTATTGAAACATGTATCGCTGTATTGAAGGACGACAAAAGCACTAAAGAAGATAAGGTTTTTCATTTAAAATTACTGGTTCATTTTATAGGAGATTTACACCAACCGCTTCATATAGGTTTAGCTGAAGATAAGGGAGGAAATGACTTCCAAGTACTTTGGTTTAAAAATGGAACTAACCTACATAAAGTATGGGATAGTAAAATGATAGATTCGTACAAGATGTCTTATACTGAGCTAGCTTCAAATATTGACGTTCTTAATGAAGAAGAAATTGAAGCAATTAAAAGTGGTTCGGTAAGAGATTGGATGTATGAAAGCCGTGAGCTTTGTGAGGATATCTACGCCAATACTGAAGTTGGACAAAAGCTAAGCTACGGGTATATGTATAAGTATATGGAGACTGTACGCTTCCAACTTCAAAAAGGAGGAGTCCGATTAGCTGGATTATTGAATGAGATTTTTGGCTAGTCGATAGCGTTTTAGTGGTGAGAGGTGAATAGGGGAAGGTCGTTGCTTCTCTGTATTTTGGCTTTCTACAGTGAAACGGTTTAGCTCTCTTTTACCTAATGCGTAATGATCTAAAGTTAGTATTTATTACGTATATAAATACGCCCAGTAAATCAATCCTAATTGCAAGGGGAATCTAACGATTAGAGCCCATTTTGGTAGCTTCATAGAAGCTTTTTTATCCTGCAACATATAAATGTGTACTGGTATAAATGCAATTAATAATGCTATTATACCCCAGGCCGCCATTTCTTGACTGTTTTTATTCATTAGCATAAATCCTAAAACCATTTCGGCTACACCACTAAGCATAACCATAGTGCTATGTGCAGGAATATATGGTGGCATAATGCGCTCATACAACTTTGGTTTTCTAAAGTGGTTCATTCCAGCGAGTACAAGCAGTACTCCCATTAAATATTGATGCCAAGGTAACATAGTTATTTTTTTAAGTTTTTAAATGTAGGCCTTTTTTAGATTTACAACAATAACGAATTGTTTAAAAAGACAAAAGCCTTTCTAATTCATGTTTAGAAAGGCTTTTAGAATATTTAATCTATTTGTTTTGCTTAAATACTACTTAATCATTTCGTAGCTACGCTTGATAAAAGCAGTAAGCTCTTCACCTTTTAGTAAGTTTTTACTCAATCTCGCTAAGTCTAAAGCTTGATTAACTAAACGCTCCTTTTTCTTATCGGTTTTAGTATTTAGTATTTCACTTACCAATTCGTGGTTTGTGTTTACAATTAGATTGTACATTTCTGGGAATCCACCCATTCCAAACATACCACCGCCTCCGGTTTTCTGCATATCTTTCATTCTACGCATAAATTCTGGCTCGGTAATAATAAATGGATTTGCATTGCTATCCATAGCCTCTAATTGAACAGTGAATTTTTCTTTTGGTATAACCCCGTCTAAGAAAGTTTTTAGCGTTTCCTTTTCTTCATCTGAAAGTTTAGAAATCTGCTCGTCGTCTTTCTTAATAAGATTTTCAACGTGATCACTATCTACTCGAACAAAAGAAACTTTTTCTTCGCTGCCTTCAATTTTTTGAAGTAGGTGAGTAACAATAGGAGAGTCTAATAGTAAAACTTCGTATCCTTTGTCTTTTGCAGCCTGAATATAACTGTGTTGTTCTTCTTTGTTTGAAGCATAAAGAACTACAAGTTTGTCATCCTTATCAGTCTGTGCGTCTTTTATTTTGTCTTTTAATTCAGAGAAAGTATAGAAAGCGTTATCTACAGTTGGGTAAAGAGCAAAGTCTTTTGCTTTGTCGAAGAATTTATCTTCAGTAAGCATACCGTATTCAATAACGATTTTAATATCGTTCCATTTCTTTTCAAAACCTTCGCGGTCGTTGTTAAATAAGCTCTTAAGCTTGTCTGCAACTTTTCTTGTGATATAGCTAGATATCTTTTTAACAGCACCATCTGCTTGTAAGTAGCTTCTAGATACGTTAAGTGGAATATCTGGACTATCAATAACTCCGCGTAGCATTGTTAGGAATTCAGGAACAATTCCCTCTACATTATCCGTTACGAAAACTTGATTTTGGTATAGTTGAATTTTATCCTTCTGAATGCTCATATCATTCGTCATCTTAGGGAAGTAAAGAATTCCTGTAAGATTAAACGGATAGTCTACATTTAGGTGAATATGGAAAAGAGGTTCCTCGAATTGCATTGGGTACATTTCTCGGTAAAACTCTTTATAATCCTTATCCTCAAGTTCAGTAGGTGCTTTTGTCCAAGCTGGATTAGGATTGTTGATTATATTGTCAACTTCCTGAGTTGGAGCTGGATCGTCTTCTTTTGCGTCTTCTGGCTTAGGAAGTGTTTCAGTACGAGTTCCAAATTTAATTGGAATAGGCATAAACTTGTTATACTTTACTAAAAGTTCACTTATACGTGATTCTTCTAAGAACTCTGTAGAATCTTCAGCTATATGAAGAATAATCTCTGTTCCTCTATCTTTTTTATCGACTTTTTCTAAAGTGAATTCTGGCGAACCGTCGCAAGTCCAATGTACTGCAGGTTGATCTTTAAAACTTTTAGAAATGATTTCAACTTTTTCAGCAACCATAAAAGCTGAGTAAAAACCAAGTCCGAAATGCCCGATAATTCCAGCGTCTTTTCCGTCTTTGTCTTTGTATTTTTCGATAAATTCTTCAGCACCAGAAAATGCAATTTGGTTGATGTATTTCTCAACTTCCTCAGCGCTCATCCCAATACCTTGGTCAATAATGCGTAGTTGCTTTTTCTCTTTGTCAAGTTTTACTTCAATAATAGGGTTACCATATTCTACCCCTTCAGCTTCTCCTATATTGGCAAGGTGCTTCAGTTTTAAAGTTGCATCTGTTGCGTTCGAAATTAATTCACGAAGAAATATCTCGTGGTCGCTGTATAAAAACTTCTTAATTAGTGGAAAAATATTATCCACTGATACATTGATAGTTCCTTTGCTCATTTTTTTTATAATTTATTTATTTCTTAATTGTACTCAGTGACTTTCAATAGTCAAAAAAAATACCAAGGATGCTAATGCTGACACCTTGTCACTGTATTGTAGAAATAAACTTTAACAAAACTTTGTTTAATCCTTTAACAATATCACTAAACAAAGAATGGTATATTTACAATTAAATAATTGGATATAAAATTGCTATGAAAAAGTAAAATGTCAATTATTTAATTGGTTAGGTTGTTTAAAAAGGGCGCATTAATAATGCGCCCTTTTTTAGTTCCAATAAATTATTTTTAGAAGCGTTTATTCGCCGCTAATCTTTCTGTTTTTTACATACTTTTCAAGCCACTCGTGTTGTTCCCATAATACGTGAAGAACACTTTCTTTTGCGCTATAACCGTGACTTTCCTTTGGAAGCATAACAAGTCGAGCAGTTGCGCCTAAACCTTTTAACGCATTGAAATATCGCTCACTTTGTAGTGGGTATGTTCCTGAGTTATTATCCGCCTCTCCGTGAATTAATAACAAAGGAAATTTCATTTTATCGGCATTCATAAAAGGAGACATAGTGTTATAGGTTTCAGGAGAATCCCAATAGCTTCTTTCTTCACTTTGAAATCCGAAAGGAGTAAGGGTTCTGTTATAGGCACCACTTCTAGCAATACCTGCAGCAAATAAATTTGAATGACTTAATAAATTTGCTGTCATAAATGCACCATAAGAGTGTCCTCCAACACCAACTCTGTTTCTGTCTATGTACCCCATTTCATCAACTGCATCTATTGCGGCTTTTGCATTTCCAACTAACTGAGCAACAAAAGAGTCGTTAGGCTCTTCATCACCTTCACCAACAATTGGGAACGCTGCATCATCTAAAACTACATATCCTTGAGTTACCCAGTAAATTGGAGATCCGTAATACGGGTATATAAACTCGTTAGGGTTTGTTGTACTTTGTGCAGCACTGCTTTTGTCTTTGTATTCACGCGGATAAGCCCAAAGAATCATCGGCATTTTTTCTTTGCTATTTACATCATATCCGATAGGTAAATACAAGGTGCCTTCAAGTTCTAAACCATCATCGCGTTTGTAACTGATAACTTCTTTGTGAACATCTTGAATGCTTTTAAATGGATTTTCAAATGAAGTAACTGGAGTTAAATCATTCTTCTTTTTAATGTTTCTGAAGTAATAATTAGGGTATTCATTCTGTGATTCTATGCGCACTAAAATCTTCCCTTTCTTCATATCAATAGCAGAGTTTAGATTTTCTAACTTATCGGTATAAGTAGATTCATAAACACGCTTAGTTTTTTGAGTTTTTAAATTGTATTCATCAATAAAAGGAAATTGTCCTTTTTCTGAAAAACCGTCACCCATTAGATAAGCTGTACCATTATTGATTTCTAAAACTCTTTCGTCATAATTGTTTCTAGTAGTTACAAAACTTCCCGGATCGCTATATCTATCTTGATAACTTCTATCGAAAATTATTTTTGGTGCTTGGGAAGCATTTGAAGGATTGAAAATATAACTCTTTGTGTTACGGTCGTTCCACCAGTAATCACTTGCAATTGCTAGGTTATCATTCCCCCAAGTTATACCAGAAAAACGATTGATAGTTTTAAGAAGCAATTTCTCTTTCCCATTAAAAGGAGCGGCTAATTCATAAACTGCATCTCTGTGATCTACTTTTACTTCTGGATCACCTTTGTCTTGCGCTTCAGCCCAATATAATGTAGCCGGTTTATCTGCGCGCCATCTCATGCTTCTTTTGCCTTCTCTAGTAGCCATAAATCCTTTTGGCTGTACTTCATTTAATGGTACATCGTTTACTTTTTGAATCAGTTTCCCGTTCTTGTCGTAAATATTTGTTTCAAATGGAAATCTGTAATAAGGAACTATGTATGAAAATGGTTTTTTTATGATATTCACCATAACATAACTCCCGTCTGGAGAGAAATCGATGTCGTCATACATAGCAGTAGGCAGAAAATCTGAAACTTCTCCGTTAAGTGTAATCTTTTTTATTGTTGAAAGCGCCAATTGCTCAAAGTTGTATTCGTCGTTAGGGCTACTTAATAAATCTTGATAGGTTCTGTTTTGAGCTTTTTCTCCATCGCTGATTGAAATTGTTGGACCTTCAGGTACGGCTTCTGAAGTATTTATTAACTCTTTTCTGTTGTTAGGAATAGCATTTACCAATAGTGCATTACTGTCTTTAAACCAATTGATGGGATTCCCCATATTTGCATTTAATTTAAGTGTACTTAGTTTCTTTGCACTACCTTTTTCAATATCTGCAATCCATAATTGAACACCATCGTCTGAGGTGTTTAAGAAAGCAACCATCTTTTCGTTTGGAGAGATAGAGAAATTAGAAATTCTTGCATTCTCAGGTAATCCAGTGATTTGCTTGGCATCCTTTGCTGTAGATTCTTTTACTTTTATATTGTTGAAATACCTTGTTCTACTTCCGATATTAGTTTTAGGGTTTATACGTAGACCTCCCAAACGAAGTTCGGTTTCAGAAAGTTCGGCAATAGATTTATATGCATCGCGGTAAAATAGCAACACGTTTTCCCCTTTACTGTCAATCCAAACTGAAGGTGCTAAAGGAGCATCAACAAGCTCTAAAATTTCTTTCGGGGGTTTTTGATACTTTAATTTCTCTTGTCCAAAAAAAGTTGTTGTTACAAATAAAAATGCAACAAATGCAATAATGTTTTTCATATTAAAATTTTTAAAAGCCTAAAGATATTCAAAATAATTATCCTAGGCGTTTTATAAAATAAGGAGTAAAGAGAATGTTTTAAAATGTGAGAACTTATAATCTTCTTCTTTAAAATCTATTATGCATGCATACTTTATTACGTTTAAATTACTTCCTTAAAAAAAAGTATATGTGTATCTTTCACGATTATTTAAAACTCTAAAAATGTATACTTCAAAAATTACTGGTCTTGGATATTATGTTCCCGAAAATGTTGTGACCAATGACGATTTGTCGAAATTAATGGACACTAATGATGCTTGGATTCAAGAGCGCACGGGTATTAAAGAACGCAGACATATTAAAAAGGGCGATGGGAACTCGACTTCTGTTATGGGAGTTAAAGCGGCTACCATAGCTTTAGACCGAGCTAAACTGGTTCCTAACGATATAGATATGATTGTTTTTGCTACGCTTAGTCCAGATATGTATTTCCCTGGAGGTGGAGTAGAAGTACAAGAAATGATGGGAATGAGAACGATTCCAGCACTAGATGTACGAAACCAATGTAGTGGTTTTATTTATGGACTTTCTGTTGCCGATCAATTTATTAAGACGGGTATGTATAAAAACGTTTTAGTAATCGGTAGTGAAAACCACAGTGGGGGATTAGATTTTACAACTCGTGGAAGAAACGTTTCAGTAATTTTTGGGGATGGTGCAGGAGCTGCTGTATTATCTAGAAATGAAGAGGGTGCCAATGGAATTTTATCTACTCATCTCCATAGTGAAGGCGCACATAAAAATGAACTTGCATTACAAGGGCCTAGCACCGCTCATTGGGTTCCAGAAATTATAGCTGAAAATCCTCAAGAAAATATTCCGTATTATCCTGTGATGAATGGGCAATTTGTGTTCAAACACGCTATAGTTCGTTTTGCTGAGGTAATTCAGGAAGGTTTGGATGCAAATAATCTTGAAGTAAAAGATATTGATATGTTAATTCCTCACCAGGCTAATTTACGTATATCGCAATTTATTCAGCACAAATTGAAATTAACAGACGATCAAGTTTTTAATAATATTCAGAAATACGGAAATACAACAGCTGCCTCAATTCCAATTGCGCTTACTGAAGCTTGGGAACAAGGTAAAATTAAAGAAGGAGATCTTGTAGTGTTAGCAGCTTTCGGAAGTGGATTTACTTGGGGAAGTGCAATTATAAGATGGTAAATTGATTTTTTTAAAATAAAGATGTGATAGTGAAACACCCATTTTTAAAAGGTTGTTTACTCATAAAATAAGATAGCCTTTCAGTATTTCTGAAAGGCTATTTCAATTACCTAAAATATGGAATAATTCGTTGAAGGCTAATTCAAATAAATTATAAAAATGAAACTTAGGATTATATGTGTTAGACGAAAAAACATCTTAATTGTTTCATTGTAAAACCTTATTTAACAATACAATAACATTTGAGTTTTAAAACAAACAAACCCGAAGTGTTTGCTTCGGGTTTGAAATATTACTGCAATTATTAACACTAACCATCAACGTAAAACTATTGCAGTAAAATAATATCTTACTTCTACTTTAATAAAGACGTTCAAAAAGTTATTATGTTTCATTGCTGCCTTCTTTTTAACTAACATTTATGATAATTTAGAACGTTGTATTGTATTTTTCCTAAAAACTAAATCAAATGAAAAAAACATTAGTGCTAGGCGCAAGTTTAAAGCCGAACCGATATTCTAATTTGGCAATAAATAGATTAGTGAATCACAATCACCTGGTTGAAGCGGTAGGTTTAAAAGAAGGTGAGGTTGCTGGCGTAAATATTGGTACAGAAAAGAAAGATTTTGAAGATATTGATACAGTAACCTTATATCTAAATCCAAAACGACAAGAAGAATACTACAACTATATTATTTCGCTAAAACCGAAGCGAGTGATCTTCAATCCAGGTACTGAAAATCCTGAATTCTACACACTTCTTAAAGAAAATAATATTGAAGCTGAGGTTGCTTGTACTTTAGTTCTTTTGGGTACGAATCAGTATTAGACCTAAGAATGTAAGTACTCCATTTAAGATTAATATAAAAAAGCCGAATTCAAAGTTTAGGTACAATGAGCTTAGATGGCTTATACCATACCCTATGAATGGAGTTGCAATTGCAATTAACGGAACAAGTTTATCTTTTACATTCCATTTTGTAAAGAGACCGTAAGCATACAAGCCTAACAGAGGGCCGTAGGTGTAACCTGCAAAAACAAAGAGTTTGGATATTACAGAATCATCTGCAATAACATATTTAAAGATGATAATTACAAATATTAATAATAGCGAAAATAAAATGTGAATGAGCTTTCGCATTTTAATTTGCTTCTTTTCATCATACCTCTTTTCAATATCCAGTATATCGATACTAAAGGAGGTGGTTAGTGCCGTTAAAGCGCTATCTGCACTACTATAAGCTGCAGCTATTAGGCCTAAGATAAACAACACAGCTACACCCATCCCAAATACGCTTTCCTGCGCAGCAAGGGTTGAGAAAAGTTGATCTTTGTGAGCATCTATTCCATTTTGTTCAGCGTACACAGTAAGTAATAACCCTAAAGTTAAGAATACAAAATTTACAATTGTAAGTACAATAGTAAACCAAAACATATTTTTTTGAGCGTCTTCTAAGTTGCGACAAGTAAGGTTTTTTTGCATCATATCCTGGTCTAGACCTGTCATTACAATTGCAATAAAAGCACCACTTATAAACTGCTTTACAAAATGATCTCCCGATCTCCAATCGTCAAAAAAGAATATCTGGCTCATTTCACTTTCAGCTACAAATGTAAAAAGACTGCTCCCAGAAAGACCTAAATCTGTGGCTACATAATAGACAGCAACTCCCACTGCAATTAGCATAAATAAGGTTTGTAGAGTATCTGTCCAAACAATGGTTTTTATTCCACTTTTAAAAGTATAGAGCCAAATCAATAAAATTGTAATAGTTACTGTTACCCAAAAAGGAATATTCAAATCGTCAAAGATTAAACTTTGCAACACTACAGCAACTAAATAAAGGCGGAAACTTGCCCCAACAACTCTTGATAATAGAAAAAATGAAGCCCCCGTTTTATAAGAAGCGTTTCCAAACCTTCCTTCTAAGTAGGTGTAAATTGAAGTGAGGTTTAAACGATAGTAGAGTGGAAGTAAAACGGTTCCAATTACTGCATAACCTACTATATAGCCTAAAACAACCTGAAAATAGCTGAATTTTGAAGCTTCAACCCAACCGGGAACTGATATAAAAGTTACTCCGCTTAACGAAGCGCCAATCATACCAAACGCAACCAAGTACCAAGGCGATTGTTTTCCAGCCTTAAAAAAATCAGCATTACTTCCACCCTTATTAGTTAAGTAGGAAATAAAAATTAAAGCTAAAAAATATCCAATGATTAATAAAAGTATGTGTAAGGGTTGCATATTATACTAGACTATAATAATTAGGAATTCGTCTGCGTAAAAATACAAAGTTTGATTTCCCTACCCATTTTATTTTTAATACATTTGATGACTTTACTCAAATTAACTTATAACTACCTAAAAACTAAAAAGATGCGTTTTAAATTACTACTGCTTTTTACCCTTTTATTTAGTTCTTTAGCCATTCAGGCTCAAGAATATTTACGAATGATTGATGCTGGCACCTATAAAGTGCAAGATATTATAGATAGTGCCGAAGCCCATTTCGAAGGAAAGGATAAAGGCCGTGGCACCGGATATAAACAATATAAGAGATGGGAGTATAACGCTCTTAGAATGGTTCAAGAAGACGGATATTTGGCTTCTAATGCTGATCGTTTAAGAGAACTAGAAAATTGGAATGCATATGTAAATAGTACTGCTGAAAATAGAATGGTTCTTCCAGATAGCTGGCAAGAAATGGGACCAGATAATTGGAACGCAACTTCAGGATGGAATCCTGGTGTAGGTAGAATTACTTCAGTAGCTATTGAAGAAGGGAACGAAAACCATATTATTGTTGGTGCTAACACCGGAGGTGTTTGGAAAACTACTGATGGAGCACAAACTTGGACTCCTTTAAATGACTACTTTTCAAATATGAAGGTTTATGCTGTTGCTATGGATCCAACCGATGCTAACACTTACTTCTTTGGAGCAACTAATGGAGATATTTTTAAATCAACAGATGCTGGAGCAACTTGGAGTTTATTAGCAACAATAGGGAATAGTGTTGTAAATAGAATTTTAATCCACCCAACCAATAGCGATATAATGTTTGCAACTGCCGAAAATGTTGGAATTTATGCTACTACAGATGGTGGAGCAACTTGGACAACTGCAGTTTCAGACTCAAGAGGGTATGACTTAGAATTTAAACCAGGAGACCCTTCAGTAGTTTATGCTTCAGGAACCGGATTTCATAAATCAACAGATGGAGGAGCAACTTTTACAACCATCAGCGGATTTAGCAGTGGAGCAAAAATGATAGGTGTTTCGGCAGCAAATCCAGAGGCAGTTTATGTGGTAGAAGCGTTTCAAAATAGATTTGGTGGATTTTATTCATCTGTAGATGGAGGTAATACATTTACAAAGCTTAATCACGGTAACAAAAACTATTTTGGTTATAGTACAACTGGAAATGACAATAACGGACAAGCTCCTAGAGATATGGCGATTGCTGTAAATCCTTCAGATGCTAATGAAGTGCATATTGCAGGTATCCTTTCTTGGAGATCTATGGATGCAGGAGTGACTTTTGAAATTACTTCAGATTGGATTCCTGGGAATGCTGCTACACAAAACATCGGCTATTGTCACGCCGATATTGATGATATGCTATTCCACGGAACTACACTTTATGCGGTTACTGATGGAGGAATTTTTAAAGCTGAAAACACGGCTACAATAAACGCTTCATATTTTGAAGATCTTACAGAAGGGCTAGGGATTCGTCAATTTTATAAAATTGGTATTTCACAAACAGAAGATGTAGTTGTATCTGGTGGGTCGCAAGATAATGGTACTTCTTTCTACACTTCTTCAACTGGATGGAGAGATTGGATTGGTGCTGACGGAATGGAAACATTTATAGACAAGGACAATACAAACTTTATGTATGGTACTAGTCAATTTGGTCAATTATACCGAACTCAGAATGGAGGAAATAGTCTAATTCAAATTAATGAACCAGGAACGGGTTCAGGGAATTGGGTAACACCTTTTGAGCAAGATCCAATAGTTCAAAATACTATATATGTTGGTTACAATCGAGTTTATAAGTCAGCTAACTTAGGTGCTTCTTGGACTCCAATTTCTCAAAATTTTGGAGGTAACTTAAACAATTTAAAAATTTACGAAAGGAACAATCAAATTATGTATGCATCAAGAGGTGCATTAATGTATAGAACTACCGATGGTGGTGCTACAGATTGGGAGCAAGTTGGAATTCCAGGAGGATTGATTAATTCAATTGCAATTCACCCTGTAGATCCTAATAAAATTGCAGTAGCTACCACAAGTGCAAATAAAGTGATGGTATCCGAAGATGGAGGGGATACTTGGAGTAGTTACAGTCTAAATCTTCCAAACTTTTCAGCTTTAGCAGTTGTTTGGCAAAACAACAGTAAGGATGGTCTTTATTTAGGTATGGATTATGGCATTTATTATATAGATAACACTTTTACCGAATGGCAACCTTTTAGTAATCTATTACCAAATGTTCAAATTAATGAACTGGAGATTAACTATGCAAACGGAATGATTTACGCAGGTTCGTATGGTAGAGGTCTTTGGGTTTCTCCAGTAGTTGAAGGTACAATGGGAGTTAATAAAAATACTTTTGAATCTTCTGTAAGTGTGTATCCAAACCCAGCGGATTCTCAAATTACTATCGGATTACAAAATCCAATAAATGCAGAAATTAGAATTTTTGATATTTCAGGAAAACTATTAATGTATCAAGCTGATGCATTTATCGCAAACAAATACACTATGGATGTTTCATCATTGAATTCAGGTGTTTACTTTGTGCGTTTAAATACAACTGCAGGTACAGCAATTAAAAAGCTTGTAATTAATTAATACAAATTTAATCCAAGTTAGGAATGCTTCAGGAAAATCATTTTTTTCTGAAGCATTTTTTTTAACTTGTCGGCAGGATTTTAGCTATGGAATTTTCTTCAAAATTACTTGAGAACGCGGTAAACGAAATGTCCCAACTCCCTGGAATTGGAAAACGTACAGCTTTGCGTTTAGTGCTTCATTTATTAAAACAGCCAAAGGAGCAAACCCAGAAATTGGCTGCTAGTTTGGTGAAAATGCGGGAAGAGATAAACTTTTGCTCAAATTGTCACAATATTAGTGATTCAAAACTATGTGAGATTTGCGCTAACCCTAACCGAAACGAAAAAATTGTTTGTGTGGTAGAAGACATTCGCGATGTAATGGCGATTGAAAACACAAGTCAGTATCGCGGACATTACCACGTTTTAGGAGGTAAAATATCACCTATGGATGGAATTGGCCCTGGTGATCTAACGGTTCCATCACTTGTTGAAAAAGTGAAATCTGGAAATATTACCGAGCTTATTTTTGCTTTAAGTTCTACTATGGAAGGGGATACCACCAACTTTTATATCTTTAAACAAATTGAACCTTATAACATTATTACAACTACTATCGCTCGTGGTATTTCTGTAGGTGATGAGTTGGAATATGCAGATGAGGTAACTTTAGGGCGAAGTATACTTCATCGTATCCCATTTGAATCGTCCTTAAAAAACAATTAGATTTGAATCAATTACTTCAAAATAATAAAACCATCTTAGCCTTTAATTTTTCAAAATAATCTGTACTGATGAAATTATCTGTAGTTATACTTAATTATAATGTGCGGTACTTTTTAGAACAGTGCATACTGTCTGTTGAAAAAGCTATTGAGAATATTGACGCTGAAATTATCGTGATAGATAATGATTCTAAGGACGATAGTTGTGAGGTGGTAAAAACTCAGTTTCCAAACGTAGTTCTTATTCAAAATAAGGAAAATGTAGGATTCAGTAAAGCAAATAATCAAGCAGTATCCGTAGCCAAAGGGGAATATGTGTGTATATTAAATCCAGATACTGTTGTAGCTGAAGACGCACTTGTAAATGCAATTAAATATTCTGAAAATGTAAAAAATATTGGCGCTTTAGGTGTTTATTTAATGGACGGTACAGGTAATTTTTTGCCTGAAAGTAAACGGAATTTACCAACACCAAAAGTATCTATGCTGAAGTTGTTAGGTTTTACAAAAAAGTATTATACCTCTCATTTGGCAGAAAACTCTAGTGGTGAAGTTGAAATATTGGTTGGTGCATTTATGCTTGTAAAACGAAGTATTTACAATGAAGTTGGTGGATTTGATGAAGATTACTTTATGTATGGTGAGGATATAGACTTGTCTTATAAATTTACTAAAGCCGGGTATAAAAACCATTATTTAGGGAAAAGTACTGTTCTTCACTATAAGGGAGAAAGCACTAAAAAAGACAAAGCGTATTTTGAGCGTTTTTATGGTGCAATGCAGATTTTTTACGAAAAACATTTTAATAATAATGCATTGCTTAAAAATTCGGTTTCTCTAGGGGTTGCCCTTGCAAAAAATGCATATAGATTCACCTCAAGTAAAAAAAACAAAGAAAATTTACAGCTAGAAAAACATTATGTTTTTACTGAAAATGTTGAATTAATTGAAAAGCTTTCAGATAAAATGAAGCTACATTTTCAAATGGCATCAAAAAATGTTCATGAGCAGGTTGTTTTGAAAAATAGCTTATTAGTTTTTGATAATGACTATGTTACAAATGGTGAAATCTTTCGGTTGATGAAACAATTGAAAGGAAAAGGCAACCATTTTAGGATAAAACCGCGAGGTCGCAACTTTATAATTGGGAGTGACCAAAGTGATGAAAAAGGTGGTGTAGTAGTTTTTTAAGAAATTTGAAACAGAAGACGAGCAAATTTTGACTAATTTTGCAACGTTTTTAAAATAAGGCTTGCGCCTTCCAAATTCGATATTGAAATTATATTATGGCAAAATTTGAATTGAAACTACCCAAAATGGGCGAAAGTGTTGCAGAAGCAACCTTAACAAACTGGCTAAAAGAAGTAGGTGATACTATTGAAGCTGATGAGGCAGTGCTAGAAATCGCTACCGATAAAGTGGATAGCGAAGTTCCCAGTGAGGTAGATGGTGTGTTAGTTGAAAAACTATTTGATGTAGATGATGTTGTGCAAGTGGGACAAACCATTGCTATTATTGAAACCGAAGGAGGGGCTGATGAAACTCCAAAAACTGAAAATACTTCAAAAGCTACTGCTGATTCAACAACTGAACAAGCTGTAAAAGAAGTTGAAAAGCAATTTGAAGCTGCAAAACAAGAAACTCATACTCCTATTGAAAATACTGGCGATCGTTTTTATTCTCCATTAGTGAAGAATATTGCTGCTGCTGAAGGTATTTCACAAGCAGAGTTAGATGGTATATCTGGAACTGGTAAAGACGGCCGTGTTACTAAAAACGACATTCTTGCCTACGTAGAAAACCGTTCTTCTGCTAAAACTGTTGCTCCAGCACAAGCCACTGCAACTGCAACTCCTGCGGCAAAAGAAGCTCCAAAAGCTAAAACTCCAATATCGGTAAATGGAGGTGATGAGATAATTGAAATGTCTAGAATGGGTAAATTAATTGCCCATCATATGGTTGAAAGTGTTCAAACATCTGCACACGTACAGTCATTTGTAGAATGTGATGTTACTAATATTTGGAATTGGAGAAATAAAGTAAAAGCATCTTTTGCTAAGCGCGAAGGTGAAAACTTAACTTTTACTCCAATATTTATGGAGGCTGTAGCGAAAGCGCTAAAAGACTTTCCAATGATGAATATTGCCGTAGATGGTGATAAGATTATCAAAAGAAAAAATATAAACTTAGGTATGGCTGCTGCCTTACCTGATGGAAACTTAATTGTTCCTGTAATTAAAAATGCAGATCAGTTAAACTTGCTTGGAATGAGTAAGGCTGTAAACGACCTTGCAGTACGTGCTCGTGAAAACAAGCTTAAACCAGACGATATCCAAGGTGGCACTTACACAGTTACTAACGTCGGAACATTTGGTAGCATTATGGGAACTCCAATTCTTAATCAACCACAAGTAGGTATTTTAGCTCTTGGAGCAATTAGAAAAGTACCTGCTGTTATAGAAACTCCAGAAGGTGACTTTATTGGAATACGTTACAAAATGTTCTTGTCGCATAGTTACGACCACAGAGTTGTAAACGGTGCATTAGGAGGGCAATTTGTAAAGCGTGTTGCAGATTACCTAGAAGATTGGGATGTAAATCGTGAGATTTAATTGAGATAAACAATACGTTAAAGGGGGATTTTGTATTCAAAATCCCCCTTTTCTTTTTTATAAATTCTTTCAAAACTTCAATAAGAAGTATCTTTACTTTTTTAAAATAAAAAAATGGAACTGAACCTAAAAAAACCAATCTGTTTTTTCGATCTTGAAACCACAGGTGTAAATGTAGCTAAAGACAGAATTGTTGAAATCGCAATCCTAAAAGTATTTCCAAATGGGAATAAAGAAAGTCATACTTGGCGTGTAAACCCAGGAATGCCTATTCCACCAGAATCTACAGCTATACACGGAATTAGCGATGAAATGGTTGCTAACGAACCTACGTTTAAAGATCTTGCACCAAAAGTTTATGGATTGATAAAAGATAGTGACCTTGGCGGATTTAACTCAAATAGATTCGATATTCCACTGCTTGCTGAAGAATTGCTTCGAGCAGAAATAGACTTTGATTTGAAAAAAGCCCTTGCGGTTGACGTTCAGACCATCTTCCATAAAATGGAAAAGAGAACATTAGAAGCAGCATATAGATTTTACTGTAACAAAGACCTTCTAGATGCTCATAGTGCCGCTGCCGATACAAATGCCACTTACGAGGTTTTAAAGGCGCAATTAGAGCGTTATCCAGACTTGGAGAACGATATAGCTTCCTTAGCAGATTTTAGTTCTCATAAGGACCATGCAGATTTTGCGGGATATATAAGTTATGATGAGAATGGAGAAGAGGTTTTTTCATTCGGAAAGTATAAAGGTAAGTTAGTAACAGAAATATTAGATAAAGATTCTGGTTATTTCGGATGGTTGCTTAATGCCGATTTTCCATTGTATACCAAAAAAGTGCTTACACGAATTAGACTTCAGAAATTGAATACAAAACTTTAAGAAAATCATCTCTTTTGATAACTGACAGTATTTCTAATTTCAAATAATAAATTTTACAATATGAAAATAATCTGCGTAGGGAGAAATTACACAGAACATATTAAGGAACTAGATAATGTTGTTCCTGATGAGCCAATATTGTTTTTAAAACCAGATTCGGCTATACTATTAAAAAAGCAACCATTTTACATTCCTGAATTTACAAATGAAGTTCATCACGAAGTTGAAGTGTTGGTGAAAATCAATAGAATAGGGAAGCATATAGATCGTAAGTTTGCACATAAATACTACGATGAAATAGGTTTGGGTATTGATTTCACAGCGAGAGATTTACAAAAGAAACTAAAAAGCGATGGTCTTCCTTGGGAAAAAGCGAAGGCATTTGATGGTTCGGCTGTAATTGGAAATTTTATATCAAAAAATGAGATTGAAGATATTGACGATTTACATTTCAGTCTAAAACGCAATGGGGAGGTTGTTCAACATGGCAGCACAAAGCAGATGATGTGGAAAATAGATGCCTTAATCGAAAATATTTCAAAATACTTCACTTTAAAAATTGGAGATGTTATTTTCACCGGTACACCATCAGGCGTTGGGCCTGTTTCTGTAGATGATGTATTACAGGGGTATATTGAAGAAAAAGAAATGTTTTCAATAAAAATAAAGTAAAGAAATATCATTCTGACAATATCTTCAAAATTGTCAATGGAAGGTATGCTTTTCAAAAAAAACAATGTAAATGCTAGCAGAGATTATAACCATAGGAGATGAAATTCTCATTGGTCAAATTGTAGATACAAATTCGGCTTTTATTTCGAAAGAGCTTGATAAAATAGGGGTAAAAGTATATCAAATTACTTCGGTTCAGGACGATCGTGAGCATATATTGCAAGCTTTTGAAGACGCTGAAAAACACGCCGATTTAATTATTGTTACTGGAGGACTTGGCCCTACTAAAGACGATATTACTAAACGTACTTTTTGCGATTATTTTGAGGATACTTTGGTGGAAGACTCAGAAATAGTTGAAAATATTAAGCAATTATTTAAAAACTATCAGCTCGGGGAGCCTTTGCCGTCAAATATACAACAGGCACTCGTTCCTTCTAAAGCAAAAGTTTTAATGAATCATTATGGAACCGCACCTGGAATGTGGATGGAGAAGGATAAAACTGTTTTTGTTTCATTGCCAGGCGTTCCCTACGAAATGAAAAATTTGTTAAAGGATCAAGTTTTACCTCTAGTAATAAAACGCTTTAATAGGCCGTTTATTTACCACAAAACACTTCTTACCTATGGAATGGGTGAAAGTGCTGTTGCAGATAGAATTGCAGATTGGGAAAATAATTTACCTGAAAATATAAGATTAGCGTATTTGCCTTCACTAGGAAAAGTGCGTTTGCGACTATCATCTAGTGGTACCGACGAAAATGCTTTAAAAGAAAGTATAGATTCCCGAATGGAAGTTTTATCTGATATGCTTTCGGATATTGCTATAGGTTTTGAAGATGAAACGACTATTGTAGGAAAGATTGCACATATTTTAAATGAAAAGCAACGAACATTAAGCTTAGCAGAAAGTTGTACAGGAGGGGCGATTGCAAGCCAGATAACTGCGGAGCCTGGAGCTTCATCATTTTTCTTAGGAAGTATTATTCCGTATAAAACAGAATTAAAGACAAAAGTTTTAGGTGTGCCGGCTTCACTTATTGAAGAATTTTCAGTTGTAAGTGTTGAGGTTGCTGAAAGTATGGCTTTAAATTCGTGTAGGCTATTTGATACAGATTACGCAATTGCCACAACAGGAATTGCAGGACCAACAAAAGGAGATGGCGCAGATGAAGTTGGAACAGTTTGTATTGCAATAGCATCTCGAAATGAAGTTTTTTCAGAAAAATTTAATTTTGGAAATGATCGCTATCGTGTGATTACAAAGGCGGCAAACAAATCTTTTGAGATGTTATTAAAAGAAATTTCAAAAAACTAATTTCCTTTTGTTGTACAACACGAAAGAATTACTTAAATTTGCACCCTGTTTTAAAATAACTAATAAAGTTAAGGAAATGTCAAGAGTTTGTGAACTTACCGGAAAGAAAGCGATGGTTGGAAATAACGTGTCGCACGCGATGAATAAAACCAAACGTAAGTTTGATGTAAATTTGCTTAAAAAGCGTTTTTATATACCAGAAGAAGACAAGTGGGTAACACTTAGAGTTTCAGCTTCTGCTATTAAAGATATCAATAAAAAAGGTATTTCTGCGGTTATGAAAGAAGCGCGTGAAAAAGGCTTTTTAACTAAATAATTGCAATAATCAATAAAGTCTATTACAATGGCTAAAAAAGGAAATAGAGTACAAGTAATTTTGGAGTGCACTGAGCATAAGGAATCTGGTAAACCAGGAACTTCTCGCTACATCACTACCAAAAACAAAAAGAATACACCGGATAGAATGGAGTTGAAGAAATTCAACCCAATTCTTAAGAAAATGACGGTTCATAAAGAGATTAAATAAGAGATAAAATGGCAAAGAAATCAGTAGCATCGTTACAGACAGGTTCAAAACGTTTAACCAAAGCTATTAAAATGGTTAAATCGGAAAAATCAGGAGCATATACATTTACTGAGGCTATTATGTCTCCAGAGATGGTAAACGACTGGTTAAACAAAAAATAACCAGATTAAAATATTGAGTTAAAGCCACTTTTTTACGAAGGTGGCTTTTCGTATTTTTGTTATTTAAAAAATAGTCAGGTATATAATTGAGCTGATAATAGCATAAATTTATAACCTTTAACCGACCACGGAAACCATGAGTATATTTAAAAGGATATTCTCCAAGGAGAAAAAAGAAACACTTGATAAAGGGCTAGAAAAAACTAAAACATCTTTCTTCGATAAGCTTAGTAAAGCTGTAGCTGGAAAAAGCAAGGTTGATGATGAGGTTTTAGATAACCTTGAAGAGGTATTGGTTTCTAGTGATGTTGGTGTAAATACTACCTTAAAAGTAATTGAAAGAATTGAAGAGCGAGTTGCTAGGGATAAATACCTAGGTACTGACGAGCTAAATAAAATTCTTCGCGAAGAAATTGCTGGGCTTTTAAGTGAAATAGATTCTGGTAACGCTACCGAATTTGAAATGCCACAAGATAAAAAACCATACGTTATTATGGTTGTTGGTGTAAACGGTGTAGGTAAAACTACTACCATTGGGAAATTGGCTTATCAATTTAAAAAAGCAGGTAAGAAAGTAGTTTTAGGTGCTGCCGATACTTTCCGTGCTGCAGCTATCGATCAATTACAAATATGGGCTGATAGAACTGATGTGTCTATCGTTAAACAAAGTATGGGTAGTGATCCTGCTAGTGTTGCTTTTGACACCTTACAGAGCGCAGTAAATCAAAATGCTGATGTTGTAATTATAGATACGGCAGGGCGTCTTCACAATAAAGTAAACTTAATGAACGAGCTTACTAAAGTAAAACGTGTGATGCAGAAAGTTATACCAGATGCGCCTCACGATGTGCTTTTAGTTTTAGATGGTTCTACTGGGCAAAATGCATTTGAACAGGCTAAACAATTTACAGCTGCAACCGAAGTTACCTCTCTAGCGGTTACTAAACTTGACGGTACTGCAAAAGGTGGAGTTGTTATTGGTATAAGCGACCAATTTCAAATTCCAGTAAAATATATTGGAGTAGGTGAAGGGATGGAAGATCTTCAGGTATTTAATAAGATTGAATTTGTGGATTCGTTCTTCAAATAAATCACATAATATAACTTTATTAAAAAACCCACCTTTATAAATTTAAAGGTGGGTTTTTATGTTTCTTGTGAAGTTGAAACTTAAACTTCAATAATTGTAAAAGATAAATTTAAAGGATCTAAATTCTCTTTAATGATGTCTAATATTTCTTCTCCATTATCTAAGTAGAAGTTTGAAAAATTTAGGTTTCTCTCTTGTAAACTTCCCTTTGGGAAAAGAGTATCTTGAATGTTTTTTACAGGGTTTAATTTTTCAGAAAGTTTTCTTTTT
The DNA here is from genome assembly GCF_011065475.1 of Aequorivita sp. KMM 9714. Classification (NCBI taxonomy): domain Bacteria; kingdom Pseudomonadati; phylum Bacteroidota; class Flavobacteriia; order Flavobacteriales; family Flavobacteriaceae; genus Aequorivita; species Aequorivita sp. KMM 9714. The sequence continues at coordinate 139,695 of NZ_JAAGRO010000006.1, read as the reverse complement.
TGAGCTTTTAGTAATCTGGACTCAAGATTATCTAGACCGTTAAGTTGTTTTTTCTCTTGAGCAGCAACAGCACCAAGAAACGACTTGTCCGTTTTTTCAGCTAGCACATATAAATCTTTAAATTGTTGTTTTAAAAATTCTCTTTGTTTAGAAAAATCAATTTCAATATCTGAAATTTTATGAACGTGCTTGGTAGTTAACTCTTGTTGTGGAAGAAATAAATCTTCAACAGAAACGTCATAAGTTTCTAGCTCTTCCAATAATTTTTTAGGAGCTATTAAAGCTGAATTTCTCAATAAAAGAATAGGAAATGGAACTTTTACCTCATTAAAATAATCTTTTAATTGAAACCAATACGCTAGTTCACCGCCTCCACCAATATAACAGAGGTTTGGTAAAACGGCTTCTTGATATAATGGACGTAGTAAGGCATTTGGAGAAAAGCACTGTGGGTTATCATTTATTTCGGCTAAAATCTCCTCCTTAGAAAATGAGATTTCAGTGTTATTCACGTAAAAATCACCTTCACTTTCTATGATACGTTCCCTAATATTCTTATTTAAGTAAAATAAATTAACCTCTCGAGGATGCACCTGTTCTGAATGACCTAAGTCGGTAAGTTTTTTAGTGGTTTCAGAAACTTTTTTGAAACTAAGATTTTCAGTTATTTCTTTTTCAGCATAAGGAATGAAATATTTCTTTAAAACCTCATCATTGCCATCAACAATTACTAATCCAGATTCAAAAAACAATGTATTGGCTAAGTGTCGAGTGGCATCAGCTAAATTGTCATTTTTTAAATAAGCGTCAGAAAAATATCTAAGAAGCTCTTTAGCATTTTCACTGTTGCCAAATTGTGTTTTTAATTTTTCAAAAACTTCATTTAAGCCTTCAGTATTTAATTCTCCAACAGCACCAGAAGAATTTCTGTCCCATTTAACCTTTTCAATCCTGGAAGTATTATTGTTTTTGTAAGTGTTAAAATAGTTTATCTCTTCAAAATCGTGATCTTCTGTTGCCATCCAATAAACGGGAACAAAATTAAAATTAGGATAGTGCTCCTTTAGCTTTTCACATAAGTTTATCGTTGAATATATTTTGTAAAGAAAATATAGTGGCCCGGTAAAAAGGTTGAGCTGATGCCCAGTTGTTACGGTAAAAGTTGTGTTTTCCTTAAGCAAGTCTAAGTTGGTTAACGTAGCTTGGGATATAGAGTTGTACCCGTATTGCAACATAATCTGTTTAGACAATAACCGTCTCTGACGAATATTAAAACTATTTTGTTTCTCTTCAATTTGAAGTTTGAAGTTCTCCAAGTTTGGAAAACGATTATAAAAAGGAATTAATGATTTTTCTTCTGCTAAATAGTCGCAGATAAGTTTAGAAAAATAACCGGTCTCTTTATAAGGAATAGATTTAATTGGCATGTGCTATATGAAAGATTTTGAACAAAAATAGCCGATTTATGTGGGCTCAGGTTTTAAAGATACGTTAATTTCAGATTGTAATAAAAGCCTTTTAAAATTGTTTAAAGTCACTTTATTTGCAGTTTGAATTTCGGGCATAGTAATTGTATCTTTGCACATCCAAAAACTATGGCCATTAAAGGTGATGGTTTCTTTCAAAAATACCCATGAAAAAACGTGTTGTAGTAGGATTAAGCGGAGGTGTAGACTCTAGTGTAGCAGCCTATTTGTTAAAAGAACAAGGCTATGAAGTTATAGGTCTTTTTATGAAGAATTGGCACGACGATTCTGTAACTATTTCAGATGAGTGTCCTTGGTTAGAAGACAGTAATGATGCAATGCTTGTTGCTGAGAAATTAGGAATACCATTTCAAACTGTAGATTTAAGTGAAGAATACAAAGAGCGAATTGTAGATTATATGTTCCGTGAATACCAAATGGGACGTACTCCAAATCCAGATGTGCTTTGTAATCGCGAAATTAAATTTGATGTGTTTATGAAAATAGCGCTAGGTTTGGGAGCAGATTTTGTCGCTACTGGGCATTATTGCAGAAAAACAACTTCAGTAAGTGAAGAGAATGGCGTTGAAACAGAAATTCATCATTTACTAGCGGGGAAAGATCCTAATAAAGATCAGTCTTACTTTTTGTGTCAACTTTCGCAAGAACAACTATCCAAAACATTGTTTCCAATTGGTGAATTATTAAAGCCAGAAGTTAGAAAAATTGCAGCCGAACAAAATCTTATCACTGCTGAAAAACGCGATTCTCAGGGCTTGTGTTTTATAGGAAAAGTGAGATTACCAGATTTCCTTCAACAAAAATTAGCTCCTAAAGATGGAATAATTGTTGAAGTTCCAGCAACATTGCCTGAATATAAAGTGGAAACTCCAGAGTTTACTTCTGAAATGGAAGAACTTGAATTTCTTTCAGCAAAACATAAATATTCAAAATCTGATGGTAAAGAAGTTGGGGTTCACAATGGAGCGCATTATTTTACTAAAGGGCAACGAAAAGGTTTAGCAGTTGGTGGTACCAAAGAGCCATTATTTGTGATAGACACAGACGTTGAAGAAAATATTATTTATACAGGGCAGGGTAAAAGTCACCCAGGACTTTACAGACGCGGACTTTTTGTAAAGGACGAAGAAGTTCATTGGGTTCGTGAAGATTTAAAGCTTCAAGAAGATGAAAAAATGGAAGTTATGGCCCGTATACGCTATAGACAGCCATTAGAAAAAGCAACTTTGCACTGCACGCATTCAGGACTTTATATTATCTTTGATAATCCGCAATCTGCTATTACAGAGGGTCAATTCGTGGCTTGGTATAATGGAGCTGAGTTACTTGGCAGTGGTGTTATCTCTTAAAAATATTATATGAAAAAATTATTCCTATTATTAGTATTTGCATTTGTATCAACCCTAAGTTTTGCACAGTTAGAAGATGCCCTAGTTTTTTTAGAACCTAAGGATCCTTCGGTGGTTTCGGCTGCATTGGCAGACCCATCAACTATTTTAACTACAGCGGCAATAAATAGAAAATTAGCACAAGGTATTGCTATTGATGAACGCGATGTTCCTTTAAATGAAGTGCAAAAAGCACAGATAGAAACTGCAACAGGTATTACGGTTCTTGCAAAATCAAAATGGTTAAATGCTGTTTATGTACGAGGAACTTTAACTAATATCAATAATCTTTTAAATCTTTCATTTGTTTCAGACATTGAGTATGCTGATAAAAGTATGAATAGACCTGGACCTAGAGAATTTGAAAGACAGTTTAGATCTTTACAGAATAAAATAGAACAAGAAGAGCAATTAAGAGTAGTTTATAATTATGGGAATGCTGAGAATCAGACTGAAATGATTGGTGTTGATGTTTTACATCAAGAAGATTTTACGGGTCAAGATATTGCTGTAGCATTTATGGATAATGGATATCCTAATGTATTATACAACCCTGCTTATGCTCATATGCGTGATGAAGGAAGATTACTTGGGTATTATGATTTTGTTGCCCGTGTGGAGAGTCCAAATGGAACAGGTGGTCACGGAGCTTTAACCTTAAGTGATGCAGCTGCAGTGGTTACAAATGAATTTGTAGGTACAGCGCCAAATGCTTCCTATTACTTATTTATTACAGAGGATGATAGTGAAGAGTCTCCTGCTGAGGAGGCGTATTGGGTTGAAGCATTGGAGCGTTCCGATAGCTTAGGTGTTTACGTGAGTAATACTTCTTTAGGTTACCAGGATTATGACAAACCAGCATATACTCATCAATATTCAGATTTAGATGGAGAAACTACTATTGCAGCTCGCGGAGCTAATATAGCTTTTGATAAAGGTATGATTACAGTTACTTCTGCGGGTAACGACGGTTCTGGCTTTGGTTATGTGGGAACTCCTGCAGATGCGCCAGGTTCTTTCACTGTAGGCGCGGTTGATGCAAATGAAAATTATGTTTATTTCAGTTCTTACGGTCCAAATTCAGCTGGACTAGTAAAGCCTGATGTAATGGCTCAAGGAGCTAATACAGCTGTTGTAGATAGATTTGGCGCAACTACAGATTATTGGGGAGATCCTTTAACTTCTAATGGAACTTCTTTTAGTTCTCCTATAATTGCTGGAGCTGTGGCATCTTTATGGAGTGCTGTACCTACATTAAAAAACGATGTAGTTATGCAAGCAATTCGTGAGTCTGCACATTTATACAACAATCCAACAGATTTAATGGGTTATGGAATTCCAAATTTTGGAGAAGCATTAAATACGCTATTACTTAAAGTGAACGAACAAGAACTACAAGAAAATCAATTTGCTTTATATCCAAACCCAGTTACTACTGAAGTAAATATTTCATTTCCTAAAACTGCAGAAAATGCTGTGTTTGTATTGTATAATGTTTTAGGTGAAAAAATACTTCAAACTAATATTACGGCTAGTAATAATCGCATTGATTTATCTAACCTAACTTCAGGGATGTATATTGCATCTATTACATCAAACAACAAGACAACAAGTTACAAAATCCTAAAAAAATAGTGCAGAATAAAATTACAGAGCTTTTCAAAATTGAATATCCAATTATTCAAGGTGGTATGATATGGAATAGTGGTTGGCGTTTGGCTAGTGCTGTTTCTAATGCAGGTGGTTTAGGCCTTTTAGGAGCAGGTTCAATGTATCCTGAAGTGCTTCGGGAACATATAATAAAGTGCCAAAAAGCTACAGACAAACCATTTGGTGTTAATGTGCCAATGCTTTACCCTGATATTGAAAAAATTATTGATATAATAATTGAAGAAGGGGTTAAAATAGTTTTTACTTCGGCTGGAAATCCAAAGACATATACTTCTAAACTTAAAGAAAACGGCATTACAGTAGTACACGTTGTTAGTAGTGTAAAGTTTGCCTTAAAAGCACAAGAAGCAGGAGTAGATGCTGTTGTAGGAGAAGGTTTTGAAGCAGGAGGCCATAATGGTCGTGAAGAATCTACTACACTTACTTTAATTCCAATGGTAAAGGAGCAATTGCAGATTCCATTAATAGCTGCTGGAGGTATTGCTACAGGTCGCGCTATGCTTGCTACTATGGTTTTAGGTGCAGATGGGGTACAGGTAGGTAGTCGTTTTGTGGCATCGGATGAAGCTTCGTCACATCATGCGTTTAAACAAATGGTTGTAGACGCAAAAGAAGGAGATACCCAACTTACTTTAAAAGAATTAGCTCCAGTAAGAATGCTTAAGAATGAATTCTTTGAAAGTGTTATGGAGTTGTATAAAACGAATCCTACAAAAGAAGAGCTTGCCAAGCATTTAGGGAGGGCTCGTGCAAAACGTGGAATGTTTGAGGGAGATTTAGTTGAAGGTGAATTAGAAATAGGACAGGTTTCTGGACTGATTCACGATATTAAACCAGCTGGAGTAATATTAAAAGAAATGGTTGAAGAATTTCAAACTGCAAAAAAAGAAGTAGCTAGCTTTTAGCCATCTTATTAAATATTTTAAAAAGCAAAAACCCTTCCGATTTATTTCGGAAGGGTTTTGTTTTTAGTTTAGTTATTGACTTACTCTTTTATAAGTCTTTTTATTACTTGACCATCTTTACCTTGTATGATTACAAAATATGTCGCTGAGGCCAATTCGGAAACATCGATAACTTTTTCAGCTCCCATATTTCTAAGATCGATTGTTTTAATTACTCTTCCTCTTAAGTCGAATATCTTCAAGTTTTCTAAAGAAAGACTTGTAGATTTTCCTAAGGTAATAGAATGCGTAGTCGGGTTAGGATACATTTGTATACTATCCGAATCTAAGTTGTTATCACCAATACCTAAAACTTCATTAACAGTAAGTTCAAACGTACAAGTAGCATCGTTTCCATACTCGTCTTCAGCAGTTAACGTAATAGTGTGAACTCCTTCAGGAAGCTGTGTTCCTGCCGCAGGATTCTGAGAAGTAATAGTAACAGGAGATGTACAATTATCTACTGCTGTTGCTTCTCCAGTTCCAAAATAATCAGGCAATACGTAAAATTCATTTCCAGGATCAGTATCAACTGTTTGGTTTGAAGGACACGTAATAGTAGGAGGGAGGTCATCAGTTACTGTTACAACAGCTACACATGTACTTGTGTTTCCGCTTGCATCTGTTACGGTTAGTGTAACATTATTTGTACCTATATCTGCGCAAGTAAATGAGCTAGTTGAAATACTTAATGTATCAATAGCACAATTATCACTAGAACCTCCGTCAACATCTGCAGCTGTAATGGTTGCATTTCCAGAAGCGTCTAATTGCACAGAAATATTCTGACAAACTGCTGTAGGAGCTTCAGTATCATTTATAGTTACAGAAAAAGAACATGTTTCTATCGGATTGATTCCATCGTCGTATTCAAAGGTGTTAACGGTAGTTCCTATAGGGAATGTGCTTCCACTTGCTAAACCTGCAGTTTGTGTAATAGTTCCTGAACCACCACAACCTGCTGGTGAGTCTACTGTATAAGTAACAACTGCGCCACAAACCCCTGGGTCGTTATCTTGTGTGATATCCCCTGGGCAAAGAAGTGGACCGCCACCGCCGTTACCAATAACATTAACAATTGCCGAACAAGTAGAGCTAGCTCCACTATCATTTGTTACTTCTACTAAGATAGTATTTAACCCTACGTCTGAACAGCTAAAGCTTACTGTTGAAGCTAATGGGCTTCCTGCAAGTACAGTGTAGCTACCACATTCAACAGTAACATCGTATAATAATGCTTCTGCATTTATAGTAGCATTTCCGGTACCGTCAAGTGTAACATCTAGTACAGGAGCGTCTATTTCATAATCGTAATCTATTGCCCAAGTGTTTAGTGTACCCGTAAGACCACCTGCAACATCCGAAACTTTAAGTTCCCATGTTCCTAAAGTGCTTTCACCATCAAAAACTGACAATGGATTGTTTGGTTTAAAAGTTCCATTAATAGTTGGTGTTGAACTCGAACATTCATTTTCTACAGATGTAGCAGCTTCATCGTCAAGGGTAGCAACAATATCATCTCCAGAGCAACCGTACCCGGAATTTGTTCTTCCTGGTCTATCAACAATTACAGCTGTAGTACCAGCTGGAGATTTTATGCTAACAATTAAGTCTCCTACCCAACTATGTGTTATGTTTAAATCTACATCTAAATCGGTTATTGTAACATCTTCGGTTACATTCATTGTTACTGTAACCCCATTTGTATTAGCATCAGGGATTGCAACACCAGGTGAGCTTGATTTAGAGCCTGTCATTGGAACTCCGCCTGAACCCATGCAAATAATTACAGGAGGTTCGTTTGTTACATTAATTTCATCTGTAATTGTAGTTGGGTCTCCAGTACAGAAATCATCTACTGCATAAGTTACCGTTACTAATCCAGGACCTCCAACACTTGGGTCGAAAGTAAAGGTTGTTCCGTTTCCATCATCAGTTACTCCAGGTCCACTATAAACTCCTCCTGCAGGGTTACCTCCTGAAAGACCAATTTGAACTCCGTCTGAAAGACATACTTCATCTATTACATTTAAGCTTGAAAAGTTTGGTGGTAAATCAAATGCTTCGGTTCCATCTGTTTTACTACTAGATGAGCCCTGAATAGCGCTATAACCAAGTCCTCTTCTGGCGAACGCATCCCAAATTGCACATTGGTTTTCTCCACCATATAATGCCATATCTGCTGCTAAAATAGCATCGCGACCGTCCACAAAACCAGGATTGCTTGGTTGTAATTTAAGCGCTTCTGTTACTAAGGCTAAAGAGATATTATTTCCACCACTTCCATTATAAAAATCTGTATCGAAACCGTGTACAGCAATTAGCTCCCATGTCATTTCCCAAAGCATTGCAGTCCAAATAGAACCTACTCCGTGTGGTGCAACTTCTGATTTAATATCATCGTAAGTGTGAGGGTTAATTGCAAAATTTGTACTGTAAGGATGGGTTCTAATCCCTGGGCCATTTGGACCTTCACCAATTAACCAAGTTCCAACACCTCTAGAATCAGTTCCTGAATCTCCGCTTTGCATAGTAAGCATTAATCCATAATAGTCGCTCCATCCTTCACCCATTTGTTCTTGTCCGCCTAAGTTGCTTAATCTATTAGAAATACCATGTGCATATTCATGAACAATTACCATATTATCTAAATCCCCATCTCTGTTATCACAAACATACATTTGCATACGAGGTCTGTTTCCGTCTGGGGGAGTAGCGAAGTTTGCATTACATGTTCCCGATCCATCTTGAGCTTCTGCATTAACGCGGTCATTACCTATTCCGCCTTTTCCATAATTATTGTGTTGAAAATTTCCACTAGCTTCATCAAAACCATATTGATAAGTTACGTCATGGATAATATTGTTCCAATAAAAAAGGTTTGTAATTGCAGCGCTCTCTGATTGGTCACTATTACTATAGTTAGTATTTAACGGGAAGTCAAAAATTAAGTTTCCGCCTGGGCTAAACGCGTATTTGTTGTCTGGTTGGTTGTTTGCATTGTCATCGTCATATGCATCAACGTTATTACCACGAGAATTGGTGTAATCAGCAGTATTATTACCGCTAATGTCATGCCATCCATAAGGGGATGCAGTTAGGTTTTCTGGGTTTGTAACTAAAGTACGCGTTCCGTGATTTGGACTTTCTACAGGCATTGCAAATACTCTATAGCTTGCTGCTGGAGCCATTGTAGTGTTTGAAGAATTTGTATTGTTGTAGTTATAAGGCTCATTCATCGGCCCAACAAAAGGCGCTGAGTTTTCAGCAGCGTGAATGTGGTCTTCGTGATCTCCTAATATATTACAGTATAAAGTCCAGTTGTCTTTGTCAATAATATTTCCTGTTGAAGCATCAACGCGGAAATTCCACCAGTCTGATGAAGTTGTTTCAGATACGGAAAGCTCCCAAACTAGTTGAGTGCCAATACCTTGTCTGTAATAATACATTAGTTTAACAGGAATGTCTTCTGAAGAAATATCTGCTTTATTAAAAACTGCAGCTTTGTTTTTACCACCGATACTTTTTACTTCTTGAAGATTGCCAATTTTGTAGTTCATTTGTCTGGCTACAGAAGTAATTGCTTGTTTTGCAGAAATTCCTTGAGCATTACTTTTTACGGTAGCTTGAATATCTGCTAAGAATTTATTGTGTTCTACTAAAACCTTTCCATTCTTGTCAATGTGAATGCTAGATTCTGTGCCGTAAACTTCTATTCCGTTTATGGCTTGTCGTAAATAGATGTGATTAACACCGCTAATACTACTTACGTGTTGTTTGGTGATTACATAGGTGTTATTTTTTTGTTTAATGAGTTCTTCCAAAGAAATAGAGGATGGCTCATTTAATATTTTAGCCTGTCTTCTTTCTTCTTCTCGATTTGTGTCTTGTGCATTGAGCTGAAAACTCAGCAAGCACAATGCTAATAAGAATAGTGTAGTGTTTTTCATAATGAAATTAGAATTTAATGGAGTCTTAAAATTACAATAAATATAGTTTTTATTGACAATTATCATTGCTTATTTCAATTTGAATGTAGTTAGGAAAGTTTTAGGCAAAAAAAACCCCGCTAAAAGCGAGGTTTATTGTCTTAAAAAGTGATAAGTATATTATAGTACTTTTACGTTAACCGCATTTAATCCTTTTCTTCCTTCTTGAAGATCAAATTCTACTTCGTCACCTTCGCGAATCTCGTCGATAAGTCCTGTAACGTGTACAAAATGTTCTTTGTTGTTTCCTTCTTCAGTGATAAAACCGAAACCTTTGGTGTCGTTGAAGAATTTTACTGTTCCTTTGTTCATTGTATTTAAATAAAATAATTAATATAAGATGCAAATATAGATTTATTAATTACAATTTGCGGGTTTTTTAACTATTTTTTTTAAAAACTATAAACTTTTCAATTGTAATAATTATTTATCTTTCATTATTTGAGTCTATTTTTCAACAAATTGCTTTCTGAAGTGTTATAAATATGGATAGTTTGTAATTGAGGCTAAATATTTGAAAAGTATTAATTTTCAATTTAATTTTACACCTAGAAGGAAAGCCTTAAAAAACATTAGGGCATTCTTGTTACATTTGTTATTTTTGCAAACCATAAATCAAGCCTACTGATAAAATGCAGTAGGAACAAAATCGCAACTATGAACTTACACGAATACCAAGGAAAAGAAATACTAAACAGTTTTGGCGTTGAAATACAACGCGGAATCGTAGCAACTACTCCAGCAGAAGCTGTTGCAGCTGCAAAAAAACTTACCGAAGACACTGGAACTAGCTGGCATGTAATTAAAGCTCAGGTTCATGCTGGTGGCCGTGGAAAAGGTGGCGGAGTAAAACTTGCAAAAAACCTTCAAGAGGTTGAAGAAATTGCTGGAAGTATAATAGGAATGAACCTTATCACTCCTCAAACTTCTGCAGAAGGAAAAAAAGTACACCAAGTTTTAATTGCTGAGGATGTTTATTACCCTGGAGATAGTGAGCCAGAAGAATTTTATATGAGCGTTCTTTTAAATCGTTCTACAGGTAGAAACATGATTATGTACTCTACAGAAGGTGGAATGGATATTGAAACTGTAGCCGAAGAAACTCCACATTTAATCTTTACTGAAGAAATTGATCCTGCTGTTGGTCTTTTAGGATTCCAAGCAAGAAGAATTGCCTTTAACTTAGGATTGAGTGGAAAAGCTTTTAAAGAAATGACAAAATTCGTTTCTGCACTATACAGAGCATATAGCGAATCTGATTCTTCTTTATTCGAAATAAACCCAGTATTAAAAACTAGTGATGATAAAATTATTGCTGTTGATGCTAAGGTAAGTCTTGATGATAACGCAATGTATCGTCATAAAGATTATATGGAAATGCGCGATAAGCGTGAAGAAAATCCAGTTGAGGTTGAAGCTCAAGAAAAAGGTCTTAACTACGTAGATCTTGATGGTAATGTTGGGTGTATGGTTAACGGTGCTGGTCTTGCAATGGCTACTATGGACTTGATTAAACAAGCTGGTGGTGAGCCTGCTAACTTCTTAGATGTTGGAGGTACTGCAAATGCCGAGCGCGTTGAAGCGGCATTCAAATTAATTTTGAAAGATCCTAACGTAAAAGCAATCTTAGTAAATATATTTGGTGGTATCGTTCGTTGCGACCGTGTAGCACAAGGTATTGTTGATGCTTATAATAATATGGGAACTATTAATGTACCAATTATTGTTCGTCTACAAGGAACAAACGCAGATATCGCAAAAGAATTAATCGACAATAGTGGTTTAGATGTACAGAGTGCTATTGAATTCCAAGAAGCTGCAGATAAAGTTAAGGAAGTATTGTCTTAATTTATTTGCCTAATCTTTAGTTATATAAAACCTTTCATTTTAACAGATGAAAGGTTTTTTTATGCTTTTAAATCAGGGTTAGCTAACGAAAACATCTTGTTCTTATCTTTTTCAGAACTAAAATCCATATCGTCAATCAAGGCTTTTAGTTCATTTTTTACAACCGTGTTGTAGTCTTTATTTCTAATAGATTGTTTGTCTAAATAGGTTAGCATGGATATTAATTTTTGTACAACTATGGGGTCGTGCTTACAATAAGCTCTTAGGGATGCCATAACATTGTACAATAGCTCTTCAAAATGAATTATCGCTATTTTTAAATTCATTTTTCCATCTATTATAATAACACCTCTATCATTTTTTCTTAAACGTAGGGCAAAGAGCTCTGTTAAGTAGTCTATAGCGTTTATAGCGGTTCCTGGGTCGTTGATTCCTGGTGACATAGCTTTTACCGCAATTTCGGTAATTTGCTTAAAGGCAAGGGTGTAATTGTCTTGAATGTATTCTCCTCGAGCAAAGTTGATGTTCGAAAATATCTCTTCCACTAATTTGTTGTCAATTGGTTTGTTAACTTTTAACATAGAATTATTTTTCAAAACAAATAATCCTTTGGGAACTGTAATGTAAATCCGGATATCGTGTTCTAAACATAATGCATTCATGTTTTTAATTGAAATATTTTGAAAATATCCACTTTTAGAACAACTGTAAGTATGCCAATCGGAAGTATCAGGGAAAATTTGCGGAAGCATTTTAGAAGAAGCTTCTTCCTTTTCAATAATTTCTTCTAGACGTTTTGTGGCTTTGTTATAAATCCCGTCCATAATGTTATTTATCTGAATGCTTTGGGAAATATTATGAATGAAAAAGATAAATGAAAATAAACACAGTACCGTAAACATTACGCCTATTAGAATTGATATTCCAGGCAAGGTGTATTTGTTTTCGCTAGGGTCTATGGAGAACAATGTGAAAATACAGTATATAATAGAGGCTAAAAAGACTCCTAAAATAACTTGATGGGTTTTGTTCGAAATTAAACCTGGAAGTAGGCGAGGGGAGAAATTGCTAGATGCCTGGCTTAATAAAAGCATTACCATAGAAAAACTAAAAGTCATCATGGCTATTAACCCACCAATACAAGTGCTAAGAACATTAAGAGCGGTGTCTCCATCCTCTACCATCAACATCGGAAATATTTTCAACACTTTTTGAGAAACTCCTTGTTGCTCAATAAATATCATGCTTAGTGCTAAAAAAAATCCTCCTAAGGCAAAAATACTTGGGTAGAAAGCAATTTTACCTTCTAGCATATTAAAGAAAGTTGATAGTCGGTTAAGGAAATACTTCATTATTAAGGTTTCAGATGACAAAAAGACAGTGAAACTCAGCTAAAGCAAGTCAAATTGTCTGGTTTTTATAAATGGAATTGTTATTGACTAATTGTAATTGAAATTAGTAAAAAATTAAACAATATAACACTATGAAAACAGTTAATAACAATAATATGTGGTTGCCTAACTTATTAGATAATATATTTTTAGAAAACCGTCTTGATAGATTAAATAATTATGAAACTTTTAGCAATCCAGCGGTAAATATTATCGAAAATTTATCGAATTTTGTAGTCGAATTGGCTGCACCAGGTTTGCACAAAGAAAACTTCAGTATTGAGGTTGAGGAAGATACCTTAAAGATTGCTTATAAGGAAGTTAAGGAATCTCAAGAACAAGAGCAGAAAAATGATAATGCAGTTCAATATAAAAGAAGAGAATTCAATTTTGGAAGTTTTGAAAAATCATTCAAACTACCTGAAAATGTAAAAGTTGAAGATATTTTGGCAAACTATGAAGATGGAGTATTAAAAGTTACTTTGCCTAAAATGGAAGAAAAGAAAGTTTTAAAGAGAATGGTTGAGATTTCATAATTGAAATTTAATTTGGTTAGTTAGTTAAAATGACCGCGTGCTACTCAATCGGTACGCGGTTTTTTTATGCTTTTTAGTTAACCTCTTCTTCGTCTTCCTCCTGTACTTTTAATATTAGAATCACCTCTTTTTTCACCGCGATCTTTTCTTGCTTGTGGCTTATCTTTTCTAAGAGTTTTACTTTTTTTATTGTCTATTTCACGACGTCTTGTGGGCTTTATGGCTCTTTTTTCATCAAAGTCGGCTTTAGGATGAGGTTTAGGCTGCCCATCGCTATCTTTTACAGAATCCTTTAAAGTTTTTAATTCTTCTTTAGTAAGATCACGCCATTCACCAATTGGTAAGTCGCCTAATTCCAAATTCATAATTCTTATTCGTTGTAGCGCTAGAACTTCATAGCCAAGGTATTCACACATTCTGCGAATCTGTCTGTTCAAACCTTGAACTAAGAATATTCTGAATTCAAATCGGCTAACTCTTTCAACTTTACAGCGCTTTGTAACAGTATCAAGAATAGGAACTCCAGACCCCATTCTTTTTATAAATTCGTCTGTAACAGGTCTGTCGACTTTTACGATATATTCCTTTTCGTGTTTGTTTCCTGCACGTAGAATTTTATTTACAATATCTCCTTCATTCGTTAGTAGAAGTAAACCTTCACTAGGTTTGTCTAATCTTCCAACAGGGAAAATTCGTTCAGGATGATTCACATAATCTATTACATTATCTTCATAACGCGTATCGGTAGTACAAGTAATACCAACAGGTTTGTTGAGCATTATATAAACAAGATTCTCATTTTCCTTAATTAATTTCCCGTCAACACGTACTTCATCATTAGGCATAACTCTATCGCCAAGTGTGCTTTTTACGCCATTTATTGTTACGCGCCCTTTTTCAATTAGGGCGTCAGCCTCACGACGTGAGCAGAAACCACTATCGCTTATAGCTTTATTAATTCTTACAGAATCTGGATGATGCATTTATAGATTTTTTGTAAAGATACCATATCTGAAGGGCAAATTAAAAAGGTTAAAATTGATTTAATTCCTATATGTACATTTTTTAAAAATTGTAGTTTCATAAAAAACTAAAAATATGGCAATATTAGGTTCAATAATCAAGACTGCTATCGACCTGCGCGATGCGATAGTTTCTGAAAAATCCCAAGTAGAATCTCAAAAAGAAGTTTTAAAAAATTTACTTGAAAAGGCTAAGGATACAGCTTTTGGGAAATATTATGGCTTTTCTAAAATTTTAGAGGCTGAGGATATACAGAAGGAATTTTCTAAAAAAGTACCTTATTTCGACTATCACCAAATGGAAGAGAAGTGGTGGGTGAAAACACAAGAAGGGCTAGAAGATATTACTTGGCCGGGTGTACCTACATATTTTGCTAGAAGTAGTGGAACTACTGGAAAAACATCAAAAAAAATTCCTGTAACTGACGAAATGGTAGAAGCTATTCGCAATGCTGGGATTAAACAAGTGGGTGCTTTAGCAAATTTTGATGTACAATCAGATTTCTTCGAAAAGGAAATAATGATGTTGGGTAGTAGTACAAACCTAGAAGAACAAGACCAGTTTTTAGAAGGTGAAATTAGCGGGATTAGCGCTAGTAATATTCCATTTTGGTTTCGCGGATACTACAAGCCTGGAGAAGAAATCGCACAGATGGATGATTGGGACGAAAAGGTAGAAACAATAGCTAAACGCGCACGGGAATGGGATATAGGAGCATTGAGCGGAATTCCTTCTTGGATGGAACTTATGATGAAAAAAGTGATAGAATATCACGGTGCAAAAAATATACACGAAATATGGCCAAACCTACAAGCATATACTTCTGGAGGTGTTGCTTTTCAGCCTTATGAAAAGAGTTTTAATCAGCTACTGGCGCATCCTATTATAATTATTGATACTTATTTAGCTTCAGAAGGTTTTTTAGCTTTTCAGAATAGACCAGAAACAACCTCAATGAAGTTGGTTACCGATAATGGTATTTATTTTGAATTCGTTCCTTTTAACCCAGATTATATCAATGATGATGGATCACTGTCTCAAGATGCTCCTGCATTAACACTTGAAGAGGTTGAGGTTGATACAGATTATGTTTTAATAATAAGTACGGTTTCTGGCGCTTGGCGTTATTTAATTGGTGATACCATTGCTTTTACAGATGTAGAAAAAGCTGAAATTAAAATTACAGGTCGCACCAAATTCTTTTTAAACGTGGTGGGGTCACAACTTTCTGTAAATAAAATGGAGGTTGCACTACGTGAACTGGAAGAGAAATTTGATATAAAAATTCCTGAATTTACACTTGCTGCTGTTAAGATAGATGAAGAGTTTTATCATCATTGGTATTTGGGTACAGATACTGAAATTAGCAATGAAGAATTAGCTGAAGCCTTAGATAATGCTTTAAAAGAAGCAAATAAAAATTATGCTGTAGCTAGATCGAAAGCTTTAAAAGGAGTAAAAGTATCTACAGTAAGTTTAGAGGTTTTTCAAGAGTGGAGTGCCAAGAATAAAAAGAAAGGTGGGCAAGTTAAAATGGAAAAGGTGATGGGAGAAGAGAAGTTTGCTGAATGGGAGGAATTTGTAAAGACACAGCAATAGAATAAGTCTAACCTTCTTTTTCAACTATTTCAATTTCTTCCTCGACTTTATTTTTGTTGATGAGTTCCATAACTTCTTCAGGTGAAATGTAAAGTCTTCGAATTCGTTCTTTATATTTTTCTGAAAGATTGGCGTTTTCTAAAATGAAGTTTTTTGTTTTTAGGATATAATCTCCCATTCCGTGGGCAACAGCGTAGGTGTCCGCTGCGCGCTCTACTTCTTTGATATGAGCTGAAGAGAAAAGATATTTCACCCCAAATATTAGCATTCCAACATTTGTTCTATTGCGATAGTCCATAACATGACCTAATTCGTGTCCAATCCAACCAATTATTACATCGGAAGGAATATCATCTATGGTGAAAACTTCCCCTTCAATTTGAATGTTTCTGCTAATTAGAATAACATATTCCCTGTTTTCTTTCGATTTAAAAAAACTTGCAAACCTCGGTTGAGCTTGCATTGTAGACTTTTTTATATTGTTCTTAAATTTAAACTCTATGGCAGTGTCATAGAGTTCAGGATAATACGAAATTGCTTCGATTACCTCTTTTTTAATGTTTTCTGGAATTATTTTGTTATCTAAATTGATATTTTGAGTTGAAATCATAGAAAGAGTAAAATACAAAATAGATTTTATGAAAGTCGTTAAAAGCATTGTAAAATTAAATCTCTTGTTAGTATACTGCTGACTATAATATATAAAGAATATTTTAGATTACTCAGACCTCCTCTAGCTGTTTTTGATACGTTTTAATTTTATCACGAAGTTTAGCAGCCATCATAAAATCTAACTCTTTGGCAGATTTTTCCATCGCTTTACGAGTATCTCGGATTTTCTTTTCAATTTGAGCTTTAGTTAGGTATTCCACTTCAGATTCTGCAGCAAGGCTTTCAGCTGTTTCAAACGAATATGCCTCTTGTTTAGACTTCGTTAGCGAATTTTCAAAAGACTTCTTAATTGCTGTTGGCGTGATACCGTGTTTTTTATTGTATGCAATTTGCTTTTCTCTTTTGTAGTTTGTGCTATCAATTGTCTCTTGCATACTTTTGGTTATTTTATCAGCATACATTATAGCTTTACCATTTAGGTTTCTAGCAGCACGACCTACAGTTTGTGTGAGTGACCGCTCACTTCTTAAAAAACCTTCCTTATCAGCATCTAAAATAGCGACCAATGAAACTTCTGGTAAGTCCAATCCTTCACGGAGAAGGTTTACTCCAACTAATACATCAAAAAGACCTAGACGTAAATCCTGCATAATTTCCACTCGTTCCAAAGTATCTACATCACTGTGGATATAACGAGTTCTTACCTGTACACGAATTAAATACTTGGTCAGCTCTTCTGCCATTCTTTTGGTTAATGTAGTAACCAAAACCCTTTCGTCTTTTTCAATACGAAGGTGAATTTCTTCTAGTAAATCATCAATTTGATTGAGGCTAGGTCGAACTTCAATTGGTGGGTCCAAAAGTCCTGTTGGGCGTATAATCTGTTCTACAAACACACCGCCACTCTTTTCTAATTCGTAGTCGGCAGGAGTTGCACTTACATAAATCACTTGATTTTGAATAGCTTCAAATTCTTCAAACTTAAGTGGTCTGTTATCCATTGCAGCTGGTAAGCGAAATCCGTATTCAACCAAATTTTCTTTTCTTGAACGGTCTCCACCGTACATTGCACTAACCTGAGGGATAGAAACGTGACTCTCATCTACTACCATCAAGTAATCATCTGGAAAATAATCTAATAGGCAGAAGGGGCGAGTACCGGGCAAACGTTGGTCTAAGTAGCGCGAATAGTTTTCGATTCCGCTACAATACCCTAGTTCGCGAATCATTTCCAGGTCGAAATTTGTACGCTCTTCTAAACGTTTTGCCTCTAGGTGTTTTCCTATTTCTTTAAAATACTCTATCTGTAAAACTAAATCATCCTGAATGCTTTTAATAGCATTTTGTAACACATCTGGTGATGTTACGAACATATTTGCAGGATAAATATTTAATCGATCGTACTTCGCTTTTATATTGTTGTTTAAAGGATCAAATACTTCAATTTCCTCAATTTCATCTCCAAAAAAATGAATTCTAAATGCATCATCGGCATAACCTGGAAAAACATCAACGGTATCTCCTTTAATACGGAATCGTCCGTGATTAAATTCGGCTTCAGTTCTAGAATAAAGACTTTGAACCAAACGGTGAAGCAACTTTGTTCGCGAAATTATTTGTCCTTTTTCTAACGAAATAACGTTTTTCTTAAATTCAACAGGGTTACCAATACCGTATAAACACGAAACGGAAGAAACTACTATCACATCTCTTCGCCCAGATAATAGGGCAGAAGTAGTGCTTAATCGCATTTTTTCTATTTCTTCATTTATAGAAAGATCTTTTTCAATATAGGTTCCACTGCTGGGGATAAAAGCTTCAGGCTGATAATAATCGTAGTAGGATACAAAATATTCAACTGCATTATTTGGAAACAGATTTTTAAACTCTGTATAAAGCTGTGCGGCAAGAGTTTTATTATGGGCTAAAACCAAGGTAGGCTTTTGTACTTGTTCTACCACATTGGCAACAGTAAAAGTTTTTCCCGACCCAGTTACACCTAAAAGTGTCTGATATTTTTCATCGGAATTAAGTCCTTCAACTAATGATTTTATAGCCCGTGGTTGGTCTCCAGTGGGTTGAAATTCTGATTCTATTTTAAACTTCATATGTTCTTTTTCAAAGCTTTACAAAAATAGTGAATTGAAGCGAGAAGAGATTGTTTGTTAGCTAATGCTTAACGTCTATTAATTATGAATTTCAATTTGAAATTTATCTAAAAGTCCAATTACTTCAGGTAGTGAAAATTTAGCGCCTTTTAATCTGTTTTGTTCAGGATCAATAGAATAGTTTTTAGCTTCTCGAAAATCAGCTTTTTCCAAATTCGTATTTTGAAAAGTTGCATTTTGAAAATTACATCCCCTAAGTGTTACACCTTTTAAGTCTGCTTCAGTAAAATCTACAAATTGCAATTGTGAATTTTTAAAAATACTTCTGCTTAATTTCATTTTGTAGAAAATTGAATGCTCTAATAGGCACTCATCAAATGAAATAGCAAATCCGAATTCATTACATGAATCAAATTGTAACCCTAACATTTTACAATTTTTAAACTTTACATCCTGAAAAGATACCTTAGACAAATTACTATTGCTGAAATTACAATCTACAAACTTACAGTCTGAAAATCTACTTCCAGAAAGGTTGCTATTAGCAAAATTGCAATTTGTAAAAGTGCAGAATTCATATTCGGCTATTTCTAAATTATCTTTAGAGGAGTCAATATTGCTAAAAGTCTGATCGTCTATGTATTTGATATTCATTAAATAATTTTGCGGTTATTGACTAGTATGCTTTGTTTATTAAGCAGATTTAATTTCAACTTTTTCACCGTAAAACTTGGGTTCAACGTTGAAAATGATATCTAGAAAAGCTTTCGTTCTTGCGAAATATTCGCGTAGCTTCACTTTAAAACCATTTCTCCCACCTACATCTTTTGCGTTAAAACCAATTACGTTTAAACCGTTTTTTTCGGCGAGATATATAGCACGTTCATTGTGAAACTGTTGTGAAATTACGGTGAAACTATCCTGACTAAAGATAGCGTGAGCACGGATAACAGAGTCTAATGTTCTAAAACCAGCATAGTCCAAAAATATTACATCTTCAGGTATGCCGCGTTTAACCAGTTCCTTTTTAAATGTTTTTGGCTCATTATAGCTTTTCGAGCTGTTATCGCCGCTTACCAAGATAAAATCAATTTTATCGTTCTTAAACAATTCTACAGCTGCATCAATTCTGTATTTAAAATATAAATTTATTCCTCCGTTTTTATAATATTTTGCTGTTCCTAATACTACGCCAACTCTATTTTTCTTTATGGAATTTACGCTGTTGAACGTCTTGCCATTACTTGTGTTTGTAATTGTATAATTTGAATAAAAAGTCAAAAAAAATACGCTTAAGAACAACAGAATAATAACTTGAAAAATTCTTTTTATAATCATTGATAGTGTAAGGTGTTTTTCTGTTGAATTTAAATTAGAGTAAATCAATATTGCTACTTCACAAAGCTACGCAATGGCTTTAATCTTATATTGTGTTTTAGGGAAATTAACTACTTATACTCATCGCGTACTTCATCACTATTCGCAAAACAAACTGGTGATGAATTTTGAGGAATTTGATTTTTAGTTTCAATCCATTTACTTAAGTATTTTGTGCTTTGTAGTGTGTGATGTTGTATCACCTGACCTAAGAAATTTTCTTGTCGGTGGTTTGTTATGTTTTCAACAAGGGAAGTAATTATTGCATTCAGTTTTTCAGAGAACATTTCACCTAAAAAACGATTTTCAATAATTCTAAACCCATTTTCCTGAGCATTTTGCCAGGCGTTTTCATCTGAATATAGTTCAATTGCTTTAGTGACGAAGTTTTCATCCGAAGTGGTTATAATTCCACCAAAGGCCAAATTTCCATATAAACCTTCAGCGCCAATTTCCGTGGTAATTGAAGGTAGGCCAAATTGCATTGCATCGAAAAGTTTTCCTTTTAATCCAGCACCAAAACGTATTGGAGCAAGCTGTAAACGATAATTATTCATTATCTCTTTAACGTCTTCTGCCCAGCCTTTTACAATAAAACCTTCTTTTTTATTATTAAGTTGAAGAATTTGCTGAGGAGCATATGCTCCGTAAACGTGGAGTTCAGCTGAGGGAATTTGCCTTTTTACTTTAGGCCATAATTTTTTAAGTTGTAAAACGGAATCTACATTAGGCGGATGCAATAAATTACCGATAGCTAAAAAGTTTTCTCTTTCTGTAAATGAAACAGTGTTTTTGAACTCCGAATTAGCGTCAGCCAACAATGGAAGATAAAAAAGTAAATCTGAGGAAATCTTAAAAGTGTTCCTTAAAAGCTCAATTTCATATTCCGAAATTATTAAAGAGAGATCACATCTTAAAATACTTGCGAGTTCCCTTTTTGCAGAATCTGAAAATAGATTCGCTTCAGAAACTGGTCTGTTTTTTTTAATCGCTTCCTTTCTTGCGTTTCTTAAAAAATGTAAGTCTTCAGTATCCAGAATTTTTAACGCATTTGGACAGTTTTCAGATACTCGCCAACCAAATTGTTCTTCAGTAATAAAACGATCAAATATTACTACTGTTGGATTTAATTCTTTTACAAAATCATCAAATGCAGAGTCGTTGAGTTTTATGTTTTTAATAGAAATATTTTGAGCTAGAAGGTTAGCCGATTTATCACCTTTTGAAGCAGTACTTACAAATGTGATTTCATAATTACTTTCAGTGAAGAAATTAATCAATTGCATCATTCTCCCACCAGCCGCGGTAGTTGAAGGCTCAGGGTATGTATGGCCTATAATTAGAAGTTTCTTGGTATTCAAATTAGTATCCATAGAATTCACACATTAATCCAAGGTTGAAAAATCCAGAAAGAGCTCCTAAAAAGAGCATAGTACTTATAAATAAGATGGTGAGAATCACAATTTTGTTTTTTGAGTGATATGCGATGTAATTTAATATTATTTGAATAACCATAGCAAAACCTTGGGCTATTAACATCCGTTCGGCACACACAATAACAGGCTCCTTATAGTAAAGAATATAGGTGGCAACCATCAGAAACACATAAAGCGCACTGATGGTAAATAAGACTGTTTTTGGAAGTTTGAATCTTTGATAGCCCATCTTGACACTTTTATATCAAAGGTACAGAAATAAGAAGTTTCAACAATTAAAAAGCCTTTCCAATGCAGCAATTGCTTCGGAAAGGCTTGTTGAATTTGGTTAGTTTTATACTCCACTGTTATATAGAGAATTCGGCTCTTTAAATTATAACAGTGGAGCCCCCCTCTAATTTTACTTAATAAACAAACAAATGTTAACTTTTCTTACTAAGTCATTAAACTCTATTTCACTAATAACCATAGCGTCAAGAATAATTTTGAAACAAATATACCTTGGATAGAAAGTCGTATCAATACCAAATTAGTATTTGGTTCATCTTACTGAGTATTCGGTTTAAATGTATTTTAATTTTCCAAATACTAATTAATAGCCGCTATTTACTAAAATGTTGAGGTATAAGCGATGGTAGAATGGTATATTAGCTACAGACATGAGAACTTCCCTTGTTTTATTTGTTTTTTGTCTTTTAGCTAATTTGACATCAATACAGGGTCAAATAATGGCTGACTCAATTGTGTTTAAATTTGAACTCATCAATAGTAAAGAAGTTCAAGCGCATATTAATGATAAAGATTCTAGCTTCGAAGATGTTAAGGCGAGTGTTTCGTGGAGACCCTATAGTTCGGAATTGTCTGTAAACTCTAAACAGGCACTTTGGTTAAAATTCGACTTAAAAAATAATTCCAAGGACACTATCCGCAATTATATATATAGTGACACCCCAAGTAACACTATATACCAAGTATTTAAAAACGATGTTAAGGTATTTAAAAATGGAAGGTTAATTCCCTTACCACAGCGCACAAACAGGTCTGATTATTATTTTACCGAAATAGCACTAGCTCCATTTCAAACTTCACAGATTTTTATACGATTACACAATCCTTTAAAGAGAAAAATAGATCCACCCACACTAAACTCCAAACTTAGCTACTGGGAGTTGCTGCATAACATTAATGAAAAACAAGATGCGTCAATTTCCTTCATATATATTTATATAATTACCATAACAACAATTTTTGCCTTTGCTCTGGTGTTTTGGTTGCGGCTTTGGAAGAAACTATACCTATATTATTTAGGATATTTACTTTTTCAAATTATTTATGGTTTTCAAGTTTTGAGAACTACTTCTGCATCTTTTGGTAATTTGTTTACTTACATTCCAACGCTTTCCACTTCTGCTTTTCAACCCGTTCAATTTGTATTTATAGGGTTTTACATTTTATTTATAAAACACTTATTGAAAGTTAAGTACTATGATAAATTACTAGCGAAAGTATTATCATACTTAGGAAGGTTTTGTTTTGTGTATGCGGTTTCACACTTTATATTCAGCTATTTTTTCTTTGGAAATATGTTTGCCGAAACAGTGTTCATTATTGTGAGATTAATAATTATTCCACTTAATTTTATACTGATTTTTTGGATTATTTATAAAGTAAAACATCCGCTTATAAGTTATTTTATAGTAGGACAAACGTTCTTTTTTATTGGTGCAGTTTTGTCGTCCTATGTTGCTTATGCAGAGTTGAGTTTCATTCCGGGACACTTCTTTAACTTTACTCAAGCTCCAAATATCATCTTCCAAATAGGGTTATTGGGTGAAGTAATATGTTTTTCACTTGCATTAGGAGAAAATGTGCTTCTACTTCAAAAAGAAAAAACTAGAGCTAATAAAGAATTAATTGTTCAATTAAAAGAAAATCAAGCTTTGCAAGAAAATATGAATCGAAAGCTTGATGAGAAAGTTCATAAAAAAACTGAAGAACTAATTAAGGTTTATTCTGAGATTGAAAAAGACAGAGAACAGAAGATTAAAGATGAATTTACTCAGAAAATAAGGGAAACAGAAATGATAGCGTTGCGTTCACAAATGAACCCTCACTTTATTTTCAATAGTTTGAGTGCTATTAAGCATTTAATAATGACCTCTAGAAATGATGATGCAATTATCTATCTAGATGAATTTTCTGCTTTACTAAGAGGCATATTAAGCAGTAGTAAACATCAACAAATTACTGTAGAAGAGGAGTTAGAGATTTTAGAATTATATCTTTCTTTGGAACGAAGTCGGATGGGGTCTAGCTTCACTTATGATATTGAAGTATCGTCGAAGGAAGAGCTTTCACAATATCAAATACCTCCATTATTGTTACAACCTTTGGTTGAAAATGCAATCTGGCACGGTTTGCAACCAAGTCTTAAAGCCGAGAAAAAATTATCGATTATATTTGATACTTCTGACGATTTAATAATCACTATATTAGATAATGGTATCGGCAGAAAGGAAAGTGCCAAGAAAAAAAGATTGCATGAGGCTATGGGCACAAGTCTAGTTCAAGATCGCTTAACGCTTTTTAATCATTTGAGCAATAAGTCAATACGTCTTAAGATTACAGACCTTGAAAAAGATGATGTAGTTTTAGGAACAAAAATTACATTAACCTATGAAACTTAAATCATGACAAAAATTATAATAATTGATGATGAGGCGCATTGTACTAATGTATTAAAACATTTAATCGAAAGGGCACATTCAGATTATACCATCACGGGGATTTTTACAAATCCACTGGAAGGATTAGAATTTATTAAAAAAAACCCACCTGATTTATTGTTTCTAGATATTGAGATGCCAAATTTAAATGGATTCACATTACTTGATAATTTATTACCAATAGATTTTGACGTAATTTTTACAACTGCTTATGATCAATATGCCATAAAAGCATTTCGCTATAGCGCTATAAATTACCTCTTAAAACCTATAACAGAAAGAAGTATTGTAAAAGCATTATCTGGTTGGGAAAGCCGTCGAAAAAAAACATCTACCAAACAGTGGCAGATACTCAATGATTATATGCAAGATCCTAAAAAGGATATTTCTCAAATAGCATTGCCAACAGGAGTAGGATATAAAATTGTAGAAATTCAAAATATAGTGCGGTGTCAATCGGATAGTAATTACACCAATATATTTTGTAAAGATCAACACAAGATTTTAATAAGTCGAACATTAAAAGAAATAGAGGAGCTATTATATGAAAAGGGTTTTATTAGAGTGCATCAATCTCATTTAATCAACCCTCAGTATGTAAAGGGAATATTAAAACACGACGGAGGGAGTTTAATTATGCACGATGATGTTGAAATTCCAGTATCGCGACAAAAAGCAAAACAAATTAATGAAATTTTAGAGACTATGCTCCGCTTTAAATAAAAAGTAAAATAATGGTTTACTAACGTGTTTTGAATTGAGTTTTTTTATACCCAGTTATTTAAATGACTGGGTTTTTTTATTCGTCTAATTATATAAAAAGTATTTTTTCCAAATTCTAAATCATAACCTCCAAATTCTAATTAGGGGTTGTAATACTCTAATATCATCGATAGGTTTGTTTGTGGAATTCTTTATAAAAGAATAAAAAATAATATCATGAAAAAGATTTATACAGCTATAGTGACAACTTTAATGTTGTTAGCTTTTATGGCGCCAGTGCAAGGACAACGAGGTTTTATTAAAAGAAAAATTCAACAGAAAGTTGAAAAAGACATGCGCGAGAAGCATGCAGAGCCACAAAGGGAGAAAGGTCGTAAGGCGATAGAAGATATTACTTATGAAAATGATACGCGCTATCCAGTTCCAGAAAACCCTGTACAAGCAACTTTAGTGATGAAAATGCAATCGTTTAAAAAGAACGGAAAATTAGACGACACTAATACCGCTAAAATGGTTTTTGGTGAAACTGGCGAATGTATGATAATGAATGAAGGTGATAAAAATGAAAGCCGAATGTTATTTGATTATAAAGGCGCTGCCACGTATATGGTGAATCATAAAGAAAAAACAGCGATGAAAATGCCAATGATAAATTTTCAGAAAATGGCTGAGAAAATGGCAGGAGATCAAGCTGATTTAGAAGATAGTAATGGTGAATGGAAGCGAACTGATGAGGTAAAAGAAGTAAACGGGTATAAGGCCCGAAAATACGTCTATACCAATCCAAAAGAAGATATTAAAATGGATGCTTGGGTTACCAAAGATATTAGTATTGACTTAAGTGGAAACCATCTTTTTGGCGGACAGATTAAAGATTTTTCAAAAGCTTCAACTATTAAAATAGACGAGAACTACCCACAAGGAATGATGGTTAGAAGTATTTATTATGATAAAAAAAGTGATAACCCTAGTTCAATAATGGATATTACTTCTTTTAAAAAATCATCAGACCCTAAATATTTCGACCTAAGTGGTTACACTATAAATGATATTTTGGGGAAACTTTAGGTATACAATTAGAATTATTAATAAATATCATAACTATAAACAATAAAAATTCAGAAATGAAAAAGTTTCAATTTAAATTTCAAAACCTTTTATACATACCATTAGCTTTTATTGCTTTAACAAGTTGTAGTAGCGATGACGATGTTAGTGAACCAGACCCAGTAGTAGAGCCTTTAGTGTTAGATTGTTCTACAATTACTGAAGCAATGGTGCTAGAAGATAGAGGTTCTGGAATTGATTATATATGGCCATGTGCCGTTAAAGTAAGAGCTCCGTTAACAATAGAGCCAGGTGTTACAATCGCATTTGAACAAGGAGGAGGATTAATTATCGACGATTACGACACTAGAACAGGTGCGTTAATAGCCAATGGTACAGAAGATAAACCAATAGTATTTACAGGTACAAGTCAAACTCCAGGGGCATGGAATCGAATTTATATGGATTCGGGAGATTTAAATAATATATTAAATCACACTATAATAGAATACGCTGGAGGAACTGATGGAAGCTTACCTGCTTTGACAAATGTAAACGGAAGTAAAGTCGAAGTTAAAAATACTATTATCCGTAATAATAAAGGAAATGGAGTTTTTGTTAGTACCTCTGCTAATATAGATGGGTGGGAAGCTAATACTGTAATTGGAAATCAAAGTTATCCAATGCAAATTGCAGCAAGAAAAATTAAGTTTCTAGACGGAACTGCAAGTCTTTATGCCGATAATGGAATGAATCAAATTTATGTAAATTCAGAATCTATATATAATCGTGGATTTATTGAGGATGAGGTAAATGGTCCTGTGCACACATGGTTAAATCCTGGTGTACCATTCTTTATAGAAGAGAATATTTTTGTTAGACAAGATAGAGAAAATGAAAGACCAGGCCATTTAAAGATTACCGAAGGATGTAATATTGTTTTTGCAGAAAATTATGGTATCCAAGTGTATCATGGTAATACTGTATTAGAAGTATTAGGATCAGCAGAAAATCCAGTAAACTTCTCTGGGCAATACGGACAAGGTAGTTGGAAAGGAATAAATATTATTCAAAGTATAAGCAACTTAAATAAAATTGAGAATGCAGTGATAGCCGATGCAGGACAATCTACTTGGGATTGGTTTAATCAACCAGGGGGTCTTTCTTTAGGAGGGCAAACTAGTCATACTGTAAACTTAACCTTAGACAGCGTTCATATTACTAGCAGTGGTGGATGCGGAATTGTTGAAAGAAAGATGGCTAGTAACGCTAGTTTGGTATATAATGACCTCACTTTTGCTAACAATGCTGGTGACGATATCTGTGAGGAAATATAAATTTAAAAATATATAAACGTAACGAAAGTACTAGTGATTCTGAGCCTTTATCACAATCATATAAGCAACTTTTAAAATCACATCTAAATATTTAAATTTTAAAAACCCGAAAAAATGAAAAGATTACAGCAAAAATTCAGAATCCTGTTGGCTTTACTAATTCTTAGTTTTGCCTACACAAGTTGTAGTAGTGATGATGATAATACATCAGATGACCTTGGTCCTATAGAAGAAAGCTTATTTAAAAATAATGCTGAAGGATGGAAAATAGTTGGTGACGCTCAGGGAGGTTATGTAGAGCCTACATATTCGCCAGATGGTGGCGTGATAGGAGGATACATTTATGCAGATGATGATGTAGCAGGTGGAGTTTGGTATTTTGCAGCACCTAGCGCCTATCAGGGAAATAAATCAGAATATTATGGAGCAACTTTAAGTTTTAATTTATTCCAAGACTCAAATATGTCTAATCAATTCGAAAATGCAGACGTTATATTTAGAAATGGTGATAAGCAAATAACATATAACCATAATCCTTCCAATTATCCAGGCTCTGATTGGACTTCATACTCTATGAAGATTAGTAAAAATCAAGGTTGGGTTAAAGGAGACTATGACAGTGGAGTTACTGCTACCGAAGCTGATATAAAAGAAGTATTGTCAAATGTTACTGCATTCTGGATTCGCGGAGAATTTGAATCTGGACCTGATTCTGGAGGATTAGATAAAGTGGTAATTGATTAATTATTAGCTGTACAACTTATTTAAATAAATCCTTAAAACATCAATTATGAATGAAAATTTAGGTACCCAAGAAAATATAAATCCTTCTTCAAATACTATTGAAGAAGGAAAGACTATTGCAATTATAGCTTACATCACCATTTTTGGCTTGTTGATAGCTTTTCTGATGAACAATGATAAAAAGAATTCATTTGCCTCCTATCACTTACGTCAATCTCTTGGATTAGGGCTTACGAGTTTGGCATTATCAGTTATAAATATCATTCCAATTTTGGGGTGGATAGTGTCTATATTGGGAGGTGTTTTCATAATTGTACTATGGGTTATTGGACTAATGGGAGCATTGAACGGAAAAGAAAAACCAGTGCCTTTTTTAGGTAAGAATTACCAAGAATGGTTTAAAAGTCTATAATAATGTGTAAAATAAAACCTTTATTGTTTGTTTTAGGGATTTTCTGTCTTGTTTTGATAGGTTGTAAGAACAATTCAAACAATGAAAATGAGGCAAATAATAAAGCCTCTTCGAAAGTAGAGAGCAACGATGATATCTATGTTGAAATTCAACTAGAAGATGGGAAAAGCATCAAATTAAATTCTCCTAAACAAAGAGGGAATTTATCTGCTCCTAGTAGCCTTTCTGTTAATATGGATAAGGATGGGATAGTTATAATGCTGAAATTGAATAAGTATAAAACACCTTTAGAAAACAAAGTTTATGACGATCCACTTGATGCGCAAATTACGCTTACAAGTATATCACACGATGGCCCGCTAGGAAAGGAAACTTACCGCTCTTTTAATGAAAACGAGAACGGAGAAGAAGGTAAGGTGAAAGTTAACTTAATTTCGCATAGTGAAAATCATTCTGAAGGAACCTTTGAGGGTACACTTTATTCACAAAATAAAAAAGAGGCGACTATTAAGGGAAATTTTAAAACAAGAAAGAAAAAGTAGTTAGTGTTAATTGCTCAAAGTAATATTCTGAATATAGAATGATTAGTTAAACAAAAAAGCGAGAAATTTCTCGCTTTTTTGTTTTATGTAATAAGATGTTTAAGTTTTATTTTACAACTTCTGCATACAAATCAAAGTCTTCAGCAGCGGTAATTTTTACGTTAAAAAACTCTCCAGTTCTTAAATAATCATCTTCAGCATTAATTAATACTTCGTTGTCAACATCAGGACTGTCAAATTCAGTTCTTCCTACAAAGTATCCACCTTCTTTTCTGTCGATTACCACACGGAATTCCTTACCTATTTTTTGCTGATTTAATTCCCAAGATATTTGAGATTGAATTTCCATAATTTGGTTAGCGCGATCCATTTTTACATCTTCCGGAACATCGTCTTCCAGATTGTAAGCGTGAGTATTTTCTTCGTGAGAATATGTAAAACAACCTAAACGCTCAAAACGCATTTCTTTTACCCATTCTTTTAAAGTTTGGAAATCTTCTTCAGTTTCACCAGGGTAACCAACAATTAAAGTAGTTCTAATCGCCATTTCAGGAACGGCAGCTCTAAAGTCTTCCAATAATTTGGTTGTCTTCGCCTTTGTAGTTCCACGACGCATCGATTTCAAAATAGAATCTGAAATATGCTGTAGAGGAATATCTATATAATTACATATCTTAGGTTCATTGCGCATCACCTCCAACACATCCATTGGGAACCCTGTAGGGAAGGCATAATGCAAACGAATCCATTCAATTCCTTCAACTTTTGCAAGCTTTTGAAGTAGCTCTGCAAGATTTCTTTTTTTGTATAAATCTAAACCGTAATAAGTTAAATCCTGTGCTATTAAAATAAGTTCTTTAACTCCTTTCGCTGCTAGTTTTTCAGCTTCAACAACCAATTCCTCCATTGGAGTACTTCTGTGTTTTCCACGCATAATTGGAATAGCACAAAAAGAACATGGGCGGTCGCAACCTTCAGCAATTTTAAAATACGCATAGTTTTTTGGTGTAGTTGTAATTCTTTCACCAATCAATTCGTGCTTGTAGTCTGCGCCTAAAGCTTTTAATAAACCTGGAAGTTCGGTTGTACCAAAATATTCATCCACATTTGGAATTTCTTTTTGAAGGTCTGGTTTATACCTTTCAGATAAACATCCTGTAACAAAAACCTTTTCTACAATTCCTTCTTCTTTTTTCTGAACGTATTCAAGAATAGTGTTAATGCTTTCCTCCTTGGCATTATTAATAAAGCCGCAGGTATTAATTACCACAATGTTTCCTTCTTCTTCGTGTACTACTTCTTTATTACTAGCACGCAGTTGGCCCATAAGTACCTCACTGTCATATACATTTTTAGAGCAACCTAGTGTTACTACATTAATTTTATTTTTCTTTAGGGATTTCGTGCGCATTTCTGTTATTTCTTAATTTAAAAAGTGTGCAAAGATACCACGAAAAATTAGAACATTCATTACTATATATATCTAGTGCAACCCACATAGTTTTTTTAAGTAACTTTGCATTTTTAAAAACTTTTGAAATGAAAAAAATAACGTTCCTGCTAGCATTTCTTACTGCTGGCATCATGTTCGCTCAAAAAACGATGACGCCTGAGCTATTATGGCAAGTAAAAAAAGTAAGTCCAATTGGAATTTCTGACAATGGAGAAGTGCTTTTTTATAAAGTTACAACTCCTAATATGGAAGAAAATAGCTTCGATTCAAAATTCTACGCTATGAAAGTAACGGGTGGCAATTTTGCAGAAGTTACTAAAGAGGAAGTTAAAGTAGCAGATAAAAATCTATCGGCAGACGGGAAATACCTATTAATGCACAAACCAGTTCACGTTAATGACATTACTGGAAAAGATATTTATAACGACTTACCAAAAAGTGATGCTTATGTGTATACGGCATTAGATTACCGTCATTGGGATAAATTCAACGATGGAAGTTTTAATCACGTTTTTTATAAAGATGTAAAAACTGGTGCAGAAACTGATATCACACCAGGGCAGCCATATTACACACCACAAGCTCCTTTTGGAGGGGATGAAGATTATGTTTGGGACCCAAAAGGTGAAAATATCTATTATGTAAGTAAAAAGGTTGCAGGTACAGAATATGCAGTAAGTACTAATACAGATATCTACAAGTACAACCTAGCAAGTAAAAAAACTGAAAATATTACTGAAGAAAATAAAGGGTACGATACAAATCCTGCATTTTCGAAAGATGGTGCTTTAGCTTGGTTACAAATGAAGACTCCAGGTTATGAAGCCGATAAAAATGATATTATAGTGCTAAAAGATGGTGTGAAACAAAACCTAACAGCACAATGGGATGGAACTGTTGCTAACTTTATATGGGCAAACAATAATAAAGACATTTATTTTACAGCTCCTGTAAATGGAACAAGACAACTTTTTAAAGTTGATCATCCGGGAAGATCTAGAAAAATGCCTGTAGTAGAGCAGCTTTCACAAGGTCAATTTGATGTAACAGGTATAGTAGCAGAAAACAATGGTCATTTAATCGTTACACGTACCGATATGAACCACGCTACAGAGATTTTTTCTTTCGATTTAAAGAAAAAAACTTTCAAGCAACTTACACAAGTTAATACAGAGTTTTACGGAAAAATGGATTTACCATCCGTTGAAAAGAGAATGGTAACTACTAAAGATGGTAAACAAATGTTAGTATGGGTGGTTTTACCTCCAAACTTCGATAAAACAAAAAAATATCCAACCTTGCTTTATGCTCAGGGTGGACCACAGTCTCCTTTATCTCAATTTTACTCATTCCGTTGGAATTTCCAATTAATGGCATCGCAAGGTTATATTGTTGTAGCTCCTAATAGAAGAGGAATGCCAGGTCACGGTGTAGAATGGAATGAAGCAATTAGCGGCGACTGGGGTGGTGGTGCAATGCAAGATTACCTAGATGCTATTGATGCTATTGCTAAAGAGCCTTATGTAGATAATGATAGACTTGGTGCTGTTGGTGCAAGTTTTGGTGGCTATTCAGTTTTCTGGCTTGCTGGAAATCACGACGGTCGTTTCAAATCTTTTATCGCTCATGACGGTGTTTTCGACAACCGATCAATGTATGGTACCACTGAAGAGTTGTTCTTCGTAAACCACGATATGGGTGGTGCTTATTGGGAGAAAGAAAATGAAGTAGCACAGAAAACATACAATGAGTTTAACCCAATTAACTATGTTGATAAATGGGATACTCCAATTTTAATTGTACAAGGTGGTAAAGACTACCGTGTGCCTATTGAGCAAGGATTACAAGCGTTCCAAGCAGCGCAATTACAAAATATTAAAAGTAAGCTTCTTTATTTCCCAGAAGAGAACCATTGGGTGCTTCAACCACAAAATGCGTTGGTATGGCAAAGAGAGTTCTTTAGCTGGTTAAAAGAAACACTTTAATTTATGCTAAATGAAGAATCACGAATGCACGAAGGATTATAAAAACTCGTGTGTTCGTGATTTTTTTAATGAAATTAAAAGAATAGCAAATCAACAATTTTACTTTTGTTGAAAATACATTGAAAAATTACTCACAACAGTTTAACCAAATTAACAATTTACAGTATTTTTGCCTATGCAAAATAATGTCCTCATTTTAGATTTTGGATCGCAATACACTCAATTAATCGCTAGACGCGTTAGAGAGTTGAATATTTACTGCGAAATCCACCCTTACAATAAAGTTCCAGAAAGCCTAGATCCTTATAAGGCTGTAATTCTTTCTGGAAGTCCATTTTCTGTTCGTGCTGAAGATGCTCCACATCCAGACCTTTCAAAAATAAAAGGTCATAAACCACTTTTAGCGGTTTGTTATGGTGCACAGTATTTAGCACATTTTAATGGCGGAAGTGTAGAACCATCAAACTTACGTGAATACGGAAGAGCGAAGTTATCTATGATTAAAAATGACGAAGTTTTCTTTAAAGACATTCCAGAAAATACTAATGTTTGGATGAGTCATAGCGATACAATCGCGAAACTTCCTGAAAATGGAGTACGTTTAGCAAGTACTGTAGATGTTTTAAACGCTGCCTATAGAATTGAAGGCGAAGAAACCTACGCAATTCAATTTCATCCTGAAGTGTACCATTCAACGCACGGAAAGCAATTGTTAGAAAACTTTTTAGTGAATATTGCTGAAGTACCTCAAACTTGGACACCAGCCGCTTTTGTTGAAACTACTGTTGCATCTTTAAAAGAGCAAATAGGAGATGGAAAAGTTGTGTTAGGATTAAGTGGTGGAGTAGATTCTACTGTTGCTGCTATTCTTCTTAATAAAGCAATTGGCAAAAACTTATACTGTATATTCGTAAATAACGGGTTGCTTCGTAAAAACGAATTTGAAAGCGTTCTAGACCAATATAAAGATATGGGGCTAAACGTAAAAGGTGTTGATGCATCGGAGCGATTTTTGAAAGCTTTGAAAGATGTAAGCGATCCTGAAAAGAAACGTAAAGCTATTGGTAATGCCTTTATTGAAGTATTTGATGATGAGGCACATCAATTAACTGGTGTGGATTGGTTAGGTCAAGGAACTATCTACCCAGATGTTATTGAAAGTGTTTCTGTAAACGGACCTTCAGTAACCATTAAAAGTCATCACAACGTAGGTGGTTTACCAGATTTTATGAAATTGAAAATCGTAGAGCCGCTACGTATGCTTTTTAAAGATGAGGTTAGACGTGTAGGAAAAGAAATGGGAATCGACCCTGAGTTATTAGGAAGACATCCTTTCCCTGGACCAGGTTTAGCAATTCGAATATTAGGAGATATTACAGCAGAAAAAGTTCGTATATTACAAGAGGTTGATGCTATCTTTATAAATGGATTGAAAAAGTGGGACTTATACGATAAGGTATGGCAAGCTGGAGCAATTCTATTACCTGTAAATAGTGTAGGGGTAATGGGAGACGAGAGAACCTATGAGAAAGTAGTTGCCCTTAGAGCGGTAGAGTCTACCGATGGGATGACTGCAGATTGGGTAAATTTACCTTATGAATTTTTACAAGAAGTAAGTAATCATATAATAAATCGCGTTAAAGGCGTTAATAGAGTAGTCTATGATATCAGCTCTAAACCGCCTGCAACGATAGAGTGGGAATAAGATTTCTGTAATGTTTCTTTTTTGCTGAAATTGATTTAACCCCTAGATCATGTTTAATTTTAACTGAAATTGAGACTATGTTTGACAAACTTAAAAATTCGATTATCCCTATGTTGAAGTGTTTAATATACGTTTCAGTTACGTTGTTATTTATGGTTAGTTGTGGATCTGCAGCTCAACAACAATACAAGAGTCACGCTGTTAAAAAAGGTGAAACTGTATCGAGTATTGCAGATGCCTATAATATATCTGAAGAAACAATTTACAATTTGAACCCTGAATCTAGAAATGGATTAAAGGCAAATAGTATCTTGATTATTCCTTCTAATAACATTATTAGTTCGGGAACAGAAAAAAACAACTACCGCGAGCATAGAGTTAAAAGAAAAGAAACTTTATACGGCATAGCTCAAGAATACAATGTTAGTGTTGATGATATAAAGAGGTTAAATAAGGAGTTATACTCAAGAGGCTTAAGAAACGGTGAAAGAATATTAATTCCAGCGTCTTCAAAAAGTACTGAGGTAACTACCAAAGAATCTGATGATAAATTACCATCTGGCACCCAAGAGTATAAAGTTCAAGCTAAGGAAACTAAGTTTGGAATTGCGAGAAAATTCGGGATTAGTATTGCGGAATTAGATGCGCTAAATCCAGAGTTAGGCGATGGTTTAAAGAAAGGTTCAATAATTATTGTGCCTGAAGATACTGTAATGGAAGATGCTGAAATCGACGAAGATAAATTTCAGTATTACGAGGTATTACCAAAAGAAGGTTTTTATAGATTGAAAGTGAAATTTGGTCTTTCACAAGATGAAATTATTGCTTTAAATCCGTATGCAAAAGATGGATTAAAAGAAGGAATGATTCTTAAACTACCTAAAGAATCAGATTACTCTTCTTCCGATGTTTATACCGATATCAATCTTGAAGACCGAATAGACAACAAGAGAATGAAAACGGTAGCGCTTATGTTGCCATTTCGTTTACCAGGAAGTTCAGACGACTCAACTGAAGGCGATAGCGATCTAATTAAAAGAGATCCTACGCTTCGTGTATCTTTAGACTTTTATAGCGGAGCTTTAATGGCTGCTGAGTTTGCAAAGGATAAAGGCATTCCTGTTACTCTTAATGTTTACGATACAGAAAGAAGTGAAAGTAAGGTTGCATCTATTATTTCAAATGGAAACTTTAAAGATGTAGATGCCGTAATAGGTCCTTTATTACAGAAGAATGTTGAAAAAGCTTCAGATATGCTTAAGGGAGATAAAATTCCAGTATTTTCTCCTTTAAGTAATAGAGATATGGCTATGAATAAGAATCTTTTTCAAACCATACCTACCAATTCAATTCTTGAAAAAACAATGATTCAATATTTGGTGAAGCATTCATCAGGTAGAAATATTATTATAATTTCAGATTCAAAAAGAGCTAAACAGAAAGAAATGCTACTATCGGCAATTCCAACTGCAAAAACAGTAGTGCCAAGAGGTGGAGGATATGTAGGTTCTAGTGATATTTCTGCTGTAGTAAATAGCGGAATGGAAAACTGGGTTGTTCTTGAGTCGGAAAATCCTGTGCTAATTAGTAGTGCTGTAAACGTATTGGCTGGAATGTCTCCAAGTTATAAGCTTCGCTTATTTACTTTCGATAAAAACGACGCTTACGAATGGCACGAAGTATCGAGTAGACGTTTAGCAAAATTAGATTTTACATTTCCTTCTGTAAACAGAAAAATAGATGAAGACGAACGCAATTCTTTTTTAGTAAGCTATAAAAATAAATACGGTGTGTTACCGAATAGATATGCTATTAGAGGTTTTGATGTAACTTACGATGTACTGTTGCGTATGGCTTCAGAAAAAGATATTTACGATGCTGTACTACCTGAAAATCAAACAGTGTATATTGAAAATAAATTTCGATATAAAAAGTCGGATACTGAAGGGTATTGCAATGAAGCGGCTTATATTCTAAAATACAATAACGAACTTAAATTTGAAGTAGTAGAATGAGTACTTCTAAAGTAACATATTTAGGAAATCTTCGTACAGAGAACGAACACCTACAATCTAAAAATACCTATATCACAGACGCTCCAACCGATAATAACGGAAAAGGAGAAGCATTTTCACCTACAGATACTGTGGCTACAGGACTCGCTAATTGTATGATAACTGTAATGGGGATTAAGGCGAGAGATATGAATGTAAATATGGATGGAACAACAGCAATGGTAACAAAAACCATGGCTGCAAACCCTCGTCGAATTTCAAAAATTGAAATAGTCCTAAACTTTCCTGCTGGTATTGACGAAAAATCGAGAAAAATATTAGAAAATACAGGGAGAACTTGCCCTGTTATACAGAGTCTTCACCCGGATATTGAAAAAGTAATTGAGTTTAATTGGGACTAAGAAAGCAATTAGCTTTCTTTTTCAGTTGAGAGTCAATTATTTTAATTTCGACGATGTTATTGGCTTCAACTTATTATGAAACTTTTTTTTGCATTATTAATTTTCTTGCTAACACTCCCTCAGAACAATTCTGAAAAAATTACGTGGAGTGAAAGTTATAAGCTTAGTTGGAAGGATTTTCGCGGAAAACCTATACGTAGTGCAAGTTTTGTTGCAACAACCAATTCGGGAATAAGCTTTCAGTATTCATATTCAATCAAGAATAATAAGGTTAGTGTTGACTATTCGGTATCAAGTTTTTTTGAGCCGAGTAATTCTTGGTATATTCCTGAAAAAGTAAATGATCATATTCTGAAACACGAACAGCTTCATTTTGACATATCAGAATTACATGCTCGAATGCTTAAAAAGAATTTAGAAGGAAAGCAATTCTCAAAGAGGGTGCAATCCGAAATTGAAAAAATTTACAAAGAAGTTGAACAGAAAAGAAGGGCAATGCAAACGAGATTTGATGCCGAAACGGATCACTCTCGAAACGAAAAACAAGAATTATACTGGCGAAAATTTATCGCCCAACAGCTCGCCGAATATGAACATTGGAAATAGCCCAGACCCTAATCACTTAATTGAACTTGCTAACTATAAAATGCCTTTCGGAAAATATGAGGGTTATTATTTGGTGAATGTTCCTGAGTATTACTTCGTATGGTTTAAGCAAAAGGGGTTCCCAGAGGGGAAGCTTGGTAGGATGATGGCCGAAATGTACGAGCTTAAACTCAATGGGCTAGAAGGCTTAGTGAAAAAGCTTATCAAAAAGTAAAACTTTATATCTTTTGGTAAAGGATAAAGCAGCAATAATTAAAATGTATAATGAAAAAAATTTTAAGCTACATCTGGCCAGTTACAAGAAAATTTCCTTCTGAATTTAATGGTACTTTAGAAATCTCCTATGTTAATGGTAAGAAGGTTTTAGATACAAAAAACGCAAATTATTCCTACGGGTCACTTCAGAAAATATTAGAAATAGGTTTGACTAAAGTAAATCTAAAGTCGGTTGAAAACTTATTGCTTTTAGGTTTAGGCGGTGGAAGTATTATCCAGTCTCTTCGTGAAACTTTTGAATATCAAAAAAATATTATTGCTGTAGAAATCGATCCTGAAATCATAAAGTTGGCCAAGGATGAATTCGGTATTTCTCCTTCAAACACATTGCAAATTGTCCAAGCTGATGCTTTCGATTATGTGAAAACTTCTAAAGAAAAGTTTCAGCTAATCATAATAGATCTTTTTATAGACACTACTGTGCCTTCAAAATTTTTCAAAAAGGAATTTTGTGACAATGTTTCAAGATTACTTCAGAAAAATGGGTTTATAATATTTAATGCGGGCGTAAACTTGAAAAATAATTCTGATAAAATAGAAAAAATCATCTCTAATTTCGGGAGTGATTTTAAATTCGAAGCATTTTTAAAAGTAAATGGCACCAATACTTTACTGGTTGGAGAGAAATTAACCTAATCAAGAAATATATTGCTTTTCCTTTTTCAGCTACCATTAAAAGAGATCAATTTCTTTGTTCACTCATTTTTATCCTAAAATTATTCTACTCTAAAAATTTCTGGTATTAGCATTACTTCTTTCAACCTTCTATCTTTTGGATTTCTACGCTCAACTAATATTTTTCCTTTAGGAATATGTAGTATAGCACTTAATTTAAAAAGGAGGTTTGCCAAAGTAACCTCTCTTCTTTTACTAATTGCGTTAAAACTCTCGTCTTTTTCATTTTGTAAAATTTCATTTAGATCATTTAATGGAGTAAATTTATTCTGGTGAAGAAAAAGATGTTTTAACAAGCGAGTTTCATTTTCATTAAGGTTCGACAATGCTTTCTTTTTATAGTAAAACGTCTCCTCTTTTTCATTATAGGTCAATCTACTTCTATTACTTACCTTTCTTCTCCGCTTATAAACTATTGTAGAGCCTGCCAGGACAATTAGCAACACAGATAATCCTAAAAAAATGGGACGTGTTCTGTTGTCAAAAAAAGATATTTCACTTTTTTCTTTCCCCAAAAATGAATCTAGTGATTCAGATATAATACTGTAGTTATCTGTAATAGTATTTCTATAGGTATAAATTACTTTTTCAGTCTTGGGGTCGTAAATAATTTGTTCAATCCCTTTCCATTCGTTGAACCCATAAGTTTTCAAAATGTTATTGTCAATATCTATCTCGTAGATGCTTTCATAAAGTATATAGAGTTTATCATTAGCTTGAAATGATTTATACGGATTGGAACCAAAAAGTTTGGCATTATATTCTCCTGCTTTCTTCCAATTCATTGTTGGCAGATGAAGTTGCCAGACAATACCGTCATCCACTTTTACTTGTTCCTGCACCCTATTCGGATTCTGGGTGAATCCACCAAAAACATACAAATAATCACCTTGAGTATAGTGAAATGCCTTAAATCTTGGGGTCGGCAAATCGTTTCCCTTTGTTTGCACTTGTGTCCATTCGCCTATTGCTTTATTGTATTTGGTAATTATGTTTTTATGGGAAAATAGTCCATAGCCGCCAAAAAGGTAGATTTCATCATTAAATGCAAATGGAACAGCATAATGCTGATTTCTATGGGCAAAGGACTTGTCAATCCTCGCAAAGTCAAAATTGTTATAGAGATAAACTGGTCCACATCCATTTGACACCATATAAGTGTCCTCTTCAAGTACAAAACAATAGGGAATATCCATACCAAGGTTTCCCTTGTTAAGCCCACTGGTAGCAGTTTTAACTTCAAAGTTATTGCCGTGATATAAAATAGAATCATTAATAATCAAAACAGGTTCTTCCTTCTGGGCATCAAAAAAAAGGAGATGGTTTTTGCCAAAAACAAGATCAGATTGGGAAATACTGCTACAAAAAGAGGCTACAAAGAAAAATAGGGCAAGATAAAACTTCACTTTGGTTTAAATATAATTGGTTGTTATGTTGATGAAAATACTAAAAATAATTTAGTTGTCGCATTTTAGGTCTTATTGTATTTTTTTAAGTGAATTAAATACCCGAAAGTATAGTTTCGGATAATTTTTTGAGATGGGATGTGGTTGTTTTATAGTTTCGGGAAGCACAATTAGATGTTTAATATACAATTATGAAAAACCTAAATTCAATATTTATTTTAATAGTATTCGTAGGTTTTGTTGGTTGTAATAATGGAGATAAACCTGAAAATCTTAATCAATTTCCAGAGTCGAAGATTAATTCAAAGAAAAAACCTGAACTTAAGCCCAAATTTATTGTTTACCAAGGTGATGTTACTGTACCATACTACCCTGATCTCCCAGAAATGGGAGGGATTACAGAAAACCTCACATTAAGAGTCAGTACAAATTTTGATGAAGCGTCTTTAAATGGACCAATGACAAAAATTAAAGAAACCCGTAAGGATGTTTACACTTTTATTGATGGTGCTATATTAGGAATGAGTATTTATCTAAAAGAAGATTTCGCGATTGTTTATGGAATTGAAGGGGAGCAGTTTGCAACGATTTATAAAACAAAATTTGAATATTAGAAACCGGCTAATCTCGATCTTAAAAATTCAAAATGATCTCTATTCAAAAACCAAGATTTTTAAATAGAATATAATATCCGAAAGTATGGTTTCGGATGATATTTGTGGATTGGAATGGGGTTGTTTTTTAGTTTGCATCAAATAACTAATTAATTATAAATGATTTTATGGAAATATTTAAAAAAATTTGTTGGATAGCTACTATCGTTGGAGGGATGATTGGAAGCTTGATTTTTATTTATGCAATGAGCGCTTCTGAAAGTGACATGCAAATGGGGTCTCTATCTGCTTTTGCAATTGGATTTGTCGTATTGCCTTATTGCATTGCACGGGCAGTATCTGAACTGAAATAAATTTTCTGTATGAATACGACAACATTAACTGTACAGTCCTGTGGTAATGGAAAATTTAGATTAGGTGTTAACACCAATGATTCATCTACAATTTTTCAAAAACGATATAGAAAAGTAGTTCTCAAGATAGAGAAAAATCGAGTAATTGATACTGAAACTACTTGTGGACCTCCCAACGATAAAGAAGTTCTCAAAAATAAAAAGTGTAAAAAAGGATATGATCTCTACGCTAAGAAAATTGATCAGTGGATTAAATCCAATCATTTTCACTGTTATCGAGAACGACAACCAACAAAAATCGAATTTCAGATAATAAAATCAAACTCTACAATCATCCTGAAGTTTACAGGCAATACAAGAAATAATAGATGTAAATGCTATAATTAAAATTTTGAAAAATAATGAAAACAACAAAAACTTCGACTTTTATCGTTATTCTTCTTATATTATTAGGTAGTGCAAATAGCTGCCAAAATAAAAGTCCATCAATTTTTGGGGTATATGATTCATATTCAGGAGAAAGATTTTATCTATATCCTGATTCAACATTTTTAGAGTTACGTGTAAAAACTAGAACTTATCATACTGAGTCTGATGGTCCAAAAGTAATTAATGAATATACCACAAAGGATCCTTATGGCTATGGAACATTTACCATTCTCAAAGAAGAAAATCAAAATATTCTGAAGATTTCATATAAAAAACAAGGGCCTATTAATTTTGGAGGCGGGAGATTTAAACTTGTGAATGATAATAAAACTTTCTATTACACTAATTTGATGTGGGAGAAAAGAACTTTTAATAAAATTGGTGGTGAGTCTATGTTATTAGAAAAGTAATTATCCCTCCTCTATAAATAAATGTCTTATAAGCTCATAAAGCTTCAACTTTATTTATTCCTTATGCAAATATCTTACATTAAAATATATAAGTATCTAAGTTCAAGTAATAAGTGCAAAATTAATATTTAAAACTCTTGGGGCTAGCCCCAAGAGTTTTAGGACCAATTGTTATATTAATCTTGCATGAAAAAATACAAACAATTGACCATCCACCAAGGGTATCCAATTGAAG
Organism: Aequorivita sp. KMM 9714; assembly: GCF_011065475.1. Classification (NCBI taxonomy): domain Bacteria; kingdom Pseudomonadati; phylum Bacteroidota; class Flavobacteriia; order Flavobacteriales; family Flavobacteriaceae; genus Aequorivita; species Aequorivita sp. KMM 9714. The sequence continues at coordinate 98,192 of NZ_JAAGRO010000006.1, read as the reverse complement.
TCCTAAAGAACAAATGTTTTGCACTTATGGGTTGAACTCAGCGTATTTAAAAAAATGTATTAAATCAGAACAAAACAAACAAAAAAGACATCAGTATTATTTATTTCTTGCCTGTCGATTGTCACTTATGTCTGAGTGAGGACAAAAAAGGGTTCGACTGAGAGGCAGAGTTCAAATAGACATACTACTGATAGCCATACTACTGACTCTTTAGCTCAAGATGAATTAAGAGCTGATTCTGGCAATTATATAGGAACAGGCGAAAACAATAAGTCAATTATTTCCGATGTGACGCCAAACACTCAAAATGGAGTTAATCAAAAATGGATATGCAAAATTAACGGAGTCACAAGGATCTAGTTATCCAATTTTCTTGAGAGATGATAAATTTAACTAATCAAAAATTGATGATGTTGTTATTAAAATAAATAATATACATGGACCTGTTGAGTATAACGGTGGTTATCGGTTTACAAGGTTTAATGGTGAATTTGAAATACCTTATTTATCAAAAGACACAATCAAAGAGTTAAAGAATGGACACGTGTTCAGTAAACAACTGTTTTTAATATTATGAGACCGTATGAAATGTTTAAGTATACTCCCAAAGGATTCTCCGTACCATCAATTACCGATTTCCATACCTTGTTTTTCAACCTCGGAGGGATAGATAAAGCCCAAGAGGTTTTAACCAACTATGTTGGGTATACTCCAAATGAAGATTACCTCGAAGTAGGATTGATAGACGATCTGGTAGAGGGTAATAATAGTATAGGGTTTAATGCTAATCCTGGAGGATCCGCATATAGTTCCAGTTATCCAGAAGAAGGATTATTTAATGCATGGTGGACCAATTCTAAAATAGCAGAAGATTAATTTATAACAGTAAATATGGGGTATTCCGGAGGTGATCATGCAGGCGGCTCACTTTCGGCTGGGAACGCAATTAGAGCAATAAAAAATAAAAATAACTAAAAACAAATAACCAATAACCTTTTCCCGTTTCCACAATAAAAATGTACCTTTGCATCCCGTATAATCATTTCAGCAGAGGTATCCATGAGCACTACAAAATACATCTTCGTTACGGGCGGGGTTTCATCATCATTAGGAAAAGGAATTATCGCAGCATCGCTAGCTAAGCTATTACAAGCTAGAGGCTACCGTGTAACTATTCAAAAACTAGATCCTTACATTAACGTAGATCCAGGAACTTTAAATCCATACGAGCATGGCGAATGTTATGTTACAGATGATGGTGCTGAAACCGATTTAGATTTAGGGCATTATGAGCGTTTCTTAAACGTATCAACTTCTCAAGCAAATAATGTTACAACAGGTCGTATTTACCAAAGTGTAATCCAAAAGGAGCGTCGTGGTGAATTCCTAGGAAAAACTGTTCAGGTAATTCCACATATCACAAACGAAATTAAAGAGCGTATCCAACTTTTAGGTAAAACAGGCGATTACGATATCGTTATTACTGAAATTGGTGGAACTGTGGGAGATATTGAGTCTTTACCATACATAGAAGCTGTTCGTCAGATGAAATGGGAAATGGGGGATGATAACGCTCTAGTTATACATTTAACACTTGTTCCTTTTCTTGCTGCTGCAGGTGAATTGAAAACCAAGCCAACCCAACATTCGGTTAAAACTTTAATGGAAAGTGGTATCCGTGCAGATATTTTAGTTTGTAGAACAGAACACGAACTTTCTTTTGATTTAAGAAGAAAGCTTGCTCTTTTCTGCAATGTAAAACAAGAAGCTGTAATTCAATCTATAGATGCTTCTACAATTTATGATGTTCCAAACTTAATGTTTGAAGAAGGCTTAGATAAGGTTACTCTTAAAAAATTAAACTTAGTAGATTCAAAGGAACCAGACTTAAAGCATTGGAATGACTTTTTGAAAAGACATAAAAATCCGAAAGCTGAGGTTAGAGTTGGTTTAATTGGAAAGTACGTTGAATTACAAGATAGCTACAAATCTATTTTAGAAGCTTTTATTCACGCAGGTGCTGAAAATGAAGTTAAAGTAAATGTAGACTTTATACATTCAGAGCATATCAATGCAAAAACAATTGGAAACAAACTTTCTAAACTTGATGGAATTCTTGTTGCTCCAGGATTTGGAGAACGAGGAATTGAAGGAAAGGTTGCTGCTGTTCAATACGCACGTGAAAACAACTTACCGTTCTTGGGTATTTGTTTAGGAATGCAAATGGCGGTTATTGAGTTTGCTAGAAATGTGTTGAAGTTAAAAGATGCAAATAGTACCGAAATGAATCCGAAAGCTCAAGACCCTGTAATTAGTATTATGGAGGATCAGAAGAACCTTGAGGATATGGGAGGAACTATGCGTTTAGGTTCATGGAAATGTGATTTAAAAGAAGGTAGCTTAGCTAGTAAGATATATAGTTCGAACTCTATTGAAGAGCGTCACCGCCATAGATATGAGTTTAATAGTAAATACAGAGATGAATTAGAAGCTGCAGGTATGATTGCTACAGGTAGTAATCCAAACACCAATTTGGTAGAGATTGTAGAAATTCCAAGTCACCCTTGGTTTGTTGGAGTTCAATACCATCCTGAATATAAAAGTACGGTTGCCAATCCGCATCCGCTTTTTGTGGCTTTTGTAAAAGCAATGCACGAGCATTCAGAAAAAAATAACTAAGACAATTTGGCGTAAGGTCAATTAAAGGCGGGATTATTGTTTACCTAGCTGTCTTATAAGTTTAAATCTAAGTTAATAACTAAGATTACAACGAAACAAAACGATTAAATTAAACTAAAACTTTCGAATTCTAAATTCGGAATACATTAAAACGATTGCGGTACAAGTCCGCGACTTAGTATGGAAGAAAAGAAATTTGACGTTAACTCACTCGTAGGTTTTTTATTGATTGGTGGTATCCTTATTTGGATGCTTTATATGAATAAACCTACCGAGGAAGAATTACAAGCTGAAAAAGCAAAAACTGAAGCTGCAGCAAGTGAGGCTATTTCATCAGAAAAAGGACCACTAGACACAACATTAGCTGGAGCTATTTCAGATTCATTGAAGCTAGGTTCTGCAAGTGATTCATTAGCTTATGAGCAATTGAAAAACCAATTAGGTTCTTTTGCTTATTCTAGCACATTGCCTTCTGCAACCGATGAAAGTACAGTGTTTGAAAATGATGTTCTTTACCTAAAAGTAAGTAACAAAGGAGGATATATTTCTGAAGCTAGATTAAAGAATTTTACAAAATTTGATTCTGTTCCAATCTATCTTATTAAAGATGGCAACGCTTCATTAAACCTTCAGTTTACAGCTGAAAATAGAAATTTAAACACAGCAGATTTATACTTCGAGCCTACGTTAAGTAAAAACGGTGAAGATAAAGTGCTTTCTATGAAGCTAAAAACTTCACAAAATGGATTCTTGGAATATCGCTATACCTTGAAGCCTGGTGAGTATATGCTTGACTTCAGTATTAATAGTCAAGGTTTAGATGGTGTATTAAATACATCTCAGCCTATGTATTTAGACTGGAGATTAAAAGGATATCGTCACGCAAAAAGTATTTCGTATGAAAACAGATATTCTCGTTTAACCTACGAATACGACGGCGAAAAGCACTCAAAATTATCTCCATCTGGTGATGACGACGAATTAGAAAAAGATGTTACCTGGATGAATTTCCGTCAGCATTTCTTTAGTTCGATGCTACTTACGGATACTCCATTTAAAGAGGTAAAACTTACATCTGTAGATTTAGTAAAAGATGAAGAAATAGATACTGTATATACAAAACAGTACGGAGCTAAAATGCTTATAGAACCTAAAGGTGGAAAGTTGGCCCATACTATGAATATGTATTACGGTCCTTCAGATTATAAAATCTTTAAAGAATACGGCCGTAACTTAGATGAGGCTATGCCGCTAGGTTGGGGAATATTCGGGTTTATTAATAAGTATGTTATTATTCCATTGTTCGGGTTGTTATCAGACTTCTTACCTGCAGGGATCGCAATTATTGTACTTACAATTTTAATTAAATTATTGCTTTCTCCTGTTCAGTACAAGCAATATCTTGCTCAGGCTAAAATGAAGGTTTTAAAACCTGAAATGGATGCAATTAAAGAAAAGTATAAGGACAATAAGCTTAAAATTCAACAGGAAACTATGAAGTTGCAAACTTCCGCAGGTGCCAGTCCGCTGAAGGGTTGTTTACCAGCTTTATTGCAAATTCCTGTGTTCTATGCTTTATTTACCTTTTTCCCATCGGCATTCGATTTAAGACAGAAGAGTTTCTTATGGGCAGAAGACCTTTCAAGCTATGATACAATTTTAGAGTTGCCATTTCATATCCCATTTTATGGTGATCACGTGAGTTTATTCCCAATTTTAGCTTCTATTGCTATCTTCATTTATATGATGATGACAACAGGACAGACAATGCAGCAACAGCAGCAACCGGGAATGCCTAATATGAAATTCATAATGTATCTATCACCATTGTTTATGTTGATTTTCTTCAACAACTACGCAAGTGGTTTATCGCTGTACTATTTTGTTTCAAACCTTATTACTATCGGGATTATGCTTGTAATCAAAAACTTCATTATTGATGAAGAAAAGATTCACGCTAAAATTCAGGTGAAAAAAGCGCAACCAAAAAAGCAAAATAAATTTCAGCGTAAAATGGCTGAAATGATGGAGCAGGCTGAGGAACAAAAGCGAGCTGGAAAACGATAATATTTTCTAAACTTAATAAAGAAGGGTTTCTTTATAGGCTGATATTTCAGCATATTTAGAAACCCTTCTTCAATTCACAAATAATAGTAAAATAGAATTAAAGCTTCTTCGTTATCTTTATTGAAATATTACAAACACTATGAAAATACTTAATGTCTTACTTTTCTTAGGAATTTTTATCTCGTCTATAGCAGGTTTTTCTCAGAATGATATAAACCAAATGGATGCAGATGGTAAACGTCACGGAATTTGGAAAAAGATATATCCTGGAACGGAACAATTGCGATATGAAGGTAAGTTTGAACACGGAAAAGAAGTTGGAGAATTCAAATTTTATTGTGAAGACTGTAAAAATCAGCCTACGATAATTAAAACATTTAACAAGAGTGATAATATTGCTGATGTCAAGTATTTCACTAAAAAAGGAAAACTTGTAAGTGAAGGTAAAATGCAAGGTAAACAGCGAATAGGTGAATGGGTTTACTATCACGAAAAATCTAAGGTAGTTATGTCTCGAGAAAACTATCTTAACGATGAACTTCACGGAAAAGTTATTACCTATTATCCAAATGGAAAAATAACCCAGGAAACCGATTACAAGCACGGGAAAAAGGACGGAGAAGACAATTATTACTCAGTTGAGGGGGTGCTTCTTAAAAAACTTCCACATTCTAATGACCAAATTCACGGACAGGTTTTTTACTACGATGCTTATGGAAATGTTGTAATTGAAGGCCACTACAAACACGGTAAAAAGCATGGACTTTGGAAATATTACAAAGACGGACAAGTTGCTTTAGAGGAAACTTTTCCAAAGAAAAATAGAGAGTAAATTAAAGTTAACCTTGTTTTTATTAAGTTGTTACAAACAAACCCATCTCATTCATTTACCTTTAATTAATTAGTTATCAATTATTGATGCTTACTGCTAATTTAATTTTAGCTATTAATAGGGTTAAGCCTTGTCTTTGCTCTAAATTCAATAGCATTATTTCAAATTGTTTCTTTAGCTTTATCATTTATTTTAAACACTTTCAGAATGAATCGTTTTCTCACTATTTTATTTTTAATTTTTCCTGTTTTTATTTTCGCGCAGTTAAAATCACCTGCCGAATTTTTGGGTTATGAAATAGGTACTCATTTTTCAAGACACGCCGATGTAGTTGCATATTTTGAACACGTTGCTGAAAACAGTGCGCTTGTTCAATATTCCGATTATGGAATTACAAACGAACGTAGAAGATTGACCTATGCAATTATTTCTTCTGAAGAGAATCTTAAAAACATTGAAAAGATTCGTACTGACAATTTAAAAAATGCTGGAATTATTTCAGGAAATGCAAACCCTGAGAAAGCTATTGTTTGGTTAAGCTACAATGTACACGGAAATGAAGCGAGTAGTAGTGAAGCGGCAATGAATACAATCTATAAGTTACTGACAGAACACCAAGATTATCTTCAAAATACTGTTATAATTATGGATCCTGGTGTTAATCCAGATGGGCGAGATAGATATGTGAATTGGTACAATCAAGTGCAAGCTAGGCCTTATAACACCTCACAAGACGCTACAGAGCATAAAGAGCCTTGGCCAAGTGGACGACCAAACCATTATTTGTTCGATTTAAATCGCGATTGGATGTGGGCAAGTCAGGTAGAAACGCAACAACGTTTAAAACTTTACAATCAGTGGATGCCGCATCTACACGTAGATTTTCACGAACAGTTTATAAATAACCCATATTATTTTGCGCCAGGAGCAGAGCCATATCACGAAATAATTACTCCTTGGCAACGCGATTTTCAACATCAAATAGGAAAGAATAACGCCAAGTATTTTGATGAAAATGGATGGTTATACTTCACCCGTGAGAGTTTTGACTTATTGTACCCAAGTTATGGAGATACTTACCCGATGTATATGGGAGCCATTGGGATGACTTATGAGCAAGCTGGGCACGGTATGGCTGGATTAGGTATTATGAATGATGAAGATATTGAACTTACGCTTGTAGACCGTGTTGCTCATCATACCACAACAGGATTATCAACTATTGAAGTTGCTTCAAAACAAGCGAAAACTCTGAATTCAGAATTCAGAACATTCTTTCAAAATGACAATTTAAAATTCAAGAGTTTTGTGTTAAAAGGAAATGCAGATAAAATCAGAAGTCTAACCGAAATGTTAGATCGTCACGATATTAAATACGGATTTGCAGATGGCGGTAAAGTGAAAGGTTTTAGCTATTCAACATCAAAAAATGCAACAATAGACGCTAAAGATGCTTTAGTGGTTAGTACAAATCAACCTAAAGGGAAGATGGTACAAGTGCTTTTTGAACCTACAACATCACTGTCAACCCCAATTACTTACGATATTACAGCATGGAGCTTGCCTTATGCTTTTGGGTTGGATGGCATTGCGAGTACTAGTTTGGTTGCTACTAATAGCACATTGAAGAAATCAGCAGTTTCGAATATTGCTTCTCCTAATGCCGCTGGTTATATCGCTAAGTGGAATAGCTTACAAGACGCTACATTCCTTTCTGAATTATTAAAGAATAACATTAAAGTACGTTTTTCAGAAAAAGAACTTGGCTTTAATGGAAATAGCTTTGGTCGAGGGAGTTTAATTATTACAAGAAGCGACAATAAAAAGAATTCAGAATTTGATACAAAACTTATCGAAATAGCCAATAAAATGGAGCGAGAGCTTTATGCTTCTCCAACTAGCTATGCTGATGAGTTGACAGATTTTGGATCACAGTACGTGCATTTAATTAAAAATAAAAAAGTTGCAATGCTTCAGGGTGCAGGGACCTCTTCATTAAATTATGGAGCCCTTTGGCACTTTTTTGAAACACAATTAAAATATCCTATCACTTCAATAAATACAGAAAGTGTAGGAAGGGTTAAGTGGAGTGAGTACGATGTTTTAATATTACCAGAAGGAAATTACAATTCAATTTTATACGATGACAACTTTAAAATACTTGAAGATTGGGTTAGCCAAGGCGGTAATTTAATAGCTATAGGAAATGCTGTAGCTATTTTTGAAGATAAAAAAGGTTTTGATTTAACCAAAAATGCTTCTGAAAACGAAGATGAAAACGAAGATGAAATTTCAGATAAAAACTTAATACCTTATGCTGAACGTGAGATGGAAAGTACTAAGGATATGATTACTGGAAGTATTTTTAAAGTGAAGCTAGATAACACTCACCCCTTGGCTTTTGGTTATGACGATACTTATTACAGTATGAAATTGGGTAATAAGTCTTACAAGTTTTTAGAGGATGGCTATAATGTTGGGTATATTGAAGGAGACGCTGTAAGTGTTTCAGGATTTACTGGTGAACGTGCAAAAGCTTCACTTAAAAACTCTATTGTTTTTGCTCAGGCAAAGAAGGGTAGAGGTAGTGTAGTTTATATGGTTGACGATGTTTCATTCCGTTCGTTTTGGCAGAATGGAAAACTGTTTCTAGCCAATGCAGTATTCTTTGTGAAATAAAACTCTGGATTAGTATATATAAAACTCGGTCTTTAATTTTAAAGACCGAGTTTTTTATTCTATAATATCGACTGAAATATCTTCTGTAATTATTTCTGAAAGCAACTCTAATTTTCCTTCAGTAAAGAGCTCATCTAGAGATTTCATATCTACATTTTCCCAAGGTTCGGCTTTGTAGTTTTTGTAATCAACAAAACGTATTCCATTTACAACAATAGGGTTAAAAGCTTCTCTAAAACGAATGCCACCTTTTCCAGTGTAGAATTTATAAGCGAAATAGTCAGTAGTAAAATCATCTTTATTTATCCAATACATATAAATATCTTCGTGATCATCTCCGCCGCCTTCTTGCGTGAACGTTACTTCAATTTCGTAGTATTTTTTGCCTTTAATCTCAGTCTCTCCAACTAATTTTTTATTTACGGCTTCATCATTCAAACCGTAAGGTAGTTGCACAAAATAATGTACAGAATTTACCGAATTGGAATACAGATTCGAGAGTGAGTCGGACAAGCTTACTTTTACACCATTAACTTGTCTTTCAAAACTACTATTTGTAAGCACATCAAAAGTTTCTCCTAAAGAATCGTTTATTGTTCGGGTTAATTTATAAAGACCGTTTTTTCTTTCGCTAGTGTATTTATTTTTACGAAAAGTGAATTCAATTTTGGCCTTGTCGTATTTATCTCCTCCAGCATTTTCAATTGTTTTGTCAATAATCTGTTGTGCTGTAAGTTGTTTTTCTTCTTGCTTGCAGGAAATAAAAAGGAAAAGAAATCCAATTATTGGAAGGAGTCTCATAGGTTTATGTTTTTTCCTCAAAGATACAAATGAATTATTCTAATCAATAAAATCATTTATACGTAAGTGTTGTAGTTGATAAACTTTAAAAATTAATCTACAATAGTTCTAAACGTCAGATTGATTCTTGCTGAATTTATTTTTTTAGTTGGGGGTAATCGATGTAACCAATAGGTTTGAGTTTCACCTTTCATTACTAATAAGCTACCGTGTTCTAAGTTTACAGAAATCGTTTCTTTGGTTTCTTTGTGCTTAAAAGCGAATTTACGCTCTGCACCAAAACTAACAGAGGCAATGGCTCCATTCTTTTTTAAATCTTTTTCATCATCACTATGCCAAGCCATTCCTTCTGCACCAGTGTGGTATAAGTTAAGTAAGCAGCTGTTATAAGTTTCAACACTTTTCTTTTCAATATACCTTTTAAGCTCAAGTAATTCTGGTGTCCATGGAAGAGCTTTCTTTGTTGTTTTTGAATAGGTGTATTTAAATTCCTTATCACCGTACCAAGCTACTTTTCGTTTTGTAATAATTTTTTTTCCAAAGATGAATGCTTCATCATTTTTCCAAGAAATAGAATTTAGAAGAATTTCGAAATAACGATTTGCCACTTCTTCAGAAAATATTTTTCCGAAATAATTAACCTCGCCATCTCTTGGAAGTAAGTTCTTTTCTGGATCTGCTTTTAGGGAAAATAAATTTAATTGTTGCAAGTGAAATCTTTTCTAAGGAATGATAAAAGTAACAACTACAAACGAATCGAGTTTATTTAAAACATACTATTTAGTTATTAAAAAAAATGTATGAAAGTATTTAAATTGAATTCATTACTTTTATTAGTCAATTGATTATCAAATCAAAACCTAAACAATTATGAATATTATGCTTTTTATTTTCGGAGTTATAGTAGTGATTGCGATTTTGCTTGTTATTGTTTTTAATCGCTTTGTAAAGAACAAAAACTTAGTGAAAGATGCTTGGAGTAATATTGATGTTGCTTTAAAACGTCGATACGATTTAATTCCAAACCTTATTGAAACTGTAAAAGGATATGCAGCCCACGAAAAAACCACATTAGAAAGTCTGATTAATGCGCGTAATGCTGCTATGTCGGTTCCTTCCGACGATATAAATGGCCAGATAAAAGCAGAAAGTCAATTACAACAATCGTTACGCAGTATTTTCGCATTAGGTGAAGCTTATCCAGATTTAAAAGCTAATCAAAGCTTTTTGGACCTGCAGCAGAAGTTAAATGAAATTGAAGTAAATCTTGAACGCAGTAGAAGGTATTACAATGGTACGGTGCGTGAAAATAATACCTATGGCGAAAGTATGCCTGGTGTTTTATTTGCTGGAATGTTTGGGTATAAGCATTTCGATTACTTTGAAGCTGATGAAGCCGAACGCAAAAATGTAAAAGTGAGTTTCGATTAAATTTTATTAAAACATATGCAATTAAGATGCTTTTCAATTATTTCATAAAACTAAAGTTCAATTGCCAGTTCAATAAAAAACTGGTTCTACTAGTTTTTGGAATATTCTTTTTCCTAAAAGCTTCTTCTCAGGATTTTACTGTTGATTATGCAAAGGTTGATATTTATATAAGTGAAGAGGGGTATTTTGATGTTGTAGAAAATTACGACATTACTTTCACAGCTCCCAAACACTGGATATATCGTACCATACAAACTCAATACGATATTAAAACGGAAGATGGAACGGATGAAAAGCGCAAAATTGAGATTGAAAATATTGATGTTTCAAAGCATAAGTATTCAACAACGCCATTTTTTGCACGAAAAGTAAGCAATGATTTTGAAATTAAAATTGGGGATAAGGATAAAACTATAATCGGTCCGGAGCACTACGAAATTAAATACAGGGTTTACAATGCCTTTCTCTATGGAGAAGAAAACACTCATTTCTATTGGAATATTAAACCAGATAATTGGTTGGCACCCTTTAAAAAATTAGATTTTACTATTCATATTCCTGAAAGCATTGATTTGGATTTAGACAATATCTATGTGTATTCGGGTGAGCGAGGGCAATCTGCAGTTTCACCTTATTTTGAGGTTAGTTATGACGATGGAGTATTTCTAGTTAAAAGTACTAGCGACTTTAATTCTGCAACCGGAGAGAGTGTAACCGCACTTGTAAAACTACCATTAGATTCTATAAAAGAAATAAAACCCTTTTGGCCATTTTGGACTGACTATGGTTGGACTATTATTTTGGGAGCTTTAGTCTTTGTTTTTTATTTAGTTTGGAATAAATACGGGAAGGATGATAAGGTAATAGCGACTACAAGTTATTTTCCTCCAAGTGGCATAGACCCAGCTATGGCAGGGTATCTAATAAATGATAAAGGAGATACAGAAGATCTTATTGCTTTATTACCGTATTGGGGAGAACGTGGTATTATAGCCATAGAGGAGATTCCAAAAGAAAATTGGTTTGGTAAGAGTGATACTAAAATTACACGTTTAAGACCTTTACCAGAAGGTGCTTCACCCTATGAGATAGAGCTTTTTAATGGAATTTTTGGCAGTAGATATAATTCTGGTGAAAAAAGTGTTTTAATAAGTAGTTTGAAAAATTCATTTTACACAAAAATGGATAAAGCAAAAAAATTATTAAAAAAACAAGCCCAAGTATATTATGATCCTAAAGCTAATAAAGTTCAAATTGGAGCAATAGTAGGTCTATTAATTATAGATCTTATTCTACTTTTTGTCTTTTTGGTATTTTGGGGTCCAATCGCGGTAATTGCACTTGTTCCAGTTTTCGCAATTTTACTTTATATGACAGTGCATTTGGTAAAGAAAAACGCTAAAGGAACTCAAGTTTTATCTGAATTAAAAGGGTTTAAACAGTTTATAAAAATAGCAGAAGAGAATAAACTAAAAATGCTATTAAAAGATAGCCCTAACTACTTTGAATCTACGATGAGCTATGCGCTAGCTTTTGGATTACTTAGCAATTGGGTTAAGAAATTTGAAGCACTCGATATACAACCTCCTACTTGGTATTCTTCATCAACAGGAGTGATGACAATGAATAATTTCTCCAGATCATTTACCAATACTATAACGACTACCAAATCTACTATGGTTAGTTCACCATCAAGCAGTTCATCTGGAGGTGGATCTTCAGGAGGCGGTTTTGGTGGTGGTGGCGGCGGAAGTTGGTAAGATTTTTTTTATTTATGCAGAAGTAAATTAACTTTCATCTAGCATCTAGCATCTAGCATCTAGCATCTCAAATCTCACTTCTCGTACCCCCAAGGTGCTGCTGGAGTTTCAACTTCTTTAGTTAAATCGAATTTTACAGTAAATACTCTGTCGCTCCCAATTCTACGTAAATTATAGGTCATAGAAGTATCATCAAGTGTAAACCACCAAACATTTGTAGAAGCTAAAGGAAGCATATTGCTTGTATGTTGGTCTGCAGGAAAAAACTGAATATTAGGTAAACCAGTATTAGAGCTTAACCCTCCGTATTGAGTAACATCTTCTTCAGTTCCATCTTCGTGACGATGATCGTGCTTTAGAAGGATGCGATTGTCATCTTGTAAGGTTAATACCCAAGTTCTTGATCTGTTTTCACCTACAAAAAACGGAACACGGATGATATTTTCTTCACAACTTCTTACATGCATAACAAGTTTTTCTCCCATAAAACCATCACCTTCCTTGCCACCAGCTGTAATTACTCCCTCATAAGCTTTACCGCAATGTGATTTTAAATTATTCCAAAATTGCTCAGAAGAAGGAGCTTCTTGAGCAAAAAGATGTAAAGGTAATAGCAACAATAAGAAGAATATTTTTTTCATTTTATCAGATTTTAAAAGAAATGCCAAGATATCAACTTTTATGTAATTTGTAAATTAATATTGAAACAAAGTATGCCGTTAAGCTATGTCAAATGATTATTTGTGAGTTTATAAGTTATAAATCTCTTTTCTTTAGGATTGTATAAGACCAATAGACGAATAAAAACGTCCATACAATTACAATTAGGATATTTAACCAACCAACTGCATAATCCTTTGTGAAATTTTCGCCTAATTGGTTTGCAGCGGTTTGAATAACTCCTAAGCGGCTAAACGGTTCTTTTATTAGGTTTGCCATTGCATTTAAGGGAAAAAACAAAGCTACTTTGTCTGCAATTTCGGTATCTCTAAAGAACTGCCATTTCATTAAACCGTATAATAACCATTCAATTACTTGCCAAACAATTAAGAACCCAAGCGCAAAGGCAGAACGCTTAACCAATACCCCTAGGAATAAACAAAAAGAGAAAAAGGCAACGAGTTTTATAAAATACGCTGCTATATATTCCAAATCGCTAAAAATTATTCCTATTTCATTATAATCGGAAAAACTTAAACCTAGGATTAATGTTACTATAAATATGAATATGGTAGAAATGCTTGCAAACAAAAGCACGGTAAGAAACTTAGAAAGCACAAACTCCTTTTTGCTAAGGCCATCAATAAGGTTTTGCTTTAGTGTGCGATAACTATATTCATTACTCATCAAGGAAACAATAACAATGGCTAAGAATAGCTTTAGAATAGCTGCCATATAAGTATTAAAGTGCCAAATAAAAGGAAAGTTGAAAATTCCTTGATCTGCAACTCTAAAGTGAATATTTCCAAAATTGAATTCTATAGAAGCAATAAGGGCAATAAAAGTGATAAGTATAAAATAAATACTCGAAATAACTTTTACAGATCGGCTATGTTTCAGTTTAAAAAGTTCTATTTTTAATAATCGTAGCATCTGCAATTAGTTTTGTTTGGTTAGTTCAAGGAATTGTTCTTCAAGGCTTTCTTTTCGTTTTACAAGATGTGAAAGCGTAACACCTTTTTCAAAAAGCAATTTATTTACCTCAGTTGCATCCATAGGTTGGTTTAGGTAAACTATTAAATATTCTCCTTCACGTTTAACAGTTCCAAAAGCAGAATTGCCTTTTAAAGCTTGTTCCAATAGCTCCATATTATTACTTTGAAGGGTTAAAAAGCCGTGGCTTGCATTCATAGCATCCACACTACCTGAATACAGACTAACTCCTTTTCTAAGAATAACCACGTGAGTACACACTTTTTCTACTTCATCTAGCAAATGCGAAGCGAGTAATATCGTGGTGCCTAAGGAAGCAATTTTCTTAATAATCTCTCTAATTTGATGAATTCCCTGCGGGTCAAGACCGTTTGTAGGTTCGTCTAGAATTAATATTTCAGGGTCATTTAATAAGGCTGAAGCAATGGCTAATCGTTGTTTCATCCCTAGTGAAAAGGTGCTAAACTTGCTATCCTTTCTATCGGATAAACCAACTAATTCTAGCTTTTCTAAAATTTTAGCTTCAGAAACCTCTTTGATTTTACAAACCAATTTAAGGTTTTGTACTGCCGTCATATACGGGTAAAAGTTAGGTCGCTCAATAATAGCTCCTACTTTTTTTAAAGCATCATGAGTAGAAATATCTCCGTTAAACCATTGAAAGTCGCCTGATGTTTTGTTTACTACATTAAGCACAATGCCTAGTGTTGTACTTTTACCGCTTCCATTTGGACCAAGTATCCCGTAAACATTGCCTTTCTCGATGGTAAAAGATAGGTTGTTTACAGCAGTAAGTGAACCGAATTTTTTAGTAAGATTGTTTATTGTGAGAATGTTTTCCACAGAAAAGTTTTTGGTGGTTATTGTTTGTATGACGAATTACAAAGGCTTTTGTTACATTTTCAATTCTGAACATTGAATTCTATATTCAGAATTAAGTACCTTTGCACATCTTTTAAAATATAAATATAATGCAAGACGGAATCTACGCAAAAATAACAACAGAAAAAGGAGAAATCCTTATTAAACTTACACACGATAAAACTCCAGGAACAGTTGGAAATTTTGTGTCTTTAGCAGAAGGGAATTTAGAAAATTCAGCAATTCCACAAGGGAAACCTTATTACGACGGATTAAAATTCCACCGTGTAATCCCAGATTTTATGATTCAAGGAGGTGATCCAAAAGGAACAGGTTCAGGAGGTCCAGGATATAATTTTGATGACGAATTTCACCCAGACCTTCGCCACGACACTCCAGGTGTAATCTCTATGGCTAATGCTGGTCCAGCAACTAACGGAAGTCAGTTTTTTATTACTCATGTGGCAACGCCTTGGTTAGATAATAAACACACTGTATTTGGAAATGTAGTAGAAGGACAAGATGTTGTTGATAGTGTTGCTCAAGGTGATACTATGCAAAAAGTTGAGATTATTCGCGTAGGAGAAGAAGCTGAAAAGTGGAATTCAGTAGAAGCTTTTAGAAGTTTTACTGGTGAAAGAGAAGCGCGAATTGCAAAAATGAAAGAACAACAAGAAGCTGAACTTAAGAAAGTAGCTGAAGGTTTTGAAAAAACAGATAGCGGACTTCATTATAAAATCATCATTAAAGGTGATGGTAAGAAAGCTGAAAAAGGAAAGACAGTTTCTGTACATTACAAAGGAATGCTAACTGACGGAACCGAATTCGATTCTTCATACAAGAGAAGACAACCAATAGACTTTCCATTAGGAAAAGGTCACGTAATTGAAGGTTGGGATGAAGGTATTGCCTTATTACAAGTTGGTGATAAAGCTAGATTTGTAATTCCTTCTAACCTTGCTTATGGTGAGCGCGGAGCTGGTGGAGTAATTCCTCCAAATGCAAATTTAATTTTCGACGTTGAATTAATGGACGTAAAATAAGTTTACGTATTTATATTATTATCTTAAGAAATCTTCATTATTCCATTTTTGGTGTAATGAAGATTTCTTTTTTTTAGAACTATTATTTCCTTCCAACGAAATGTTCCATTGTTTTGTAAATACCGAGCACCTTACCAGCAAACCAATCGAAAGCATTAATAGAAAGTAATGCTTGTCCTAATCGAGTGAAGCGGTATATGTACCCCGGAATAGTTACCATCTTTTTATCTTTCTCAATAGCTTTTACAATAGTAAGCGCCGCTGCTTCAGGTTCGAGAATTGGAATCTTAGATTGAACCCCATCAAACATTCCTGTATTGATGTAATAAGGCATGATGGTAGTAACCTTAATGGCTTTATTTTTTTGCATCATTTCTAATCGAAGACTATCAGACCATCCAATCATTGCCCATTTGCTAGAGGCATAAACCGACATTTTTGGATTGGAAATTAGTCCTCCGGAAGACGCGATATTGCAAATATGCCCTGAATTTTGATTTAACATGCCATCAAGAAATTCCTTAGTAACATACATCGGTCCAATGGCATTAATCTCCATAGTTTTAGCAATGTCTGCATTTGTGTGTTCGTCGAAATATTTCCCCACAACAATTCCAGCGTTGTTGATTAGTACGTCAACAATTCCTATATCTTGCTTTACTTGATTAGCTGTTTCTTTAATTTCTTCAGGATTAGAAACATCTATTTTAAATCCAAAAAGATTTTTGTTATTGGGAAACTCAGCTAACGTTTGGTTGATATTTTCTTGACTAATATCCCAAATAATCACTTTTGCTTTACGCTCAAGCATTAATCGAACCATTATCTTTCCAATACCAGACGCTCCGCCTGTGATTAAAACGGTTTTATTATTTAATTGACTCATAGATTAATTTGATTGTTGGAATTTATTTCTTCCATTTGATATTACATCCAATACTTGGTTTTTGATCCTTTCGCTGCGGATTATTATTTAAGATGTTATCCATAGCTTCGCGTAGATCACGGCCATTTACAGGAATTCTATTTCCTGGTCGGCTGTTGTCTAATTGTCCGCGGTAAACCAGTTTAAGTTCATCATCAAAAAGATAAAAATCTGGCGTGCAAGCTGCATCATAAGCTTTCGCTATTTCTTGAGTTTCATCGAATAAATAAGGGAAAGGATAGCCTTCTTTCTGGGCAGTTCGCCACATTTCCGCAGGGGAATCTGCTGGATACTTAATGATGTCGTTGCTGTTGATTGCAACAAAACCAAAACCAATCACCCTGTAATCGTTGCAAATGCGAACTAATTCCTCATTTACGTGTCTTACGAAAGGGCAGTGGTTACAAATAAACATAACTACAGTACCCTTTTCACCACGAATATCTTTTAGCGCAACAAGTTTGTCTGTTATTGCATCTGTAAGTACAAAGTCTGGGGCTTTGGTGCCTAGGGGTAGCATATTTGATTCAGTGTCTGCCATATTGTTTTTAAAATAAATGTAATGTGTTCAGGTCTAAATATACAATTTTTAAGGGGTTAATTAACTAACGACAGTGGGCTAATACTTACAATCTGCGTAATAATATTATTAAAGAATTTATAATTCTTTGCCGATGTTTAATTTCTCAGTTAACTTTAAAGATTAAATTAAAATATTATGAAAAAATCATATTCATCACTATCTGTAGCTATTCAAGATTTACAAAAGGAAGGATATACTGAAGACTTTAATCTTGTAGAGGAAGGAATAGAATCTAAAAACCTTAAAAAGAAGTGGAAAGCTGGAGAGCTGGATGTTGTAAAATATTACCGATTTGAAGGTATGACCGATCCGGGAGATAATACTATTCTTTATTTAATTGAAACCAAAGGAGGGATTAAAGGCCTGCTTGTAGATGCGTATGGTGCCGACCAAAGTGTGGTTTCTTCAGAAATGATTCAGAAACTTAGAATTACCCATGACGAATAATCTTTCTTGGACCGATTTCGAAAAGGTGGAAATGAGGGTTGGAACTATCTTAGAAGCCAATGATTTTCCTGAAGCGAGAAACCCTTCATATCAGCTTATAATAGATTTTGGAGAAGAAATAGGACAAAGAAAAACTTCAGCTCAAATAACAAAACGCTATCACAAAGATGAATTGATAGGGAAACAAGTAGTGGCAGTTGTAAATTTTCCAAAGAAACAAATTGCAAATTTTATGAGTGAATGTCTGGTTTTGGGAGCTGTAGATGGCAAAAATGTCACCTTATTGCGAACAGATAAACCTGTTGAAAACGGATTGCGAATTTTATAAATTTTATGCCACGGCTAAATAACAAACCAACAAATGAAAAAGTACTTATTTCTAATATTCCTTTCAGTATTAATTATTTCATGTAAAAACAATACTCAGGCAGAGCAGATACAAAAAGAGGTTGTTGTAAAAAATTACGATAAAATAAATCAACTAAATTGGTTGATAGGAACTTGGACAAACGAGACTGATGGTGAATATTCCCAAGAAACATGGTCTAAAGAAAATGATAGTACATATACAGGGTTTAGCTTTGTTGAGGTTAATGGTAAACCTGAACAAGCACTAACAATGGCCTTAGAGGAGAAAGAAAACAACTTGCTTTTGTCCTTTCTAAAAGTTGATGAAAAAAATCCTAAACCTTACACCTTAACACTTATTTCATCAGAAGAAGGCAAATTTGTTTTCGATAATCAAAATATAGACTTTCCTGAAAAGGTAATCTATACCAACCCTGCCAAAGACTCTTTACACACTTGGATTGAAGTAGAGATAGAGGGTGAGCCAACTAAAACAGATTTTTACTTCACCAGAAAATAAATCTAATTAAGCTTCGGCATCTAAGGTATCGGTAACTACATAATAGCGCGGATCCTCAACAGAGCTTTTTATTATTGTTTCGAATTCTGGATTCCACTTTAGTAGCAACGCTTTACAATCTGGACTAAGGTGCGTTAGTTTAATTTGCTTTCCGTTATCAAGGTATTTATTAGCAATATTACGAACAGCTTCAACACCAGAATGATCTGATATTTTAGATTCTATAAAGTCTATTTCTACCGAATCTGGATCGCTTGAAACATCAAACTTACTATTAAATGCTGTAGTCGACCCGAAGAACAAAGGTCCCCAGATTTCATAAACTTTGGTTCCGTCTTCTTTAATTCTCTTTCTAGCTCTAATTCTTGTAGCACTTTTCCAAGCAAAAACTAAGGCGCTCATAACAACCCCTATAAATACTGCTATTGCAAGATCTAACCAAACTGTTACCGCTGATACTGTAATAAGCACTATAGCATCCGAAACAGGAATTTTATGCAGAATTCTGAAACTACTCCAAGCAAAAGTTCCAATTACAACCATAAACATAACTCCAACTAATGCAGCAATAGGAATTTGTTCAATAAGTGGAGCACCAAATAGCACAAAACACAGTAAAGCTATTGCGGCTGTAGCTCCGGAAAGTCTTCCGCGTCCACCAGAACTTACGTTAATGATAGATTGCCCAATCATTGCACAGCCACCCATTCCACCGAAAAGACCGTTAAGAATGTTAGCTCCACCTTGAGCTACACATTCTCGGTTTCCACTACCACGAGTTTCGGTCATTTCATCTATAAGATTCAATGTCATTAACGACTCAATTAAACCTACAGCAGCCAATATAAAAGCAGTAGAAAATATCAATCCCCAATGTCCATCTAAAGTTTCAATAAATCCAAAAATCTGAGTTTGGAACATCGGCAATGAACCTTTTAAACCAGATCCGCCACCATCTCGAATAAACGAGCCAACAGTACTCACATCAAGACCTCCGAATATTGTAATTGCTGCAACTACTATTATTGCAATAAGAGCAGCAGGAAGTTTTTTAGTGATTTTCGGTAAACCGAACATAATACCCATGGTCAACCCAACTAGCGCTAGCATTACCCAAAGGTCCAAACCGGAAATCCATTGAGGTACTGTTCCGCGAGTTTCTTTAAATAGACCTAGTTGAGAAAGAAAAATTACAATTGCTAAACCATTTACAAATCCCATCATTACAGGGTGGGGGATAAGTCGTACAAATTTCCCTAACTTAAAAACACCAGCCATTATTTGAATAGCTCCAACAAATAATAGCGTTATAAATAGCCATTGAAGTCCAAGGTTTTGAACGGGTTCGGCTAATGTAAGTCCAACCTCATTTCCTTTTTGGATTAGGTGTACCATAACAACCGCCATAGCACCGGTTGCCCCAGAAATCATACCAGGACGACCACCAAAAAGAGCTGTTACAAGTCCCATTATAAAAGCACCATAAAGTCCCACTAAAGGATCTACACCAGCTACAAATGAAAAAGCTACCGCTTCTGGAACCAATGCAAGAGCAACAGTAAGTCCTGATAGAATATCGTTTTTTGGATTCTGAGTGAAGTTTTGAAGTGTTTTTGCGAACATAATGTTTTTTATAAAGGGCGGCAAAGATAACCTTTTTGAAATAAAATTAAAGGATTGAGTGTTTCAATGCATTTTAAGTTGTAAATCTATTTAAAACATTGATTTTTAAGAAATAAAAAAACCGGCTACGAAATTATTCGTGCCGGTTTTACATTTTTGTTTTTCAACTACTAAATATCGTCGAAACTGATGTCTGTAAAAGTACTAGTATCAGTAGTAGCAGTTTGTTCAACTGTTTCTTCAACAGGATTAGACGGATTGTCTGTTTCCTTTTTGTAATCTTTTTGATGACGTTCGCTTATAACTTCTTCGCCTTTCTCATCTATAATGTAATTTATCATTTCTTCAAGAGTGTCTTTAAACTCAGTAAAGTCTTCTTTGTATAGATAAATTTTGTGTTTTTTGTAGTGGAAAGACCCATCATCGTTTGTAAATTTCTTACTCTCGGTAATAGTAAGGTAAAAATCTCCTGCTTTTGTAGACCTTACATCAAAAAAGTAGGTGCGTCTTCCTGCACGCATTACTTTTGAAAAAATTTCTTCTTGCTCCATCGTATAGTGCTCACTCATAATTTCTATTATTTTTTACTAGGT
Organism: Aequorivita sp. KMM 9714; assembly: GCF_011065475.1. Lineage (NCBI taxonomy): Bacteria > Pseudomonadati > Bacteroidota > Flavobacteriia > Flavobacteriales > Flavobacteriaceae > Aequorivita > Aequorivita sp. KMM 9714. Next base: position 77,347 of record NZ_JAAGRO010000006.1, on the reverse strand, counting down.
GTCGCCAAAAATCTAAAAAAAAACCAAACCAGCCAAAGTAAATTACATTTCTTTTTCTAAAAGCTGTTTTGAATACAGTTCCTTATAATAACCCTCGATGTTAACTAACTCCTCGTGGGACCCTTTTTGGATAATTTTTCCTTCATCTAAAACAATAATCTTATTTGCATTTTTAACTGAAGAAATTCTATGGCTTACAATGATAGTGGTTTTATCTTTAGAAATCTTAAATAGGTTTTGAAGAATCTCTTCTTCAGTTTCTGTATCTACAGCCGAAAGACAATCGTCAAATAATAAGATTTGTGGATCTTTAATAATTGCTCTTGCAATAGAAACTCTTTGCTTTTGTCCACCACTCAATGTAAGCCCACGTTCTCCTAAAATAGTTTCATATCCTTTTTTGAATCCAATAATGTTTTTGTGAACCGCAGCGTTTTTGGCAGCATTAACAACTTCTTCTTCAGTTGCTTCTTCCTTACCAAAACGAATGTTGTTTTTTATCGAATCGCTAAACAAAAATGCATCTTGTGGTACATACCCAATGCTGTTGCGTAAATTATCGAGGTTGAGGTTTCGGATTGAAGTTTGGTCAATCTTAAGCATTCCTTCTTCAACATCATATAATCTACCTATCAACTCTAAAATAGTTGATTTTCCAGATCCTGTATTTCCTACTATTGCAAGTGTTTCTCCAGGCTTTACTGAGAAAGATACATTTTTTAAGGCCGTAATTCCTGTGTCGGGATAAGTGAAAGTTAAATTGTTGAATTCTATATCTCCATCAATAGGTGTACTTTCAGTAACAAGGTTTTTAATGGCAGGTTCTGTTTTTAGAAACTCATTTATACGTTCTTGTGAAGCTTCAGCTCTTTGCACCATAGAAGTCACCCAGCCTACAACTGCTACAGGCCAGGTAAGCATATTTACATAAATTAAAAACTCGACTATAGTTCCAAATTCGGTAATTTGACCGTTAATATATCTACTTCCCCCAATGTAAATAACTAGAATATTACTTACGCCAATAAGTAACATCATTAAGGGAAAAAATAGGGCTTGTACCTTTGCAAGGTCTATGTTTTTTACTTTACTCCCTTCGGCTAACTCTTCAAAATTAGCATTAATGCTTTCCTCGGTTCCGTAGGCTTTAATAACGGCAATTCCACTAAAACTCTCTTGAGTAAAAGTTGTTAGTTTCGATAAATATTGTTGAACTATAGTACTGCGTTGATTGATAATCACACTTAGTTTATAAATAGCAATCGATAGAATTGGGAGTGGAGCAATAGCATACCAAGTTAGAATAGGTGCGGTGTAAAACATATAACTTATTACTACAATAAAAAGTGTAATTGTAGTAATGCTATACATTAGCGCGGGCCCAACATACATTCTTACTTTAGAAACATCTTCACTTATTCTGTTCATTAAATCGCCAGTTCGATTTTGTTTGTAAAAACCTAAAGAAAGTTTTTCGTAATGTTGAAAAATCTCGTTTTTTAAGTCGTATTCCACATATCTAGAAACCACAATAAATGTTTGTCTCATCATAAATGTGAAAAAAGCAGAAAGCAATGCAGCGCCTAGTAAAAGTAAAATATTGATTAGAAGCTCGTGTTTAACATAAGCTAAATCGGTTACTTCTCCATTTAAGTATTGTTTTACGACAGTTACAGAATCTCCCACTTTCATAGGAACGGCTAGTTTAAATACCGTTGCAACTATGGTAATAAACACTCCCAACAGAAGTCGCCACCTGTATTTTAAAAAGTATTTGTTTAGATATTTTAATTCTTTCATTAGAAATAAATTGAATGTTTTTTTAAAGTTCTTAAATTAACACCCTTTGCTTTGTGGAATTAACAAGTAAAAGTTACTTTTGCACTGCCTTTTTAAAGGATAAACAAAAATTAAAATAGTTATGAAAACTGAGGTAATCAATACAAACGAACTACATAAAATAGACCCTGTATTTGGGCAAATGTCTTTTGATGATCACGAGCAAATCGTTTTTTGCAACGACAAAGATACTGGATTGAAAGCAATAATTGGTATCCACAACACTGTTTTAGGACCAGCTTTAGGTGGTACTAGAATGTGGAACTATGCAAATGAGTGGGAAGCATTGAATGACGTATTGCGTCTTTCTCGTGGTATGACTTATAAAAGTGCAATTACAGGTTTAAATCTTGGTGGAGGTAAAGCAGTTTTAATTGGTGATGCTAAAACTCAAAAAACCCCAGAATACATGTTGAAGTTCGGTGAGTTTGTACATTCATTAAGCGGAAAATATATTACTGCAGAAGATGTAGGAATGACAACTGCTGATATGGATTTAGTACGCACAGTTACACCTCACGTAACTGGTGTTTCTGAAGCAAACGGTGGTTCAGGAAACCCTTCTCCAATTACAGCTTACGGTGTTTTTATGGGACTAAAAGCTGCCACTAACTATAAATTTGGTTCAGATAATTTAGATGGGAAAGTAGTTTACGTTCAAGGAATTGGTAACGTTGGTGAAAACCTTGTTAAGCATTTAAGTGAAGAAGGTGCTAAAGTTTATATTTCAGATATCAACCAAGAGCGCTTAGAAGAAGTTCGCGATAAATACAATGTGAACATTTACACAGGTAGCAATCTGTATGCAGAAGAAATGGATATTTATGCTCCTTGTGCATTAGGTGCTACAATTAACGATCAAACTATTAGCCAGTTCAACACAAAGATTATTGCTGGTGCGGCTAACAACCAACTTGCCGATGAGCAAAAGCACGGTAAAATGTTACGTGAAAGAGGTATAGTTTATGCTCCAGATTTCTTAATTAACGCTGGAGGGATTATAAATGTATATGCTGAACTTGAGAATTATGGCCGTAAGGAGATAATGAGCAAGACAGAAAACATTTACAATACTACTCTTGAGATCTTGAAAACAGCTGAAAGTGATAAAATTACAACACATCAAGCAGCCTTCAATATTGCACAAGCTAGAATAGACGCAAGAAAAAACGAAAAATAGTACAAACCTTTTTAGTACTACAACACCACTATTTCTTATATTTGCAGCGCACAAGATGTTCTTGTGCGTTGCTATTTTAAAAACAAGTTCTTTTAAAAAATAATATGCTTACTAGAAGACATATCCGAGTAAAAGTTTTGCAGACTGTTTATGCTTACAATCACAGTGTAAACCCGAACATCGATGTACAAGAAAAGTTTCTTCATCACAGTATTGGTCAAATGCAAGATTTGTATTTACTAATGTTAGAGTTGTTAGTTGCGGTAAAAGATCAGGCAGAAGATTTTCTCGCTAAGTCACAAAATAAATATCTTGCTACCGATTCTGAAAAAAATCCTAGTCGTACTTTTGTAGATAACAAAGTATTAGATATTATAGCCAACAATGCTGTTTTTTCTGAAATAATTGATAAGAAAAAACTTAACTATTGGGCATTAGACAACGAATATGTAAGTATTGTTTTTAAAGAACTACGCGAAAAAGATTGGTATCAAACTTATTTAGATAGAAAAGATACTACTCTTAAAGAGGATCAAGCTTTCATTGCGAAGTTCTACAAAGAAGTGATTGCTCCTAACGACAAGCTTTACGATTACTTAGAAGATAAACGTCTTACTTGGATAGACGACTTTCCGATTGTAAATACTGCCATCGTTAAAATGTTAGGAAAAATTTCAGAAAAGAATGCTTCTGATCTTTTAGTTCCTGATACATATAAAAATGATGAGGACCGCGAGTATGCGCTTCAACTTTTTAGAAAAGTAATTTTAAATGAAGAGAAGCTAAATCTTCAAATTGAAGGAAAAACTCCAAATTGGGATCAAGATCGAATTGCCGATATAGATTTGATTATCTTAAAAATGGCTATTGCTGAATTTTTATACTTCCCATCAATTCCTGTTCGTGCAACAATAAACGAATACTTAGAAGTTTCAAAAGAATACTCTACCCCAAAAAGTAGCATTTTCGTAAACGGTATCTTAGATAAATTGGTAAAAGAGTTTACCGAAAATGGGGATCTTAATAAAATGGGAAGAGGGCTTCAATAAGAGTAAAATATTGTCTATTTTTGCCCTGCTAAAAACATAAAAAATTAAAAAAATGAAAAAATCAGTTTTATTTGTAGCTATACTTTCTGTTTTTGCGTTTTCTTCTTGTAAAGATAATGCAGCAGATAAGGTAAACGAAGAAAATGTAGCAGCAGCAGAAGCACGTGATGCAGAATCTGGAAAATTTCCAGTAATGACTTTTGAAGAAGGTCAATACGACTTCGGAACTATCGAGCAAAATACACCTGTTGAGCACGTATTTAAATTTAAAAACACTGGAGATGCTCCATTAATGATAGTTAACGCTAAAAGTAGCTGTGGATGTACTGTTCCAGAATATACTAAGGAACCAGTTGCTCCAGGAGAATCTGGTGAACTTTTAGTTAAATTCAACGGTGCTGGTCAAAACCAAGTTAGCAAGACTGTAACTATTACTACAAATACTAAAGCAGGAGTAGAAACCTTAACTATTAAGGCTTTCGTTACCCCTAAAGGTGGAGCAAAACAGCTACCAACCTCATAATTTACTTACTGGAATTTAAAAATTACTATGGAACAAATACAAGGTTTTTTACCTATAATATTATTGTTTTTGGTGATGTATCTTTTCTTGATACGCCCACAAATGAAAAAAGCCAAACAAGAAAAGCAGTTCGCTGCTCAGCTTAAAAAAGGCGATAGAGTTATTACAACAGGAGGATTGCACGGTAAAATATTAGAACTGTCTGATGATGGAACTTGTGTTATTGAAAGCCTTGCTGGAAAAATGAAGTTTGAAAGATCTGCCATTTCTATGGAAAGAACAGCAAAACTAAACGCACCTGTTAAAGAAAAGAAATAGAAAATTGTTCCTTTTTGAATTAAAAACTCCCTCTCTATTTTATATAGTTGAGGGAGTTTTTTATTTTAGAGAATTCTTGTGAGGCTAAACGCTCTTCAGAATATCTAATTTGCTAGTTTTGAATATTATCTCCTAATTTATCGCTGTATTTACTATGTCCGACATTAAGAAGAATCAATTGCGAAAACACAAAAGATTGGCGACTGGGCTATTCTTTTTTATGGCGATTGTATATGGAGTGATGGTTTACCTTCAACATCAAGGTAGTGAAGCTTGGATGGGTTATGTAGAAGCGTTTTCGGAGGCTGGGATGGTTGGAGCTCTGGCTGATTGGTTTGCTGTAACGGCTATTTTTAAACATCCTCTTGGAATTCCTATACCTCACACAAATTTGATAGAGCGAAAAAAAGACGATCTAGGACAAAATTTAGGGAAGTTTGTAAAAGACAACTTCTTAAACCCCGAAAATATACGGCCGTATATAGAAAAATTAAATGTCGTAAAATGGGTCTCGGAATGGCTCAATAAGCCCGCTAGTCAAAAAATTCTTGAGAAGGAAATTATTAATCTTACTCAAAAAATCATTTCAGACCTTCAGGATAAGGATGTAGAACAATTTTTAGCAAACAAAGGGACGGAGATTTTACGTGAAATTGATTTTCAGAAAATTTCATCCTCAGGTATTAAATACTTTATTGATAAAAAGGAACATATCACCTTATTAGAAATTCTACTACCTGAAATTAAAGAGTACATCAACGAAAGCCAAGAGATGATACTTCACCGATTATCTGAAAACAGACCATTTATTGCTTTTTTAGCTGGTAGAAAAATTTCAAATGAAGTGGTTGAAGGTTTGATAAAATTTATTGATGAAATAGAATCGGATAAGGAGCATTTTGTTCGGAAAAAACTTAAGGAAAATTTACAAGGATTCTCTGAAGATATTCTTGTTTCTGAGCATTGGGAGGAGAAATTTGAGAAGTTGAAACAAGAAGTATTAACGGAGCAAAACTTAAGATCTTACACCGATGATGCGTGGCAATCTATCAAAGGGCTTCTATTGCAAAACTTAGAAAATCCTAACTCACAATTACAAGGTTATCTACAAAGTAATATTCAAAAGTTATCGCATAGCCTTTCAGACGATCTAGACATTAGCAATAGGATAAATAGTTGGGTTCGTCATTTTTTATATAGAATGACATTAAAAAATAGAGATGAAGTAGAAGCGCTTATAAGTAGTACTGTTGCTGGTTGGAAAGGGAAAGAACTCAGTGAGAAACTAGAGTTGGAAGTGGGAAAAGACCTTCAGTTTATCCGTATAAACGGTACTTTGGTAGGTGGTTTTGTAGGATTGCTAATTTATACGATTACTCATTTGTTCATTTAACACTAAAATTCGGTTGTGTATTAATAAGACGTAAGAGCGCTACGCTTAAGGACGTAAGACATAGGATGTAAGATCGCTGCTCTGAAGGACTTAAGACTTGTTTCCTCAGAACTTGATAATTCACTTAGATTGATTCAACACGCTATATTAATAATTACCCTTCGAAGGTAAACTGAACAGTAAGCTGTTCATTATTAAAAATATTGTTCAATTGGGTAATTATAAGTGAGTGATTAAATTCTGATTTGTACAATAATAAAAGCACCAAATTCCATAAGAATACCTTTGGAATTTGGTGCTTAGTTTTTTAGGAGTTTATTTTGCTTCTGTCTTAAATTTAGTAAGGTCTTCAGCTGTAATTTTCGCAATGTTTACAATTACTTCTACGGCTTTAATCATACTCTCAACAGGTACATACTCGTATCTACCGTGGAAGTTATGACCTCCAGCAAAAATATTTGGACAAGGAAGTCCCATAAAGCTTAATTGCGAGCCATCTGTTCCACCTCTAATAGGTTTTATTAAAGGTTTGATGTTTGCTTGCAGCATAGCTTCTTCAGCTATATTTACAATATGCATTACAGGCTCCACCTTTTCACGCATATTAAAATATTGGTCTTTTATTTCAACCGATACAGCTTCTGTTTCAAATTGTTCATTTAAATCATCAGCAAGTTTTTGGATCATTTCTTTTCGAGCTTCAAAATGCCCTCTGTCGTGATCGCGGATAATATATTGAAGTTGCGTTTCGTCTACACTTCCTTTTATATTGTGTAAGTGAAAGAACCCTTCACGACCTTCTGTGTGTTCTGGTGTTTCAAGTCTTGGTAAGGAATTGATAAAGTCTGTAGCAATGTACATACTGTTTACCATTTTCCCTTTTGCATACCCTGGGTGTACAATTTTTCCTTTAATTGTAACTACGGCACCGGCTGCGTTAAAGTTTTCGTATTCTAATTCACCCACTTGACTTCCGTCCATAGTATAGGCCCATTCAGCACCAAATTTTTCTACGTCGAATTTATGTGCGCCACGACCAATTTCTTCATCGGGAGTGAAACCTACACGAATTTTTCCGTGTTTTATTTCAGGGTGATTAATTAGATATTCCATAGCCGAAACAATCTCGGTAATTCCAGCTTTATCATCGGCACCCAAAAGTGTTGTTCCGTCAGTAGTGATAAGGGTCTGACCTTTGTACAACAATAAGTCTTCGAAATAATCCGGAGAAAGAACGATATCTTGTTCTTCATTCAGAACAATGTCTTTCCCATCATAATTTTCAATTATCTGAGGTTTAACGTTGGCACCTGTGAAGTCAGGGGAAGTATCAAAATGCGATACAAAACCAATTACCGGAACATCATGTGGAACATTTGATGGCAAAGTAGCCATAATGTAAGCGTTTTCGTCGATGCTTACGTCTTCCATTCCTATTTCTTTTAACTCTTCAGCTAGTTTATTTGCTAAATCCCATTGCTTTTCGGTACTCGGAGTTGTGTCGCTATTTGGGTCACTTTCGGTGTCAATAGTTACATAACTTTTAAAGCGGTCAATAATGTGTTGTTTTTCAATCATGTCTTTTTCATTTACAATACAAAATAAAGCATATTCAAAATAACAAATACATAGTTTAGTGTATTTTTGTACCACATTTTGCAATTATGTATAAAACTATCATCCGTCCCGTATTTTTCAGCTTCGATCCTGAGAAAATTCATCATTTTACATTTTCATTACTTCAATTCTGCCATAAACTTGGTTTAGGAGGTATTTTCCGAAGTATTTATAAAGTTGAAGATAAAAAACTTGAACGCGAGCTTTTTGGTTTAAAATTTCCAAATCCCGTAGGTCTTGCAGCAGGATTTGATAAAGATGCAAAGCTTTATAAAGAATTGTCAAATCTCGGTTTTGGATTTATCGAAATTGGAACCGTTACTCCAAAACCTCAAGCTGGAAATGAGAAACCTCGTTTATTCCGATTAAAGGAAGATTCAGCTGTTATTAACCGAATGGGGTTTAATAATGGGGGAGTAGCAGAAGCCGTAGAAAGGTTAAAGCAAAACCCTGCACTTGGAGATAAAAGAAGGGTTTTAATTGGTGGGAATATTGGTAAAAATAAAGTTACGCCAAATGAAGAAGCGGTTAATGATTATATCATTTGTTTCGATTCATTGTTCAACTATGTAGATTACTTTGTTGTAAATGTAAGTTCGCCAAACACACCAAACCTTCGTGCGTTACAAGAAAAGAAACCTTTAACCGACTTGTTGCAAACGCTTCAAGACAGAAATAATAAAAAAGAAAAACGTAAGCCAATTCTTTTAAAGATCGCTCCAGACTTAACAGATGAGCAGCTAACCGATATTATTGACATTGTAAATACTACAAAGATTGATGGTGTAATTGCCACAAATACTACTATTTCACGAGATGGACTTACTTCAGAGAATAAAATCGAAATGGGAGGATTAAGTGGGAAACCTCTTAATACGCGTGCCACAGAAGTAATCCGTTATCTTTCAGAAAAAAGTAATAAATCGTTTCCAATAATTGGAGTAGGTGGAATTCATTCTGCTGAAGATGCACTCGAAAAGCTGGAAGCTGGAGCTAGTTTGGTTCAGCTGTACACAGGGTTTATTTATGAAGGACCGGGTTTAATAAAACGGATAAATAAAGCAATTCTTAAAAGGACTTAAGACAATAAGACATAAGACGTAAGACTTATTATTTAGCGTTTTCATTTATCAGCAATCAATATTAAAAAGTATATTAGAGCAAATCCTAGGTCGTATATCTTATAGTACTAAGTCATTTTTTTATGATAGAAACTCTAATTTCCTTTACCATTGCAACTTTGGCACTTGCACTTTCTCCGGGGCCAGACAATATTTATGTGCTTACACAATCGTTGGTAAATGGCACTAAAAGTGGAATAGCCACAACAGCTGGTTTAATTAGTGGTTGTATTGTGCATACCACCTTATTGGCTTTTGGAGTTTCTGCGATAATAACAACTTCCGAAGAAATTTTCTACGGCATTAAAATTTTGGGAGCTTGCTACCTGCTTTATTTAGCGTATTCGGTTTTTAAAAGTGATTCAGAAATTACTTTTACCAATAACGCTCCAAAAAAAACGTATTGGCAGCTCTTTAAAACGGGGGTAATAATGAACTTGTTAAACCCTAAAGTAATGATTTTCTTTTTGGCGTTTTTCCCTGGTTTTCTTTGGGATAAAGATGGCAATACGGTTTACCAGTTTTATGTGTTAGGAATTACTTTTATGATAGTTTCTTTTTTTGTTTTCAGCTTAATAGCGCTTTTAGCAGGACGAATATCTAATTTGCTAATGAAGTGGAAACGCATAAATACTGTTTTAAAATGGTTGCAGATTGTGGTGTTTGTGGGAATAGCTGTTTTTATTTTGCTGCCATAACTATTTATTTTTAATTGTGATTAATTATGAAAAAAACTGACTATAAAGAAGGTATGGAATGGCAAAATGAAGCAGAGGCAGAATTAAATTCTTCTGAATGGTTTGGTGCTATAATTCGGTATTTTTTTCATTTGGGCAAGAAAAAATTCAACACTTTTTACAATGAGCGCGAGTTGAAGAAACCGCTTTGGTTGGTTATACATTTAAAATTGTCTTATTAATTGGATTGGTTGCCATAGTTTACTTATTTGCTTACAATTCATGAAATCTGTAGATCGAAAATTCCGCTCCGGCATTTTTGAAGTCACGTGAGCATTGTGTGGTTTCCCCGCTCCCGCATTCCCGAAGCTTCGAGAACATCGCGTGGTTTTCCACAGTCTTAAAATTCCATCTCGAAGCTAGGTACCGTTTCTTTCTGGAAAGAAAAAAATTAGAGATTTTATAGTTTTTCAGTATTTTGGTTGAGAAATTTTGCTTTTTATTGAAATGCAGTGAACCATAAAAAAGGATTGACTCCGTCGATTTTTTTTTCGTGCGGTAGCGTGGATAGGAGTCGTGCTGTAGCGGGTGAATAGGATAGTTTAATTAAAATTGTGCAAGCAACGCGATGCAATCGCGCACCAGCGGGGGAAAACGGCACTAAATATAGGTATGAGAATGGTGAGATACAGAAACAGAATGAAAAGGGAAAATGGATTAAGCATAGTGCTCAAGAAGGTAGTTACGTTAGTCAAATCGCAGGAGCGTTGGGGGATATAACCGGTGGTGATCCTAATTCTTTCGGAAGCCAATTTTTAGGTCTATTTGAGAATGATGATGTTGATGTAGAAATATTTGAAAACACTTCACAAGGGAAGCATAAAGGTCAAAACAAAGCAGAAGGTAAAAGAGTTTATACATTCTTCAATCAATCCGAAAGCATTAGAACAACTGGAGGCAGTGAAAGGTTGAGCGAAAACTTCCATATAACATTGGGGCACGAATTAGCTCACGTGTTGGCCAATAACTTATTTAGCGAAGGTGTTTTAAAATCTACTTGGGTTCCGAATGTTCAAACGGCTGATGGTTTAAGAGATGTAACAAACTCAGAGGTTTTTGCATCAATGTATGAGAATATGTTACGTTCTGAGCAAGGGTTAGAATTAAGAACCCACTATATAGGTGGCACGTCAGACAATAGGTCTCGCTTAATACTAAAATCCAAGACAAAAAATCCTTTTGGGAAAGTATATAATCCAACACAGGCCACACTCGAAATTTTCAACAGCATCGTTAGAAGGCCGAAAGCCAAATCTGTTAATTCCATAAGGCCTGTTGGTCGTCAATAACCATATCTATATGAAAACTAGAACTTTACTGTCGGCTTTAATAGTTTTAATATGCTTTGGATGCGCAACCCCAAAATTTTATCCTGAGGTCATATCTGCATATTCCTTAGCAAGGCAAGTTGATTCTGTTCCAAAACTGACATTAACCACCCACAAGATAATTTTGAGAAAACTAAAGGAGGAGCTGAAAAACGTTGACCATATAATTTATCTTTACTCGCCATATCCGGAATGGAATAGCAAAAAGTTTTCTGGTGTTGTTTATGATGTTGACAATAAAAGGTATTATTACTTTAAGAATAGCAAAGAACACCCAAGGAAATTAAGCGTAACCGAGAATTACCCATATCCAAATGATAACTATTACAAGTTCGCAATAGATAATTTTAGAAAAGGAAGAATAGATTACCTAAAGAAATTGGGGAAAGCATCAAATCTTTCTGGAATAAGAACCACAACGGTTATTTATGATATTAATCTTAAAAAAGGCACTAATAAGAGGTATACTTTTCAAGATTTTTTATTTATGAATGGTAAGCCCACAACGGATGTAGAGGAATAATTTTCTGAAAATTGTAATTTAAGCCAGCAACCGCCCACCGAGGCGGTTTTTTTATGCGTAAGCCTGTTGTGTTTTGTAATCCCTGATAACCCCGCTGGCGCGCGAACCCTTTCGCGTGCCCCCGCTACCGCACGATTGCATCGTGTGGTCGTTCCAAAGTAACTTACAGCTACAAGTTCAAAATTAAAATCCAAATTTTTATTTATTTTTGGTTTGCATGAGCCGTAACTATAAATTCCATAATCCTGAAGAACTTTACTTTGTAAGCTTTGTTGTTGTAGAATGGCTTGATGTTTTCACCCGCAATGAATACAAAGATATATTATTGCAAAGTCTTTCGTATTGCCAAAAAGAGAAAGGAATGGAGATAATAGCTTGGTGTATAATGACAAACCATGTCCACTTGATTTTTAGAAGTGTAAAGGGTCAGCATCCGTCTCTGCTATTAGGGGATTTCAAGCGCTTTACGAGTAAGGCAATAGTGAAAGCCATAGAGCAAAACCCTCGGGAGAGTAGAAAGGAATTTTTGCTGGAGCAATTTAAAAAAGCTGCTGAAAAATCGTCCAATGTGAAAGAGTATCAATTTTGGAGACACGATAATAAACCTATCGAATTATGGAGCAACAAGGTTATTTGGGAGAAGATCAACTATGTACACAATAATCCCGTTGAAGCTGGATTGGTTTATAGGGCACAAAATTATGTTTATAGCAGTGCTTCGGATTATGCAGATGAAAGAGGATTGTTGGATGACATTGTGGTGTTTCGGTACTATGGTTGAATGGGGAATTGGAAAGTTTGATTAAAATTGTGCGAGGAACGCGATGCAATCGCGCACCAGCGTGGGCACTCCCGAAGCTTCGTGAACATCGCGTGGTTTTCCACCTTCTTAAAATTCAATCTCGAAGCTAGGTCACCTCGCTACCGCACGATTGCATCGTGTGGCCTTCCCAAAGTAACTTACAGCTACAAGCTCAATATTAAAATCCAAATTTTTATTATTTTTGGTTTGCATGAGCCGAAAGTATAAACCTGCCTACCAAAACAACTTTTGATTCTGGAAACAAAATTGAGTATTTTTATGCCTGCCTGCCGTTTTAGGCAGGATGCCACAGGGATAAAACTAAAAAAGAAAGTAACATTTGGCTCAACAATTACAACAACTGAGTACATGGACGGATTTCAATACAAAAACACAGCATTAGACTTCTTTCCTACTGCCGAAGGGTATGTAAAAGTGTTAGCGTCTGGGGGTGGCACAAGTTATAATTATGTTTTTAACTATACCGACCACCTAGGAAATATTCGTGCTAAATACACTCAAGATCCCAATGATGGGATGGTAACCTTAATTGAAGAAAACCAATACTATCCCTATGGATTAATACATAATGGCTACAACCCTGACCATAGTGTTTTTGAAGTTGGAGTGGGAGGCAATGTTATTATTACTCCTGTTACTCCGCTTTTGGGAGATAGTTATACTTACAAGTTTGGTGGAAAGGAACAGCAAACTGAGTTTGATATAAATATCTATGATTTTGGCGCAAGGAACTACGACCCAGCTTTAGGCAGGTGGATGAATGTGGATCCGTTAGCAGACGACCCTGAACAGGTCGATAGATCACCCTATGCTTTCACTTGGAATAATCCTATTAATATGGTGGACCCTACTGGACTCAAGCCAGAAGATATAATCTTTACAAACAATGATGGCAATGAAATCGCGAGAATATTAACTAATGATGAAACCGATACTTATGTTTCAGTTGATACAGATGTAAATTTACCCTCGCCTATCGAAATTGACGCACGGACTGATGATGTTGCTGATGCTGTGGGGATAAATTTTGAATGGTCTGTGACTTTAGGTGGTGGAGCCCACGGTGGTACTGGATTTGTTTATTTTATGAACGGCGAAGATGAAGGGAGTCTTTTCAACTACGATTACAAAGGAGGTAATGTAGGTTTAGGAGAAGGTGTTGGTGTTAGTGTTTTCGCATCAGTATTTAATGATGACCTTCCAAATTCTCTGAAAAATGTGTCAACATTCGAAGGGAATTATAATGGATATGAGGCATCTTATGGTTTTGGCGGCTATTCATATAGTTGGTCTAATAGGAAAAATACATCCGACCAAATCTATCCAGGGGTTGGAGGTACTGATGATAATCCTTGGACTTGGAAAAACCGTTCTTTAGGCCGTGCAGCTGGAGCTTACCAAGGAAGTCCAAAATTTCAAGCAAGATACTTTGGGGGTGAATCGTATGACTTTACACGTATTAATCTAGATTAAAAATGAAAAGGTTTTTAGCTATCACATTTGTAGGTTTTCTATTTACTAGTTGCAACGGTTTTTTTAATAAATTAGATGAGCTATCATATGATAAAGGTAGAGAGCGCCTTATAGAGAATATTAAAAAGCCATTCAACGGAATTGTAATAGACACATTCTCTTATAGAAAAAACCTTAGAGCGACAGATATAGTTTTGAACTCTGGCGATACTATTTTTCCTACTAATGGCCAAGTAATGAAAGTCATTCAAATTGGGGATAGTATTTACAAAAAGAAATCTGACAATTATCTATATATATATTCTAGAAATAACAATCAGATTGAAAAGCTATGGTTTTTAAAAATCCCCCAAAAGTACCGTGATGATGAACGTTTTCCAGAGGAGTGGAGAACCAAGTGGATGGAATCTACGGTAAAAGATTAAGTTCCAACCGCCTTCGGGCGGTTGTTTATTTAGCGAAAGCTTTTTTAGTCTTAAAGTTCTGGATATAGGTGTCTATAATATTGAAAAGTACAGACTTGGTACTGTTATCCTCCGCTGGCGCGCGAATCCTTTCGCGTGCCTTGAGTTTTCTTCGTTATAACAGCTTTAATTTCAGTAAAATGATTTAGTTTTAGTGTTATTAATTAAAATTGTGCAAGCAACGCGATGCAATCGCTCACCAGCGGGGAATAACTTAGATGGGCTATGTATAGCAAAATAGAATGTCGAAGTAACGCCCCCGCTCCCGCGCGATTGTATCACCATACACCGGAGATAATTTTTACGGAAATTTAATGCATCAGGATGCAACAAGAAATTCTAGAGGGCAACTAGTTTCTGGTTATTTAATAACAAGAGATCAAGTGAATGCCGTATTATATAAATATAGAAATGGACAAATTAATAAAGGTAAGCAGGAGTAGGATAGTCTTTATCCTTCTTTTAAGTATTGTTTTTATCAGTAAATCGTGTAAATCTATCATGGGTACTACGAGCGAACCATTTGATATAAAATTTAAGTCACTTTACGAAGATGATCGATGCACTTTGACAATAAATGGGGTGAAATATTATGATAGGGAACCCATTGTAACCGAAAGAAGTTTAGGAATTGATTTAAGTAAACGAATAGTCATCAAAGAAGATGTAATCCATATGAATATCCAGTTTGATGCATTAATTGATTCCATATTAGACATTCAAAGAAAAATCGAACTTGATACAACGCTTTATCTTAAAGATGGATATAATGTAATTATTTATGCAAGTTCGGATCGTGTAAGAATCCAACAGGAGTCGGATATATATATATTGGAATGATTCAAAAATTACAATACTTTGCTGCCGCGAGATTGTATCTCGTGGTTTCATCCACTAATGCTGAATAACCAATCATCACATCCTTTCATGCTGAACTTAAATTTTTCAAAATCAGCTATTTTATACTTCATTTGCAAAACCCCGCTCCCGCGCGATTGTATCGCGTGGTTTTCCACCTTCTTAAAATTCAATCTCGAACCTACATATAGTTTCTTTTTGGAAAGCAAAAAATAGAGATTTTATAGTTTTTCAGTATTTTGGTTGAAAAATTGAGCTTTTATTGAATTTCAGGACACCACACGAGAGGATTGACTACCTCGAATTTTATTTCGTGAGGTAGCGTGGAGAAGCCACCCTATTTAATAAAAACCCGAGTTGATTCTCTCATTTATCATTTTTTCGCTTTCCTAATTTCGTTTTTACTTATTCAAAAGCTATCTTTGGACCAATGCAAGAAGTAAAAATAATAGAATGTCCGCGCGATGCTATGCAAGGCATCAAAGAATGGATTCCCACCGAGCTAAAAGTGAAGTATATACAATCACTATTGCGCTGTGGTTTCGATACTATAGATTTTGGAAGTTTTGTTTCGCCAAAGGCGATTCCGCAAATGCAGGATACAGCAGCAGTGCTTTCACAGTTAGATCTATCTGCTACAAATAGTAAATTGTTAGCAATTATCGCAAATCTACGCGGGGCAGAAGATGCTGTAAAACATCCGGAAATTCAATATTTAGGTTATCCTTTTTCGATATCTGAAAATTTTCAGATGCGCAATACCCATAAAACTATTGAAGAGTCGATAGTGTTGTTAGGTGAGATTCTAAACATTGCAGATAAAAATAACAAAGAAGTTGTTGCCTATCTGTCTATGGGCTTCGGAAATCCTTATGGCGATCCCTGGAATGTCGAGATAGTAGGAGAGTGGACAGAGAAGCTTTCTGCTATGGGTGTTAAGATTTTATCGTTAAGTGATACAGTTGGTTCTTCTACACCTGAAATTATTTCATATTTATTTAGTAACTTGATCCCTAAATATCCTCACATTGAATTTGGTGCTCATTTGCATACTACCCCAAATGCATGGCACGAAAAAATAAGCTCGGCTTTTGAGGCTGGCTGCAGAAGGTTTGATGGTGCTATTCAAGGCTTTGGCGGTTGCCCAATGGCAAAAGACGAGTTAACAGGAAATATGCCTACCGAAAAAATGCTTAGTTATTTTACTACTGAAAAGATTTCGAGTAACATAAATCCTATGTCTTTTGAAAGCGCATATAATGAAGCTACTAAAGTTTTTACTAAATATCATTAATATTTAAAGCTTAATTTAAACCGAATTATTGTAATTTGTTAAGCTAAAGCTTTTTACATTTTGATTTAATATTTATTACAGATGAAAAAAACATTACTATTTTCTTTTCTTCTTGCGATTCTTTGCTCTGGGTGTTCAATAATTAACACAATTCCAAAAGAAGATCCTATACAAGGTGCGGGTGCGGTTACCTTAAAATTTATTCAAATTAACGATGTTTACGAAATTTCTCCACTCAATGGTGGTGAGTATGGAGGGCTAGCAAGAGTAGCTTATATACGTGATTCTATTAAAAAAGATTATCCCAACACATTCATGTTTCTCGCTGGAGACTTTCTAAATCCTTCTCTTCTTGGAACTTTAAAACACGAGGGGGAAGCGATAAATGGTAAACATATGGTGGATGTGCTAAATGCTATGGAAATAGATTTGGTGACCTTTGGAAATCATGAATTCGATTTAAGTGAATCGGTATTACAAAAAAGATTAGATGAATCGAAGTTTAAATGGACATCAGCAAATGTACGGCATGCTACAGAAGAAAAAGTAAGTCCGTTTACAACAAAATTGGAGTATACTAATGCACCAATTTCCGATTATGTTACATTTCCAGCTTATGATGAACAAGGAAATCAAATTCAATTTGCTGTTTTTGGGGTTACCCTTCCTTCAAATCCGAAGGAGTTTGTTTCTTATGAAAATATTTATGAAAGTTCTAAAAGAGCGTATAATGAAGCCATAAAAAAATCGGATTTTGTGGTTGGCTTAACGCATGTATCAATCGAAGAAGATTTAGAAATAGCTAGGCTTTTAAGGAATTTACCTCTAATAATGGGAGGGCACGAACATTTTAATATGTTGTTAAAAGAAGGTAGAACTATTATAACAAAGGCTGATGCAAATGCAAAAACGGTATATGTCCACACCCTTATATACAATCTAAGAACGAAAATGCTATCTGTAGCTTCTGAATTGGTTTTTGTAGGCAGCGATGTGCCATCGGCTCCTAAAGTAGAGCGAGTGGTGAAAAAATGGGAAGAATTGTTGGATAATAAATTAAGGGAAGTTGTTGATTCTCCTTACGACGTTATTTATAAAGCCGATGAAATGCTAGACGGGACAGATGATGCAAATAGGAGTAAGCAAACCAACCTTGGAGATATAATAACGAGATCAATGGCACATGCGTATAATAATAAAGTAGCGGGTGCAATTGTTAATGGAGGATCCATACGTATCGACGATAATTTGCAAGGAAATATTACAAGCACAGACATTTTTAGAGTGCTACCCTTTGGAGGGAGTGTGCTCAAAGTTCAAATTAGAGGAAGTCTATTAACTGAAGTTTTAGAATACGGGAATAATCAAAAAGGATCAGGAGCATATTTACAAAGATATAATTTTACTCAGGACTCTAAAGGTAACTGGTTAGTTGGAGGGACTCCTATAAATCCTAAACTTCGCTATACAATTGCAATAAGTGACTTTCTTATGAAAGGGCTAGATATTCCATTTTTAACTCCAGATAATAAAGGTGTGGTGAAAGTATATACCCCTTCTGAAAAAGAAAATGCAGCAGATATTCGCAAAGCAATTGTTTCTTATTTAAAATCTAAAAAATAACTAATTCTAAATAAGCTAATTAGAAGTCTTTTTAAGTTCTTGCTTTAGGGAAAAACTTTTTTTAAAACTTATTTAAAATAGTTCTAAATAATTTTGCGAGGTTTTATTTTCTCATTTATTTTTGCGGCTGAAATTTTAATCTATTTTAATTCAGTCTAAATAACATTTGATGAAAGCAATTACTTCACTCGTATTTTTATTTTTTTCCACAATATCCTTTGCACAAACAGTTCAAGATTCTATTCCTACCAATTCGGAACAGAAAGAAAACGCTTCACAACGAATCCTTTCAGGTAATTCTGGAGGTGCTGTGACTATTGGAGGATATGGTGAAATGGTATACAATCAGCCAGAGGGCGACAACGGAACCTTAGATGTTCATCGACTAGTACTCTTATTAGGGTATAAGTTTGATGAAAAAACACAGTTTATCACGGAAATAGAAGTTGAACATGTGAAAGAAATCTATGTGGAGCAAGCTTTCGTAAATTATGCAATTAGCAATAATGTTAATTTACGTGGAGGACTTATGTTGGTTCCAATGGGGATTATCAATGAATTCCACGAGCCTACTACCTTTAATGGCACAAGCAGACCTGCAGTAGATCACGATATAGTTCCTACTACTTGGCGTGAACTTGGGGTTGGAGTAACTGGGCGTATACCTGAATATTCACTAGGATATCAGGCGTATATATTTAATGGTTTTAAATCTACAGCCTTCGATAGTGATGGCGGTGTAAAAGGATTTTTAAAAGGTAAGGATGGTCTTAGAGGTGGTCGTCAAAAAGGAATTAAGTCTACTGTAGATAGCCCAACACTATCGGCAAAAGTTGATTATTACGGTATTCCTGGATTGCGTTTCGGCTTAGCGGGATATTTTGGTAAAACGCAGGCAGATGATAAGGTTGAGGATTTAGATGGTGCAAACATCGGTATCTCTATGGTTGGATTTGATGTGCGTTACGCCTTCCGTAAGTTTACTGCACGCGGAGAGTTTGTGTATGCATCGCTTTCAGATACCGATAAATATAACGCGCTTACAGGTAAAGATTTAGGAAGTGCTCTTATGGGATATTACGTAGAAGGTGCTTACAATTTACTACCTATGACTGCTAAACAAAAATTATATGCTTTTGCTCGTTACGAGCATTATGATACTCACGCTAGCACAGAAGGTACTTTGGTGAGAAATGATGCATATAACCGTCAAGATATAACTGCAGGACTATCCTATCACATTGCAAATGGTGTAGTTGTAAAAGGAGATTATCAAATAAAAGATAATGCAGTTGATGGAGTTGACGTAAAGAATCAACTTAATTTTGGAATTGGCGTTTGGTTCTAAGACCTATATGAACTAAGTATTTATTAAATTAATTTCAACATAAGAATTTGAATTCAATACCTTTGCTCTTTACTAATTTTCTAAGGGAAAATCGGTTGAAACTCAACCAAACTAAATATAAAGAGGAAGGGTATTGTTTTCTTTAAATTAATAATATTAAACAGATGATATTAAGGTCGTTTATTTTATTTGTTATAGCGCTAACTTCGGTTGCTTTTTCAATTCCAGAGAATGTGGAACGTAAAGCAGATAAGGAGATTGCAAAATTTTACAATACAGAAAGTTTTTCGAAAGAAACAATTGCTGTTTCAAAAGAATTAAATGCTAAAACAATGTCGGAGTTTGGTAATGAAAACCTATTTAAAATTCTATCTGGAGGTAAATTTCTAGGCTATGGATATATAGGTAACGCACCAAGTAAAACGGCTACTTTTGATTATCTAGTTTTATTTGATAAAAACTTCGTTGTAACTAAAAGTAAAGTGCTTATTTATCGCGAAGAACACGGAGGGGAAATTAGCAGTAAAAGATGGTTGAAGCAGTTTATTGGGGCGTCGCCAAAAACAGAAGAACTTGTTTACAACCGTAATATTATTCCAATAAGTGGAGCTACAATTTCGGTTAAATCGTTAACTACCGAAATGAATTCTTTATTAAAAAGTATAGCAATTCTTCAAAAATCTATAAAACTCTAAATGCAACTTCACGGCCAAATTCATAATCTTCCTCGATACGTAAAACAATTTATAGCAGCTTTTGTTATTGTATTAAGCGTAGGATATATCACAGGTTTAAATTTTGTTCGTCAAACCGATTCTACAGATACAAAGGGACTTGTAGAAAACTACCTCGGTAATGAGGATGTTGAAGATGCAGCTGTGATGAAATTTAAAAAAAGTGAGCGTGAGATGCTTACCATATTACACACACATATACTATCTATTTCATTTATATTCTTAATACTAGGTGTTTTGGTTGCTATAACCTCCTTGCCTGTAAAATTGAAATCATTTTTAATGATTGAACCTTTTGTTTCTATCATTTTAACTTTTGGAGGGATATATTTTATGTGGAAAGGTATGTTGTGGATGAAATGGATTGTGATGTTATCGGGCACCTTAATGACTTTGGTTTATATAATTGCTGCGGTAGCGATTTTGATGCAATTATTTGTGTCTAAAAAATAATCTTATTTTTCCGAAATTTTGAGCGTTTCGCAATGCGAAATTTGATGTCATAAAAGATTTCAGAAATAATAAATTTTAATTATTTTAGCGTATATTTGCACGCAATTAAAACATAACTACATTCCGATTCTGTCACTTCAGTTTAGCCTCGGAAATTAAATTAATTGCAATGACTGCACACAATAACAAAATTCTTGGAGAAGGCCTTACATATGACGACGTACTTTTAGTACCCGCATATTCTGAAGTTTTACCTCGTGAGGTTTCAATAACCACCAAATTTTCTAGAAATATTACACTTAACGTTCCAATAGTTTCTGCAGCTATGGATACCGTTACTGAAAGCGCTATGGCAATTGCTATGGCTAGAGAGGGAGGGATTGGTGTTCTTCATAAAAATATGACCATTGAGCAGCAGGCTGCCGAAGTAAGAAAAGTTAAGCGTGCAGAAAGCGGAATGATTATAGATCCTGTTACGCTTCAAAAAGAAAATACTGTAGGAGATGCTCAAAAAACAATGCGTGAATACAGTATTGGTGGAATACCTATTACTGATGAAGCAGGATTACTTATCGGAATTGTAACTAATCGTGATTTACGTTTCGAAAAAGACTTGAAACGTCCGTTATTTGAAGTTATGACTTCAGAAAACTTAGTGACAGTTGCGCAAGGAACTTCACTAAAACAAGCAGAGATAATTCTTCAGAAAAATAAAATTGAAAAGCTTCCTGTTGTAGATGATTCAGGAAAACTTTTAGGGTTAATTACCTTTAGAGATATAACAAAACTTACCCAAAAACCAAGTGCTAATAAAGATCAATACGGAAGACTTCGCGTGGCAGCAGCTTTAGGTGTAACTCCTGATGCAGTTGATAGAGCAGAAGCTTTAGTAAATGCTCAAGTTGATGCTGTAATTATCGATACAGCTCACGGGCATACAAAAGGTGTAGTGGATGTTTTGAAAAAAGTAAAAGAAAAATTTCCAGATTTAGATGTTGTAGTTGGAAACATTGCAACGCCAGAAGCTGCATTGTACTTAGTTGAGGCAGGGGCAGACGCTGTAAAAGTTGGTATCGGACCAGGATCAATATGTACTACAAGAGTAGTTGCAGGAGTTGGTTTTCCACAGTTTTCAGCAGTTTTAGAGGTTGCTGCAGCTTTAAAAGGAACAGGTGTACCTGTAATTGCAGATGGTGGAATTCGTTATACAGGCGATATTCCTAAAGCATTGGCTGCCGGTGCAGATTCTGTAATGTTAGGTTCGCTATTAGCAGGAACTAAAGAATCTCCAGGGGAAACAATTATCTACGAAGGAAGAAAATACAAGTCATACCGAGGAATGGGTTCAGTGGAAGCTATGAAACAAGGTAGTAAGGACCGCTATTTCCAAGATGTAGAAGATGATATTAAAAAATTAGTGCCAGAAGGAATTGTAGGACGTGTACCATATAAAGGTGAGTTAGTTGAAAGTATGACTCAGTTTATTGGAGGTCTTCGCGCTGGTATGGGATATTGCGGTGCAAAAGATGTTGAGTTTTTAAAAGAAAATGGAAAATTCGTTAAAATAACATCTTCAGGGGTTACAGAAAGCCATCCTCATGATGTAACTATTACTAAAGAAGCTCCTAACTATAGCAGATAATATTTTCAACATATATAAATTAAAAACAAAAGACACTAGGAAACCCTAGTGTCTTTTGTTTTTAATATTATTTGGTATTACTCCAACAAGGCCAAATCTACTAGCATAAATATTTTCAATAAAAAAAAGGTGAAGTTATTGACCTCACCTTTTTAAAATTTATATGATAAAGAATTTAGTTTCCTTCTGCTTCTTCAGCAGATACAGAAATGCCAAGTTCTAATAAAATTGGAACTGTAAGGTCGTAAGCCGGGTCTAAATATACTATGTCTTGCGTTGCTCTAGTTACTTGAGTATAGCCTTGTTGTTTAGCTACTTTTTCTAGCGCTTGACCTATCTTAGCGTATAATGGTTTTAGAGCTTCTTGTCGTCTTATTTCCATAAGTTTTGCTCCATTTTGCTGAAACTTTTGAATATCGCTATCCAAAGTCATTAAAGCAGTTTGTTTTTCTTTCTTCCTTTCAGCTGAAAATGTAGCTTCATCTTTTTTATACTCTTCAAGAAGCGCTTTGTATTCGTCTATTTTTTTGTTTAAATCTACGTCTAAAGACTTTCCGTAAGTTTCCATTTCAGTTTGTACAGAAGTAAGTTCTGGCATTTTTGAAAGTATATACTCTATGTCTACAGCACCTACTTTTCCTTGTGCAAAAGTGGAAAGACTAATAAAGAAAACGGCAATTTTTAAAAATTTCATCTCGTTTGTAATTAATTATTTAGAGGGCAATATTACTATAAAATTTACAAATAACCCTAAATGATGGGGTTAGAGTACGCTAAATTTATCTTAATTTAATGTAGCAGGATTAACTTTTATGCTTTATCGTAATACTGTCCACGGGTAGGTTTTAGTGTTTCTCTCAAAGAATTCATTAAATCTTTATCAACAACCATATATGCGGTGTGATGCATTTTTGAAAGTTCCTCTTGACCTATTATTGGATTGTTGATGTTTTCCATCTGTGCAAATTCAGATAGATGTATTGTGTGGTGTTTTGCTGTATGTTCTGCGTTAGGGCCGCGAAAATCCCATATAAGTTTTACTCTTTCACTCATTCGTTTGTTTTTTATAGATCTCAAATACTTTTTATGAAATTTAAAATCTAAATTTTAAGACCCATGCAAGTTAAGCGTTTTTTGTGTTTATTTTATTATTGAAGACACTATATTGCCGATAAATTCGTTTGCTTTTGGGTGTGAGTTCACGTAGCTTTTTGCTATTTTCGCACATTTGTAAGCCAAAATATTTGTATAGGCATAACTTCATTTAAAACAATAATTCAATAATAATGAGAAAATTTCTTACCGTATGTCTTTTAGCTTTTTTAAGCGCGACGACTGTTTTTGCACAAAGTAAAAAAGATGAACTTCTAACGATAGATGGTTCTCCTGTTTATGTAAAAGAATTTAATCGTGTTTATAAGAAAAACTTAGACCTTGTTCAAGACGAATCTCAAAAAGATGTCGACGGCTACTTGGAGTTATTTATAGATTATAAATTAAAAGTCGCTGAAGCCCGTGCACAAGGTTTAGATCAAGATCAATCATACGTAAGAGAGCTTTCTCAATATCGCGATCAACTTTCAAGACAGTATTTAGCAAAAGATCAAATTACTGATGAATTGTCTAAGGAAGCCTACGAAAGAGGTAAAGAAGAGATTAATGCTTCTCACATTTTAATTCTTGTTGATTTTGATGCAATGCCACAAGATACATTGGCTGCTTATAACAAATTAAAGAAGATTCGCGAGCGCGCTTTAAAAGGTGAAGATTTCACCGAATTAGCCAAAAAACATTCTGAAGAGCCTAATGCTTCAGTAAGTGGTGGAGATTTGGGTTACTTCTCGGTTTTCCAAATGGTTTATCCTTTCGAAACAGAAGCTTACAATACTAAAACAGGAGAGATTTCAAATATAGTTAGAACTCAGTTTGGGTATCACCTTATAAAAGTAAACGATAGAAGAGAAAGAGCTCCCAAAATTGAAGTAAGTCATATAATGATTTCCGACAAAAGAAAAGAACGCAATTTTGATCCTCAAGAGCGTATTCAGGAAATTTATAAACTTCTAGAGCAAGGTGAGTCTTTTGAGAGTTTAGCAAAACAATACTCAGACGATAGAGGTTCTGGAAATAAAGGTGGCGAATTAAAGCCATTCACTAGAGGCGATCTTAAAGCACCTGAATTTGAAGCAGCTGCATACAAACTTAAAACTCCAGGTGAATTAAGTAAGCCTGTAAAGTCTGAGTTTGGATGGCATATCATCAAATTGAGAAATATTATTCCAGAAGAAAGCTACGAAAGCCAAAAAGAAACGCTTGATAAAAAAGTAGAGGGTGGAGATAGATCTAAAGTAGTATATCACGCAGTAAATAAGAAAATTAAAGATAAATATGGTTTTAAAGAAGGTGTAGATTATTTGCCGTTTTTTGATAATTATGTTTCAAACGATGTCTTCAACAGAAGATGGGAAGGTGAAGAGATAAAACCAGAAGACGATAAGGTGTTGTTTACAATTGGGGATAAAGATTTAAAGTATTCAGATTTTGCTACTTATATATCTTTTCGTCAAAAATCTACTAGAGCTTTTAAAGATAAAACTCTTTTATTAAACAGTTTATACGAAGAATTTGTGAACGTAAGTTTAACAGATTACTTTAAAGACAAATTAGAAGATGAAAATGAAGCGTATGCAGCTGTTTTAGATGAATACCGAAATGGTCTTTTGATTTTTGATGTAATGAACAAAAATATTTGGCAAAAAGCTAAAACTGATACCGTTGGTCAGAAGGAGTTTTATGATAAAACAAAAAGCAATTACACTTGGAAACAACGCTTAGATGCTGAAATCTATTCGGCAACTTCTAAGAAGGTTGCTCAAGAAATTCAAGCTATGTTGAAAAACAACAAGTCTATTGATGAAATAAAATCTGAAATAAATAAAAATGAAGAAGTAAAGGTATTAGCTTCAACTGGTACTTTTGAAATTGACTCTGATGATTTACCTAAAAATATAACCGCTGAAAAGGGTGTGTCGGATATTTACGAGAGTAACGATTCGTATATAGTTGTAAATGTGAAAGATATTTTAGCTCCTAGTATAAAGCCTTTAGATGAAGTAAAAGGTAGAGTTTTAAGTGATTATCAAAATCATTTAGAGCAGGAGTGGAATAAAACTTTACGTGCTAAATATAATGTTCAAGTAAATAAAAAAGCCTTAAAGCGTATTAAAAAAGAGCTTAAGTGATAAGAACAATTCTTTTTTCTCTCATACTATCATCCGTTTTCACGGGCTGCAATTACTTTGAAAAACCAACAGAGGAAAAGGTTGTAGCTAGAGTTAACGACAACTATCTATATTTAAGTGAAGTTGAAAGTTTAGTTCCAGAAAACTCTTCAAAAGAAGATAGTATTTTAATTGTCAATAATTACATCAATCGTTGGGCAACTCAGCAGTTGCTTATCGAACAAGCTAAAATTAATTTATCACCGGATAAGCTTCAGCAATTTGATAAATTGGTTGAGGAATATAAAAACGATTTGTTAACCGAAAGCTATAAAGGAGCTGTTGTTGGTAAACAAATGGATAGTGTGATAACTGAAGAGGATTATAGAATTTATTACTCTACAAACATCGATAATTTTAGACTAAAAGATTTATTGGTAAAATTAAGATACATACACTTACCTCCCGAATACGATGGAGTACAAGAGGTGAAACAGAAATTATCACGCTACGATAAAAAAGATAAAAAGTCACTGACTACCGAAAATTACAGATTTGTTTCAAGTAATTTTAATGACTCGGTTTGGATTAAAAAACAAATGCTACTCAATGTTTTACCTGTTTTAAAAGGAATTAATGAGCAAGTGTTAAAAAAATCAAATTTTGTACAATTACAAGATTCTTTGGGGGTATATTTGGTGAAAATTGAAGATGTACTCAATCCCAATGATACACCACCACTATCATACATTAAACCTACTTTAAAGCAGATTATTCTCAACAAAAGAAAGCTTGAACTTATAAAAAAGTTTGAAGCCGATATTACTAAAGACGCTATAGAAACAAAAAACTTTGAAATTTACACCAATGAATAAATTCTTATTACTATTTCTTTTATACACACCAATGATTTACGGCCAAACAGTATTGGAGCCGGATAGCAGCGGAGTTGTAAAAAGTAACGATTCGCTTGTAGTGAGTCAAGTTCTTAAAAAAGATTCAATAGTACCGTTTAAACGATTTAAAGCTGAAGGCGTTAGCGCAGTAGTAGGCGAGCACATTATTTTGGATAGCGATATTGATAAAGCCTATGTTGAAATGAAGTCGCAAGGTATGTCTGTTGAAGATGTTAGCCGTTGCCAGTTAATGGGGAAGCTAATGGAAGACAAACTTTATGCTCATCAAGCTAAACAAGACAGTATTATGGTTGCTGATGCCGAAATTAACGGAATGATAGACCAGCAATTGCAGTATATGGTTTCGGAGCTAGGGAGTGAAGAAAAAGTTGCTGCTTATTACCGTAAAGACAATATTGCAGATTTAAGAAGAGAGCTTTTTGAAGCAAATAAGAATATAAAATTAGCTAGCCTAATGCAGCAAAAGGTAATTGAAAAAGTAGAGGTTACCCCTGAAGAGGTGCGTACATTCTTCTTTTCAATTCCAGAAGATGAGCGTCCAGTATTTAGTGCTGAAATTGAAATTGCTCAAATAGTAGTTGAGCCTGAAATTACGCAACAAGCAAAAGATGAAGTTATAGCTAAGTTATACGCTATGCGTGCCGATATTATCGATAACGACGCAAGTTTTTCTACTAAGGCTGTACTTTACTCTAAAGATCCAGGTTCTGCTTCAAAAGGAGGTCTATATGAAGGAGTTAAAAGAGATTCACCTTGGGCTAAAGAATTTAAAGATCAGGCTTTTTCATTGTTAGAAGGAGAAGTAAGTGAGCCATTTGAAACCGAATTTGGATATCATATTCTTTATGTTGAAAAAATTCGTGGTCAAGAAGTAGATGTACGTCATATCTTATTATTCCCAGAAGTTTCACAAAAATCTATTGATGAAGCTCATAAAAGAATGGATGAAATTAGAGCTGAAATTGAAGCCGGAGAAATCACTTTTGCTCAAGCAGCTCAAAAATATTCAGACGATAAAGAAACACGCAATAACGGAGGACGATTAGTAAACCCAGTTACTTTCGATACTAAATTCGACTTAACAAAAATGGACCCTACTCTTAGTGCTAAGGTGTACAACCTTGAAGAAGGTGAAGTGTCTAAAGTTTTTACAGATCGTGACCGTACAGGTAAGAGTAGTTTGAAAATTCTTACAGTTACCAAGCGTTTTGAAGAACACGCTGCAGACTATTCGAAAGACTACGAGCGTATAAAAGAATTGGCATTACGCGAAAAGCAAATCAAGGTAATAAGCAAATGGCAGAACGAAAAGATTAAAAGTACCTATATTAGCATCAACGAAGATTACCAAGATTGTGACTTCGCAGGTGATTGGGTAAAATAATTTATGATTTTTTAATATGTCAGACGTAGCAGCCGTAAAACAACTGGTTTCAAAATACAATGCCCTTAGGCAGGAAATTAAAAAAGTAATAGTAGGTCAAGATGAAGTGGTAGAGCAAGTATTGCTTTCCATATTTTCTGGCGGTCATGCGTTGCTTATCGGTGTTCCTGGGCTTGCAAAAACCTTGTTGGTGAATACTGTTGCTGAAGCTCTTGGGTTAAACTTTAAAAGAATACAATTTACTCCAGACTTAATGCCTAGTGATATTCTAGGTTCAGAAATATTGGATAAAGACCGTGAGTTTAAGTTTATCAAAGGTCCAATATTTGCAAATATTATTCTGGCAGATGAGATTAACAGAACTCCGCCGAAAACACAAGCAGCACTTTTAGAAGCAATGCAAGAACGCGCTGTAACTGTGGCCGGACATCACTATAAATTAGATTTACCTTATTTTGTACTCGCTACACAAAACCCAATTGAACAGGAAGGAACCTATCCCTTACCTGAAGCGCAATTAGACCGTTTTATGTTTGCGATTAACTTAGAATACCCTTCATTTGCTGAGGAAGTAGAAGTTGTAAAGCAAACTACCGCTAGTGTAAATCAAAGTGTAAATGCACTGTTTACAGCTCAAGAAATTATCGATTTTCAACAGCTAATTAGAAGAATTCCTGTTGCCGATAATGTTATTGAATACGCTGTTGGACTAGTTGGAAAAACTAGACCGAATAGTCCGTCTGCACCTGAAATTGTAAAAAATTACGTCGATTGGGGAGCAGGACCTAGAGCTTCACAAAACCTAATTTTAGCAGCAAAATCGAATGCGGCTTTAAATGGGAAATACTCTCCAGACATTGAAGATGTTCAGAAAGCTGCTATCGGAATCTTAAGACACCGACTAATAAAAAATTATAAAGCAGAGGCTGAGGGCTTGAGTATTGAAGAAATTATTAGAAGTTTATTCTAATTCTTTGCTTTAATCTATTCATTAGAATTATAGGGTGAAGTCTTTCACAGTAATAATTTTAGTTGAAATAAAATTAGACACTTATTAAGTTGCTATTTTCTTTTTTAAATTCTCATTATTAGTAGCTAAAAATTAAAGAATTGATAATTTTTGACAACTAATATTAGTTTTAAGTGAATTATATTCATTAAAGAAGCAACTTCGTTAAATACTTTTTAAATATTCCAAATTTTTGTAAATTCGCAACAACAAAAAATACAACTATGGCTTTTGATATTGATATGATTAAAAAGGTGTACGCCCAGATGGCAGAACGTGTTGATAAAGCACGTGAAATCACGGGTAGACCCCTTACACTTTCTGAAAAAATTCTTTATTCACACCTTTGGGATGGCACTCCTAATACGGCTTTCCAACGTGGGAAAGATTATGTAGATTTTGCTCCAGATAGAATTGCTTGCCAGGATGCAACAGCACAAATGGCATTGTTACAATTTATGCAAGCTGGAAAAAAATCGGTTGCAGTTCCAACTACTGTTCACTGTGATCACTTAATCCAAGCAAAACAAGGTGCTGCAAAAGATTTAATGCGTGCTAACGAAACAAGTAATGAAGTTTTTGACTTCTTAGAATCTGTTTCAAATAAATATGGAATTGGTTTTTGGAGACCAGGAGCTGGAATTATTCACCAAGTAGTACTTGAAAACTACGCTTTCCCTGGAGGAATGATGATTGGTACCGATAGCCATACTGTAAACGCAGGTGGTTTAGGAATGGTTGCAATTGGAGTTGGTGGAGCCGATGCAGTTGATGTAATGGCAGGAATGCCATGGGAGTTAAAGTTCCCAAAACTTATTGGTGTTAAATTAACTGGTAAGTTAAACGGATGGACTGCCTCTAAAGACGTTATCTTAAAAGTAGCTGGTATTCTAACTGTAAAAGGTGGAACAGGTGCCATAGTTGAGTATTTTGGTCCAGGTGCAAAGAACCTTTCTTGTACTGGTAAAGGAACTATCTGTAATATGGGTGCCGAAATTGGAGCGACTACTTCAACATTTGGTTACGACGATTCTATGGAGCGTTTCCTACGTGCTACAGATAGAAATGAAATTGCTGATGAAGCAAACAAAATACGCGAGTATTTAACTGGAGATGATGAAGTTTACGAAAATCCAGAACAATACTTCGATCAAGTAATTGAAATTGACCTTTCTACATTACGCCCACACTTAAACGGTCCATTTACTCCAGATTTAGCTACTGAAGTTGGTGATTTAGGTGAAAAAGCAAGAAAAAATGATTGGCCACTTAAAGTTGATTGGGGATTAATCGGTTCTTGTACAAACTCTTCATATGAAGATTTATCCAGAGCTGCATCTATCGCACAACAAGCAATTGATAAAAAATTAAAGTCGAAAAGTGACTTCGGAATTAACCCAGGTTCAGAACAAATTCGCTATACAGCAGAGCGTGATGGCTTACTAGATGTTTTTGAAAACCTTGGGGCAACTATCTTTACTAACGCTTGTGGACCTTGTATTGGACAATGGGATAGAAGTGATAGAAAAGGTGAAGAAAAAAACACAATTGTTCACTCTTTCAACAGAAACTTCTCAAAACGTGCAGATGGTAACCCAAATACACACGCTTTTGTAGGTTCACCAGAAATGGTTGCAGCCATTGCAATTTCAGGTCGTTTAGATTTCGACCCTATGAACGATACTCTTATTAATGAAGATGGAGAAGAGGTTAAATTAGACGAGCCAGTAGGACTTGAATTACCTCCTAAAGGTTTTGCGGTTGACGATAATGGATATTTAGCGCCAACTGAAGACGGTAGCACTGTTGAAGTAAAAGTTTCAACCGATAGCGAGCGTCTTCAATTGTTAGAGCCATTCGTGCCAATTCAAGATGCTGAATTACAAGGTGTAAAACTTTTAATAAAAGCATTCGGAAAATGTACTACCGACCATATTTCTATGGCAGGACCTTGGTTACGTTACCGTGGACACTTAGATAATATTTCAAACAATACATTAATTGGTGCTGTAAACGCTTTCAATAAGAAAACAAACTTCGTTAAAAATCAGTTGACTGAGGAATACGGAGGTGTACCAGATGTACAGCGTCAATACAAGGCACAAGGAATTAAGACTATCGTTGTGGGTGACCATAACTACGGTGAAGGTTCTTCTCGTGAGCACGCAGCAATGCAGCCTAGATTCTTGGGTGTTGCAGCTGTTTTAGTAAAATCTTTTGCTAGAATTCACGAAACAAACTTGAAAAAACAAGGTATGCTTGGATTGACATTTGCTAATGAAGCAGATTACGATCTAATTCAAGAAGATGATACTTTCAACTTTGTGGATATTGCAGACTTTGCTCCTAATAAACCATTGACAATTGAAGTTGTTCATAATGATGGAAGTAAAGATGTTATTATGGCTAACCATACTTATAACGATGCTCAAATTAAGTGGTACCGTGAAGGTTCAGCTTTAAATTTGATTAAAAAGCAAAACGCTTAAAAATCACTGTTTTCAATATACAAACCTAACAGGTTTCATTACCTGTTAGGTTTTTTTATACCTTAGAGTTATGATAGGTTTTTTAAAAAAACACTGGAGCAATATTCTATTCGTTGGATTACTTGTTTTAATTATTATCCCGCAAACGAGAATGCCAATACAAGTTTTTGTCCAACGGTTAATATCATTTTCTCCATCTGAAAAAGCCGAGTCTAAACGAGAAACGTTAACCGATTACAATTGGAGTTTACAGCCGCTCAATTCTGAAGCAATCAATTTCTCACAATCAGAAGGAAAGGTTACAATAGTAAATCTTTGGGCTACTTGGTGTCCACCGTGTGTTGCAGAAATGCCTTCTTTTCAAAAACTATACAACAGTTATGGAGACAAAGTAGATTTCTATTTCGTTACTTCAGAAACTCCAGAAAAGATTGAGAAATTTATGGATAAAAACGGTTATAATTTGCCGATATATATACAAAAATATAAAGCACCAACACAGTTAGAATCCAATGTGCTTCCTACTACTTATGTAATGTCTAAAACAGGTGAAATAGTTATAGATGAAACGGGTGTAGCCGATTGGAATAGCAAGAAAATGAGAGCCCTTTTAGATAAACTTCTGTCGGAATAGATATTAAGGTTAAGTTCACTATTTTTTAATTTCTTCCGTATTTGAAGGGTATTTCTCTTTAAATTTTTCCATTAATACAAATATTGTAAGCAACATGGTAAGTGCGTAAACACTATCTTCAATAGGAACAGTTCCTATTCGAATTCCTAGGTTTTCAGCATCATTATACCAAACTACTTGTTCGTTAATCCAACTTCCAGTTAAGAAACCATTCACTATAAAAAATGGAATTAAAAGCACCAAAAACACAGGGAAGAATATATTTAAAGCACTTCGCTTATAGTTGAAGACTAATCCTAGTAAAACAACAGCATAAGCGAAATTAATTGCTGTGTACCAACGATCGAAGTTGTAGAGAAGAATTACAATAAAAATGGTTTGCAGAGTGTAATAAACTAATTTTGTAAGCTTATTTGAAAACGCAAACTTAGGCCACAAATTTTTAAAAGCATATATGGTGAATAGACAAGCGTAAGGAATACAGATAAAAAACAGCCATTCTTCAATTGGGAGATTTATTAATCTATATCCTGAAAGGTAAGTATCATTAAAGCCCCAAAAACCATTTTGAGTGAAAATGATATCCCAAGAAACAAAAAAAGCCATCATAATGAATGTGGCGGGAAAAAAGTATTTCCACAATTTGTAGAACTTCAATTTTGGGTGAAAACTGAAAATAAATGGAATGCTTAATGAAGCTAAATCCAATAGAAAATAAAGGTGCCACATAATTTATTTCTTGAAGTATTTTAATGGTGGAAGTAACATACCGAAACACTCTCCATCTTCTTTTCCTAGGTGTTTATGGTGCATTTTATGCGCTCTCCTAATGCCTCTAGCATACCAATTATTTGCATTTCTAAATAACTTAAAGCGTTGGTGGATAAAGATATCGTGAACAAAGAAGTAAGCGAGGCCATAAGCAAAAATTCCTAATCCAATTGGTAGTCCAGCCCAGAAGCCATAATAACTCCACCCGATAAAACTGCTTATACTTATTAACGCATAGAATAGAAAAAAATAATCATTGCGTTCCCACCAACTGCCGTGATCTTTTTTGTGGTGATCTTTGTGTAACTTCCATAAAAACCCGTGCATAACATATTTATGAGTGAACCACGCCATAAATTCCATTATGCAGAAAGTAGCAATGAAAATTATTATCCAAAGAACTGTATCCATTTTTTCTATTTATCGTTTTATGTTTTAGGAATCTTGTTTAGAAATAATGTTACCTCACCAAATTTAATTGATATTTCACATAGCTCCTCATTAAAAGCCCAATCTTTTCAGTATTTGGGATTCGAATCCGAGTATTTTTAATTTCTAAAGCTGGAGTTTTTTGAAGTTTTTTCAATAGCCTTTTATAATATCTATACGCAATAAAAACTCCGAGTTTCGCTTCATTTGGAAGGTGTAATATTCCCTGATATCCTTTGTCGAAATTATCAGTTATTTCACTAATTATATCTTGTTTTGAAATTTCATCTAACGAATCCAAATTGGCATTTGGAAAATAAGTTCGTTGTAGATTATCGTGGTCTTCTTTTATATCTCTAAGGAAATTTACCTTCTGAAAAGCCGAACCTAAATTCATAGCTGCTTCTTTTAGAGCTTCGTACTTATCAGTGTTACCTTTTACAAACACTTTTAAGCACATTAGCCCAACAACATCGGCAGAGCCATAGATATAGTTGTTAAATTCTTCTGGAGTGGTGTAAACCTGTTTAGTCAAGTCCAAGCGCATACTTGCCATAAAGGTATCTATCAACTCTCTTTCAATGTTGTATTTGTAAACTGTATGTTGAAATGAATTTAATATTGGATTTAGACTAATACGATCTTCCAAAGCTTCATTTAAAGCAGTTTCAAAACGATTAAAAAGTAATTCTTTGTTGTAATCGTGAAACGAATCTACAATCTCATCGGCGAAGCGAACAAAACCGTAGATATTGTAAATATCTTGACGAATGGATGGTGCTAACATTCGCGTAGCTAACGAAAAAGATGTGCTGTAAGTTTCAGTAACCTTTTTGCTGCAAGATTTAGATACTATGTCGAAAAGCTCTTTCACTTTTTTATTGATTTTTCAATTAATCCTGCTGCCAATTTTCCTGAAATTAAAGCTGGTGGTACTCCGGGACCTGGAACAGTAAGTTGTCCTGTGAAAAATAAATTATTCACTTTACTGCTCTTTAAATTTGGTCTTAAAAATGCAGTTTGCAAAAGCGTATTTGCTAGTCCGTACGCATTTCCTTTATAACTATTATAATCTGAAATAAAGTCGTTTACACAAAATGACTCTTTAAATATAACTGATTTTGTGATAGATTGATTCGTAACACTTTCAAATCTTCTTACTATTTTTTCAAAATATACTTCCCTTATCTCCAGATTGTCTTCCAAACCAGGTGCAAGTGGTATAAGAAAAATCCCTAATTCCTTTCCTTTAGGCGCAACATTCTCATCTGTTTTTGATGGGAAACTAGCGTAAAATAAGGGTTCTTTAGGCCATTTGGGGTTGTCGTAAATTTCTTCAGCATGCTTTTTAAAATCTACATCAAAAAACAAAGTGTGATGATCTACATTTTGAATCTCTTTATCAAATCCTACATAGAAAAGTAGGGCAGAAGGAGCAAAGGTTTTTCTTTCCCAATAACTCTCAGAATATTGACGGTATTTAGTGGGTAGCAAGCTTTCTGTATGGTGATAATCTGCACCGCTTAATATAAAATCGGCATTTACTTGATTTCCATTTATTATAATTGATGTCGCTTTTCCATCTTCAATAGTTATCTTTTCAACGTTTTGATTTGTTTTAATTGTAACACCTAGCTCTTCTGTAAGTTGCTGAATTCCTTTTACTACAGAATACATCCCTCCCTTTGGGTGAAATGTACCTAAACCAAAATCGGCATAATTCATAAAGCTGTAAAAAGATGGTGTATTTGATGGCTTAGCACCTAGAAATAAAACAGGAAATTCCAATATAGAAATTAGTTTTGGATTGGTAAACTCTTTCCTAACGTCTTTACTGATTGTGCTAAAAAACTGTCCAATTTTTTTTATGGTGGCAGTAGTTACGAGTTCTAAAGGTGAAACTCCAGGTCTATAAACCAAATCTTTTATGGCTATATTATAATTGTCTTGTGCTTGTGCAATAAACTTTTTTAGCTTCGCTGAGCTACCTGCTTCTTCATTTTCAAATGCAACACAAATTTTCTCTAAAGTGTCTTCAATGCTTATATAATCGTTTTTTTCAAAAAAAACTCGATAGGCAGGATTTAGTTTTTCTAATTGGTAATATTCAGCAGGAGACTTTCCGAAATCGGAGAAAAATCTTTCAAACACATCTGGCATCCAGTACCAAGTAGGGCCCATATCGAATTTAAACCCATTCTTGTTTAACTGCCTAGCGCGGCCCCCAATGCTTGAATTTTTTTCATATATAGTAACACTATATCCCGCTTTTGCTAAATAGCAAGAAGCAGCGAGAGAAGAAAACCCGGAACCAATAATTATTATTGTTTTATTCATTTTGTTTAACGAATATACAGATTATATAAACAAGATTAGACCTCTATATAGTTAATTAAATGCTTTCCTATCTAATAGAAATATTCATTTTTAAAACATTCTCAGTAATAGGAGATTAGTGAGTAATTTGTAAAAGAAAAATTATTTACAAAGTGGTTTCTACTTGCTGAATAAACATTTTCAGATTATTATAAATTCGAATATTGCTATTCGTATTTAATAATTCATCAACTTTTCTGCCTAGTATCCAAAGTTCACAAGGCTTAATATTGCAGACTTTTTCTTGGAATTCGCTTATATAATCGTGAAGTTTATTCGTCTCTGGGTGTACTGTAAAGTGGGTCACGAAAACAATTTCAGATTTTGTTTTCAGCACGTGATTTAAGCTATCCATTGGGACATTTGCGCCTAAATAAATAGTGTGATAACCAGCCGATAAAAGTTCATAATTAGCATATAATAACCCTATATCGTGAATTTCCTTTAGCGGTAAATACAATACAAAGATTTTGTTTTCTTTTCTTGTTGAAGAGTCTTTTACAAGATTGTATTGTTGAATAATTAAATGGCGTATTTTTTCTGATATAAAATGTTCGTGAGAAGGGTCAATAGTTCCGGAATGCCAAAGAATTCCTGTTTCGTTTAGAAGTGGAACAAACACTTCTAAAAAGACTTCCCGAAAAGATTTTTGCTCTATTAGTTTTTTAAAAGTAGCATCAAAAAGCTCACTGTCGAACTCGAACATAGCTGTCTTTAAAAGGGTACAAGCATATTCGGTGTTTAGTTCGTGAATGTTTTCTTTAACTAACTGCTGAAGCTCGATTTTGCTTAAACTTGCTAGGGTTGAAATTTTATAACCTTCATTGTATAAATAAACGATGTTGAGAAGCTTTTTTAGGCTTTCGAGATCGTATTTTCTTATGTTAGTGTCGGTGCGCTTAGGCTCAAGAAGATTATATCGTTTTTCCCAAATTCTAATAGTATGGGCTTTAACGTTTGAAAGATTTTCAAGGTCTTTTATGCCGAATTGAGTTTTAACCACAGAATTTAAATAATTAATATTTCAAGGGTTAAATTACTAAAAAGAAGGATGGTTCGTTTAGATAATTGAATTTATCTTTAAACAATTCGATAGGTGTATTGATTAAAAACACTCTAAAATTTGTACCCGGAATGGGACTTGAACCCACACGTCCATAAGACACATGGCCCTCAACCATGCCTGTCTACCAATTCCAGCACCCGGGTGGATGTTGCTATAAGCTGTTAGCTTACTCGAACAGAGCGCAAATATAATATTTTATAAAATTAAAGCTAAAGCGTTCAAAGTTTATTTGAATATTATTTCTTGTTTTAATTTCAATAAGAGGCTTAATATGATTTTGGTCATTATTAGAGTCGTTAATTAAGGTTATATTTGATATAATAAGTAACAAATCTGTGATATTATGACTATAAACATCCAATTCATAAAAATGCCAACTAGTGAGGCAATGTCTGAATATGTTAAGCAAAGGCTTAATAAACTAGGAGATAAATACGAATGGCTTATTCGTGCAGATGTAAGTTTTAAAATGGAAAATAACGTCTATGGAAAAGGTAATATTTGCGAAATTGAATTAAGCCTACCTGGACCTAAGATTTTTGCAACTTCAACCGAAACAACTTTTGAAGCAGCAGCTAAAGAAACAATCTCAGATTTAGAAAGACAACTTAAAAAACGTAAAGCAAAATTTTCAACCCACTAAAAACATAAAGATGAAAAAAATATTAGTCCCTGTAGATTTCTCGAAATATTCAGATTACGCCATGGAAGTGGCTGCTGGAATTGCTAAAAAACAAAACGCTGAAATTATTGCCTTGCATATGATGGGGCTTAGTGATGCGGTAGTAACAAGAAACGAATCGAGAGAGGTTTTTGAAGCAATGTACTATATGAGGCTTGCCGAAACAAAGTTTGCAGAACTTTTGGATAAAGATTACTTAGAAGGTGTTAAGGTAACCGATACAGTTCATAATTATACAATCTTCAGTGAAATAAATGATGTTGCTAAAGAAATGAACATAGATCTTATAGTAATGGGATCTCACGGAAGTTCTGGTTTAAAAGAAGTCTTTGTAGGTAGTAATACCGAGAAAGTGGTTCGTACTTCAGAAATTCCGGTTTTAGTGATAAAACATAGACACGAAAAATTTAATCCTCAATTGGGGATTTTCGCCTGTGATTTTTTAGAAAATTCAGTTGGACCCTATAAACGTGCAAAAGAGGTTTTTGAAACTTTCGGAATAGATATGCAAATGCTGTATGTAAACCTAGCTGGAGATTTTCGCAGTACAAGAGAAATTGAAAAAAGAATTTTAGACTTTTTCAAATCTGCTGGAGAATCAAACCCTTTAGAAAGCTTGAACAGTGTGGCTCACTACAACGAATATTCAGTAGAAGCAGGAATTTTTGGTTACAGCCAAATAGTTAATGCAGATATTATCTCTTTACCAACACAGGGTAGACAAGGCTTAGCACACTTTTTCTCAGGAAGTATAGGGGAAGATGTAGTAAACCACTCAGATTTGCCAGTTATGACATTTAGAGTTTAGTTAATTGCTATCGACATCAATTAACTTTAAAAAGCAGAAATTCACCAATTGAATTTCTGCTTTTTTATTCTTTATTAAACGGTGTTTATCGCTATTTCTATCATTTTAGAAAAACTACCTTCTCGTTCTTCAGAAGTTGTAGTTTCACCAGTAACTACGGAGTCTGAAATAGTTAATATAGACAATGCTTTTACATTGTATTTTGCCGCAATGGTATAAAGCCCTGCAGTTTCCATTTCAACGCAAAGTACTCCATATTCAGCCCATTTCTTATAATCTTCAACATTATCTTCGTAGAACTGATCGGTTGTAAGAATGTTTCCAGCTTTTATAGAAATGTTATTTTCTTTAGCATAAAGTACAGCTTTCATAAACAAATCGAAATCGGCAGTAGGAGCGAAATCGGAGTTTGAAAACCGTGATTTATTGATGCCAGAATTAGATGAAGCTGCCATTGCAATTACTATATCGCGAACATTAATATCTTTTTTATAGCTACCTGCCGAACCTACTCTAATTAAGTTTTTAACGCCATAATCGTTTATAAGTTCGTGACAATATATTAAAGCTGAAGGAACTCCCATTCCTGTACCTTGAACCGAAATGCGCTTTCCTTTGTAAGTGCCAGTATAACCATACATTCCGCGTACTTCGTTATAGCACTTAGCATCTTTTAAATACGTTTCAGCTATCCATTTCGCTCGTAAAGGGTCGCCAGGGAGAAGAACAGATTCTGCAATTTCGCCTACTTTGGCTTCAATATGTGTGCTCATTTGTATTTGTATTGCTAGGTGTAACAATTTGAATTCCTGAAGAAGTCCCTATTCTACTCACGCCTAGATCGATGTATTTTTTTGCTGTTTTTGCGTCTCTAATGCCCCCGGAAGCTTTTATTTTTAATGTGTCACCTACAGTTTCAACCATTAATTTCACGGCATTCTCGGTCGCTCCGCCAGTGCCAAACCCTGTTGATGTTTTTACAAAATCTACTCCAGCTGCTTTTGAAATTTTA
The DNA here is from genome assembly GCF_011065475.1 of Aequorivita sp. KMM 9714. Classification (NCBI taxonomy): domain Bacteria; kingdom Pseudomonadati; phylum Bacteroidota; class Flavobacteriia; order Flavobacteriales; family Flavobacteriaceae; genus Aequorivita; species Aequorivita sp. KMM 9714. Next base: position 38,209 of record NZ_JAAGRO010000006.1, on the reverse strand, counting down.
CAAGCGGTAATTATCTCGCTATTGGTTAAATAACAAGTCTCAAGAATTACTTTTAATACTTTATCTCCAATTGCCTTTTTTATATCTGAAATTTCTTTTTCAACAGCATCGAACATTTCAGACTTTAAAAAACCTAGGTTAAGCACCATGTCAATTTCATCGGCACCTTCTTTTACACATTGTTCTGCTTCAAATAATTTTGAATTGGCAGAATTCGCTCCCAAAGGAAAACCAACTACAGCAGCAATTTTTACATCGCTATTCTCTAGTTCGTTTTTAACCAATGAAATGTAGCAGCTATTCACACAAACAGCGTAAAAGTTATACTCCTTAGCTTCATTACAAAGCTTGATTATATCATCTTTTGTAGCTGTGGCTTTAAGAAGGGTATGGTCTATATATTGATTTAATTCCATCAGTTTTTATGCTGATTGATAACAGAAATTAAATCATCTTTTTGCAAAACACCACTCTGACGCCATTTTTGCTCTCCATTACGAAATAAAATCATGGTAGGAACACCTCTCACTTGAAATTGTGCTGCAAGCGGTTGGTTTTTGTCAACGTCTATCTTTACGATTTTTACAGAATCACCAAGTTCATCTTTCACTTGTTTTAAAATAGGGGCTAACATTTTACAAGGCCCACACCAGTCAGCGTAAAAATCAACAAGAACAGGTGTTTCGGAGTTAATTATATCTTTAAAATTACTTTTCATAGAATTTTTATAGGATTAAATCTGCCAAATATTATTAGTATTTGGTTGCGAGTTAATACGATTTATATTTAAACGATAATTTAATATTTGAAGGCTAAATTATCAAGTTTTGTTCGCTAAATTTTCAAAAACTATACCGCTAATTTATAACATTAGAAGGTTCTTTTTATGCTTTCTAAGCACTGGCTTCAACATTTCTAAAGGTATTTTAATAGAATACGTTCCAGTGTATGAAGGGCAGATAATGCAGTCGTCAAAATAGTATTCTACTACCATATCGTTTATTACAAAGTTGTTTTTAGCATTGAAAAAATCGTCGTCAGAGACTGTCCAACAATCGTAATACATTTCACCCGATTGGATTTTTTTATTTAAAAATTCGTTTAAAATCTCTTGAACTTCTTCTTCTGTTCCGTCGTTAAAAAAATCTTCGAATTTTAAGAAAACTCCGCGCTCCAAATCAAAGTTTAAAGTCTCAAAAGTATAAGCAGCATGGGCTGCACCCGTGTAGTGATTTTCTTTGTAGAAAAGCACACTTATTATTCTATCGTTAAGATTATAGATTTTGTAATCAACACTTCGCAGTTCATTTTGCCTTGGAATTCCTAAAGAATCACACAAGCGCTTTTCGTCTAAAATTTGCTTTTCTATTTCTTTAATGTCTAAATAATTCTTCTTGATATACTCATTGAAGTTCTCAAACTGTGGTTTGATTTTTTCATTTAAATAAGGGTATTTAAAATCTAATGTAAACCATTCATCTTTTTTTAAAAATGACTTAGAAACTAGTAATGTTTCCAATTCTTCTTTTTGATCCTTTTTCTCAAGTAGTTCTTTTCTTTTAATATCTAGGGTTTGCTCCATCAATTTCAAGTCCTTATCAGAAACACTGAAAGAATCAACACTTTCTTCAATTAGTTGTTCGTCTTCACTTTCAATTTTTACTTTATTAGAGTCGTTCTTACAGGCAAGAAGTGTAAGAAAGACAAGGATTGGAAGAAGGTTTTTCATTTTAGTTTTGGTTTGATTTATAAAAATAACGAAAGATTTTTAGTGTAGAGAAGAAAGTAGGTTTAATTAAGAGTTATTCTTCAAGTAGTAATTTTAATTTGGCCAGCATTACAAGTTCGCTTTTGTTTTTTCCTGAAAAAGAACTGGCAATAGCATCAGCAGTTTTCCAAATTAGTTTTTTTCGATCTTCAGTAAAGAGTTTTGAATTTTCTTTTTTATAGTCGGCAAAACTGTCGAAACAGTCGTTTGCATCAAGCTGTTCATAATCGAACCAATCAAATACTATTTCAATTTGATGTGCAGCGTCTACTTGTAATGAATCTTTATCGTTATCAATGTTTTTCCATTTCTTTAGAACCATTTTTTTAAGAATATCATATTCTTCTTTGCGCACAACTTTATCAGCAGCTGCAATTGCGTAAAATAGTTCTCCCATTTTCTGGTAAAAAAGCAATTGAGGTTTATCCATAATACCCATAATTCTGTGGTTATAAAGTGTGTAAATCTAGTTTTAATTCATTTTAATTTTAATGATATAAATCAGTTAAGGGAAACTGATAAAATTCCTTACTTTTGTAAGGAATGAAGGTATTTGACGAAAAAAAAGGTAATATTTTTAAAATTCTTTCTGAAGCTATTTCAGAAGGGATTATTATTGTTAACGACAAACATGAAATTGTAACCTCTAATGATGCAGGTGATAAAATGTTTGGTTACGAACAAGGTGAACTAATTGGTAAAAATCTTAGCGTTTTAATTCCTCGGGAATATAAGAGTAATCACCATGTTCAAGTTAACGAGTTTATGGAAAATAGCGACCCGAGACAAATGGGTCATGGTCGTGATTTATATGGTAAAAGAAAAGATGGCAGTACCTTTCCTGTTGAAGCTGGACTAAATCCATTTGAAGTTTATGGCAGTAAATATGTAATGGCTTTGGTTACAGATATTTCTGTTAGAAAACAACAGGAGTTGCAAATTAGAGAGCTCAATAATGAATTAGAACTGAAAATTGAAAAGCGAACGCAGGCTTTAAAAGAAAGTATTATTGAACTTGAAAAAGAAGTAGTAAAAAGAAAAGATGCCGAAGATAAAATTAAAGAGTCTTTAAGAAAAGAGCGAGAGTTAGGAGAGCTTAAAACAAAGTTCCTATCCTTAGTTTCACACGAATTTAAAACCCCATTAAGTGGAATCCTTACGTCTGCAACCTTGGTAGGGAAATACAAAGAGACTAGCCAACAAGACAAAAGAGAGAAACACTTAAAAACCATTCAAAATAAAGTAAAGTACCTAAATAATATCCTCAACGACTTTTTATCTATTGAACGCCTAGAATCTGGGAGGGAAACTTATAAATACAGTACTTTTCCATTAAGTAAAGTTGTTAATGAAGTGATCTATAATGCTAATATGCTTTTAAAGGAGGGTCAGCAAATTAACTACCCAAAAAACATAGACGGCATACAGGTTTATTTTGATGAAAAAATTTTAGAATTATCACTAACCAACCTTATTAATAACGCTATAAAATATTCCCCAGAAAATACAAGTATTGATGTAATTGTAATGCCTCAGGAAGACTCTTTGAGTATAAAAATTATCGATCAAGGGATTGGTATTCCTGCAAAAGAGCAGAAATTTATTTTCAATAGATATTTTAGAGCTGAAAATGCTTTGTTGAATCAAGGTACTGGCATTGGTTTAAATATTGTTAAAAGCCATCTAAACAATATTGGTGGTACTATAATCTTCGAAAGTGAAGAAAATAAAGGAAGTGTATTTACCATTACCTTCCCAAGTAAAATTCCAAAAAGTTAATATGAAGAAAATACTTCTAATTGAAGACGATACAGCACTAAGAGAAAATACAGCTGAGCTTTTAGAGCTATCAGATTATAATGTAATTACTGCTGCTAATGGCAGATTAGGTATTGAACAAGCTTTTAAGGAAATTCCCGATATTGTAGTATGTGATATTATGATGCCTGAAATTGATGGTTACGGCGTATTAGAGGCATTAGCTTCAAATGAAAAAACAACACATATACCTTTTATATTTCTTACTGCTAAAACCGAGCACAAAGAAATAAGAAAAGGAATGGATATGGGAGCAGATGATTACCTTACTAAACCATTTGATGAAGGGGATTTAATTAGTGCTATAGAAAGTAGATTGGCGAAATCTGCCATCTTATCTATGCGTACAAATGGCGCTAGCATAAATTTAGATGTAGTTGAAGATGAGGACACCCCAAGGAATTTAAATCAGCTTAAAAATTATTTCTGCGATGAAGGTACCATTGCCAATTATAAAAAAGGTGATACTATTTATCGTGCTGGTGATCATTCAAATAACATTTTCTTACTGTTGAAGGGAGTTGTAAAAACTCATACAATGGACGATAATGTAAAAGAACTCATTACTGGATTATATAAAGCCGACGATTTTTTAGGGTTTACATCGTTTGAAGATAATTTACCTTATGCCGAGTCTGCTACAGCTGTAGAAGATGTAGAACTGGTTAGCTTGTCCAAGACTTATCTAAAAGACATTTTAATAAAAAGTAAAGATGTTACTTTAGAACTAATGAATCTTCTTAGTGATAATTTAACTGACATAAAGCAGCAATTAGTAAGGATGGCCTATAGTTCGGTTAGGAAGAAAACTGCATCTACTATTATTCAGTTTGCTGAAATTATGAATAAAAATACTTCAGCACCTTTGCGAATTTCGCGTAACGATTTAGCTGCAACTGCAGGAATAGCAACAGAAAGTTTAATTAGAACGCTATCCGAATTCAAGAAAAATGGAATTATTGAAATTGAAGGCCGTGATATTCACATTGTAGACCTAGAAAGGTTGAAGTTTATAGAATAACACAGTTTCCTCCTTCAAAACTGATTTTTATCATTTCTAATATCAAAGCTTACGGATAACTTTGTCTGTGAGACTTTGGTAAAATGAAAAATATTTTAATTCCTACAGATTTTTCTAAAAATTCGCATAATGCAATTCGTTATGCGCTAAATTACTTTGCTGATATTCCAGTCAATTTTTATTTGCTTCATGTTTCATCAAATGAAATACAAGAACCAAATGAAGAGGGTGAAGGTTTCACAGAATCTATCGCTGAAGTAACTACACTTCAAACCGCTTCATCTAAACTTAAATCGTTAATTAAAACCTGTAAGGCCTCTAAATTAAACTCTAAGCATAAATTTTTTGCTATTGAAGACGACTTGAATTTAGTTGAAGCCATTCGCAAGCAGGTAATTGAGAAAGAAATAGATTATATTTTAATGGGAACTAGAGGAATGTCTGTTTCTAGTTCAAAAAGGCTAGGAAGTAATACCTGTGAAGTAATTACAAAGGTAAAATGTTCAATAATGGTTATTCCTGGTAATGCTAGATTTAAAAAGATAAGCAACATTGCCTTTATAACTGATTATAATAATATATTTAGAAGTAAGATATTTACGACACTTTCCGATAATTTGGAATTACATAATTCGGCACTTCGGGTGCTTAATATAAGAACACATAATCTAGGACTTAATAGCGAGCAAACCGACAATAAAGGTTTTTTACACTATTCTTTTAGAGAAAAGAAACACAGTTTTCATTTTGTAGAAAATAAAGAACTAGAAACAGGGCTTAAAAATTTTATAGAAACTTGGGACATAAGTATGGTTTCCATTGTAGCTAAAAACTTAAATTTTATAGAGCGTTTGTTATTAAGGCCCGTGGCTAAATTAGTGAGTTATGAGCCAAATGTCCCGTTTTTAGTAATACACGAATAGTAGATATTTATGAGCATTCAAAATTAAAACAAAAGCTAGATAGGTTTTTAAAACAGAAGTTTTAAAGTTTGTCTTCTTCTTTTTTTATAGGATGATCTTCATAAAAATCTTCAAATTTTTTATCTGTATTGTAATAATCAGACAAAACGCTATAGACCGAAAATATCAATAATACTTCACCTATAATAGTGAGGAAAAAAATATAATCGAATGAGAATCCTAATGCTGCAAATATTGCAACTGTCGCCAATACTAAAGTAGTTAATACCAGATATGAAATAACAGAGAGTTTCATAACATTTTTAATTTAAAGTTACGAAAATCAAAACCTAATGTCTCATAATGAAACCTTAAATATCAGGTGTTTAGCTGATACTTATCATGTTTATTTCGGTAAGAAAAGCTTATATTTACTTATAAACCTCTAAATACTTTCTAATGCACAAAATTTTAATTCCTGTCGATTTTTCTAATAATTCCATGAATGCTGCTAAATATGCTGCCGAGCTTTTTAAGCACGGTCATTCTGAAATTTACCTTATTCACGCCTTTGCAGATAGAGTATATAATGAAAAATTGAATTTGCCAGATGCCGATTTTGACAGTTTAAAGGCAAAGACACTTAGTGATGTAGAAGAGAAATTAGCTAAAATGAAAAAGGATCTTTTCGCTTACTCACCAAATCCAAAACATAAAATTATTACAGTTGCTGAATTTGGTTTATTGGTGGATACGGTAAATGAATGGGTAGAAAGTAAAAATGCTGATATTGTGGTAATGGGAACACAAGGCGAAACCGACGATAAAAATATAACTTTTGGAAGTAATACTCTTCAAGTTATTAAATACGTTAAATGTCCTGTTTTAGCTATTCCAGAAATCTATACCGATGTTCATCCAAAAAACATCTTATTTCCATCAGATTTTATGATTCCTTTTAAAAGAAGAGAATTAAAGCTGTTAGGATCAATAGCTAAATGCTTTGCTTCCAAAATCAACTTCCTTTATGTATCTAAATTTAACAAATTGTCTTTAAGACAGCATGATAACAAAGCTTTTATGGAAGCTTGTTTAAGTGAAAATCAGATAGATTTTGTTCAAAAGGATAAAAAGAATGTAACTAAAGCAGTTAATAAGTTTATTATAGAAAACCCTATCGATATGCTAGTTATGGTTAATACACGTCATTCTTATCTAGAAAATATCCTTTATAAGTCAACTATAGAAAAGATAGGTTTAAAAATTGATATTCCATTTTTAGTACTTCAAAACTTACCACGTTAGTAAAAATATTTAAGCAATCATTTATCTAATTATTCTTTGTTATCTATGGAATTTTGAATAATTTAAACTACCAAAACCACATAGGCTCCAAGGATTAATTTTAGATAAATTGAAGCTTAAACCACTAATTTTTTAGTCCATGAAAAAAATAATTGTCCCTTCAGATTTTTCTGAAAATGCATATGCTGCATTACACTATGCTTCAAAACTTTACGGTGATGAATCAATACATATAGTAGTTTTACATTCCTATAGTTCGCAGAATAGAAAAAATAACAATCTAGCAGGACTGAGTGTTAAATCAGAAAACGGCAAAATAAATCCTGAAGAAGAAAGTAAAAAGTTGCTTCAAAAAATTGAACTAAATACCCCGAAGCAAAATCATAATTATGAATTTATTTTAACCCCAGAATCCTTGACGAGTACCATCAATAAAATGGTTAAAGAAGAAGAAATAAGCCTTGTTGTGATGGGAGATAAAGGGCGTACCAGTGCAGAAGATGTATTGGTGGGGAGTACAACAATAAAAGTTTTAAAATCTCTAGAAAACTGTCCTTTACTTATTGTTCCAAATCACGTAAAGTTTGTAGTTCCTTTAAAGATTGGTTTCGCTAGCGATTACAACGAGTTTTTTAGTTTTTCAAAATTTAAACCAATCACAAGACTTGTTAGACAGTTCAATTCGGAAATTCACATTATTAATGTAGGATCGGAAAAAGAGCTTGACAAAACACAAAAAGAAAACTACGACAAGTTTATAGTAGACTTAACTGAATACGATGTAGATTTTCACTTTGTACCGAAAAAGGGAAATATTTCTAATACCTTACATTCTGTTATAGAAAAAGAGGATATTGACCTATTTACAATCATACATCATAAACACAATTTTATAAAACAACTTTTCCGTGAGCCAGTGGTAAGCAGGATTGGAAAACACGATTATGTTCCACTTCTAGTAATTCCATCGAAGAGTAAATAAAAAATTGTAAATTAAGAATTTAACTAAACAGATATTATGAAGAAAAGAATATTAATACCCACAGATTTTTCACGCAATGCATTTAATGCTATTAAATATGCAATGGAGCTATATAAACGCGAATATTGTGAATTTTTTATTCTAAACACATACTATCTATCAGGATACTCTAAAGACAATTTATTGAGTCCTCAGCCAACAGATAAAGACCTAAGTATTGTAAAAGAACGTTCTGAAAAGAATATTGAAAGATTAAAAGTTCAAATGAGTTTTTATGAAGAAAACGAGAATCACAGTTTTAAATACTTTAGTGAATTTGGACCTTTTTTCGAGGTAATGAAAAATGTTGTGGCCAGAGAAGACATAGAACTTGTTATAATGGGAACTCAAGGTGAAACAGATAATAAAACTGTTATCTTAGGAAGTAATGCTGTAAATGTGATGGAAAAAATTAGAAGCTGTCCAGTGTTAGCTATTCCATCTACAGTTTTATTTAAGGAGCCAAACGAAATAGTTTTTCCAACCAGTTTTAGAACGCATTACAAGGAAAAGGAACTGTCTACATTGGTAGAGATTTCGCGATTATTGAATGCGCCAATTCGCATTTTACACGTACAAAAAGGGAGGGCGTTATCAAAACCACAAATAGACAATAAGTTGCTATTAGAGAAAATATTAGAGCCAGCTTCATTTACACACCATAGGTTGTATAATGTAGATTTGAAAGATGGCGTTAGTTGTTTTGTTCAAAGTCGAGAAAGCGAAATGATTGCTATTGTAAATAAAAAACACAACTTTTTTGGCAGTATATTTTCAAACCCTATGGTGAAAGAACTTGGTAAGCATACTAATGTTCCACTATTAGCAATGCACGATTTAAGAACATAGAATTTTAGAGTGGGGTTCAAAACACAAATAAACTTTTAGCTATGCATAAAAATATATTAATTCCTACAGATTATTCGCGAAATGCATTTAATGCTATTGTGTATGCTTTTGAGCTTTTTAAAAACATAGATTGTACATTCTATATTTTTCACTCTTATTATTTACAGCATTCCGCGCGTGGAAATTTCTTATTTCCAGAACCAGAACCATCTGAGTATGATGCTGCAGCAAGACATTCAGCAGAGAAAATGATTTTCCTAAAAAATAAGGTAAATCTGTTAGCTGATAATCCTAGACATACGATATACTACGATCACAAATTTGGATCTTTTATCGATTTGATAGAAGAACAAGTGAAGATAAATGACATCGATCTAATAGTAATGGGAACCCGTGGTGTAACTAATGATGGAGAAGTTGCCTACGGAAGAAACTCGGTAAATATTATGGAAAATATCAGGGATTGTGCCGTTCTCGCAATTCCTTCTAATATATCGTACAGAGATATTAACGAAATTGTATTTCCAACCAATTTTAAAAATCTATATATCGAAAGTGAGATGAAAACCTTTGTAAAAATTGCAAAGCAAGGTAAATCTCCAATTCGAATTTTACATATTGGGAAAGAAGCCAATCTTACTGAAAGACAAAAGAATAACCGAACTCAACTAGAAAGCCATTTTAAAGATTTAGAATTTACGTATCACTGGCTTGATAGAGTAGGGATTAAAGAAGGACTGCTTTCGTTTGTTGATGAACGTAAAAGTGGGATGATAGCTTTTGTAAATAGAAAACATTGGTTTTTTGGTAGTGCCTTTACAAATCCTTTGGTTAAAAGCCTTGGTGTACATTCTAAAGTGCCAATATTGGCGCTACACGATTCCAGAACCTAATTAAATTACAGAAATAATGGTTGTTGAAGTTATTAAGCATTCTGGAGAACGGACCGGTTTTTCAATTGATAAATTGAAATCTTCACTTCGAAAAAGTGGTGCGGAAGAGGCATTGGTTAATGAAATTTCAAACAACGTTCGCGATGAGTTATATCAGGGCATTTCAACAAAAGAAATATATAATCGGGCCTTTGCTCTTCTTAAAAAAGAGAAGAAAGGGTATGCTTCAAAATACAAACTAAAAAAAGCAATTTACGAGTTAGGACCAACGGGATTTCCTTTTGAAAAGTTTATAGCTGCCTTGTTGTTTTATAGTGGCTATAAAGTAAAAACTGGGCAGTTTTTACATGGTAAATGCGTCCTTCACGAGGTTGATGTTGTTGCACGTAAAAACGACCAATTTATTGTTGTAGAATGTAAGTTTCACAGTGATGAAGGTCGGAATTGTAATGTGAAAATTCCACTGTATATCCATTCCCGATATCGAGATATTTTAAATAATTATAACGATAAAAATGAAGCAGAAAAGCCAACAGAAGGATGGGTGGTTACTAATACTCGTTTTACAGAAGATGCTTTACAATACGGGAAATGTGCAGGGCTTTATCTGTTAAGTTGGGATTACCCTAAAGACAACGGTGTTAAAGACCGAATAGATCGATTGGGGCTTTACCCAATTACTACTTCAACCTTACTGAGTCAGCGAGAAAAGCAGTTTTTGCTCAGTCGTGATATAGTGCTTTGCAAACAATTAATAAACGATGATTTTTACTTAGACCATCTGGGTATTTCTGAAAACAGACAAGCTCGAATTTTAGAAGAGATAAAAATCTTGTGTAAACACAACTAATTATGCAAAAGATAAAAGTTCATTTTTTAGGTGCAACTGGAACGGTAACAGGTTCTAAGTTCTATATTGAAACTCCAGAGCAAAATATTTTAATTGACTGTGGAATGTTTCAAGGTGTAAAGGAGATGCGGGAGAAAAACTGGGAAGATTTACCTATAGATGTTTCTGCAATAGACGTTGTATTATTAACGCATGGGCATTTAGACCATACAGGATATTTACCAAGATTGGTGAAAAATGGATATAGAGGTAAGATTATTGGAACTGCACCAACTTTAGCAATCGCAAAAATTATATTGTTAGACAGTGCCAAAATTCACGAGGAAGAAGCTGAAAGGGCAAATGAAGAAGGATATTCTAAACATACACCTGCCGAGCCATTTTACACTTTACAAGAAGCTGAGGTTACCTTAGGCTTTTTCCAATCGGAAGAAAGGGACCAATGGATTCAACTTTCAGAAAATATTAAATATAGATTTAAATATAACGGGCATATAATTGGAGCTACTTTTATTGAATTAGATATTTTCGGTAAAACTTTTGTCTTCTCTGGAGATATTGGTCGCGAACACGATTTATTGCTCTCTCCACCCGAAAAACCAGAATGGGCCGACTATCTATTTATTGAAAGCACCTATGGAAATAAACTTCATCCGCAAGAAAGTGTTTCAGATAAATTGGTAGAACTCATCACTAAAACTATTCACAATAGGGGAAATCTTATTATTCCATCATTTGCAGTAGAACGACTACAGACTTTAATGTTTTTGCTTTGGAAGTTGTACAATGAAAACCGAATTCCAAACATTCCAATATTTATTGATAGCCCAATGGGAAATAATGTGCTATCGGTATTTCAGAATTTTTCAGACTGGCACAAAATACCAATGAAAGATTTTAATGCAATGAGTAAAAGGATGAATATAATTACATCCTATAAAGAAACTTGGGAAACAATTGATAACCCGCAACCCAAGGTAGTTATTGCAGGAAGTGGAATGGTTACTGGAGGTAGAGTATTAACGTATCTTAAACAAATGATCGATAAAACAAATACTTCCGTATTGTTAGTTGGTTACCAAGCTGAAGGTACTCGTGGGCGACAGATGTTAGAAGGAGCTCACGAATTAAAATTCTTTGGAAAATATCACCCAGTGAAGGCAGAGATACACCATATTGAAAGTCTTTCCGCCCACGCAGATCAACAAGGTCTTCTAAATTGGACGAGTGAAATTAAAAACATACCAGAGGAAACATTTTTAATTCACGGAGAGCCCACAGCACAAGATGTTCTTCGACTAAAACTTCAAGATACTTATGGTTGGAAGGTTTCAATTCCTAAGCTATTTGATGTTAAGGAAATTTCAATATAGTTTTAGCTTAATGTAAGCTTACATTTTCTTCAATTTTGCAAGCATAATTTTGATTTTTAAGTTGTTATTCATTTCATAACAGTAATATCTATAATTGTAAAACGACCAAAACATCTCCCATTTTTTTCAACTTTCTTTAGAAATGACTTGGTATACTGACAATTGTCATTATATATAAGTGCAATGAAATTTACCTTTACATAGAATTAAAAAGGTAAATTATGAAAACTTTAAAATTATTTAAATTACTGTTTACAAGCCTCTTTATTTTGGCTTTAACTACTCAAACTTCTGTAGCGCAAACGTACAATCTTGACAATTCTACTTCTACGTTAAAGATTGATGGTACTTCAAATCTTCACGATTGGCAGATTATAGCAGAAAATCAACAAGGAAAGCTATTAGCAGACTTTGAGGATGGGAAGTTGACTAGACTCCAACAATTAGATTTTATTGTAATAGCAGAAAGTTTAAAAAGTGGGAAATCTGGAATGGACAAGAACACTTATAAAGCTTTAAATACTGGGAAATACAAGCAAATTACCTTTAAACTTAGTAAGGTAAATAATATCAACTGCTCGGGTGATGTCTGCAAAGTATCAGTTAATGGGAATCTAACTATTTCAGGGAGTACCAAACCAATTAATATAAGTTTTGATATGAAAATTGAGGAGTCTAAAATCTCCTTAATAGGAAGCAAAACTATAAAAATGACAGATTTTGGAGTAGACCCTCCAACAGCAATGTTTGGAACCATTACTACAGGTGACGCCATAGATATAAAATTTCATTCAATTTTTAAAAAGTAGTAATACTTTACTTAATAAACCTAAAACCAATAATATGAAAAGAACACTTAATTTTTTCAGTACAATCTTGATAATGCTATTTGGATTTCAAGCCATTGCGCAGGAAAAGGAATCTCGTGATTTTGATAATTTCAGATATAGAGATCAACGAGGAATTGAACAGTTTGAAGCCAAAAAAGATACGGCGACTAACTTTGACGGTTTAAAAGTGCGCATCGGTGGCGCCTTTGCTATTCAATTTCAAGCCTTAGATCACGAAAGTACAGGAACACCTATGGATAAAGACGGCAATCCTATTTCTTTAATTGAAATTGGAGATAATTTTAACTTGCCAACAGCAAACTTAGATTTTGATGTACAGCTATACGACGGGGTTTCTATGCACTTAAGAACCTATTTATCTTCGCGTCACCATCCAGAACCTTATGTTAAGGGAGGATATATTCAAATAGATAAATTAGACTTTGTAAAAGAAGGTTTTTTAGAAGACTTGATGCAGAACCTAAGAGTAAAAATTGGTCATATGGAAAATAACTATGGTGATGCTCACTTCAGAAGAACCGATAACGCCTTAGCAATTTACAACCCATTTGTTGGTAACCTTATAATGGATGCTTTTACTACAGAAGTAGGAGCAGAGGTTTATTACTTTAAAAAGGGCTTTATTGGTATGTTAGGAGTAACAAACGGAAAATTGAACCAAAGCGTAGATAACCCTGGAAAAACAGATCCGTCTATTGTTGCTAAATTAGGGTATGACGATTATATAAATGATGATTTAAGACTTAGACTTACAGGTTCTGTATACCATACCAATAAAAGTGCAAACGCATATTTGTATAGTGCAGATAGAGCGGGCTCAAGATACTATCTTGTTATGGAGGAAGAAGGCGCTACCACTAAAGGAAACTTTACATCGGGTAGATTTAATCCAGGACTGCGAAATGAGCTAACAGCTTTCATGATTAACCCTTTCGTAAAATATCAAGGTCTTGAATTCTTTGGAACTTATGAAAGAGCAAAAGGAAAAGCTGATGCCGAACTAGACACAAGAACTTTTAATCAATACGCCGCTGAAATTATATACCGTTTTGGAAATAATGAAAACCTATACGTTGGTGGTCGTTACAATTTAGTTGAAGGTGAATTAGTTGGTGGAACTGATGTAGATATCACTAGATTTAACCTTGCCGCTGGTTGGTTTATGACTAAAAATATTATGGCCAAATTAGAATATGTAAACCAAAAGTACGACGGTTTCTTAGCTTCCGATATAAGAAATGGAGGAAAATTTGACGGAGTTATGCTTGAAGCAGTAATTAGCTTCTAAATACAAATTTCAAAATAACTAGGGTGGGGGAAATAAAATTCCTCCACCTTTTATATATTTGAACATCTATGAATCGCTATCTACCAATTCTTTTTTCATTAATATTCGGTTTATATGGCTGGTCACAGCCCGAAATTTTATCTAAAAAGGTTCAACTTCTTGCTAGTAGCGAACTCTCAATAAAGGGAGATACTAATATAAGTGCATTTGGATGTGATTTTAACATTGACTTTTTAGAGGAATTTACAGATGTAAATTACCAAAGAAACAAGAATAGAATTACATTTACCAATGCAGTTCTTTTTTTACAAAATAGGGGTTTTGATTGTGGCAGTAGAGGAATAAATAAGGACTTCCACGAAATGCTTAATACAAAGGATTACCCAAATATTACTTTGGAATTAACAGATGTCATTTTAAACGAAAGTAAAAACGCGACAGCAATAGTTTTAATTACTATTTCAGGAATTCAAAGAGGATATTCGCTTCCTATCCAAATTTATTCTTCCCCAAGTAATCGATTTGTGGGGTCACTAAAATTGAATATTAACGATTTTAAACTAGAACCCCCTACAAAATTGTTCGGATTAATTGAAATTAAAGACGAAATTGATATAAATTTTGATCTTGTTGCAGAATTATAAAATTATATAAAACTCATTCATTTCCTTCCCGTAATAAAACTTACGCATTTCAGAGTTTCTAAGGCCCAAATCTAACTTTTTAATCTTTAATTTTGTTTTAGCCTTGAAAAAGCTGATCACTAATTTTAAAATAGTTGAATTATTAGTTAGGTTGTAGCCTTTTTCGGCTGTTATTTTAAAGATAAACTATGAAAGAATTCTGGCACAAGCACAATTTAAGAGTTCACTATAAGCAAACAGACCAAATGGGAGTGGTGCATCACGCCAATTACGTTACTTGGTTTGAAATTGGTCGTACAGAAATGATGCGTTCCAACGGACTTCCTTACAGCAAAATGGAAAGTATGGGCTTAATGCTGCCTGTTTTAGATGTTCAAGTTAAATATCATAAACCCGCACTTTACGATGAGGCTATCGGGATATTTACAAAGATTAAAAGTCAATCGGCTGTAAGATTAGAATTCTATTATGAAGCAAGACGACTAGGAAAAGCAGGTACTCCTTTGTCTCTAGATGAAAATATAGAGGGAGAACCTGAAGGAGAACTTCTGGCATCTGGAACATCGCTGCATATGTGGTTGGATAAAAGCTGGAAACCAGTTAGACTAAATAGTAGAGCGCCTGAAGTTTATGAGCTAATTCAAAATATATCGATAGATTCTAATCGATAATGTTCATTAGAAAATATAATAGAAAAAGCTGTGTAACCTTTCTTTATTAAAGATTACACAGCTTTTTTATTTCACTTAGAACCCTTTTCTGTCGTATTGGGGAGAGTCCTATTTTTTCAAGTAAATAAGAAGACTCGTATAATTCTTTAGTTAGAATAACATTTTTTTCGATAAGAAGATGCTTTTCCTTCTTTGTCAAAGTTGTTAGCGTTGTAATAGGGTAGAGGGTATATTTATCTATATTGTGTTTAATTCCATTGTTTTCAGGATAATCCCAACTCATTAAATGCAGTCCAACACATTCGGAATAATCAATCGCGTCTTTCGAAAAACGTGTGTTAGTAACTAACCATCCTTGTTTTAAATGAGATTTTTTCTCAGGATCATTGTTCCATCGCCTTTGAATATCTAAAAATCGAGAGTTAATATATAGCGGCACTTTTACATTACTTACAGCCCTAGGATCTGCATGGAATTTACATTCTACAGTGTAAGCATTACCATCTTTTTCAGCTAGAACATCAACTTCGTGTGTTATACATTCACCTTGTAAAGTAATTCCAACCTGTGTTGTATAACCATGGTGCTTAAGAACGGCGCCAATTAAACTTTCAAAAGGGAATCCTGTGGGACCTAAATCTAAAATAGCCCGTTTTAGACTGTATTTAGAAGCTGAAACGCGGTTGAGTTTTTTTAATATAGAATACGCTGTTTTGTAAATTTCTTTAGACTTCATTCCGTCGTAAAGCGTGGGCATAATCTTATCAACTACCTGATCTATTTCGCTTTCAGAAGCCTTACTTCTTCTAAGTGAATTTTTTAATTTTTCAACTTTAAACTCTTCAATGTCACCGTTGAATTTTTCTATTTTAATATCCATTTTCCCCATAGTATTATATTACTCTAAATATCTGTAAAAAATCCTTCAAACAAACGTTATTTAGCAATGTAGAACTTCTATTCATACAATTCAATATGAAACTGTCTGTTTATAACATAAACAAAATTCGATAATTATAATGTCTATTTAGCGATTTTAGTGAATATCATTTGAGTTTATAGAATATTAAATAAGCTTTATAGGTTAAATGTTTTAATTAGCAAGATGTTAATTCCCGCTAAGTAATTCCATTAAGTGTTTAAGCTAATGAAGACTTTGAATTATTTTAAAATATGCTTATTGCCCTATTCAAAATAGTTGAAATATCCATCTAGATTTTCCTTAATACTTTTTTTGATTTTTGCACCTTCGTCTACAGTTGTAACCTTTCCTAACGCTTCGATTTTCTCGATAAGTGGATGTAAGAAAACGTGTAAATTATCGTGAGATGGTCCTTCCATAGTACACTCCTTAACAACGAAGTTTTTTACTTCATTTAAGTTTGAAGCTAAAGCGTGGTAACCCTCAGTGGTTTTAGTTTCAGTAGACTTAAGCATGTCTAACATTTTATTTACTCCTTCAGTAGTTTCAATATTTGCTTCCCATTTATCGCCGTTGTCTAGTTTTATTTCATCTACCCAGGCATTGTTTAAAGAATGCATTTCGGCAGCTACTTCTTCGTGGTTAGCGTGCGAATTGGAAGTATCGTGCTCGTGCATTTCTTCAATACTAGTAGTTACATCTTTTGTTTTAGTTTCGTTACAGCTCACTAATAAAGCTGAAATGATTGCTAATGATAAAATTGTATTTTTCATAATATTTATATTTTTTGATTTTTCTTGTTTAACTGTTTGAAAATTTAACTTTTAACAAATCACGGGATTTTTATATCAAAAAGTTATGATTATAATCATATTCAGGTTTATTGAAACCACATATTTTTATTCCAACTATTTTATTTTCAATTAATTTAAAAAAGAGAAGCGTATATTTACATAAGGCTAGTCTAGATATTGCCTTTCTAATTTTAATCCGATGAAAAACATATTATTCCTTTTGGTATTGGTAATTCTGTTTGCTAGTTGCTCGAGTAGTCGCTTGGTAGACGAATACCTTAATGAGGAAAGCCCGAATTTCCAAGCTCAAAAGGTATTGGTCGTGGGTTTAACCCCGGATGGAGGTTTGCAGCGCCAATTTGAATACAGTCTAGTAAAAGCTTTAAAAGATGAAAATATAATAGCCGTTAAAAGTGTGGATTATTTTGAAAGTAATGTGAACGACATTGATCAATCTGAAGAGAATTTAGAAAATCTGAAAAATCAATTATTAAACGAAAGTTTTGATGCAGTACTCTTTTCAAAAATAGTAGGGCAGGAGAATAAGGTTACCATGGCGCAATCCTATAGAAATCTTACAAGATCTTTTCAGTCATTTAATGATTACTACAATGAAAATAGAGTAGTTTATGAAAATGACCAAATTGAAGATTATCCAGTTTTTAATACAGAAACATCCTTGTTTTGCCTTTGCCCAAGTAGGAACAACGATTTAATATGGAGAGGAAAAATAGACATAGTAAATCCTCCTACTGCAGCTACTTCAATTCGAGATTATGTAAATACTTTGATGCAAGCACTTAAGAAGAACAACCTGCTAAATTTAAGGTAAATTTCTTAAAATCAATTTCTAAATATCAACAGAGGAACCCTAGAGCTGTAGCTGATTTTGGAAGTTTCTGAGCCAAATATAAAACGGTCTAAAAAACTTTTTCTCTCTACAAACATAGCGTGAAGTTGAACAGGAATTAGTTGTGTAAAGGCATCAATCGCAACAGCAGAAGGAATATTCTTAATACAAAAACGCTCTATATTTATACCTTTAAAAAGATCGATATAATTACCTTTTGGTGAATTAACTTCTACATTGTTTTCTTCGATTTCCAATATTTTTAGGGTTGAATCGTGTTTACGAACTATATCTAAAATTACTGCTAAAGCATCAGTTTTAAGTTCATACTGATAATTTACAGACAGTAAAACGGATTCAATTTTATTATAGACATATCCTTCAGGAATTGCTAAAATTGGACAGTTTGCTTTTCTAATTAGTTTTAATGTATTACTGCCAAATACAACTTCTTCAGCTCCAGTTGCCCCATTTGTGCCCATGATAATAAGTTCAATATTATTTAAACTTACTGCTTGATTTACGGCATCAACTATATTGTCGAAATCAATTTTCGGGACAAAAGTGAAGTTTTCATTTTCAGATTGCGATTCACAATGGCGAATTAACTTTTCAAGTTCTTTTTTATTATCGTTTAAAATCCCATCATAAACGGAATCTCCTGCAGCGCCATATAAAACATCTGCAGTCATATATCCTGTTGGTTTTTGTGAATTGAGAATATGAAATGTAACAGTTTCTCCTTCAAAAAGCTTCAATGAATATTCGATTGCATTTTTTGAATTTTTAGAAAAGTCTGTAGGTAAGAGTATATTTTTCATTGGGTGGTCTTTCTCTAAAAGTACAGGTATTGATTGTTTTATTTACTGATTTATATCATAAAACTGAACTTTTACTATTGGTTCTATTACTTATAATATAGTCGGTATTTTGATTTTTATGAATAAATGACAAAAAGGTCATAAATATGATAAATGTCATTTTACAAGCTTCCTTTATAAAATACATTTGTTCTATAATTTAATTCTAACAACTATGAAAAACATAATTAAATCAATGGCTGCACTAGCAATTTTACTACTAGTAAGTTGCGGTGGAAAAGAAGAGAAAAAGAAGGAAGGAATTCAAATTGGTCAAAAGCCAGCTCCAACTGAGACTCCAAAAGAAACACCAGCTTCAACTGTTAAGCCTTCTGAAACAATAGACCTTACTAATAAAGGAATTGGTCCTATTAAAAACGTAGATCTTTCTGCTGAGGTTGACGATGCAATGGCTGCCAAAGGTTTAGATCTATTTAAATCAAAATGTATGGCTTGTCATAAAGTTGACAAAAAGTTTATTGGTCCAGCTCCAACAGGAATTCTTGAAAGACGTACTCCAGAGTGGGTAATGAATATGATACTTGATCCAGAAGGAATGGTTCAAAAAGACCCTTTAGCAAAAGCTTTATTGCAGGAGTTTAACGGTTCGCCAATGGCAAATCAAAACTTAACTGAAGAAGAGGCAAGACAAGTATTAGAATATTTTAGAACACTATAGTATTAGTTAACTAACCAGATTTCCCTTGCAGAGCTGTAAGTTCTGCAGGGGTTCTTAAAAGGTAAAGTTGTAATTCTATACAATCCTAATACTAAGCAGATACGTCTGAACGACACGTAATGGAGCACTTAGTAGATAAGGTATTCTTACTGGCAAATTAGTTTTAAAACAATGTAATTTAAATAATAGACCAATGAAAAAATCAATTAATATTTTTATCTCCGCGATTATGGTAGCCGGTTTGGTTAGCTGTAATGATGGCGGAACAAAAAAGAGCAAAAGTGGAGGCCAGGGAGGTTTGGCAACCAATGCTGCTGAAAGAGTGTATGTGGCTCCCGGAGAGCATGACGAATTCTACGGATTTATGTCTGGAGGATTTAGTGGTCAACTTGGTGTGTACGGTCTACCATCAGGGCGTTTGTTAAAAGTACTTCCAGTATTCTCTCAAAACCCAGAAAATGGTTGGGGGTATACCGAAGAAACTAAACCGATGTTAAATACATCTTTTGGGTTTGTACCTTGGGATGACTCTCACCACCCTGATATTTCTCAAACTGAAGGAGTACTAGATGGACGTTGGATATTTATTAATGGAAACAACACTCCACGTATCGCTCGTATAGGTTTAGAAAGTTTTAAAACTGAAGAAATTATTGAAATCCCAAATAGTGCGGGTAACCACAGTTCTTCATTTATTACTGAAAACACTGAGTATGTAGTTGCAGGAACACGTTTCTCTGTGCCAGTTCCTCAGAAAGATATGTCTATTAATGAATACAAGGGTAATTTTAAAGGTGCCTTAACTTTTATTAAAGTCGATCAAGAAACAGGAAGAATGAATATTAAATTCCAGCTAATGATGCCTGGATTTAACTACGATCTTTCTCACCCAGGACGTGATAAGAGTCATGGTTGGTTCTTCTTTACTACATATAATACTGAAGAAGCTCACTCTTTATTGGAAGTAAACGCTTCACAAAACGATAAAGACTTTATTGCGGCTGTAAACTGGAAAAAAATTGAAGAATACGTAAATAATGGTGGTGGTAAAAAGGTACCCGCAAGATATGCACACAACATCTTAGATGAGCATACGCATACTGCAACTTCTACTATGATTGATGAGGTTCTTACTGTAGATCCATTAGAAGTGCCAGGAGCAGTTTACTTCCTGCCAACTCCAAAATCTCCTCACGGATGTGACGTAGATCCTACTGGAGAATACATTATCGGTAACGGAAAACTTTCTGCAGATTTAACTGTTCACAGTTTTACTAAAATGCTTGACGCAATCGAAAACAAGAAATTTGATGGAGAAGCTTATGGTATTCCAATTTTAAACTTTGAGGATATTCTTGCTGGAGTTGTAAAACAACCAGGATTAGGACCATTACACACTGAATTTGATGGAAAAGGAAATGCTTATACTACCTTCTTTATTTCTTCTGAAGTTGTAAAATGGAAAGTGGGAACTTGGGAAGTATTAGACCGTCAACCAGTATTCTATTCTGTAGGTCACGGGATGATTCCTGGAGGAAACTCACGTAAGCCATTTGGAAAATACTTTGTAGCCTTAAACAAAATTACAAAAGACAGATATTTACCAACTGGGCCAGAGCTTACTCAGTCTGCTCAATTATTTGATATCACTGGAGATAAAATGGAATTACTGTTAGACTTCCCAACTATTGGTGAGCCTCACTATGCAGCTGCTATTCCTGCAGAGATGGTAGCTCCGAAGTCTAGAAAGATATTCAAATTAGCAGAAAACAAACACAAATATGCAGTACTAGACAACAGCGATGTTAGAGTGGAGCGCGATGGAAAAGAAGTTCATATTTATATGAATATGATTAGAAGTCACTTTAACCCTGATAACATTGAAGGTGTAAAGGTGGGTGACAAAGTATATTTCCATATTACAAACCACGAACAAGATTTTGATGTACCTCACGGTTTCGCAGTAATTGGTGCAAATAATGCCGAAATGCTAATTATGCCGGGAGCAACCGAAACTTTAGTTTGGGAACCAAAACAAGTAGGTGTATGGCCATTCTATTGTACCGACTTCTGTTCTGCACTTCACCAAGAAATGCAAGGATATGTAAGAGTTAGCCCAGCTGATTCGGATATTGAATTGTCTTGGACTTTAGGTGAAGATTAAATGATGTTTTTAGTAGTGAAAATACATATTAGTGATTAGTAGTATTTTCAGTGAAGACGGGGGTTGTTGATTTCCCCCGTCTTTTTTAAAGATGTTAGATTTTAAAATTTTATTCTTCTCACATCTCACATCTCACATCTCACATCTAATATCTCAAATCTCTATAAAAATGAAAAAAGCAGGAATAATAATGATAATTGGCTCCTTGCTATTATTGGGTCTATTTAAATTCCCATTGTGGAATATTATGCTTGGTGCACCTCAATACCCAGATCCGTTAGGAATGGATATTTACATTCAAGGAATTCAAGGGGTTGAAGAATTTGATATTCAAAATATTGACGGACTTAACCACTATATTGGGATGAAGCCAATCCCTAAAGTAGAAGAAATGTGGGAGTTTGATGTGTTTCCAAAAGTTGTCGGACTTATGATAGCCCTTGGAGTAATCATCGGTATTCTTGGCTTCCTAGGAAAACTAAGTTATAAATGGTTCTTGGGCTGGTTTATTGTTATGTCTATTCTCGGTTTATTAGGAATGTACGATTTTAACCTGTGGCTAATAGACTACGGAACTGATCTCGACCCAAAAGCTATCATGAAATTGGAAAATCTAGACGGTACTCCTATGACATATAAACCACCACTTATTGGTTATCAAAAAATGTTGAATTTCGATGTTGATTCTTGGCCAGGAGTAGGGGCCTATATGATCTTTATTGGGATGTTACTAACTGTAGTAGCCTTCTTTGTAGGAAAAAAAGAATATAATAAATAAAGCTTCCCCTTTTTAACTCGCGTTCAAAGTGAGAAAAATGATAAAGAGGAATACAGGTCGGGTTCCCGATTTTATAGGGGACGGAAGTGGTAAACTTATAAACTTATATAATCATGAAAATCATACAATTATTTTTAATTTCATTGCTATTCGTAGCTTGTAATGTTAGCCCGCAGCCCATTTATTATGGATCAGATGCTTGTCATTACTGCGATATGACTATTGTAGATAGACAGCACGCTTCACAAATGGTTACGGCTAAAGGTAAAGTTTATAAATATGATGCTATTGAGTGTATGGTTCATTCCTTACAAGATGAATTTAAGGACACAGAAATGGCGCATAAAATAGTAGCTAACCTAAATAATCCAGGTGAATTGATTGATGCTTCAAACGCTTCATATTTGGTGAGTGAAAACTTGCAAAGTCCTATGGGGGCTAACCTATCTGCATTTGCAAATACCGAAGAGGCTCAAAAAGCAAAAGAAAAGTTTACTGGTAAAATATATAATTGGGATGATATTCAAAAACACTTAAAGTTGAAATAGAAAACGACTTCAGCAGTTTTTATCAGCTTTACGGCGCTATGAAGCCTTGCTGAAGTTGTTTTTTTAATTCCTAAATCGATTGAGTTACAGGCTTAGTATTGATAAATTCTAATTAAATTTTGAAAAACAAATTCTACATATTATTCCTTTTTATTTCCTTGTTTTCCCTTACAAACCTATGGTCGCAAACAATTACTGTATGCGCTACCTGCCCAGTGAAATCTATAAAAGAGGCTGTTAAACAAGCATCGGAAGGGGATACGATTTTGGTAAAAAAAGGTGTTTATAAAGAAGCTAATATTAAAATTGATAAAGGTATTACGCTTATTGGTGAAGATCTTCCTACTATAGATGGAGAAGAAAAAGGAGAGATAATTACCATTGGTACAGACAACGTAACCATAGACGGATTTAAAATTATAAACGTAGGCGTAAGCTACACCACAGATTATGCTGCGGTACGAGTTGTAAATAGCACGGGTTTCCTTATTCAGAATTTGGAACTCGAAAAGCTTTTCTTCGGAATTTACCTTCAAAAATCTAACGACGGTAAAGTTTTAAATAACAAGGTTAGGGGAGAAGCTGTGACTGAGTTTAACTCTGGAAATGCAGTTCATTTATGGTATTGCAAAAATGTTGAGGTTATTGGTAATGATGTGCAAAATGTTCGCGATGGGATTTATCTAGAATTCTCAGATAATATAACCATAAAGGATAATTTTAGTAAGAACAACGTTCGATACGGACTTCACTTTATGTTCAGTAACAACAACTATGTAATCAATAATACTTTTGAAACTAATGGTGCAGGAATAGCATTGATGTTTTCAAAATTTATGCAAGTTGAAAATAATATTATTCAGAAAAACTGGGGAACAGCGGCTTATGGTTTATTGTTAAAAGAAGTAAACGACGCCAACATAAAAAACAATTTATTCTTCGAAAACACTGTTGGAATTACGGTAGAAGGAAGTAATCGTTTAGAATATTCTAACAACGATTTTACGAGTAATGGGTATGCTTTAAAAGTGAAAGGTGCCTGCTATCAAAACCATGTAATAAACAATAACTTTCTGTATAATTCATTCGATATATCCTATAACGGACGTATTAATGACAATAAGTTCGACAATAATTTTTGGAGTAATTATACTGGTTACGACCTCAATAAAAACGGTATAGGAGATGTTCCTTATCGACCTGTAAAACTGTTTTCATATATAGTAAACCGAACTCCAGAAACGATAATTTTAATGCGAAGCCTATTTATAGACATAATAGACTTTTCAGAAAAAGTATCTCCAGTATTTACTCCAGACGATTTATTGGATGAAAATCCAAAAATGAAACGTATAGATCATGATAGAAATTAAGGATTTACATAAAAAATTTGGCAAAAACGAAGTGCTAAAAGGCATTGACCTTTCTATAGGTGAAGGTGGAATATTTTCCATTCTCGGTCCGAATGGTTCAGGGAAAACTACACTTATAAAAGCTATTCTTGGGATGGTAATACCAGATTCAGGTGAAATTCTCTTTAATGGAGAATCTTTAAAAAACAATTTTAAATATCGCGATAAGATTGACTATTTACCACAAATAGCCAATTTCCCTGGAAACTTGAAGGTATGTGAGCTTATAGAGATGATTAAAGACCTAAGGGCTACTAAGGCAACACATGACGAAGCTTTAATAGATTTGTTTAAACTGCAACCTTTCTTGAATAAACGGCTTGTAAACCTCTCTGGAGGAACAAAACAAAAAGTAAACTTAGTGCTTACTTTTATGTTCGACAGTCCGTTAATTATTCTGGATGAGCCTACAAGTGGTCTAGATCCTATTTCTCATTTAAGATTGAAGAATTTAATTTTTGCCGAAAAGGAGAAGGGAAAAACAATTCTTGTAACCTCTCATATTTTAAGTTTCGTGGAAGAAATTGCCGATGAAATTGTCTTCCTATTAGAAGGCAAAATTTACTTTAAAGGTAGTATCACAGAACTTAAAACTAAGACCGAACAACCAGATTTTGAACACGCAATAGCCTCTATTTTATCCGCAAGTTATGCTTAAGATATTAAAATATAGTTTTTACGATTTAATGCGCAGCCGTTGGAGCTACGTATACTTTCTGTTTTATTTACTGCTTGGTATTGTTCTATTGTTTTTAAACAACGATTTATCAAAAGCAGTGATAACATTAATGAACGTTATCATCATCCTTGTTCCTTTAATAGGAACCATTTTTGGCGTGATGTATTATTACAATTCTCGCGAATTTACTGAGCTTCTTTTAGCACAACCTATTAAGCGAAGTTCCATTTTTTTAGGGCAGTACTTTGGTGTTGCCACCTCTTTAGCAATGAGTTTAATTATCGGACTAGGACTTCCATTTGCCTTTTATGGAATCTTTAATAGCAGTGCAATCTGGGATTTCTCATTACTATTAATCACTGGTGGATTTCTTACCTTTATTTTTACCGCTTTAGCCTTTGTTATAGCACTTTCTAACGAAAATAAAATCAAAGGTTTTGGGTATGCTATCTTACTTTGGCTTTTTATGGCAGTAATCTACGACGGATTATTTTTAATGTCGCTGTTGTATTTTGAAGACTACCCTTTAGATAAATTCTCATTATTTGCCACTATGCTAAACCCAGTGGATTTATCGAGAGTTTTAATACTACTGAAACTCGACATTTCTGCTTTATTAGGATATACTGGAGCCGTATTTCAACAATTCTTCGGAACTAGTTTTGGTGTGATTTTATCCTTTGTAATGCTAGTGTTTTGGGTTGTAATTCCAACTTTCTTTATCTGGAGAATAGCTAAACGGAAGGATTTTTAAAAGTTGTATACTACTGCATTTACCAACACTTTTAAGTGAAATAGATTGTGAATTTGAATGACTTTCAAGACTGTTGTACTTGTTGTTTAAAACCATTAGATTTGAGAGTGGAGGAGGAGTTTCATTATTAACTTATTGCAAATTGAATCGAATTCTCTTTCTTAAATTTTAGTTAAAATCAAAAAAATAGTATATTGTCGTAAATAACATTCCTCAATACTATTGAAGCACTTACTATCCCCTTTTTTCTGTCTAGTATTATTAGCTTTTTACCTAGCTCCAGCAGGGATAAATCAGCGTGTTCAAAATCCTGAAGCAACCTACACAAAACAGGTTCAACATTATATCGATACCGCTTGGGATTATACCTTAGAGGAAAACGATAGCGCCCTAATTTTTGCCGAAAAAGGCTTAGAGCTTTCCAAGCAGCACAACTATACTTTAGGTATTGCGATGGCGCTTGAAAGCAAAGGACTTTATCACGAAATAGTAACCGGAAATTACGACCTTGCTAGCAAACATTACTTTGAAGGTATTGGTATTTGTGAAGAGAACAACCTTGCTTACGCTTCATCGCTTTATCACTCCTTGGGCGTTATGTTTCATACGTCCGATAATTATGAAAAAGCTCTCGAATATTATACAATAGCCTACAAAGGAGCTTTGAAAGACGACGATGCTATCCTTCAAAAAAAATGTTTAATAAACATTGGCTCTATTCATTCATCACTTCAGAACTACGAAAAGGCAGAGACGTCGATGCTCAAAAGTTTAGCGATTGAGGCAAGACACGATTTAGATTATAATGTTTACGCCAACCTCGGGAACTTATACTTACGACAAGAAAAGTATCACGAGGCAATTCCTTATTTGGAAAAGTCGGTTACAATTCATCCCGACAATTTAGATTCAGAAAAGAATCTTATGTACTTAATCGAAGCCAAAGCGGCGCTGCGAGACTCTACGGGTATGCAGTCTAAAATTAATCGCGCAATTACCGAAGCCGAAAACATCACTGCTTTAAGAGAAAAGAGTAATCTATACCAGGCCTTATCAGCTTATTTTTATGAGTTTGAAGACTATAAAACGGCGATGGATTACCACAAGAAATACCACAGTATTTATGAAGAGATTAAAAGTAAACAGCGTGACCAAACCGTTTACGATTTAGAGACAAATTATCAAACTGTAAAAAAGGAACGCCAGCTTGAGGCTAAAAAAGCCAGTGAAAAACTACTTATAATCATATTAGTTTCTCTTGGAATTGTAGTGCTAATGCTTACATACTTTTACAATAAAAACAGAAAGAAAAATAGGATACTTGCTAAGCAAAAAACACTCTTAGAAAATACGGTTGAGGAAAAGAATATGCTTTTAAGAGAAATCCATCATCGCGTGAAAAACAATTTGCAAGTAATTTCTTCGCTATTGAGTTTGCAGCAACGTCAGATAACTGACGATAGCGCTTCGCAAGCTATACAAGAAGGTCGTGACAGGGTAAAAGCAATGGCGTTAATCCATCAGAATCTGTATCAAGACACCGAATTAATAGGTGTGGAAACAAGCGATTATGTAAACAAACTAGCAAATAGCCTGATTAAAAACTATAAAGTAGAAGACAAAGCGATTGATCTTCGCTTAGATATCGACCCGAAAAAACTCGATATCGATACCGTTATTCCACTTGGCCTTGTAGTTAATGAACTTATTAGTAATGCTTTAAAATATGCTTTTTCAGAGAAAGCGTCTGGACAAGTTGATATCAAATTGAAGTCTTCAGGTAACATGCTCAGCTTGTCTGTCGCGGACAATGGAAAAGGTCTACCAAAGAATTTTTCTATAGACGAAACTACTACCTTAGGATTCCGATTAATAAAAGCTTTTAGCGAAAAATTAAAAGCCGATTTAACGGTAGACTCCTCAGAAAAAGGTACCACAGTATCACTGGTTTTTCCCAATGTAAAAAACACTAAAAATGAGTAAAACCCAAGTGCTTATAGTAGAGGATAATCCGCTTATTGCTGAAGATATTCGCGATGCGCTAACCAGTGTTGACTTTACAGTTGTTGGGGTGGCACACAATAAGAACGATGCGATTCAGCTTTTGGAAAAGACGAATCCAGATATCGCCTTGCTCGATATTAATCTCGGAGGGAATCTGGATGGGATTTGTATAGCCGAGACCATAAACACTTCCTTTCAAATTCCTTTCTTATTCTTGACTTCGTATTCAAATAAGGAAATTTTAGACAAGGTAAAACACACGCTACCTATGGGATATATCGTAAAGCCTTTTGACGAAGCCGATCTGTTTACCACCATAGAAATTGCAATTTCAAATTTTTATCGAATCAATAAAACGCATATACTTCACATTGATTTAATCAATAATGAGGCTCCTAATCCGCTCACGCAAAAAGAGTTCGAAATTTTAAAGGATATATACTTCGGAAGCACCAATAGTCAAATCTCCGAAAGTCATCATATCAGTGTTAATACGGTTAAAACGCATATTAAAAATATCTACGAAAAACTAGATATCCATTCTCGCACCGAAGCCATTGTAAAAATAAGAACCCTCCTACAAAAGTAAAATATCACACTTTCGGGTGAGAGCCACGGTAATTTCTTCTGTTACATTTGACATAGGATATTTATTTAGATGAATCCTAACGTTTTATATGTTATTTACGTTAGTATTATGAAAAAGAAGTCGCGGTGGGGGAGCGGCTTCTTTTTGTTTTATTACTGTTGAAAATTCTACTTTTTAAGATTTATAGCTATTTCGATTTCTCACTTTACACACTTTATTAAAAACTGTTTTTAAATTTTTTCCGAATCATTTCTCCCAATATATTTTTCCTTTCTCAAATTTTCCGTCATTCCATATCAAATCCATCCGGTTGCCAATCACATATCTTTTATAAATTTCCTCTCTTTCTTCATTACCCCATTTAGCAACTATATTTTTACCTTTTCTTGGTAATTCAAATAACAATGTCGCCACAATTTCTTCATTATTAAAAGCTTCAATCTTCGATTTACTATTTTCTCCAAAAAAGTCGTTGTAAACTTCAGGTATAATGTTTCGAGCTTCAATAGGTTTAAATTCGATTCCATTAAACTCATAAAAGTCTAATTGCCCATTAAAACAAACAGGGCCACACTCTTCTAAATAAATAGCAATTAGTTTGTTTCCATTTTGCATATTCCAATAACACATTTGTATATGCCCAGGAAAGGAACCTACAAGTTTTATGTACCCATTTTTTAAGTCAACAGCGCTAAAGGCATATTCTATTTTATTATCCATTAAATCAGATATTGCATCATCTTCGGAGGTATTGTCTTTAGAGTACTTTACGATATCTTTTCTTTCTTGTTTGGTCAAGTGTAATAAGGATGAATCTGGGACTCTTTCAAAGAATTCCAAAATATTTTGTGAAATCCCAATAGTATTAAAGCTTAAAAAAAATAATAATAAGTATAGATGCTTCATAATATGTTTGATTATTCAGGTTTGAGCTATGTTTAAAATAATTGATAGAATCTGATTTGGTAATTAGGTGTGCTTCTGTTATTCAATGTTTAAGCAACCAACTTTAAAAACTAATCGATGGAATGGGGAAGTAAATCAAATATAAATATTTTGATAGAAATTTTATGAGTTCGGAAACCCTGTCAGTACATCAAACAACATTTTGGATTGTTTGACTCAAATGCCAAAGGTTTAATTTTTTCAAAATTTATAAATGATTTTTCTAAGGAATTATATGAAAAACGCTTTTAAATTCATTTTAATTCATAAAATCACACTTTTGGGTGAGGATAAATTCGTGATTGATTAAGAGATTTGAATAAAAACTAACTAATTATGAATTTCAAGCTATTACCAATCGTATTTTTCACTTTTTTCGCAGTGAATTTCGCATTTGCACAACCTTCAGATGCTGAAATAAAACAAAGAGTTCGAGACATTTATTCAAACAGTGATATCGTATCCATTAAATTAGGAAATGCAAGACTTGAAACCAAATGGGTGCGCGATAGATATATAACCTATTGGGATAAGAGCTATGTCTTAACCTTAAAAACCGAGTACCCTGGCGTAACCGTAATACATTTCGGAGGCGCAGAATATGTTAAATCAGGTTCAACCTATACCTTTAAAAATATGTTGACCAGTGGGTTTGACCGCTACGAAGGAATTCCAATCCCTTCAAAGGATGAGTTAAATAAAATCCTTCAAGAAAAATTTGATCCGGTTAACTTCTATTCAGGCTACTTGCTTGGATACATTGTAGATGCAGGTAAAAATATTGAAGTTGCAGAAGGTACTGATTTCAAATGGGTAGGTTTAAATAGATTGCGTTTTAACGTAAAAACAACCTATGAATTGAAGACCAGTAATATCGGGGGCATGGCTGTTAGAGAAGGAATATTTCAAGTGTATTTAGAACGTTCAGCAGATGGTAAAACATTCGATAAAGATGCTAAGTTACTGCTCGATGGAGAGTGGCTACCGGTTGCAAATGGATCTCTTTATGAAGAAAAAGATATCAAGGAATATAAAATTTCTCAGAAAGAGCAGGACGCTATGAACACGCTGAAAGAATTAGGTGCAGTACGTATGGCTGAAGAGTTTAAAAAGTCACTTGTTCCTTTAGACATGCCTGATTTTAAAAGTTCCAATCACTTGATGCAATACATTCATGAAATGTTGATAGAAGGTGATGAGGAAAAAGTAAAATCGCTACTTTATAATATGTTACCAAGATCCTATTTCGAAGAGTGGAGTGATGTGGTATTAAATGGAAGAGGGGAAGACCTTTTTGAGGAAGTACTAGGCAATCTAGAAAACTATAAGCTTGCATTTTGTAAGCACCCTCAAATCAAGGAGATTTCTGGAACTCAGGTTAGTTTTTATGACCGCAGTAAATTCCGACAGAATAAAATATCAGTGTCTTGGGAAAATGATCGTTGGTATATTTATGATTTAAGCTACTATTACAGCGAAGATGATCTTCCAAAATATCAAGCAAGTGGAGAGAGTAATTGTGGAGGGGATCTTATATATATTGAAGGTGAACCTGCATTTAAAGCTGGAGACCCCATTGAGGTTTATAGAGGTGGAAATTGGTATGCAGGAGAAGTTGTTCGTCCAGTAATGGAAAAAGGTGGCTATCATGTAATTTATGGAGCTTCTGGATTGAAGGAGTGGTTCTTTGCGAATAACGTACGTGGCAGAGAATTAAGCAAGGAAGATGTAGTAAACAAAGTTGATGTAGGAGCTAAGGGCAACAGTTTAAAATCAAAATTGAAAAATAAAAAGAAGAAGTTGAAAATTCCTGGTATCAAATTATAAACTATCATCTGTAAAATTTAAAGAGAGTAGTTTTTCCTAAACAATTATAACAATCTGTTTGAGCGCAGCCGAGAACTTTAAAATGTTAAGTTTTAAAGAGGTTTCGGCTGCCTTCATTATGGCAAGATGCCTTCAAGCGATTTTGCATACATTCCCACTACCTAAGACTCGAATTCTGGCTTTATAGATTCCTTCCCAAGCAAAATTTGCGTAGTGTTTTCGAGAGTAATGTTATAAGCTGATTTCATGAAGATATTTTTCGTAAATCTTTTCGTTCGTCATTTATTAATTGGGGGTAATGTCTAAAATATTCGGAAAAGACGGGTTCGCGCACTGACTTTTCGGTTTATAACAAGTTTTAATAGTTCAGAATTCTTTTCACATTTCCATTTTCATAATATTCAATTGAATCTCCACTTAACACTCCATTTTTATATTTAATGCGATAATCTGCGTTTTTAGTTTTATCCGTTAAATGCACTATGTTTTTATGTTATACGTTGTTCTTAATCTTCTATGTTTAAATACACCAGGCTAAAATTTTAATAGTATCATTTAACTTTTATTCGAAATTCATCTCAGACATCTTGATTTAGGTCTACCAAGAATAAAAAGATTGCGCACAGAACTGATAAATTTGCTTGAGGTAAAACTAACTTGTCATCTATATTCAAGTTTTCTGCAATAAATTTTATTAATTACTTTTCTGCTACCATCATAATTTTCAATAGTATTACTTTATACCTACATGGTTTTGAATATGTGGTATGCCGAAGACATGTGAGGAATGAACACCATACACATTGTTATGCCTTAGCCTTTTTAGAACTTCCTAATTTGCTTTTTTACTAAATCGTAGAATACATCAACACTATATTGTGATCCATGTCGGAAATATTTCAATACTCTACCCAAAGGATTAATACCTTCACCATTTGGCAATTGATAAACAACACTGAATGTAACACCATCTTTTGGAAACCCAGCCAATTCGGGAGTAGTCCATTGGCCCCCATAATTTAGTTTAATTATTTCACCAACATATGCCCCAAATGCCATAATTTCATTTTCAGCAGCTTTTTCATCATTCCCTTCTTTTCTTAATTGTTCAATTAGCACATCAATAATCCTGATGCTTTCTTCAGAGTAATCTAATTTTGTTGAGGAAGGTAAAATTTGGTTTAAATGAATTACAAGGTCATTCGCCATTTGTTTGACATCTTTGTTTATCTGTTCAATTTTTCTGTCGGAATTACTACCCCTATTAAAAATTCTATTAAACATTCTCATTATCTAGATTTTTACAAAATTCTATTGCTCGTTTACATTGCTCAACTGTGAACATACCAAAATGAGTAAGTTCGAGAGGTAGTTCCATTTTTTCAGATAACCAGTCATAAGCTAGTTTTTGACTTTGGAAAATGTTTTTTGTTTTCCATAATGGGTCAAAAGTATTATGCCCTTGATTTTTAAGTTTTCTTAGTTCAGTATCCGCTAATCTACCAAGTGAAGTAATATTGTCACTATATGTTCCAACATAATGATTAGAATTTAATAAACACATATAGTATTTCTTATCTAAGAACTTAGGACGTGGATCATCATTTGTTCTATGCGGATACACTTCATCGCCGGATACCAGTTTTGTTTCACATTTGCAGTAAGGACAAAATTGTCCTTTTATAATTTTTTCAGCTTCTTCTTTCATTATCACAAAATTCTATTTTGCTATCAACTTATCGTTAGTTTCTTTAATTCATTTCTCTATGATGAGGCATATCGGTTTGTATAAGAACAGTAAGGGGTTAAAATGTACTTGCTTTTCGATATCGCACTTAGCCAAATTTACAATTTTACCGTTATTTTTCTTTTAACCGTCAAATTTTAAATTTGGCGGGTTTTGTTAAAATACAATAACATTGGATTTAGCACTTAGCCCTTATTATTTTTTACATTATTAGTTGTAGTTTTTCAGTTGCACTATTCCTTAAATAGGTCATCAAACATTTTTTTAGGATTAGCCAGAAATGCTTTAGTTACTTGATAATGTTCCGTATCCTCATATTTTATTCTTGAAATTTCCTTATCATTAAATTCATATATAACAGCATCAGGATATGCTAATAAAATTGGCGAATGAGTTGCTATGATAAATTGAGAAGAATCAGATATTAAATGCTTCATTCTTCTTAACATTGCTAGTTGTCGAGTTGGAGAAAGAGCTGCTTCGGGCTCATCAAGTAAATAAATCCCTTTTCCTCCAAACCTATGAATCATTAGAGATAAAAATGACTCGCCATGAGACTGTTCATGAAGAGATAATGAACCATAAGAGTCTATAATTCGAGCCCCTCCACGAGGTTCTTTATCTAAATCTTCAATATTTGTAGCAAGATTAAAATAACTTTCAGCTCTTAAAAAGTAACCATCTTTTGGTTTTTTATAGGATTTAGCAATCTGTAAATATTCATGAAGATTTGAATGAGAATTACGTGTACCAAATTGAAAATTCTTTGAACCACCTTCTGCGTTAAAACCTAAAGAAACGGCTATTGCTTCCAGCAATGTTGACTTTCCGCTACCATTTTCTCCTACAAAAAAGGTAACTTCTTTTCCTAGTTTTAGAGAGCTAAGGTTACGTATTGCTGGAATTGAAAATGGATAGCACTCCATATCTGCAATTCTATCACGTTTTAAGGTTAGGTCTATGATATATGGTAAGTCTTTCAATTTTTATTATAGGTAACGTCTCGTGTAACCGTCAGTTACGGGTTAAATTAGCGTTTATTTTCGGTTTAGCACCAACGGTAGCAATTACGCGTAGATTCGGAGGCAGTGGAATCCGCCGACACGAGTGTAACGAACTGGCAAAGAAAATTGCGGTTATAAATTGTTGGCATTAGTTTTTTATTACTCCAATTGCGGAACGGAACGGAACTTCATAGGATTTTCCAAATTCATTTTCCGTTTTTAGAATTCCTCCATAATAGTTTTTGTCCTTTACTAGTTTTATTTCGTGTTGAAATGCGCCTTTTTTAGAAATCAAAGTATCTCCGTCAAACACTTTTATTCCGTTGTCAACATAAGTACTGTCGCCAATGATAACCGAAGTTTTTCCGTTAGCGTTGTAGCCCACAAATACAATTTCCTCTTTATAAATCGAGTTCAACTTATTTGTATTTGCATAATTGGGGATTTGTCTAATAGTTAGACTGTCGAATACATATTTGTCCTTTATTCCATTAACTATACTTTCCAGCGAATCATTCCTCTGTCGTAAATTTTGGATTTCCGCCTCTAGGTTTACTGTTCTCTTATCATCTCCACAACTTAAAATAAAGAAGCACAAAAAGGTTATTGTAATTAGTTTATTCATATGATTATAAATTAATGCTAACGGTCTCGTATAACCGTTAGTTACGGGATTAAAGTTAATGATTTTCAGTTTAGCACTGACGTTAGTAATTCCGAGTGGATTCGGACGCAGTCCAATCATCCGTATTTGCGTTAAACATTGTTAGCATACGTTTTAATTTTTGTAATTCTTTCAATAAAATCATTCCATTCGGGTTGCACCAAATCGTTTTGGTTTATTTGTAAAATTTCATTTTCATTAAATCTAAACTCTACATTATTTGGATAAATATTAATTGAAGTGATTTCATTTATATTCCTGTGTTTATCTTTTCCAAATTCAACAATTCCGCTTTCATCTATCGTTAATACTCTTCTTTTCGAAACCGTATATTCCAAAAAGAGAAAAGCAAGAGCGAACAAAAGAAGTATTCCTGTGTAAATCGTTAAGTTCTTAATACAAAATAATGCTATTAAGAGTGCAAATCCGATGTTCCAAAAATTGTAATTACTCTTAGAGAGCATAACGTGATTTTTGTTTTCAGAAGTGAATATGTCAAATTTTCGAAATGTTAATATCGATGATATCAGAAATGGCAAAAAAATTACAAGCATTGCCAATTCATAATTTTCTAATTCGTAAATAATAAGATACATAACGGCCAAATAAATAACCTGAAAGATCAATTTTTTATCAAACTTAATCATTTATCAAAGTGAGTTTTAAATATATGCTAACGGTTGGTATAAACGCAGTAGGGGGGTAGAGTCTACTTTTTAGGTTTGTAGCAGACTTAATATTTAGAGAGGTACTTTTGGCTAAGAACTAACTCTGCTATTGCGTTTATACTCTTGTTGTGCATTGTTTTTCTACTTCTGCTATTATATTCTTCCATTGTGAAGTATCTTTCACCTTCAATTTGAAGTTTTCAGATGCTCCAAGTTTGGTTTTATATTTAATTGTTATTTGGTTAAACCTGTTTAAAAATCTATTCTTTCGATTAAATTTAAATTTTTGCATGGAATTATAATCAATTTCCAAATATTCTTTTTAAATCGGTGTTAAGATTTTTGTAATCTTCTGTTTTTTTAAATACCTCAAATTGGTAATTTTTGAAATTTACAAAATCTTTGTAGTTATATTCTCGCGCTTCGTTAAAAACTCCATTTTCAATTTCGAGTAACCAATAATTACTATAGGTTGATGCGTGGCTTTGATGAACATATTCAATTAGTTTTCCGTATGGTATAATCAGAATACCACTAAACCAATCGATTTTTACTTTGTCCTGTCTTGGGAAGTACATTTTGTAAATTGAAACCCAGTTTTCCTTATAATTACCTTCTTCGTCAGAAAATGAAACGGGTCTTTTCATATCCGTTAGGTATAATTCGTTTTCTATATATTCTTTAAGTTAGCAGTAAAGGCTTTATGTTACAGTGATAATCGTTGTTATATTTATATAATAATTTATGCAATGTAATAATGAAAGAGCTATAATATCTTTATTAGCGATACTCTCGAATTCATCCGTTGTATTGATAGCATACTTATAGTTTAGATTATGCAATTTAGTGTCCATAACGGCTACTAACAACTCTCTTTTTTCGATATCGGTTAATGTAAATTTATTGCTTGGGAACCCTTTCATTCTAAGTAAATAGCTTTCTTCATTATCGTTGAAAAAGGTTTTTATCAGAATTCCACTCCAACCTAGTTTAAACTCTAATATAGTTTTTTCACCATCCTTTAATTCAATCTTAGAGTTCCAAATTCCTTTTGGTTTCATCTGAAACGTATCGCCGTTGGTCAGCTTAATTTCAGCATTAGAAGCATACCATTTTTTATAGATTAACTCTCCAATTTTTTCATTGTCAGAATTCAGATAAAAAGAAAGTGAGTTTGTTGAATTTGCTATGTAGTTTGCCATACAATAGAGTTTTTATTCATTCAAATATATGAAAAAACAAAGTGGGTTCTACTTCAATTCAAATACTAGTGCTGCATTAACTCTGAATAGAATGCAGTCACCTACTAGTAGTTTAAAAATCCTTAGAAGTTTTTGAAATGTAGAATTTATCTTTCAAAGAAGGATTGGAAACACTATTTACATTTCGCCTTCCATAGCAGCAATCAATTCATCGGTGATTTCTAGGTTGTGATATACTTTTTGCACATCATCATCATCTTCAAACTGCTCTTCTAGATCCAATATCTTCTTTGCATCGTCTAAAGAGAGTTCAACAGTATTCATAGGAATCCGATCTAGGGAGGAGTTTACAACCTCGATATTCAATTGCTCTAGAGCTTGTGACATTTTACCAAAGTTGGTGAAATCGGCATATATGGTTAAAAAGCCTTCTTCCAATTCGAGGTCCTCTGCTCCGTGATCGATGAGTTCCAACTCCAACTCTTCCAAAGGCATTGGGATTGATTCTTTTTTTATAGTAAAGACGCTTTTTCGCTCAAACATGAATTCCACAGAGCCATTCACTCCTAGGCTTCCATCGTTTTTAGAGAAAATAGCTCGGATATTTGCTACTGTACGATTGGTATTGTTGGTAGTACACTCCACAAAGAATGCAATTCCGTTAGGCCCATAGCCTTCAAAGGATACTTCTTCATAATTTTCTGCATCGGCACCACTCGCTTTCTTGAGGGCGCGTTCAATGGTGTCTTTGGGCATATTGACCCCCTTAGCATTTGCAATGGCATTACGCAATGCGGGATTGGCTTCTGGGTCGGCACTCCCTCCTTCTTTTACAGAAACATAAATCTCTTTAATTGCTCGTGTAAATTCTTTCGCACGTTTTTTGTCCTGCGCTCCTTTCCGGCGCTTGATATTTGACCATTTACTATGTCCTGCCACAACTTAATTTTTTATTTTCCAACAAAGATAGATATTGTTTGTTAGAGGGAAAAGTTTGGGGTTACGGAGGAGATTGAAGTTGAAATCGAAAGTTTAATCTCTGCGTGTGTTCAGAATATTTCCTGTGGCGTCAAAAATCACTTTCCAATATCCCCGGTGCTCGATAGCTCCCCGGCTGGTGAGTGATTGCATCGCGTTCCCTTTAAAAAGTAAAAAGCGGGATAGGAACCTAGCTTTTTATAGATTTATTGATAAAGTGGTTTTTATTGTTCAAAAAAGGCAACGCTAACATCCCTAAGTTTTAAACTTGGATATTGCAACTAAAAAATAAAGAGCCGTAATTGCGGTTATACATTGTTGTAAAACGTTTTAATTCCATTCTACATTCAGTTTTTCCAATTCCGCATTTAATTCAGCGAGTGAATTCGGGTCAATTATCTGTGTGTTGATAGTCAATTCTTTTCTTTCAGTTTTTAGGATATAGTCTCCTGCAAACTTTTTAATCCGTTTTATTTCATTCAGATTTAGTTTTTTTCCGAATGGGCTATTAATTTTTATAATTCCATTTTCAATGGTCAGATATTTATTTTGTCGTTGATAAAAGTAACCAATCAAATACATTGCAGAAATAACAATCCAACCATAATCTGTCCAGTTTGGCTCATCTTTTGTTAGAATTCCGATAAAAAACCAAACGAGCCAAACCAATCCGAAAATCAGATTGATATTCATATGTCTTTTTTTATATCCTATTCTCATTTTTTGTCAAATGTTTTACAACGGTTTTGTGTAAGGAACGTTGCGATTTTGTATGCGAGGATTTTCCGCAGGAAAATCAGAAGCTAGCAAAAGAGCAACGACCAAACGATTGAACTAAAATAAGCAATGTTTTTTACACGGTGTTACCTGTTGTTGTTTTTCGTTTT
>NZ_JAAGRO010000069.1:0-255 GCF_011065475.1 Aequorivita sp. KMM 9714 | reverse complement strand
TAATGGAACATTTACAAATTCTGCAGAAGTAGTTGGTACAACACCAGCAGGTGCAGAAGTAACCGACATCTCTAACAATGATGGTTATGTAGGAGACAACCCAACAGTTATCGAACTTTGTCAAAACGCTGCAATAGCGATTGTGAAAACAGGAGTTTTCAATGATGAGAACGATAATGACTGTTCAGATGTTGATGAGACTATCACATATACTTTTACAGTAACTAACCAAGGAAATGTAAGTCTGTCTAACAT
>NZ_JAAGRO010000068.1:0-257 GCF_011065475.1 Aequorivita sp. KMM 9714 | reverse complement strand
GGATTAAATGTAGATCAATGGACTCAAGAGCCTTATTTAGATTTGTTTATTGCTAATAGAGATGAAGAAGGATTGTTAAGTAATCCAAAGCCTTTAGGAGGCGATGTAAATACTCAATATCACGAATCTACTGCAGTTTTTACCAAAGATGGTAAAACCATTTACTTTACTCGAAATAGTTATATAGATGGACAAAAAGAACTCGATAAATCTAAAAAACATAAAACCCTTAGACTAAGCCTTTTTAAAGCTGAGAA
>NZ_JAAGRO010000067.1:0-263 GCF_011065475.1 Aequorivita sp. KMM 9714 | reverse complement strand
TCCTCATCGTAGGTTTTTATCACAAAACCAGTTCCTCCTTTTGCAGTATAAGTTTCTAATAGCTCACGGCTCTTATCGTGTTTACCAAGACTCTTTAAGGATTGGGCAGCTCTATAATAGTATTTAGGTTCAGTGTCATCTGGAAACGTAGTTACTAATTTTTCGTACCATTTTGCTGCGTTGGTATAATCTCCATTAAAATAATAGGTGTCTCCTAAGTTTTCATATATCTGAGCAGATTCGTATCCATCTTCAACTACTTT
>NZ_JAAGRO010000066.1:0-265 GCF_011065475.1 Aequorivita sp. KMM 9714 | reverse complement strand
ATATCTATAATGAAATTATCAACCTTATTACCAACACTACAGGTTCAGACCTCTTCGTAGATAATGGCGATGGTACATTTACGCATACTACAGTAAATGGAGATGTAATTACGTTTGATGCTAACACCACTATATTAGTAGATAACGGTAATGGAACTTACACACTGACAAACGCAAATGGTGATACAATCACAATCGATGTTGTTGGAGATGTGGTAACTAACATCCAGAATCAAGGTGATATTTATAATGAAATTATCAACCT
>NZ_JAAGRO010000065.1:0-266 GCF_011065475.1 Aequorivita sp. KMM 9714 | reverse complement strand
AACGACACAACATCAAGATTGGTAGAGACCAGTTATTGAGGATCCTCAGAGACAATGAGCTCTTGATACGGCGAAAAAAATATTCGTCCAGAACAACCAACTCGCATCATAGATTTTACAAATACAAAAACATCATAAAAGATGTTGTGATCAATAGATCTAACCAAGTGTGGGCTGCGGATATAACATACATCAGAACTATTAAGGGATTTTGCTACCTGGCACTCTTAACAGATATGTATTCGCGTAAAATAGTAGGGTTCGAC
>NZ_JAAGRO010000064.1:0-266 GCF_011065475.1 Aequorivita sp. KMM 9714 | reverse complement strand
ACTGTAAACTGCTTCCCACAATCTGCATCAAAACTATAAACACCATTCTCATCAGCAGTTGTTTGAGTTATAAGCTTATTATTCTCATCTAATAAGGAAACACTTGCACCAGCCAACATCTCTTTTGTTTCAGCATCGAACACTGTTCCTTCTATTAAAATAGTACAACTTTCCCGTACTAGGTAGATATTATCATCAACACTTCCGCGATCTCCATCTCTATTAGAAGATAGATATCCTATTCTAGATTCTTCATCTATAATAAA
>NZ_JAAGRO010000063.1:0-269 GCF_011065475.1 Aequorivita sp. KMM 9714 | reverse complement strand
GACCAGAACTACGTCCGGCAGATAAGCTACCAGACCGAACTTAACGAAGCACAGGTTGTGGCTATCAACGCGGCAAATTCCCCTTCAAACAACGACAAGAAGATAGAGAACATCGTTTATTACGACGGTCTTGGTCGTCCCAAACAGAGTATTTCGATCCGTGCCGGTGGCAACCGTGAGGACCTAGTGACCCCTATCCTTTACGATCCTTTGGGGAGGCAGCCAAAGGATTACCTACCTTTGCCAGTTGCCAATAATTTTGGAGCCTT
>NZ_JAAGRO010000062.1:0-270 GCF_011065475.1 Aequorivita sp. KMM 9714 | reverse complement strand
CATCTGGAAACGTAGTTACTAATTTTTCGTACCATTTTGCTGCGTTGGTATAATCTCCATTAAAATAATAGGTGTCTCCTAAGTTTTCATATATCTGAGCAGATTCGTATCCATCTTCAACTACTTTAAGATAGATTTGTCGCGCATCGATATAAGCATACTTGTCAAATTCTTTATTTGCCCTTTTTACATCTTTTACCTGCCCAAAAGTGCTTCCCGTTGAGAGAACTATAAAGGCTAAAATAAATATGTTACGTAATATTGTATTCA
>NZ_JAAGRO010000061.1:0-270 GCF_011065475.1 Aequorivita sp. KMM 9714 | reverse complement strand
CATCTGGAAACGTAGTTACTAATTTTTCGTACCATTTTGCTGCGTTGGTATAATCTCCATTAAAATAATAGGTGTCTCCTAAGTTTTCATATATCTGAGCAGATTCGTATCCATCTTCAACTACTTTTAGATAGATTTGTCGTGCATCGATATAAGCATACTTGTCAAATTCTTTATTTGCCCTTTTTACATCTTTTACCTGCCCAAAAGTGCTTCCCGTTGAGAGAACTATAAAGGCTAAAATAAATATGTTACGTAATATTGTATTCA
>NZ_JAAGRO010000060.1:0-279 GCF_011065475.1 Aequorivita sp. KMM 9714 | reverse complement strand
GTTGGATACCTACTATGTATATGATGATTTTGGGAACCTTACCTATGTAATTCCTCCAAAGGTCGATAAAACAAATAACGATGTGAGCCCAACGGAACTAGACCAGCTCTGCTACCAATATAAATATGATTACCGCAACCGATTAGTATGGAAGAAAATCCCCGGCAAGGGGCACGAAACCATCTTTTACAATAATTTGGACCAGCCCATACTTACCCAAGATGCCAATATGCGGAATGAGACAGCTAATAAATACTTATTTACCAAATATGATGCATT
>NZ_JAAGRO010000005.1:0-178742 GCF_011065475.1 Aequorivita sp. KMM 9714 | reverse complement strand
TGTATCTCGATGCCGTTTGGTGGATTAGACAAGCAATTCTACAAGCAATTGCAGAGCAGTCGCGAGTTGTAAGACTTCCACTTAACAAGATTGGTGATATTAATAAAATTAAAAAAGCCTCTATTCACCTAGAGCAAAAGTTTGAAAGAGTACCTACTGCGGCTGAAATTGCAAAAGAATTGGACTTTAGTGAATCTAAAGTAAAGAGTTCTTTGAAAAACTCAACGCGAAGTTTATCGATGGATGCACCATTTCAGGAAGGAGAAAACGACAATAACCTTTATGATGTATTGAGTTCTGGAGAAAGTCCTAATCCTGATAAAGATTTAATGCACGAATCACTTCGCATTGAAATTAATCGCGCATTAGACACTTTAGCTCCACGTGAAGCAGATGTTGTTAAATTAAATTTTGGTCTTTGTGGGCAACCACCTATGACACTTCAAGAAATTGGTGACACTTTCGATTTAAGTCGTGAGCGTGTACGTCAAATTCGCGAAAAAGCGATTCGTCGTTTGCGTCAGACTTCTAAAAGCCACATCTTGAAAAAGTATTTAGGCTAAAAATTCTTTAAAAATATTGGTTCTCTAATATTTTTAACATTTTCTAAAGAACGAGTATTGTTTCTGAGGTTATCTTTATAACGATAACAAAAGTCTTATGACAACAGAAATAATACTCGTTTTTTCTATTCTGTTAATTACCATTATCCTTTTTGCCTTTGAAGTTTTTTCAGTAGATAAAATTGCGATGTTGGTAATAGCCACATTAGCACTTACCGGATTAGTGCAACCAGAAGAGGCAATTTCGGGCTTTTCTAACCCCGCAACTATTACAGTACTCTCCTTAATGATTATCGCTTTGGCCCTTGAAGACAATGGCGTAATTGCAACTCTAGCTCGTTTTCTTAAAAATTTACACATACTCCCACTCTTTCTATTACTGCCAGTATTTATGCTTATTACTGGTGGGATATCTGCATTTATAAACACAACCGCAGTGGTAATTGTGTTCATTAAAATTATTTCAGAACTAGCTAAACGCTTTAATCTTCCAAAGGCCAAGTTACTTCTACCTATATCATTTGCAGGAATTTTAGGTGGTAGCTGTACACTTATGGGGACTTCAACAAACCTTATAGTAAACGCTATTGCAAAGGATTTAGGAGCCGAACGCTTTAGCTTTTTTGAATTCTCATTTTTCGGATTTATTTTTTTAATTGTAGGAATTATCGTGATAACTATAGGTTCACGCTGGCTTCCCTCCGACTCTAAAGAAAGTTTGCACGAAGCATATGAATTGGACGATTATGTAACAACTGTATCTATAACCGAGGAATCTAAATTAATAGACAAGAATATAGAAGACACATTTTTATATTCTAATCCAGAAATTTCAATATTAAAACTAAGAAGAGGAAAACAAACCATTAATGCACCTGGCAGGTACATATCTTTAAAGGAAGGTGATAGATTAGTTTTAATGTGTGATTTAGAAAATCTTACTGAACTTAAAAAAGCTGAAGGTTTAAGTATTCATAAAGATGAAGAAGATAAAGGAGATGACGAACAAACCGACAAAGAAAAAGATAAAGAAGCAAGTAAAATTTCGAAGGAATGGACTTTTGTCGAACTTTTAATTCTGCCTGGGTCTATATTAATAGGTAAAACATTAAAACAGTTAAGAAAACAAACCTTTAATAGTGCACTCCCTATTGCAATAAAGAAGCGAAGAAACATTAGAAATACCAAGGAAAGATTAATCAGGAAGAATATTGAGCAAATCACTTTAAAACCTGGTGACAGACTTTTGGTTGAAATTCCAAAAAATGAAATGAGCCTCCTTTACGATTTGGAGAATGTTGCAGTTTTAAAAGAACATAAAGCCAAACCAACAGTAGATATTCGAAAGAGAAATATTTCATTTATAATCTTACTACTTGTTATTGGCTTAGCTGCTAGTGGAATTTTACCAATTTTAATTAGTGCCATCACCGGTGTTTGCTTAATGCTTTTAACCCGTTGTTTAAATTTAAACGATGTTTATCATCGTATAAACTGGCAGGTAATATTTTTACTTGCAGGAATGATTCCTCTTGGTGTCGCAATGAATAACACAGGTGCAGACAAATGGCTTTCAGATCAACTGCTTACAGTTTTAAGCGGACAGTCGAACTTAGTAGTTATAGGCCTCATTTTCTTAATCACAATGTTGATGAGTGGCGCAATTAGCAATAATGCCACGGCAATAATTATGACACCTATAGCAATAGCTGTAGGGGTTGGATTAGATTTGTCTTTAAAGCCATTTATTCTATCGGTTTTATTTGGAGCCAACTTCAGTTTTTTCACTCCTATGGGCTACCAAACCAATACTTTAATTTACGGTATGGGTATTTATAAGTTCAAACATTTCTTTTTAATTGGAGGGATTTTATCCATTATTTTATGGCTTTTAGGTACTTTTATGCTCTCATCATTATTATAAAACAACTATATGGCACTTCAAAATTTTTCAGTTAGCGAATCAGTTTCAAACTTATGGAACAAACTAGATGGTTGGCTGGATGCGATTATTCTAAAACTGCCCAATATGGCTGTAGCCATTATTGTAATGGTTATATTTTATTTTATTGCAAAGGGCGTTAAGAAATTTGCCCACGATGTTCTTTTTAGAAAAATGAGCGATGAATCTATTAAACAAGTACTTTCAAAATCTTTTTACGCCGCAGTATTATTAATTGGTTTTTTTATAGCGCTAAGCGTTTTACAGCTTGACAAAATGCTTACCTCTATATTAGCTGGTGCTGGTGTAATGGGTTTGGCAATTGGTTTTGCTTTACAAGGGACCTTAAGCAATACTGTATCTGGTTTTATGCTGTCTTTTCAACCCAAAGTAAGGATAGGCGATTTTGTGGAAACTCAGGATCACAGTGGTTTTGTAGAAGAAATTGATTTAAGAAATGTAACGCTCAGACAAACAGATAATGATTACTTAATTGTTCCAAATAAAATGTTTGTTGAAAACAGCTTTATTAATCACTCCTGGACCAAAAGAACTCGGATCACTGTAGAATGCGGAGTTGGTTATGAAGAGGATTTACAAAAAGTAGAAGATTTAGTAATTAAAATTATTTCTGCTAACTTTGAACAAAACCGCAATGAAGAAGTTGAATTCTTCTTTAACGAGTTTGGGGATAGCTCTATTAACTTTATTACTAGGTTTTGGATAGACAGCCAAAGTCCGAAACCAGTATTAGCCGCAAAACACAAAGCGATAAAACTGATTAAGAAAAACTTTGACGAGGCTGGAATAAACATCCCTTTCCCAATTCGCACATTGGATTTTGGAAAGAATAAATTACAAATGGCTACCAATAAAGAAGAATAAAAAATTAACCAAAAATAAACGTTATGAAAAAATTACTTAGAATATTAGCTGCCGGCTGGGGCGCTAAAAAAATAGGTGGAGGTAAGTGCGGTTGTATAGGTACAATCGTAGTATTTATTATACTTTACTGGCTTATAGGTTACGTCTTATAAATCCTTTAATACCTCTTTAACAAAACAATAGCACTTATTAACTAATTATTTGTAGTGTTGGCACATATATTTGTCCCATACAAACCTATTAAAAATTAGTAAAATGAAAAAAGCTATTGCACTAACCATGCTTGCGGGAGCATTATTTGCTACCTCTTGCGTATCGAAAAAAAAGTATGTAGAACTAGAGAATCAATACAATGATACTCGTTCTACTTTAGCAAAAACTCAACTTGAAAAAGAAGAAATTGAAGCGAAATATGCTAAAATTGAAGAGCGTGTTGCTAATTACAATTCTAAAATCCAATCATTAAC
Source organism: Aequorivita sp. KMM 9714 (assembly GCF_011065475.1). Taxonomy (NCBI): domain Bacteria; kingdom Pseudomonadati; phylum Bacteroidota; class Flavobacteriia; order Flavobacteriales; family Flavobacteriaceae; genus Aequorivita; species Aequorivita sp. KMM 9714. The sequence continues at coordinate 174,885 of NZ_JAAGRO010000005.1, read as the reverse complement.
CGATAGTAACAACAACCGTCTACAGCAGTTTGAAGGTGTTGTGATTTCAGAAAATGATAAGGAAAAAATGAAAAAAGCTCTTGCCAATGTAGATCCCCAAGAATTGGCCGAAGCTAAAACACTTAAAGATTCTATGAATCTTATTGTTTCTCACAATCTTAAGAAAAACCTAGACAACTCATTAGTTGGTGAAGGTGAAGAAGATGATATCACAATTGATATTGATGAAACAGTAGTGATGATTACTATTTCTGATAAACTATTATTCAGTTCTGGTAGTGCACGTGTTAACAGAAAAGCTAATCCGCTATTAGAGCGTTTGGCAAATGTAATTAACAGCGAACCAGCATTAGAAGTTATGGTTGAAGGTCATACTGACAGCCAAACTGTAAAGCCAGGTGCTTATATTAAAGACAACTGGGAATTGAGTGTAGATCGTTCTACTGCTGTAATCCGTATATTACAAGATAATTACGGTGTAGATCCAGCAAAACTAATTGCTGCTGGTCGTAGTAGTTTCCATCCTTTAACCGAAAACGAAACTAAGGAAGGTCGCGCAAAGAATAGAAGAACAAGAATTGTAATTTTACCAAATCTTGATAAATTCTTAGCTTTACTTTCTAATAACTAATGTTAGAAAGTAAAGATTAAACAACAAAAAAGGCTGTTCAATGTGAACAGCCTTTTTTTATTTAAATAGTTGAAATAACTTTTACTTGCTAGGTGGTGTCGTTGGTCTTACTTCAATTTTACTCGGTAAGGTGCGAGGGTTCATTTTTAATAAATCTACCACCAACTTTCCAATATCTTCTTTCTGAATCTTCCAAGCATCCTTTTCATCAGGCTCATTTCCATTAAAATGCGTGGATACCGAACCAGGCATAATTGTACTTATTTTTATACCATAGTCACGGAGATCAAGCATAGCAGCTTGTGAAAACCCAGTTAAACCAAATTTACTTGCATTATAAGCACTTCCTCCTTTAAAGAAGTTAGTTCCAGCCAAACTTGAGATACTTATATAATAACCTTTGTTTTTCTTCAATTGCTCTAAACCTGCTTTTAAAGTGAAAAATGGGCCCGTAAGATTAGTGTCTATTGTTTCTTGCCATTGCTCTATAGATAAATCTTCAACAGAACCAAAATGACCTAAACCAGCATTAGCAATAATAACATCTAAACCTCCAAATTGTTTAATCGCAGCCTCCACTGCATTTTTTTGACTTTCAAAACTTCTTACGTCTGCTTCTAAACCTATAGCTTGAGCGCTGTCGTTTCCATGTGCATTCAGCATTTTAGCAGCTTCTTCAGCTGTTTCTAAATTTCTTCCTGTAATTGCTACATTAACGCCTTCTTTGAGTAATGCTTCGGCAATTCCGTAACCAATTCCTTTTGTACCGCCAGTAATTAAAGCGGATTTTTTTCCTAAATCATTCATGTCTATTGTTTTTTTCAAAGTTACCAAATGCAATTTCTATTGTTATTAAATTCTACTTAAATTTGAAAAATGAAACTTCCAGTAATTTTACTTTTATTCCTCGTTTTTTCAGTGAAAATGAATTCACAAGAGAAGTTAGTTAATCTAAAAGATCTTTCCACAGAATTCAACTATGAAATCCGTTACGCCACTCCAAATAATTTTATTGGCGAAACACTTTACGATTGTGCAGAATGCCTTTTACAACCAGAGGTTGCTGAAGCCCTTCTATTAGCTAATCAATATTTTTGTGAAAAAGGATACCGTATTAAAATTTACGATTGCTACCGCCCACTAGATGTTCAGAAATTTATGTGGTCTAAATACCCACGCCCTGGCTATGTTGGCAATCCTTATGGAAATGGCTCTATCCATAATAAAGCTGCCGCAGTAGATATAACCATAGAAACCCTAGACGGATGTTATGTTGAAATGGGAAGCGATTATGATTACTTCGGAAAAGAAGCACATATAGACAATTATAACTTGCCCAAAGAAGTGCTTGCAAATCGTAAGCTTCTTTTTGAAGGAATGCGCAAATTTGGCTTTAAAAATATACGTACAGAATGGTGGCATTTTAATTTTGGAAGTACGAGGAAATATAAAACAATGAATGTCCCCTTGCCTTGTGAATAAGAATTATTGTTTAATTAGAAGTTTTACCCTCCTCCCCTTTATTCAATTTAAATGGAATATCCGGACTGTTTTTATAAAGTTTTAATTCAACAACATCTGAAGGTAAATTAAAGTCTCTTTCCGCAAGTGCGACTTTTACTTCTTTAATTATCATACCACGTAATATTCTTGAGGCCCTTCTATAATCAACAGTATCTACCCAAAAGAATACTTTTAAGTTTACAGTGCTTGCAGCCAACTCATCTTCAATAACAAAGTTTTCGTGCTCACCATCGCGAACAATTTCTTTGTTGTTGTCTAAAACATCTTGGATTACCTTTTTAGCAGCATCAATATCATCTTCATACCCTAAACCTACTGTGAAATCGACTCTATAGAAACCATCTGCTGTATAATTTTCAACTGGTTTAGTTAACACATCACTATTTGGGATATAGATATCACGTCCATCAAAAGTTTTTATATGTGAATATCTAAAACTCAATTCCTTTACTTTTCCGAAAATATCATCAACTTTTATAGTATCATTAATATTAAACGGCCTGTTAAAAGCCAAAATAATTCCAGCTAAAAAATTCTTACCAATGTCTTGAAATGCAAATCCTAAAATAATAGCTCCACCACCAACTGCAGTTAATAATCCCGTAGCGATATCATCTAATCCAGCAACTCGTAGTGCAAGCATTATAGTTATAATAATTAAAATTACTTTCACCGCTTGTGCCAAAAATTTCGACATTAACGGATCTTCAGATTTTTGCTGAAAACGTCTTTTATAGAAGCTCGTTAACATTTGAGCAAGTAAAACACCAAGGATTATAACCAAAATGGCCAATGCAATTCGAGGTAAAATTTTTAGAAATTCCTCGTAATATTGTTGAAGTGAAAGCTTAATTGTTTCAGTAGGTGATTGTAATAGTAAGGGCATTTATTTTTTCTTTTAAAGATAGTAATAATGGTGAAACATTTCTTCACTTAAATTAGTCTTAAAGTTTAGGAGAGCAGTTTTCAAGATGTATCTTTGCGAAAAATTAAGTATAGTGGAACTTTCAGTAAAAACATTCAAGCTCATTAGCACTTTGGAGGCTATTTCATTTTTAGTATTATTAGGTATTGCTATGCCTTTAAAATATATTTGGGATATGCCAGAAATGGTACAAATCGTTGGTATGGCGCACGGAATCTTATTTGTGCTTTATGTTGGCGGTGCAATTTATATGTACAAAAAACTTAATTGGTCTATCTCCGATTTGTTTATTGTGGTAATGTGCTCTGTGCTTCCTTTCGGTCCTTTTTATGTTGAGCGTAAATATTTATAATGAATCAAGATACACTTCAAGAATATAGTTGCTTATTACAGAACTTCCTTATAAATGAAGGAATGTATCCCCAATGGGCTATTTTCTTAAACGTTGTTGTAAACTGTATCGTTGTTTGGATAGTAGTCTATTTCCTTGACATTATCTTTAGAAAGTTAATTATAGAAACCTTTAAAGCATTAAGCAATAAAACTGTTTCTACTTTTGATGATTACCTGGTTAAAAGTAATTTTCCAAAGTATATTGCGCACGTACTACCGTTGGGAATTGTACACAACCTAATTCCTATAATCTTTATAGAATCTCCTCTAATTACCAATCTTCTATTGGTTATTACTAAGGTTCTTACTGTAATTCTTTTAATTTATATTTTTAGAAGTATTCTACGAACCACTCGTAATTATCTTCAAGGTACCGAACGATTTAGGGACAAACCTATGGAGAGTTACGTTCAGGTAATGATGATATTTACTTGGGGAGTTGGTATATTTTATATCATTCAGATGTTAACTGGTTTTTCATTAATCAGTTTAACAACTCTGGGAGCTGCTTCAGCAGTAATTTTACTTATTTTTAAAGACACCATACTCGGTTTTGTAGCTAGTATTCAGGTTGCGGTAAATGATATTGTTCGAATTGGAGATTGGATTACTTTTAGCAAGTTTGGCGCTGATGGATATGTTACTGAAATAAACCTTGCAACTGTACGCGTTCAGAACTGGGATAATACTTATACAACAATTCCTACATATAGCTTAATTTCAGATTCTTTCCAAAACTGGCGAGGAATGCAAGAAAGTGACGGTAGAAGAATAAAACGTTCTATTTATATAAAGCAATCTTCCATAAAATTTTTGTCTTCAGAAGATATTGAAAAACTCAAAAAGATTCAGCTAATTAAACCTTATTTAGAACACCGTGAGAAAGAGGTTTCTAAGTTTAACACGCAAAATGAAGCTGATAAAGAATTGCTTATCAATGGCCGTAATCAAACGAACTTAGGTGTTTTTCGTCATTATGCCGATGCTTATCTAAACGAAAACCCAATTATAAACAAAGATTTATTTTTGATGGTTCGTCATTTGGCACCAACAGACAAAGGGATTCCTATTGAGATATTTTGCTTCAGTAAGGATAAGCGTTGGGTAACTTACGAAAATGTTCAAGCGGATATTTTTGATCACCTTTTGGCAGCTATCCCCTACTTCGATTTAGAGGTATTTGAATTACCTACAGGTAAGGATATCCAACGTCTTTGATTACTTGATTTCTAAGTACTTCAGAATAAAAATTTCAACCATCACAAGTCTTTAATTTGCGGTGAAATAGTACCTTTGCAAACTATGTCGAAAAATGAGGATTTTATAGAAGTTTTGGGCGCACGCGTCCACAATTTAAAGAATATTGATGTTCGTATTCCTAGGGAAAAATTAGTTGTTATTACAGGACTTTCAGGAAGTGGAAAATCTTCTTTAGCTTTTGATACAATCTACGCTGAAGGGCAACGCCGCTATATTGAAACTTTTTCGGCTTATGCACGACAGTTTCTAGGTAGTTTAGAACGTCCAGATGTCGATAAAATTGAAGGTCTTTCACCTGTAATTGCAATAGAACAAAAAACTACAAGCAAAAGCCCGCGTTCTACTGTAGGTACAATTACTGAAATTTACGACTTCCTTCGTTTGTTTTATGCACGTGCAAGTGATGCGTATAGCTACAATACTGGCCAAAAAATGGTTAGTTATAGCGACGAACAAATTAAACGTCTTATACTTGAGGATTTTGCCAATAAAAAAGTTAGCATCCTCGCTCCTGTTATTCGTTCTCGTAAAGGACACTACCGTGAACTATTTGAACAAATAGCCAAACAAGGATTTTTAAAAGTCCGCGTTGATGGTGAAGTCAGGGATATTGTAAAAGGAATGAAAGTAGACCGCTACAAAACTCACGATATTGAGATTGTAATAGATAGGTTAAAAGTTCCACCTTTTACTGAGCAAGCAGCAGTTAAAGAAACAGATAACGACAAACGAATTTCAGAAACCATAAATACAGCAATGTATCACGGTGATGATGTTTTGATTGTTTTAGATAACGACACCAATGAAGCGCGATATTTTAGTCGTTCCTTGATGTGTCCAACTTCTGGGATTTCATATCCTAATCCCGAGCCGAATAATTTCTCTTTCAACTCTCCAAAAGGTATGTGCCCTAATTGTAAAGGGCTAGGGAAACTTTATGAAGTAAATCTAAATAAGCTTGTACCAAACCCAAAACAATCGATTAAACAGGGTGCTTTGGCTCCGCACGGACCACAAAAAAGTAATTGGATTTTTAAGCAGTTAGAGTTAATTGCCGAACGATATAAATTCAAATTAAGCGATTCTTTTGAGAGTATTCCTCAGAAAGCTAAGGATATCATATTTTTTGGGGGAAATGAAAAGTTTGAGGTAGAATCAAAAGAACTTGGAATTACAAGAAGTTATAAAATAGATTTTGAAGGAGTAGCAACCTTTATTCAAAATACATTTGATGCCAACGAATCTACTTCGCTTAAAAGATGGGCTAAGGAATATATGGATAAAATTCCTTGTCCAGAATGCGGCGGAACCCGACTTCGCAAAGAATCACTTTACTTTAAAGTAAATGAAAAAAATATTGCCGAACTAGCCAATATGGATATTGTAGAGTTGGCAGATTGGTTTAAAAATTTAGAAAAAAACCTTTCAGAAACGCAGCTAAAAATTGCTTCTGAAATAATAAAAGAAGTACGCTCTAGACTTCAGTTTTTAATTGATGTGGGGCTAACTTATTTAGCATTAGACAGAAGTTCAAAATCTCTTTCTGGTGGAGAAGCGCAGCGTATTCGACTTGCAACTCAAATTGGTTCACAGCTGGTAGGTGTTCTCTATATTTTAGATGAGCCAAGTATTGGTCTTCATCAGCGTGATAACGAGCGATTAATTTATTCTTTAAAACAGTTAAGAGAAATTGGAAACTCCGTTATAGTTGTGGAACACGATAAGGATATGATTGAAAGCGCAGATTATGTTATCGATATTGGTCCTGCCGCTGGGAAATACGGAGGTGAAATAGTTTCAGAAGGAACTCCAAAAGAAATTGAAAAACACGATACCCTTACTGCAGACTACTTAAACGGTAGAAGAAAGATAGAAATTCCAGAAAAACGCAGAGAAGGAAACGGAAAAACATTAACGCTAAAAGGCGCTACTGGTAATAACTTAAAGAATGTTTCTGTTGAGTTTCCTTTAGGAAAGATGATTGGCGTAACAGGTGTTTCTGGTAGTGGAAAATCAACCCTTATCAACGAAACCCTCTACCCTATTCTTAATGCTCATTTCTTTAATGGTGTGAAAAAACCTATGCCTTACAAAAAGATTGAAGGACTTGAGAATATCGATAAGGTTATAGATATTAACCAGTCCCCAATTGGGCGTACACCACGTAGTAACCCTGCTACTTACACAGGCGTATTTTCTGAAATAAGAAATCTATTCGCTAAAACCCCAGAAGCAATGATTCGCGGGTATAAACCTGGACGTTTTAGTTTTAACGTCTCTGGCGGTAGATGTGAAACTTGTAAAGGTGCTGGACTTAGAGTGATAGAAATGAATTTCCTTCCAGACGTTTATGTAGAATGTGAAACCTGTCAAGGAAAACGATTTAACCGTGAAACTTTAGAAATTCGCTATAAAGGAAAATCTATTTATGATGTATTGGCGATGACAATCAATGAAGCAGATGATTTCTTTGAAAACATCCCTAAAATACACCGAAAAATAAAAACCATAAAAGATGTTGGACTTGGGTATATAACGCTTGGACAACAATCCACAACCCTTTCTGGTGGAGAGGCGCAACGAATTAAATTGGCAACAGAACTTTCAAAAAGAGATACCGGAAATACTTTTTATATTTTAGATGAGCCTACTACAGGATTGCATTTTGAAGATATTCGCGTATTGATGATAGTACTGAATAAATTAGTTGATAAGGGTAACACCGTTTTAATTATAGAACATAATCTCGACGTTATTAAAACCGTAGATTATATTATAGACATAGGCCCTGAAGGTGGAAGAAAAGGTGGGAAAGTAATGGCTTTAGGAACTCCTGAAGAAATTGCAGAACACAAAAAAAGTTATACTGCGCGATTCCTTAAAAAAGAGTTACTTTAGAGGATTATTCCTGATAGCTTGGAGTAAAGATTATTAACAACATTAAAATACTATTCAATAAATGAGAAACGAATTAACACCTAAAAACTGGAACCAAGTAAAAACAAACGACTCTTGGGCTATTTTTAAAATAATGGGAGAATTTGTTAATGGATACGAGAAAATGAGTCGTATTGGACCCTGTGTATCTATTTTTGGTTCAGCTCGTACAAAACCAGATCACAAATATTACAAGCTAGCAGAAAATATCGCCAAAAAAATTACTGAAAACGGTTATGGTGTTATCACTGGCGGTGGTCCTGGTATTATGGAAGCAGGAAATAAAGGTGCTCATTTAGCAGGTGGAACTTCTGTAGGACTTAATATTACACTTCCATTCGAACAACACGACAATCCATATATTGACAGCGATAAGAGCATAGACTTTGATTATTTCTTTGTGAGAAAAGTTATGTTTGTGAAATATTCACAAGGTTTTGTTGTAATGCCTGGTGGTTTTGGAACTTTAGATGAGTTTTTTGAAGCATTAACACTTATTCAAACTCACAAAATAGATAAGTTCCCAATTATATTGGTTGGCACTGAATTCTGGGGCGGACTTTTTGAATGGATTAAAACAACATTAGTTGAAGCCAAAAACATCAATGTTGAAGATTTAGATTTGGTACATTTAGTTGATACTGAAGATGAAGTACTAGTTATCTTAAACGAATTCTACAATGAATATAATTTAAGTCCTAACTTTTAATTTTCCATAAAAACTCTGGAGGTATTTATAATTTGTGGTATTCTTCTAGCAGTTCAGAATTTAAATTCATTAAAATATCTTGATAGCAAGAAGTATTTTATACTGTATTTTCTTTTGCTTGACTTTTCAAGCAATGGCTCAGCATACAATAAATATTAATGCTACGCTAAACCCTTCTAATAAAACGATTTCGATTGAACAGAAGGTAACGTATAATAATACTTCTAATGATACATTAAATGAAATTTACTTTTTCGATTGGGCGAATAGTTTTTCTGCTAAAACGACACCGCTAGGTAAACGTTTTGCCGACAATTACGAGAGTGCTTTTCACTTCGAGAAAAAAGAAAATCGAGGAAAAACAGATATTCATAAAATCTATAACAACTCGGTTATTCCCTTACAATGGCAACGTGATAAAGCAGTAGATATTCTAAGAATAATTCCTGACAAACCTCTTAATCCAGGTGATAATTATACTTTCAATATAGAGTATACTGTAAAAGTTCCAGATGATAAGTTTACGCGATACGGAGTAGACAAAAACAACAACTACAAACTGCGGTATTGGTACATTTCCCCTGCTGTTTACGATGGGGAATGGCAAGTTTATAGCAATAAAAATACAGATGATTTATATTTAACTCCTTCTCATATTTCTATAAACTTAAATATCCCAAGGATATACAATGTAACGTCAGATTTAAACGTCGAAATTGAAACCCTTTCTACTAAAGAAAAAACTATTCATTTAGAAGGGGAAGGTCGCAACAGCGCTGTTTTATATATTGAAAAAAATCCAAGTTTTACAACAATTGAAACCGATAAAGTCAGCATTGTTACAAATATTCAAAACAGCCGTGTAAACCCTCCTGTTCAAGCTTTAGTAATCGATAGAGTCGCTCAATTTTTACACAATAAACTTGGACCTTATCCTTTTGAAAAAATAGTAGTTAGTGAGACAGATTACAAAACAAATCCCGTTTACGGTTTAAACCAACTTCCAAGTTTTATTAGTCCTTTCCCTGATGGTTTTGAATATGATATGGAGCATCTCAAAACCATTACCCGCCATTATATAGACAACACTTTAATTTTCAATCCTAGAGAAGATTATTGGCTACAGGATGCTTTGCAGATTTATTTAATGATGGAGTATGTAGATACCTACTACTCTAATATGAAAATAATTGGAAGTTTAAGTAATTGGTGGGTAATACGTTGGGCACACGCAGCAAACCTTGAGTTTAATGATCAGTATCCGCTACTCTACTTGAATATGGCTCGTAATAATATTCAACAACCACTTACTATTTCAAAAGATTCGTTGTTGAAATTTAATATGAATATTGCCAATGGCTATTACGGTGGTAGTGGTTTCAAATATTTAAATGATTATTTAGGAGATAATATACTTAGTGAAAGCTTCAAGGAATTCTATACTCAAAATAGATTAAAACCTGTAAAAACTTCAGATTTCGAAACTTTTCTATCTGGAAAAACTGACCTTCCTATTAATTGGTTTTTTGAGGATTTTGCAAACACTCGAAAAACTATAGATTTCAAAATTAAGAAAGTTCAAAAACAAGGCGATTCCCTTATAGTTTCCATAAAAAACAATAGAAAATCTAAACTGCCCGTTAGTTTATACGGCTTAAACGATGACGATGTTGTTTATAAAACTTGGACCAAGCCAATTGATAGCATAAGCACAGTTACAATTCCTTCTAAGGATATTAAAAAGTTAGTCCTTAATCACAAAGGAGAAATCCCTGAGTATAATCGTCGAAACAATTATAAAACGGTAGATGGATTATTAAATAAGCCTATTCAGTTTAGGCTTTTTCAAGATGTAGAAGATCCTAGCTTCACCCAGTTTTTCTTTATGCCAATATTCGAGTATAATTTGTACGACGGGGTATCTGCAGGTATTAGACTGTACAACAAAACTGTGCTTCCTAAGCCAGTTCATTTTAGTTTTGAACCCCAATATGGTTTTCGTTCTAAGAAATTAGTAGGAGGTGCTTCTGTAAGTTATATTCAATATTTAGATGAAGACAAACTTTACAAAATGCGATATGGTTTTTCAGGAAATTACTACTCCTACGATCGTGGTTTGTTCTATAAAAAATTCACACCCTATATCACTTTCTCTTTTCGAAACGATGATTTAAGAGATAATGAAAAACAATTTATCAATCTTAGAAACATAAACGTTTATAAGGATAAAGATCCTAACGATCCCGATCAAGAGCCAAATTACAGTGTTTACAATATTCAGTACGTCTATTCAAATCCAAACCTTATTAATTATTTCAGGTCTGTAGTGGACTATGAAATTTCGTCTAAATTCAGTAAACTTTCGGCAAACTTGGAGTATAGAAAGCTATTTCTAAGCAATCGACAGTTAAACTTACGTTTTTTTGCAGGGGTTTTTCTTTTCAACGATACACGTGAGAATGAAGATTTTTTCAGTTTCGCACTAGACCGCCCTAGTGATTATTTATTCGATTATAATTACTACGGAAGAAGTGAAGACTCTGGACTTTTCAGTCAACAATTAGTAATTGCTGAAGGTGGATTTAAATCACAATTAGAACCTGCTTTTGCAAATAGTTGGATGGTAACAGCCAATGCAAGTACTAATATTTGGAAGTGGATATATGCATATGGCGATGTGGGATTAGTTCACAATACACATAGTGGTACTACCGCAGTTTTTGATAGTGGTATTAGATTGAGTTTGGTAGCAGATTATTTCGAACTCTACTTCCCCCTTTATTCAAGTTTAGGATTTGAACCTAACCTCCCCCACTATGACGAAAAAGTTCGTTTTATAGTAACCTTAAGCCCTCAAACGCTACTTGGTCTGTTTACTAGAAAATGGTATTAAAGTAAGTTTATATTAAAAGAACAAATTGTATAAGATTACTTTAATCAAGAAACAATAAATTATAAATTCCCTATATGGATTTCCTAAACAACTGGCGTATAATTATTCTACTTTGTCTAACTCTTGGTTTAGCTCCTTTTATGCCCGAACCACATCTTTGGGGAAAGTTAAAATGGATTGCAGGAGGAGCGAATGGGATGCAAGCTGCAGATTGGTTTGATGTATTATTTCACGGTTTTCCATTTTTACTACTCTTTAGACTACTGATTGTTAAGGGGTTCAAGATTAAAAAAGAATAAACCTATTACCCACTATTTTAATTAACTTCTACTAAGCAAATTGGCGTTGTAAAACCACCCTAAATTTGCTACTTTTGCAATTCCTAAAATTTATTGAAATGCAGACAGATCCTAAGACAAATACAGAGATTTCTTTTGAAGATTTTAAAGAAACAGTTATAAACGATTATAAAATTGCTGTAACTAGCCGTGAATGTAGTTTACTTGGCCGACGAGAAGTGCTTACTGGTAAAGCTAAATTCGGAATCTTTGGAGATGGTAAAGAAGTCCCTCAACTTGCTTGGGCAAAAGCATTTCAAAAAGGAGATTGGCGTAGTGGATACTACCGCGATCAAACCTTTATGATGGCTATAGGCGAACTAACTATTCAGCAGTTTTTTGCCGGGCTTTACGCACATACCGATATTACTGTAGACCCAATGAGTGGTGGAAGACAAATGGGTGGACACTTTGCTACGCATAGTTTAAATGAAGATGGAAGTTGGAAAAATCTAACAGAACAAAAGAATAGTAGTGCAGATATTTCACCTACAGCTGGGCAAATGCCTCGTCTATTAGGTTTAGCACAAGCTTCAAAGATTTTCAGAAATGTTGAAGGCTTAGAAGACAAAACAAACTTTTCTATAAATGGAAATGAAGTAGCTTGGGGAACTATTGGAAATGCAAGTACTAGTGAAGGTCTTTTTTGGGAAACCATTAATGCTGCTGGTGTTTTACAAGTACCAATGGTAATGAGTGTTTGGGATGACGAATACGGAATTTCTGTTCACGCAAAATATCAAACTACAAAAGAAAATATATCTGAAATCCTAAAAGGTTTTCAGCGTACCGAAACTGAAAAGGGTTATGAAATCTTTCGTGTAAATGGTTGGGACTATCCAGAACTTATAGAAGTTTACAACCGTGCGTCTAAAATTGCTCGTGAAGAACACGTACCTGTATTAATTCACGTACAAGAACTAACACAACCTCAAGGTCACAGTACTAGTGGTTCGCATGAACGTTACAAAAGTAAAGAGCGCCTAGAGTGGGAAGCGAAAAACGATTGTAATTTAAAAATGCGCGAATGGATGATCGCCAATGATATTGCAACAGACGAAGAGCTTTCTGAGATTGAAAAAGATATTAAAAAACAAGTACGTGACGGGAAGAAAGCGGCTTGGGATGCCTTTATAAATCCACAAAAAAGAGAACAAGAAGAAGCTGTTTTATTATTAGGAAACCTAGCGGAAAACAGTGCAAATAAAAACTTCATCGAGAAGATTAAAAACGAATTAGAGGCTGATAAAAGTCCATTGCGTAAAGACATACTAGGCGCTGCTCGTAAAGCATTGCGTTATGTTGTTAAAGAAGATTCTCCTGAAAAGAAACAATTACAAGATTGGATTACGAATTACTTCGAAATAATTCAACCAAAATACAGTGCACACCTTTACTCTGAAGCTGAAGAAAATGCTAAAACAGTAAAAGAAGTGCCTGCTACATATTCTGATGATGCGGAAGAAGTTGACGGTCGTGTAATTTTACGTGACAATTTTGACGCTATTTTTAGTAAACACCCAGAAGTTTTAATTTTTGGTGAAGATGCTGGTGAAATTGGAGACGTAAACCAAGGTTTAGAAGGAATGCAAGAAAAGTACGGCAAACTTAGGGTTGCCGATGCAGGGATTCGCGAAGCTACAATTTTAGGTCAAGGTATCGGAATGTCACTACGTGGCCTACGTCCTATTGCTGAAATTCAGTATTTAGATTACATTTTATACTGTCTTCAAATTATGAGTGACGATCTAGTTACTACGCGTTACAGAACAAATGGTAAGCAAAAATCACCACTTATTGTTAGAACTCGAGGCCATAGATTAGAAGGTATCTGGCACAGTGGCTCTCAAATGGCTGGTTTAATCCACTTACTACGCGGAATGTATATCTTAGTACCAAGAGATATGACCAAGGCTGCAGGGTTCTATAACACACTTCTAGAAACAGACGAACCAGCATTAGTTATTGAATGTTTAAATGGTTACCGTTTAAAGGAAAAAATGCCTAACAACCTTGGCGAACTTAAAACTCCAATAGGGGTTGTAGAAACTATTAAGGAAGGTACAGACATAACTTTAGTGTCTTATGGAAGTACATTACGTATAGTTGAAGAAGCTGCTAAAGAACTACTTCAAGCAGGAATTAATGCTGAAATCATTGATGTTCAGTCGCTTCTTCCTCTAGATATTAATCACGATATTGTTAAGAGTGTTCAAAAAACTAACAGATTGTTAGTTATCGACGAAGACGTTCCAGGAGGTGCTTCAGCATATATCTTAAATCAAGTTATTGAAGAACAAGGAGGTTATAGATATATGGATAGCAAGCCGCAAACTCTTTCAGCGAAAGATCACCGTCCTCCTTATGGAACCGATGGAGATTATTTCTCTAAACCTTCAGTAGAAGATGTTTATGAAAAAGTTTATAGCATTATGCACGAAGCAAATCCAACTGAATTTCCAAAATTGAGATAATTTATAATTAAAGGGGAAATCCCCCTAAATTCTAATTTAAATCAATTGATGTATTGTTTTTAAGAGAATTTATCATACATTAGCAATATAATCAATAAAAAAACAAGTTTATGTCACTAGTTAGCTTAAATAACAACAATAATAATAACGAGCTGCCGTAACAAAAACTTGTCGCGATATATAGCCCGTCAGGTTTCTTACCTGACGGGCTTTTTTTTTGCCTCCACTCCACCCCACTCGGGAATCAAAAAAAATTAAAGCGAAACCAATTATCGTTAAACTCAACTATTAACCAAATATTTAAATTATGTGTGGAATTGTATGTGCATTCAAACTAAAAGAGCCCTCTGAGGTACTTAGACCTCAAATACTATCAATGGCAAAGACTATTCGTCATCGCGGACCGGATTGGAGCGGTGTATTTACCAATGATAAAGCAATTATGGCTCACGAGCGACTAGCTATTGTAGACCCTATATCAGGGAAACAACCGCTTTATAGCAGTGATGGAAACCTTGTTTTGGCAGCAAATGGAGAAATCTATAATCATTCCGAATTGAGAAAGCAATTAAATGGTTATGACTTTCAAACTAAAAGTGATTGTGAAGTTATTTTGCCCTTATACAAAGAAAAAGGCGCAGCTTTTCTTGACGAAATGAACGGCATTTTCGGTTTAGCACTATATGATATTGAAAATGACAATTATTTTATTGCTCGCGATCACATAGGAGTAATTCCACTGTATATGGGTTGGGATCAAAATGGAACCTTTTATGTTGCTTCAGAATTAAAAGCCCTAGAAGGTACTTGTACAAAAATTGAACTCTTTCCTCCTGGTCATTATTTAGATAGCCGAGAAGGTGAAATTAAGAGGTGGTACAAGAGAGATTGGATGGAGTTTGACACAGTTAAAGAAAATGAAACTAGTATTGAAGACCTTAGAAATGCATTAGATGCTGCAGTAAAAAGACAATTAATGAGTGATGTGCCTTATGGTGTTTTACTTTCTGGTGGCTTAGACTCTTCCATCACCTCTGCCCTAGCCAAAAAATATGCAGATAAGCGCATAGAATCTGGCGATACCGAAGGAGCTTGGTATCCAAGGTTACATTCATTTGCAGTTGGTCTAGTGGGTTCCCCAGACTTGGCTGCTGCAAAATTGGTTGCCGATCATTTAGGAACTGTACATCACGAAATCAATTTTACAATTCAAGAAGGGCTTGATGCCATCAGCGATGTAATTTACCACGTGGAAACCTACGATATTACTACTATCCGTGCCTCTACCCCTATGTTTTTATTAGCGCGTGCTATCAAGGCAATGGGAATAAAAATGGTGCTTTCTGGCGAAGGAGCTGACGAAATTTTTGGTGGATATCTTTACTTTCACAAAGCCCCTTCAGCGCAGGATTTTCACGAGGAAAATGTGCGTAAATTAGACAAACTACATATGTACGATTGCCTACGTGCAAACAAATCATTAGCTTCATGGGGAATCGAAGGTCGAGTGCCATTCTTAGACAAAGAATTTATGGATGTAGCTATGCGACTAAACCCTAAAGATAAAATGATAATTGCTGGTAAAAGAGGTTCTCACGAAAAGCAAGCAATGGAAAAATGGGTGTTACGCGAAGCTTTTGGAGATATGTTACCTGAAGCTGTTGCTTGGCGACAAAAAGAACAATTTAGCGACGGCGTAGGTTACAGTTGGATTGACTCATTAAAGGAAATGGTAAACAATAAAGTAACAGATGAACAAATGGCAAATGCTCATTATCGTTTCCCTATTCAAACTCCTACTAGCAAGGAAGAGTTTTACTACCGTACTATTTTTGAAAGTCATTATCCTAGTGATGCCGCAGCTTTAACAGTGCCTAGCGTGCCTAGTGTAGCATGTAGTAGTCAAGTAGCACTGGATTGGGACGAAAGTTTTAAAAACATGAACGACCCCAGCGGACGGGCAGTTGCAAATGTACACGACGACGCCTATTAGAACAAATATTGAGTATTGATTCAAAAAGCATCTAAGAGTTTTCTTAGGTGCTTTTTTATTAAAGAATTTGATAGCGAGTTTACAAAGTAGAAATTAGATGAGGTGTTGAAAGTTAAATAGCAATTTAATATTTATACTAATTATTGGTTTATTTAAATTAAATCATCAAACCGACTACACACATTTGTATCTTATAAAATCATTTACACTGACATAAAAACAGTAAATAAAAAAATCCACTCTCCATTAAATAAACAGCGGATTTTATTTAAACGTTTAAGTTGTTACACTTCTCTTCTAACCACTTGGGTAATAGGTTTAATCTTTATAATTCCTAAGGCGTGTAAAACCTGCATTATTTTATAAGTAATATCAACCTCGTGCCAGCGAACGCCTCCAAAATTTGCGCGACTTGCGTGTTTGTGGTGATTGTTGTGGTACCCCTCACCCATCATTAAAAAATCAAAAGGCAAAAGATTTTTTGAGGTGTCCTTAGATTTAAAGTTAACATATCCGTAGATATGTGCGTACCAATTAATAATTACTCCGTGAATCGGTGCCATAAACAGCGCTACCGGGAAAAATAGCCATTGCCACCAAGCTGTTGCGAAGTAAAAGAAAAATGCGAAATACAGTATACTCCAGATAATTCTAGAGAAATAAGAACTTGCAAAACTGTCAAAGCGTTCCCATTGTGGAACATTCTTAGTGAATTTTTCGTCAACCTCAATGCGTTTCTCATTTATATCAGCGTATATGTTTTTAGTTCGCCACATCATTGAAAAAACGCTGGCATCGTATTTTGGTGAATGAGGATCGTTTTCAGTATCGGCATAGGCGTGATGCATTCTGTGCATAACACCATAACCATAAGCACTTAAATAATTTGATCCTTGAAAAAACCAGGTTAACACAAAAGTTATTCTTTCGGTTAGTTTGGACATTGTAAAGGATTGGTGAGCGGCATAGCGGTGTAAGAAGAAGGTTTGGAAAAATAATCCTCCGTACCAAAGTACCACTATAAATATCAATATTGTCATTAGCTATTTTTTTTTACAAACATACTTGCAATAGCCAAGCCAAACAATGAACCTAAATCAATTAATACGTTTCCGAATGCGACTTAACGCTTGTGGCGTCACTCCAATGTAAGAACTGATATATTTTAGCGGGATATCCTTGATAAAATCTTGGCGGTTTTTAAATAGCTTTAAATACCGCTCTTCAGCAGTTTCATTTAAGAGAGATTGCTCGCGTTTCGATTTTAATAGAAAAAGACGTTCGGCAGTTAATCTTCCAATTAAATTTCCAAATTGAGTATTAGCATAAACATCCTGTAAATCGGAGTACGAAATGCTATACATATGTGTATCCGATAAAGCCTCCAGCTCATAAAGTGAAGGCTTTCTAGTTAAAAACGAATCGTAGGCGCTTACAAATTGGTTTTTAAAACTAAAACTAAAGGTTACCTCCTTTTCTACAAATTCCTTTGGCAGGTAAAATCGGACAACCCCAGATTTAATAAAAGAAATGTAGTTTTCAATCTCTCCTAGTTTTAAAAAAACGGATTTCTTTCTAAAATTTCGCTCTATTAATCTAGAGGAAAAGTAATGCCAATCCTCATCAGATATTTTTGATATACCTTCAATATGATTTCGGACAAATTCCATTTATTCTTAATCGATACTTTTGAAATCCGTTTAAATAACTTTACTATATATTAAATGTTAACTGCTTCAGAAAAATTATTCTATGGCAACCACTTTTTATCAAAGTTTGGTTTGCGTTTTTCTAGGAATGCATCACGACCTTCTTTTGCTTCGTCAGTCATATAAGCAAGACGTGTAGCTTCACCAGCAAACACTTGTTGCCCAACCATTCCATCATCGGTTAAGTTCATTGCAAACTTCAACATTTTAATAGATGTAGGGCTTTTTGCAAGTATTTCTTGCGCCCATTCGTAAGCTGTATCTTCCAGTTCGGCGTGAGGGATAACAGCATTTACCATTCCCATTTCAAAAGCTTCTTGTGCGCTGTAATTTCTTCCTAAGAAAAAGATTTCACGTGCTTTTTTCTGTCCTACCATCTTAGCTAAATAAGCACTTCCGTAACCACCATCAAAACTTGTTACATCGGCATCAGTTTGTTTAAAAATAGCGTGTTCTTTACTTGCTAACGTTAAATCGCAAACCACGTGTAAACTATGTCCGCCACCAACAGCCCAACCTGGTACAACACAAATAACGGCTTTTGGCATAAAACGAATTAATCGCTGTACATCAAGAATGTTTAATCGGTGATATCCATCTTCACCTACATAACCTTGATGGCCACGTGCTTTTTGATCGCCCCCACTACAAAAACTATAAACCCCATCTTTAGAGGAAGGACCTTCAGCTGAAAGTAAAACTACCCCAATTGATGTATCTTCTTGCGCATCGTGAAAAGCGTCAAGTAGTTCGGCTGTAGTTTTAGGACGAAATGCATTTCTTACATCTGGTCTGTTAAAAGCTATCCTCGCAACACCATTAGATTTTTTATAGGTTATATCGGTATATTCTTTTGCTGTTTTCCAATTGGGAGTATTCATAATTATTATTTTTGTTTTCAAAGATAGCAGATATTGTTTAGTATCATTTTCTATCTTTTTTGAAATTAAACATAAAATCTCTGCGCGCTCTACGCCTCTGCGGTGTCAAATTTACCGTAAAGACATAGAGTTCACAAAGAAAAGATGCCTCAAAACCCACAAATAAATAACATTAAAATAAATAAACGATGCGCAGCCTTCTACTCCTCTTGGTAATTCTATTTACATTAAATCTATCCGCTCAAGAAAAATACAAATTCACAACTGTTACCGACCTTGAAACTACACCTGTATTAAGTCAAGGAATTACGGGAACTTGTTGGAGTTTTAGTAGTATTTCATTTTTAGAAAGTGAAATAATTCGTCTAACTGGGAAATATATCGATTTAAGCGAAATGTATCAGGTACGTAATACCTATCCCCTAAAGGCTGAAAACTACATCATGAGACAAGGAAAAGCACAATTTGGGGAAGGTGGACTTGCTCACGACGTAATGAATGCTGTGGAAAAATACGGATTAGTACCTCAATTGGCTTTTAACGGAATGCCTGACGGGGAAAGCAAACACAATCATGCCGAGATGTCAGCTGTATTGGAAGCCATGCTAAAAACCTACGTAGAAAACCCAGGAAGAGAATTAAGCAGTAAGTGGCGTGCAGCTATCGATGCTGTTTTGGATATATATATCGGTAAGAATGTAAACAGTTTTACCTTCGAAGGGAAACAATATACACCACAATCTTTCCTAGAAATGACTAAAATTCAGCCAAAAAATTATGTAAGTTTAACTAGTTTCACTCACGCTCCGTTTTATTCAAACTTTATTTTAAATGTTCCTGACAACTGGAGTAATGGCAGTTTCTACAATTTACCATTAGATGAAATGATAGCAACCTTAGACAATGCATTAGAAAACGGATATACTGTAGAATTAGATTGTGATGTAAGCGAGCGTAGCTTTTCATCTAAAGAAGGAATTGCAGTTGTGCCAGAAGATGATGAAAATAAACTGAAAGCACTAAGTTCTATTTTTCCTGAAAAAACAATAACTCAAGAGTACCGCCAACAGGAGTTTGAAAACTACAATACTACTGATGACCATTTAATGCATATCACAGGAATCCTTCACGATCAAAATGGCACTAAATATTATAAAGTTAAAAACAGTTGGGGAGACGACGAGAGTCGAGTTGCAAATGGTGGATATGTGTATTTTAGTGAAGCGTATATGCGTCTAAAAACTATTAGTATAACTATTCATAAAGACGCAATTCCAAAAAAGATTGCTAAAAAAATAAGTATATAATATAAGGCTTTAATTGTTCGTTTCAGAATAAAAAAGACTTGCTAAAGATTAGTTTAGTAGACAAATTATCTATTTATTCTTGGCTTAAAATTTGATATCTTTGTTTCGATGAAAAAATTATTGTTTCTTATATTATTATTCCCATTATTGGCTTCGGCTCAATTGGATTACGAGACCAATAAATATAAGTTAGATTTTGTTAAGCTTCCAGAAATTGAAAGTTTAACTACCACTTCCTTGTTATTTGAAGGAGATTTTCGATCTAAAGGTTTAAAAAGACTCCCATCTTTTAAGTTGAATAAACAAAATTATCGCGAACCGGTAAGTATGATTGATGCGATGATTACAAACCAAAGTTACGTAGAATCTGATCTTAAAATATCTTTAGACCCTAGAGAATACGGAGTTTACGGCGGTAATAGCAGTTATAGTGCAGATGGATCTACCAAAGTTAAAAACGAGGCATATTATGAAGCAAGCCGTGGATTTTTAAACGCAAACACTTGCCCTCCACACGGAATATGCGCACGTTGTGCACCTTTTAGACTAGGGCGTAGATATTACTAAGTTATTTACTAAAATCTACAACCCTATCTAAATATTTGAATTTAATAGGATTTACTTCAACTCAATACCATCATCTTTAATGATGATTTGTTTGTCTTTATAAAGCGTTCCTATTGCTTTTTTGAAGCTTTTCTTACTCATACCCAACATATTTTTAATAGTGTCTGGATCTGATTTGTCGTGAAGTGGAAGAAATCCTCCTGCGGCCTCTAATTCTTCTCTAATAAAATTAGCGTTAGGCTCTATGCTTTTATAACCCGGTTGTTGAAGAACTAAATCAATTTTATTGTCAGGGCGAATTTTCTTTACGAATGCTTTTAGCTTATCACCTGTACGGATATCTTCAAAAATGTCTTCTATATAGATCAATCCTTTATGAACACCATTAACAATAGCATTTGCTCCTTTTTCAGTTAAATGTGTTACTAAAATATCAACTTCTTGATAAGCTTCAACCGTTAGGTTTTCATTTTGAAGAAAATGGTTTGTTTTACTTGAACCAACTAAGCGGTTAGTTTTTTCGTCTATATATAAATAAACGATATACCAATTTCCTTTCTTCATTGGGCGTGCTTGTTCCTTAAAAGGCACAAACAACTGTTTTTCTAATCCCCAATCCATAAAGGCACCATATTCGGTAACATCGCTACAATGTAAATATCCGAAAGTATTTAATTGTAAAAAAGGGTCTAAAGTGGTTGCTATAGGACGTTCTTCATTATCAAGGTATATAAAAACCGTGATATCATCTCCTATTTCATATTCTTCTGGTTTGTATTTGTGAGGCAAGAGAACTACGTTTTCTTCGTCATCACCTAAATATAGACCCGGTTCGGTTTCCCTTAGGATCTCTAATGTATTGTATTCACCCAATTTTATCATAACTGCAAAGGTAGTGTTTTAAAGAAAATTAAAAATATAATAAACAATGGAAAACTTAACAAATTCTAATGTAATAAATTGGTCTTAGGCAATGAATTTAAAGTAATCCAAAAGCACTTTATCGTTGATAGTCGAAGGTGTAAAAATCTCTAACAAAGAAGGGCCTTCATCTGCTTGGAAGAATGTAGTAATTCCTTTACTTAATTCTTCTTTTTCAACTATAGATTGATACTTAAAACCATACATTTCTGAAAGATGTCTGGCAGTTAGATTGTGTTTGGTTTCAAAATAAGTATCAAACACTTTAGTGTCTTTTTCTCCAGGAAGAATTCTAAAAATACCTCCACCTCCATTATTTATTACAATAATTTTAAAATTCTTCGGTATATAATTATTCCACAGCGCATTGCTATCGTAGAAAAAGCTCAAATCTCCAGTAATAAATACTGTCGGCAACTTTGAAGCGTACCCTGCTCCTATTGCTGTACTTGTACTACCATCAATTCCACTAGTTCCTCGATTACAAAAAACTTCTGAGGATGCTGGTAAATTAAATAATTGGGCATATCTGATTGTAGCACTATTACTTAATTGTAGCTGAACACTTTGTGGAAGCTGTTTAAATATTTCAGAAAACACCATAAAGTCTGAATACGGAATTTGGGTTTCATATATATTATGACGTTGTAATCTATAAGATTTTAACGATAACCATTGTTCGCAATAGTCACTATTTACAGCATTTGTATTCGGAAGAAATTCAGTAAGAAATTTATTTATTGGCGTTTTAAAATGATGCGTTAAAGCAAAGAAAGTATCGTAAGCTTTTTTTGAATCTACGTGCCAATGTTGTTCTGGAGCATAATTTCTCAAAAACGCTTTAATTCTTTTAGAAACCACCATTCCTCCAAAACTCAATAATATTTCTGGTTGGAGATTTTTAAAATCCTCTTCTGTCAATGGAGTTATAAGCTGATCTATAGCAGAAATAAAATTTTCATTATGAAGATTTGAAGTTGTTTCGGTTAGAACTAAAACACTTTTATCTTTTGCTAAATGTTCGATAAAGCGTTGCTCTACACTATTTGGCGGCAGAACTCCAACCAAAATCATCTTGCGACTACTACTGTTCCACTTTCGTTGAAAAGGTGTTAAATCTTCTAATAAGTCGAAACTATCCAACCTAGCTTTAACGTTTTGTGGTGAAACTAATAGCTTGTCAACGGTTTGGTATAAAGGTTCGGAAAAAGGAATATTAATATGAACAGGTCCAGATAACTCAATTGCTGTGTTTAAGGCAACATTTATTTCGGTTTCATTTTTTTGTTGAAATTCATCACCCTCGATACAGTTGGCACTGTAAAGAATATGGTTATGAAAAACATTTTCCTGACGAATGGTTTGTCCATCGCCTATATCTATTCGGTCTGCAGGCCTATCTGCTGAAATAGCTATAAGCGGAATATCGCTATAAAACGCTTCCGTAATTGCTGGGTAATAATTTATTAGTGCAGAGCCGGAGGTGCAAACAACAGCTACAGGTTTTTTTAATTGTTGAGCCATTCCCATTGCAAAAAATGCAGCAGCACGTTCATCAACTATACTAAAGCACTTAAATTCCGGATGTTCTCCAAAACCTATGGTTAATGGTGCATTACGCGACCCTGGAGAAATTACGATATGATTAATTCCTTTATCCAAACATAATTGAATAAGGGTTTGTGCGAGGATTTTATTTGTAAATTTCATGGAGTGTAAAGGTACAAAGACACTGTAGATTTTAAAGCATTGGCTGCAACACTTGTAACATTGTTTGCATTTTATTTTGAGTTTCCTGCCATTCTTCTTTTGGATTAGACTCTAAAGTAATTCCACCACCAACAAATATACGCGCAACGTCATCTTCTATTTTCATACATCGTAAGTTTACCATAAGGTTAGCCGAAGTCCCATCGTTGAATATAGGACCAAAAAAACCTGTGTAAAATTCGCGATTGTACCCTTCATTTTCTAAAATGAATTCTTGTGCTATTTCTTTGGGGTTTCCACCTACTGCTGGTGTTGGGTGTAGAGCAGACGCTACGGCTGTGAGCGTTGTATTGTTATTTAGTTTACCCGTTATGTCTGTTCTAAGATGTAATAACGAACCAGCACGATGGGTATATGTTTTAGAAATCTCTAATGAAGAAGTCGCAGGTTTTAATTTATCTAAAATCATATTGGTTACCTGCTGTTGTTCATCTTGTTCTTTAGGTCTCCAAGTTACAGGCTCATCATTAATATAAGGTTGAGTTCCTGCCAAAGCCATAGTTGTAAACATATTATTATCTAAATTCACAAGTGTTTCTGGCGTAGCACCACACCATAAACCAGTTCTGGGATGAAACCAAATATATCGGAACGCTGTAGGATAAGCTGAGAATAAACGTTTTAGTAATTTATCAATAGAAAAACTTTGAAGCTTTACGTTTTTTGGGCGTGAGATAACAATTTTACTTGCTATGTCATTTTTAATTGCTTCTATTGTATTTTCTAACAGTTTAATATAATTACCTTCCTCATGTTCATCGTTTGAAACTGAAGTAACTTCTGCTGTAAACGGTGCTTTTACAAATTCAGAAATATAAATCTCTGACTCGATTTCAGGTATAAAAAAAGAAGAATTGTGATAGTTGAATGGCGAAAGTACAAATCCAGCTTTATTTAATTCTTTAATTTCGTGTAAGAAATCATCCTTTTGTAGAAGAGCTGATAAGTCATTACTATTTGGTTTACTGTATATTACAAATGGTAATTTCTTCAAATAATGATTTGAAATTTTCTTAGATAATAAATTAAAATTCATTATTTGGTTTTTGGTAAACTTATAGTTGTGAGTTTCACAAGAGAAACGAGATCGCCTTCTTCATTGGTAATCTTTATCTGCCATAGCTGAGTTGTACGTCCTTTATGAAGAATACTTGCGTGAGCATACACAAAACCTTCACGTACACTTTTTACGTGGTTAGCGGCAATTTCAATTCCGCGAACAACGATGTTTTCAGCGTTTAAAAAGAAATAGGCTCCTGCACTTCCAACACTCTCTGCTAAAGCGACAGATGCGCCACCGTGTAAAACACCGTCTGGTTGATGAACTCTAGGAGTTACAGGCATTTTTGCAATTAAAAAGTCATCTCCGACTTCCGTAAATTCTATATTTAAGGTTTCCATTAATGTGTTTTCACACATTTTTTTGGACATAGCTAAAATTTGATCTTTAGTGTACTTCATCTTATTAAATTACATTTGTAAAAATACAAAATTGAATACAACAAATGAGCACTGAAAAAGAAGCTTCTTACAAATCGGTCAACACTTATTCAACATTAAATACATTAACCGAAAACACTAAAAATGTTTGGGTAGTTTTTCACGGTTTGGGGTATTTAAGCAAATACTTTATTAGATATTTTTCTGAGTTAAATCCTGAAGAAAATTACATAATAGCACCACAGGCTCCTTCAAAATACTACCAAGACAGAAAATTTAAACACGTGGGCGCTTCTTGGCTTACCCGTGAAAATACAGTTATAGAAACTGAAAATGTATTAAATTATATAGATGCTGTTTTTAAAAAAGAAATAACTAGAGAAATACCTAATTTAATTGTTTTAGGATATTCTCAAGGAGTTTCAATTGCTTCACGTTGGATTGCAAATAGAAAAATAAATTGTGACAAACTAATACTTCATTCCGGAGGAATTCCTAAAGAATTGAAATCCTCTGATTTTGAATTTTTAAATCCTTCTACTAGGGTTATTTACTTATATGGTGATAAGGATGAATACATTACAGAAGCGAGAAAAACCGAAGAGCAATTAAAAGGAAGCGAGTTGTTTAATAACAGACTAGAAATTAAAGTTTTCGATGGAATCCATGAAGTTAATCGAAAATTTATAAATGAGATTGCTATATAAACTTACAAATCCTTTAAAAGTTAAATTTTCAAAAATTATCATCAATTGGTTTGGGATAGTGTTTAATAAATTATATTTTGGCCCCCGGTTACCTATTGGAAACCCCCACTTTCCAAGTATGTGACCTTAAAGCTTAATAATTGGTTAAAATAAAAAGCTTTAAAATTGAACGGCCCTTTCGGGGGCCGTTCTTTTTAGGTCTGTTAGTTCGAAATCTCAACTAACCACTTTTCCACATTTTAATTATAATTATCTAAGATTTTAAGAAGGTCAATAATTCTGCTATTTATTCTTTAATTCGTCTTTATAACTAAATTATACCTCAATTAATCAAAACAAAAAACCGCAACCTTTTCAGGTTGCGGTTTTGTATTAAGCTTATATAATCTTGCTTGTAAAAATCCCTCGACTATGCTTGGGATAAGCGATTGATCTATTTTCGCTTAGAGCGAAAATAGCTCTCAGCTTACTTTACTTCTTCGAAGTCAACGTCTTCCACATCACTGTTTTCAGTGTTGCTTCCTTGCTCAGCTCCTGCTCCAGCATCACCTGTTGGTGCACCTTGAGCATCTGCTTGCGCTTTGTACATTTCTTCAGAAGCAGTTTTCCAAGCTTCATTTATCTTATCTAAAGCTGGTTGAATTGTAGCTAAATCTTGTGATGCGTGTGCTTTCTTCAATTCTTCTAAAGCTTCCTCAATTGGTTTCTTTTTATCATCAGATAATTTATCACCAAATTCTTTCAGTTGCTTTTCAGTCTGGAAGATCATTGCATCCGCTTCATTCAACTTATCTACTTTTTCTTTTGCAGCTTTATCGCTTTCAGCGTTTGCTTCTGCATCAGCTTTCATCTTCGCGATTTCTTCTTCTGTTAATCCTGAAGAAGCTTCGATACGGATGTCTTGAGTTTTATTAGTAGCCTTATCTGTAGCGCTTACTTTAATGATACCATTAGCATCAATATCAAACGTTACTTCAATTTGTGGCACACCTCTTTGTGCTGGTGGAATTCCGTCTAAGTGGAAACGACCAATTGTTTTGTTATCGTTTGCCATTGGACGCTCTCCTTGCAATACGTGAATTTCAACACTCGGCTGATTGTCTGCAGCTGTAGAGAACACCTGACTTTTCTTAGTAGGAATTGTAGTGTTAGCTTCAATTAATTTAGTCATAACACCTCCCATAGTTTCAATTCCAAGAGAAAGTGGAGTTACATCTAAAAGAAGTACATCTTTTACATCTCCAGTTAATACACCTCCTTGAATTGCAGCTCCAACAGCTACTACTTCATCTGGGTTTACACCTTTATGAGGTTTCTTTCCAAAGTATTTTTCAACAGCTTCCTGAACTGCAGGAATACGAGTTGAACCACCAACTAAAATTACTTCATCAATATCGCTCTTGCTTAAACCTGCAGCTTTCATTGCAGTTTCACAAGGAACCATAGTTCTCTTAACTAAATCGTCAATTAATTGCTCGAACTTAGCACGAGATAATGTTTTAACCAAGTGTTTTGGTCCGCTAGCAGTAGCAGTAACATAAGGTAAGTTGATTTCTGTTTGTGCAGCAGAAGAAAGTTCAATTTTTGCTTTTTCAGCAGCTTCCTTTAAACGTTGTAACGCCATAGGGTCTTTACGAAGATCGAAATCTTCTTCAGCCTTAAACTCATCTGCTAACCAATTGATTATTTTTTGGTCAACGTCATCACCACCTAAGTGTGTATCTCCATCAGTAGCAAGTACTTCAAAAACTCCGTCTCCTAATTCAAGGATACTAACGTCATGTGTACCACCACCAAAGTCAAACACAACTACTTTTTGGTCTGTTCCTTTTTTGTCAAGACCATATGCAAGTGCAGCAGCAGTTGGCTCATTAATAATTCTTTCTACTTTAAGACCAGCAATTTCTCCAGCTTCTTTAGTAGCTTGACGCTGACTGTCATTAAAGTATGCAGGAACAGTAATTACTGCACGAGTAACATCTTGTCCTAAATAATCTTCTGCAGTTTTCTTCATTTTTTGAAGAATCATTGCACTTAATTCTTGTGGCGTATATAAACGGCCATCGATATCAACACGAGCTGTATCGTTATCACCTTTTACTACCTTGTATGCAGAATGTTCTGTTTCTTTTAAAGACTCAGAATATTTATTCCCCATAAATCTCTTAATAGAGCTAATGGTTTTTGTTGGGTTTGTAACAGCTTGACGTTTTGCAGGATCACCTACTTTAATTTCGCCACCTTCCACAAATGCGATTACAGAAGGAGTTGTTCTTTTCCCTTCAGCATTAGGAATAACTGTTGGCTCGCTTCCTTCCATCACGGAAACGCAAGAGTTTGTTGTTCCTAAGTCGATTCCAATTATTTTACTCATAATAGTATTGTTTGTTGTTTATGATTTATGTTGTGTATTCTTAATTTCGAGTTCTATAAGTCAATGATTGTGCCAACCAAATTGTACTGCCATCATGTCAGAAATAAATTTAAATCCGTCATTAATAATGGTTTAAATATATTCCTGAGCTTATCAAAAAGGTGAAATCCTATTATAACTACATTAAAAACATCATTTTTGTAAAATACACTACTTTTACAAGAAGCAGAATCTATAAAACACACAATTGAATAATAAAAAGCCTTCAAGACAATATATAGCATATATTATCCTATTAATACTTGCGGGGGAAGCTGCTTTTATCTTACCATTTGTGTTGGCACGGGTTTTTAGAGCTACTGTTCTTGAAGTTTTTCAAATCAATAATACAGAATTGGGATTTTGCTTCTCGGTATATGGAATAGTGGCTCTCTTCTCTTATTTATTTGGGGGTCCTTTAGCAGATAGATTTCCTCCTCGCAAATTGATGGGCACAGCTTTAATACTTACGGCATTAGGCGGACTTGTTTATGCCAGCTCCCCTACTTTTCAAACTTTAATAATTCTTTATGGTTTTTGGGGGTTTACAACAATTTTTCTATTTTGGTCGGCAATGATAAAGGCCACCCGCGTTTGGGGTGGAAATGACAGTCAAGGAAAAGCATTTGGCTTTTTAGACGGAGGACGTGGATTAGTAGGCGCTCTCTTTGGATTGCTTGGTGTATTTGTGTTTTCTCTGTTTGTTTCTGAAACTGAATTATCTTCTGAAGTTCAATTAAAAGCCTTCCACTATGTAGTATATACCTCCTCGGCCCTAGTTGCTATAATTGGAGTAATAGTATTGTTTTTCTTAAAAATTGATAAAGAAACTGAAGCAACAAACCTTGAGAAAATTACCTTTAAAAACATAAAAACAGTCCTAAAGTTACCTTCTGTTTGGCTCCTTATGGTTATTATTATATGTGCCTATGTAGGTTATAAAATAACCGACATATTTTCGCTTTATGCCAAGGATGTAATGTTGTATAGCGAAGTAGATGCTGCCAAAACAGGAACATTCTTATTATTTATACGCCCTATTGTAGGTGTTGTAATCGGATTTCTTGCAGATCGTTCTCGTCCTTCCATTTACCTGTGTATCGGATTTGTACTTTCATTTTTTGGAGGGTTACTTTTTGCATCTGGCATTTTGGACCAAGAAACAGATGTTTTATTCTTTCTTTCTATAATTGTTACAGCCGTCGGAGTTTACGCTGCTCGTGTTCTTTATTTCGCTGTTATGAAAGAAGGCGACATACCTTTAACGCTTACAGGAACTGCAGTGGGAATCATTTCCTTTATAGGCTATACACCAGAAGTTTTTGCAGGTCCCGCTATCGGTTATTTTTTAGATGGCTCCCCTGGTGAAAAAGGCCATCAGCAGGTATTTTGGATGCTGACAATCTTCTCGGTAATAGGATTTTTAGCGTCATTTATTTTTTATCGAATTTCTAAAAGTAAAAATAAAAACCTATTGGAATTGGCGGATAACGATTCCGCTTTTAAATGAGATTTATTTAGAATCGTTTTCCTATGATTATGATTTCTTGATTTCTAAGCATAATACATCTATAGTGAACTTATCTATTGCCTTGTATATAAGTCTCCCCTCTTTGTATTATCCCTTTGCCTCCATCTATTTAACGGGCTTCCACTCATTAATACATGTCGCTATTCCAAACTTTTAGTTAGCTACATCAAAAGTTTAGTTTGAGTTCATGATTAAAGACTATAGTTAATTCTAAATGATTTGAACTAAAACTAACAAAGCCTATCAGTATCAAAACACTTATCTCGTGTCTTCTCTTTATTTTTGTAGGTTTACCTGAAAAAAATGTTTTCAAGCATTAATTGTTAACAATTAACGCCTTCTGTTTAGCTAAATGTTTTAAAATTTCTTAGGTTTGACTCAAGAAAAAATTTATGGAAAGTATTAGTGTTTTTGACATGTTGTCGATAGGTGTTGGTCCGTCTAGTTCCCACACTTTAGGTCCTTGGCGCGCAGCATTGCGTTGGATTGAGGAGTTGAAAGATGATAATAAATTTGATGAGGTAGTATCGCTAACTGTAGATCTATATGGCTCGCTTTCACTAACGGGAAAGGGTCACGCTACAGATATAGCCGTAATGCTAGGTTTAATGGGGTTTGACCCTGTTACATTTCCCATTGAAAATATAAATAAAGAGATAGACTTTATTACTTCGGAAAACAAGCTCAAACTTAACAACGAGTTAGAGGTACCGTTTATTCCGAAAGAAAATATAATCTTTAATAGAAAGTTTCTTGAATTCCATCCTAACGGAATGACTTTCAATGCCAGCTTTAAAGACGGATCGAAAGAATCTACCTCTTTTTATTCCATAGGTGGAGGGTTTACTGTTAAAGAAGAGCGCAAGCAGGAAAAAGTAAAAATGGAAAAATTTGCACAGTTCCCTTTCCCTATTCAAAACGGAGCGGAGCTAGCTGCATACTGCAAATCTGAAAATAAAAGTATTTCAGAAATAGTTCTCGAGAATGAAAAATCATTGCGTTCTGAAGCAGAAATCACAAAAGGTTTAAAAGAAATTTGGGCTGTAATGCTCGACTCTATGTATGTGGGAGCACATACTGAAGGAATTTTACCTGGTGGCCTAAATGTTACCCGAAGAGCCTTCGAAATGAATAAAAACCTTATTGGGGACACCACATACAATAATGCTGAAGAATGGATAGATGCCATTAGAAATACCGAAGTAAAATTTCGACAAATTCTGAAATGGGTTTCTTGTTTCGCATTAGCTGTTAACGAAGTAAATGCATCTTTAGGTAGAGTTGTAACCGCTCCAACAAATGGAAGTGCTGGTGTAATTCCTGCCGTAATGATGTATTATATGGTGATTGAAAACCACGATGCAAATTTTGAAGACGTACAGAAATTTTTATTAACTGCAGGAGAAATAGGAAGTCTTTTCAAAAAAGGAGCTACTATCTCAGCGGCTTTAGGTGGATGTCAGGCAGAAATTGGTGTATCATCATCGATGGCTGCAGGTGCGTTATGCGAACTTATGGGCGGAACGCCAGACCAATGCTTAATGGCTAGTGAAATTGCAATGGAACATCACCTAGGTTTAACCTGTGACCCAATTGCTGGTTTGGTTCAAATTCCTTGTATAGAGCGTAATGCAATGGGAGCAATTAAGGCAATAAATGCTTGCGAAATGGCACTTAACAGTGATCCTGCCAAGGCAAAAGTACCTTTAGATAAGGTAATCGCAACAATGTGGGAAACGGCAAAAGATATGACATCGAAGTATAAAGAAACTAGTGAAGGAGGTCTTGCAGTACAAGTTAATGTGAGTGATTGTTAATTCACAGTATTTATAATTGATATAAAAACACTCTAGGAATTATCAAATCCAAAATCCAAGTTTCTAATGTCGTAATTTATTACTTTTACCATTCAATTTCAATATAACTATGAGTATAGCTAAAAAAGAATACAAACGCATTACCACCAAAACTTTGGTGGATATGAAAAAGAAAGGTGAAAAGATTTCGATGCTAACTGCATACGATTTTACCATGGCCAAAATTGTAGACAGTGCAGGAATAGACGTTATTTTAGTAGGTGATTCTGCTAGTAATGTAATGGCTGGACACGAAACTACCCTACCAATTACCTTAGACCAAATGATATATCACGCAGCTTCTGTAGTTCGTGCTATTGAACGCAGCTTAGTTGTAGTTGATTTACCATTTGGAAGCTATCAAAGCGACCCAAAAGAAGCACTTCGTTCTGCCATCAGAATTATGAAAGAAAGTGGCGGACACGCAGTTAAGCTTGAAGGGGGAAAAGAAATAAAAGAATCGGTAAAACGAATCTTAAACGCAGGTATTCCTGTAATGGGACACTTAGGGTTAACACCACAATCAATTTATAAATTTGGAACGTACACTGTACGCGCTAAAGAAGAGGAAGAAGCCGATAAGTTAATTGAAGACGCTCTTTTATTGGAAAGAATTGGATGCTTTGCAATTGTTCTAGAAAAAGTACCAGCTAAACTTGCACAACAAGTAGCAGAAAAAATTAGTATTCCAGTTATTGGAATTGGAGCCGGAAGCGGCGTTGATGGACAAGTTCTAGTGCTTCACGATATGATTGGAATGACTCACGAATTTAATCCTCGTTTCCTTAGACGTTATTTAGATTTGTATACTGATATGAAAAATGCATTTACGCAGTATAGCAAAGACGTAAAGAGCGGCGATTTCCCTAATGAAAGTGAACAATATTAGGTCTAAAAATTTAAAACTCTGAATTCTAATTTAATTTTTAGAATTCAGAGTTTTAATTTACTTCTTACTCTTCAGGTGCATATCCGTGAACTTCTTCAAAGATTTCATCAAAGTTCTCTCGAAGATAATTTCTAAACTTTAAACGGTAATCTTCTTTTAACCAACTTATGAAGTTACCTGTACTTTTACTAATGCACTGCGCATATTTTTCAATTCGATGATCGATATCATCTCCTAACATTTTCGCTAAAGCAAGTGCGTCGTAAACATCTTCACTGTTTTCTACACAAATTCGCGCGTGTTGTTCAATAGACCTTTCTAAAATTACCTTACTAGATTCCCCTTTTGCTACAGAGTCTTGATAGGTTTGTTTAATATCAAAATAAACGTTCTCACTCTTTGCAAACTCATTGCGAACCTCTTCTGGCATTTCGTAACGGAAGTTACTTTCTAATTCCTCATCGCTTACTAAGCGATCCATAAAGAAGTCAGGTGAATTGAATATTGCCTGCCAATCTAAAGGTGCCTCCCATGGTCCAAATCGCTGAAAGTTGTTACCAAGGTCGATAACCGAGAACTTAGTTTTATTATTCCAAATACGCGAACCACGACCTATCATCTGAAAGTAAAGCGTTAAAGAACGTGTCGCTCTGTTAAGAATAATTGTATCTATCGATGGTTCATCAAATCCTGTAGTTAAAATACTTACAGATGTAAGTATAGCATCAGGAGTTTCACGGAACCAATTTAAAATTTGCTTTCGCTGTTTTTTTGTTGCTGTATTATCTAAATGCATTACAGGCAAACCTTCTGCCTTTAAATGATAATACACTTGGATAGATGTATTAATACCGTTGTTGAAAATCAATGTTTTCTTACCGTTGGAGTGCGTTCTATACGACTCAAGTAAACGGTCAAGCATATTCACTCCAGAATAAAGATCGTCTGATGATTTTACAGTATAATCACCATTAGAACCAATCTCCAATGAAGTTAGCCCCATATTGTATTGAAAAACTTCAATTTGAGCTAGAAACTCATTATCAATTAACGACTGAATACTTTCTCCAACAATCAGTTCTTGATAGTTATCCTTCATCGGAAGATTTCTATTAGAACTTAATGGAGTTGCTGTAACCCCTAGGATAAATGATTTTTCAAAGAATTTAAAAAGTTTTGTAAATGAGTTATAGTGAGCCTCATCAATAATAACTAGTCCAATATCTGAAATATCAAGTTTGTCATCGTTCAAACGGTTGTTTAAAGTTTCAACCATTGCCACAAAGCAACTGTATTTTGCTTGATCGGAAAGATTAGCAGTACTATTAACAACTTTGTTTACAACACCAAAACTTGTAAGCATTTCAGAAGTTTGCTTACAAAGCTCCACTCGGTGAGTCATCACCAAAACTTTTTTATTGTGAAGTTTAAGATATTGACGGACAATTTCAGAAAAGATAACTGTTTTACCTCCACCTGTTGGTAATTGATATAACAAATGATAATCGTCTGGAGCGGTTTCAAATTTTTCAAAAATTTGATCTATTGCCCCTTTTTGGTAGCTATATAGCTCCTTATCAGTTTTTTTTTCTTTTAGTGCGTCTGTTACCTCCATCATAAATTCTACCTTTTTTAGAAGGTGCAAAATTACGTCCTTTTTTCACAATGCAAAATAATATCTTTTGACGCTTGAATTTTTAACGAATAACAGCAAAAAAAGAGCAGCTAAACACCCTCACCATCAGTGTTTAAAGGAATTTTAAGTAATGAAATTTAAAATTAGATTTTTAATTCTATTTGAGCTTATCACTGTGCATTTTACGTAACCTAGCCAGTTTTGGAGTAATTACCGCTGTACAATATCCAGCAGTTTGATTGTTTGCATAATAATCTTGGTGATCTTCTTCAGCTTCATAAAATGTTTGTAACGGACTTATTTCTGTTACAATGGGATTTGTGTAATAAGGCGACATCTCCTTCACGATAGTTTCTGAAATTTCCTTTTGAGCTTCGTTGTGATAATAAATTACCGAACGGTATTGTGTCCCTACATCCGCCCCCTGACGATTTAGAGTTGTTGGATCGTGACTCGTCATAAAAATTACTACTAAATCTTCGTACGAAATTACTTCAGGATCGAAACTAACTTGTACTACTTCAGCGTGACCTGTTAATCCTGAGCACACTTCACGATAGGTTGGTCTTCCAGGAGCAGTTCCTCCAGTATAACCCGAAACAACTTTTTCTACTCCTTTCACTTGATCAAACACTGCCTCAATACACCAAAAACATCCACCGCCAACTGTCATTAATTCCATTATATAGTCTTTTTAATTTTATAATAATATTTTTAAAATTTCATCGAAATAGAGAAGCTATTATATCCACTTTTTTCTTTTGAAATACCAAAGTAAGCCCAGAAAAACAAGAATCATTAACCCCCAAAGGTAATAATACCCATATCTAAGATGAAGTTCTGGCATATGATCAAAATTCATTCCGTAGATACCTGCCATAAAGGTGAGCGGAATAAATATAGAAGCCATAATTGTCAAAACCTTCATAACTTCATTCATCTTGTTACTGATAGTCGTCATATACATATCCATCAAACTCCAAATCATCTCTCGATAAATTTCCACACTTTCATTAACTTGAATTATATGGTCGTATAAATCGCGAATATATTTATTGGTACGCTCTTCTATAATTGTGTAATCTATTTTTTCTAATCTATTTACAACTTCTCGCAAAGGAACGACTGCTTTTCTAATTTTTAATATTTCCTTTTTTAGTTGTTGAATCTCCTCTGCTATATCTGGGTCTTCTTTTTTATCGAAAAGCTTATCCTCTAACAACTCTACTTTATTGCTTAAATACTCAATAACTGAAAAATAATTATCTACAACTGCATCTAGGATTGCAAACATTAAATAATCTGCTCCTACCCCACGAATCCTACCTTTACCGTGTTCTAAACGTTCCCTCAAATCACTAAAAACATCTCCTTCGGCTTCTTGAAAAGTTAACACATAATCCTTCCCCATAACCATACTAATATGCTCATTGTTAAGCCTATCATTGTCGTAATGAAGCATTTTAAATACTATAAATAAGTATTCTTCGTATTCATCAATTTTTGGACGTTGATATGTACTTACTATATCTTCTTGAATTAATGGATGTAGTTCAAAATGGTTACCGAGTGTAATAATATCATCGGTATTGCTAAGTCCGTTTACATTTATCCAAGTAATATTTGTAGAATCTTCGTAGTTAAAAGCCTCATTAATATCATTTGTTTTAAATCGATGATAATGATCCTTAGAGTAATCAATTATATCTAACTCTGTAATTGTCGTGACTTTTTTACCAGTATACTTAACAGTACCAGGAGATAAATTTCTGGCTCTTTTGGGTTCTATTTTAGTTGTTTTCGCTTTACTCCTACGTTTTGCCGTCATAGAAAATCAATTATTTTTTTAAAGGTAGGAAATAGAAATTACAATTTTTAGTATGAAATGTAAAGTTCCAACAAATGGTTTAAAACCATAATGTTAAATTGGCGTGTTATATATTTAAAAGAAATATTCAATGATTGAACTTTGTAAATTGTTTAAAAACTTGTGAATATTTAAATTACCGAACTTTTAAAAAGCCTTTCAAAATAAGTACTTTAACCGAAGTTTAAAAACAACCAAT
Source organism: Aequorivita sp. KMM 9714 (assembly GCF_011065475.1). Classification (NCBI taxonomy): domain Bacteria; kingdom Pseudomonadati; phylum Bacteroidota; class Flavobacteriia; order Flavobacteriales; family Flavobacteriaceae; genus Aequorivita; species Aequorivita sp. KMM 9714. The sequence goes on along the minus strand of NZ_JAAGRO010000005.1, from coordinate 139,115 downwards.
TTTACTAAAATTATGCACTTAACCACCATCGATTGGATCGTTATAATTACATTTTTTATAATATTTATTACAATTGGTCTAGTTGTAGCTAAAAAAGCTGGAAAAGATTCAAAATCCTTTTTTCTTTCCGATAGAAATATGCCTTGGTGGCTTTTAGGGGTTAGCATGGTTGCTACGACCTTTGCTGCAGATACACCAAACTTTGTTGCAGGTGTTATTCGTGAAGATGGAGTTTTTGGTAACTGGATATGGTGGAGTTTTCTACTTACCGGAATGTTAACTGTCTTTTTTTATTCTAAACTTTGGCGAAAAAGTGGCATTACAACCGATTTAGAATTTTATGAATTGCGATATAGCGGAAAAAGCGCCGCCTTTTTAAGAGGTTTTAGAGCCATCTATTTAGGAGTTTTCTTCAACATTGTAATTATGGCGAACGTTTGTCTCGCGGCAATTAAAATTGGACACGTTATGTTCGGTTTATCTTCATATGAAGTATTATTAATTGCTTCGCCGGTAGTGGTTATTTACTCAGCCTTTGGGGGCTTAAAAGGAGTTTTACTTACAGATTTTGTTCAATTTATAATCGCCATGGTTGGAAGTATTTGGGCTACCGTTTACATAGTAAATATGCCTGAAATTGGGGGGATAGATAAATTACTCGCTACCCCAGCTGTAGCAGCAAAAACAGCAATGCTACCTGACTTTTCTAAACCTGAATTATTGATTCCTTTGCTTATAATTCCGTTAGCCGTGCAATGGTGGAGTGTTTGGTATCCGGGAGCTGAGCCAGGTGGTGGTGGTTATATTGCCCAAAGGATGTTAGCCGCCAAAGATGAAAAACACGCAACCTATGCTACCCTATTTTTTAATATCGCACATTACGCACTTAGACCTTGGCCGTGGATTATCATTGGTCTTGCATCTATCGTGATTTTTCCAAATATAGAAAGCCTACAAGCTGCATTTCCGAATTTACATCCTGATTTTGTGAAAAATGACCTTTCTTATCCAGCAATGCTAACTTTCTTGCCAGCCGGTTTATTAGGAATTGTAATTACATCATTAATTGCAGCTTTTATGAGCACAATCTCGACGCATTTAAACTGGGGAAGTTCTTATGTTGTAAATGATTTTTACGTACGTTTTCTTCGAAAAGAAGCTACTGGAAAAGAGCAAGTTGCTGCTGGTAGAGTTTCTACGGTTGTAATGATGATTTTCGCAGGCTTATTAGCACTTGTTCTAGAAGAAGCTCGTGATGGTTTCAACTTATTACTTTCTATTGGAGCAGGTACTGGATTACTGTTTATTTTAAGATGGTTTTGGAGTAGAATAAATCCCTATAGTGAAATTGCCGCTATGCTAATTTCATTTTTAATTGCTGCCTTTTTCTTTGTTAATGGAAAAATGGACACTCCAATGATTGAAATGGCTGGTCATTGGCAATTAGTTCTTGGGGTTGTAATAACCACAATTGGATGGGTACTTGTAACGCTATTAACAAAACCGTCAAATGCTGAAACACTTAATAGCTTTAATAGCCTAATTTTTGGAAATGAATCCAAGTTTAAAGGGTTTGGAATGAAAATTCTAGGCTTTTTTGCAGGAGTTGTAGGTGTTTACTGTACACTATTTGCCATCGGGAACTTTATTTACAGCAATACTATTTTAGCTTTTAGCCTTACTGCTGTAGCTGTAATCTGCGGACTGGTAGTTATAAAATCTTTTCAGAAAACGGAATAAACTAAATAGTAAAGACCTTCTAATTTAGAAGGTCTTTATTTTTATTCATTAAGTCAGTCTATCGATGTTGGTCTATTAAAATAATATTTCCATCAGGATCAGAAAGAGTTATACTTGCGGGACCCGATGTATTTTCATCTGCTTCTGTAGAGAGTTCTACCCCACTTTGTTTAAGGCTTTTTTGAATTTCCCTTACATCATCAAAGCTTTCTAAATTCTGTGCGTTTTCATCCCAACCTGGGTTAAAGGTTAAAATATTGCCTTCAAACATTCCTTGAAAAATACCGATTAGTGCATTTCCATTTTTCATTATAAGATAATTGTGCTCCATACTTCCACCAAAGACTTTAAATCCTAAGTTTTCGTAAAATTGTTTTGAAACCCTTAAATCCTTTACATTAAGACTAACTGAAAAGGCACCTAATTTCATATCGTTATCTTCCATTTTATTAATTTTAGTTAGTGTAAGATTATCCTCCTTTGGAAAATTCGCAAATACATTATTGATATATAATCCGATCGCAAAAGACAATAGAACTGTTAATATTGATAAACTTATTTTTTTAGTTTTCATAAATGAGTTTTTTAAGAGGTTAAATTGACTTTTAAAAAAATTATTTCACCCTAAGAATTTTCTCCATTTTGCGACCTTTAGCTAACTCATCTACCAATTTATCTAGGTAACGAACTTGTCTTGTTACTGGATTTTCAAGTTCTTCTATGCGATATCCACAAATCATACCTTTGATGAGGCTGGCATTAGGATTAAGATTTGCTTGTTTAAAGAAGGTTTCAAAAGTTGCTTTTTCTTCAATTAATTTCTTTAAATCCTTTTCATTGTACCCTGTAAGCCATTCGATTACTTGATGTAATTCTTCTATTGTTCTATCTTTCTTTTCAACTTTTGTGATATAATGTGGGTAAACCGAAGCGAAAGTCATTTTTGCAATACGCTCGTTATGTTCTGGGGTGGTTTTCATATAGTTTTAATAGATTACTGTTTAGATATCATTTTACTTATCCATGTTCCTATAAAATAAAATAAAATTAAATACCCTATAAATAACAAGCTGCCAATAACCCATCCTATAACTCCTAAAGTAAAACTGAAGCTAAAAAAATAAGTTTGAAAACTTCCTATAGGATCAAAAGCTACTGGAAGATTTGAAGGTTTAGAAATTAAATCTACCAAGAGAATAAATAAGATGATTCCTATTATCAAGCTAATTAAACCGAAAGTTATTTTGGTGTTTTTCATATTCTGTTACTTTTATAGGGTCAACCTTGGTAAGCATAATTCAAAATTAGGAAAACAATGTTAGTTATATCGATGTTTATAATCCTTTCTGAGTTTGTTCCATAAAAAAACCTTCCACATGGGAAGGTTTTAAATATTTACATTCGATAGATTTCAATACCCATTGCAAACTAAGTGGAATGTATCGGTCTGAAATTGATTTTAGTTATTACCTAAAATTAAAGGTAAACCACTATCTCCAGAACCAACGATTACAACTTTAGCGTTTGGTGATTTAGCAAGTTCTAAAGTAGCGTCAATTCCTTTATCTTGAAGAACCTTATCTGTCAAGGAAGCACTTAAAATTGCGTTTGCATCTGCTTTACCTTGTGCTTCAATTCTTACTTTTTCAGCTTCTTTAGTCGCTTTTTCCAAGCGGAATTCATACTCTAATGACTCTTGTTCCTGACGAAGCTTACGCTCAATAGCATCTTTAATTGCCGGTGGTAACGTAACATCACGAACTAATACTTCATTTAATTGAATGTATTGTTTGTCTAAAATTTTCTTAGTTTCTTCATAAATCTCTTCTTGAATTGCATCTCTTTTACTAGAATAAAGTTGTTCAGGTGTATAACGACCTACAACACTTCTTGCCGCACTTCTAATTGCTGGCTGAATTACACGTTGTAAATAGTTTTCTCCCTTTTCTTGATGAAGTTTCGCTATATCGTTACTCTCTGGTTGATACCATGCAGAAGCATCTAGCTTTATTTCTAGTCCGTTAGATGACAGAACTTGCATTTTCTCACTTAACTCTTGCTGACGTACTTCGTAAACAAATACCTTGTTCCAAGGAGCTATAATATGAAAACCTTCACCTAATGGCGGTTCATCGGTTACCACACCATTTCCGAAAGTTTGATATAGTACTCCTGCGTGACCAGAGCTAATAGTTACAGATGATTTTGAAATTAAAATAATAAATAATACAATTCCTACAATTACAGGTATTGTTAACTTGGGAAGTTTTTCCATTTTTAAAAAGTGTTTGGGTTTCTATATAAGTCCGTTATATTTTCTGATAAACCATTCTGAAACGAGTGCTAGAATGATAAGTGCTAGAAGATATTTCCAATCTATCAAAGGTACTACTTTTTGTTCGCTTCTTTCAATGTTTTGGTAGTTTGTGTCGGCTATCAACAAATCTATCAATGCATCGCTTTGTAATGCGAAGTATGCTTTTCCATTTGAGTTTACTGCCACTCTATTCAATTTTGAAACATTTGCGTTTAAAAATTGTTGTTCTACATTAAAATCTAAAATAGTAAAATCTCCACTGCTTTTAATCGATTCGTCTGCAGTTGAAACTGTAAACTTATACTCACCAGCAGCAAGGCTATTTAAATCTACTTCATAATAATTATTACGAAGCAACATTGGGAAAATCGTTAATTCGTCAGTTTCAGTGTTTCTTACCTTTATATTTAGTGAAGCACGATTGTCGAATACATAGTTTTTATCAAAATATTGGGCTGAGATTTTAATAGGGTTATTGTTGTAATAGAATGTTTCAGAAGACACTTCTAGTCTACTTCTGCGTTTATTTGATGCTAAATACTGAACAATATTCCCGATAAAATCATCAAATTCTTTAAAGCTATTACTATTCACAAAGTTACGTGCTCTCCAACGCCAAAAGCCTTCACCATCCCAAATAGCGTTGCGTATACCATTTACTTCAATGGTAGCTAGCAGTGGATTGCCATTAGAAATTCCACTTACAGTTTGCGCTAACATTTCTTCATTTGCAACAGTTACAGACAAAGATCCAAATTCAGTATGCAAGGGTGGAAAATCGTCAAACCCTATATCGTCGAACGCAAATGTGCCGTAATTACTATTTACTTTTGCTTGAACATCTTCTGTTTGTGTAGATGCTTCTTTAATAAAATTGTTTTGAGCAGCATTTAGAAAATGCCAATCGGTTTGCAATCCAGAGAATACCCAAGTGTTTTTGTTTAATTTTTCTATTTCAGAATATACTGTAGCGAAATTTCTATCTGGCTGATAGAGAATCACCAATTGATAATCGTTTAAAACTGAAACAGCTTCAAAAGGTTTTTTAAAAGTAATAGTTCGGCGTTCGTTTGAAGTAATTGCCTTTTTAAGCACACCCAAGTCTGGATGTGTTATATTACTAACTACCAAAACATTTGTTGCTTGGTCGATAACTTCTACAGCAAAATGCTTACTGTTATTAGTTTTATTTTTTTCATCTGAAAGCGGAAGAATTTGTGCTGAATATTTTTGAAGTCCTACCGAATTTGCAGAAAGCGTAAAGTTTATTGTTTTTGAAGTTTCATTATTTGAAAACGAAACATTAGTTCGATATACAGAAGAAGCACCTTGATTAACGATAAATTCGGTGTTGACAGGTGTTGGACCTGTATAATTGACAATAACTTCAACTGGAAATTGATTTTTTAAGAAAGCATAACGATTTGTATTTAATTGCGATATTTTCAAATCTTTATGCTGTACAGAATCCCCAAGAATAACAGGATAAATAGGGTTTCTGTTTGTTGCAGAAGAAAATTCGTAATCACTCCCAAGTGTTTGATTTCCATCCGAAATAAGAATTATTGGGGCGATTTCATTTTTAAAAATTTCATTTGATGATGAAAGCGCTTTTGAAATATTGGTGTTCCTATCATCAAAAGTTAAAGAGTCGCTTTCTTTGAAATCGCTTCCGAAAGAAAAATAAGAAAGCTCAAATTTATTATTTAACTCTTTATTGTTTTTTAATTTTTCAAGAAATTCAGAAACATTTTCTGTTTGCTCTAACTCAGTTATAGATGCTGAATTGTCTATTAATACAGGGAGTTTAGGCCTTTCGATGGTATACGTTTCACTTTTAAACTTAGGATTAATTAATAAAAGTAAAATTGAAAATATTGAAATAAATCTAAGTGCGCCAAAAATCCAAGCCAATAATCCTTTTTGTTTGGACTTATATCCATACATAAAAACCGCCAGAGCAATAGAAATTACTCCGGCGATTAAAATATAAAATATGGTTTCTGTGGTCACTAAATTAGTTTCAAGTTTATAATTTCAAGGTACTGATTTTTACCACCGAAAAGGATTTTTTTAAGTAAGCATTCCTCCATCTACATTAAGAACTTGTCCAGTAACGTATGCTGATAAATCACTTGCTAAAAACACACAAGCATTAGCAACATCTTGTGGAGATCCACCACGTTTAAGTGGAATCATGTCTGTCCAACCTTTTACTGCGTCCTCATTTAGGTTTTGCGTCATTTCAGTTTCGATGAAACCAGGCGCAATTGCGTTACAACGAATGTTACGTGATCCTAATTCGATAGCTACAGATTTTGTAAATCCTATAACCCCTGCTTTGGAAGCTGCATAATTTGTTTGACCTGCATTACCTTTTACTCCCACAACAGAGCTCATATTAATTATAGAACCTTGGCGTTGTTTAAGCATTGTACGTTGTACAGCCTTGGTCATATTGAAAACGGATTTTAAGTTTACTTCGATTACTTTATCAAAATCTTCCTCAGAGATTCTCATTAAAAGATTGTCTTTAGTAATCCCAGCATTGTTTATAAGAATATCAACACTTCCAAAGTCTTTTAAAACTTCATCTACCAATGCTTGAGCTTCAGTAAAAGAAGCGGCATCACTTTGATATGCTTTAGCTTTAACACCTAATTTGGTAACTTCTTCGGCTAAATTATTTGCAGCTTGGGCTGAGGAGCTATAGGTAAAAGCTACATTTGCGCCGTGATTAGCAAATACTTCTACAATTCCTTTTCCAATTCCGCGGCTTCCGCCAGTAATAATTGCTGTTTTTCCTTCCAGTAATTTCATATTAAGGTCTGTTTTTATTTAATCTAATATACCCTCAAGATTATTTAAACCTTGTAAGATAACCGCGAGAGGCGGGTTTCAAATATAACAAAAGCTTGTGGCTTCACCATAAAAAAAGCCCTGTGAATTTCACAGAGCTTTTTAATCTATATGTTGAAAAGATTAGCCTAAAACTTCTTTTACTTTCTTTCCAATTTCTGCTGGAGAATCCACTACGTGCATTCCACATTCGCGCATTACTTTTTTCTTTGCCTGAGCAGTATCATCGCTACCACCAACAATTGCACCAGCGTGCCCCATTGTACGTCCTGCAGGCGCTGTTTCACCAGCGATAAAACCAATTACTGGCTTTTTGCTTCCGCTTTCTTTGTACCATTTTGCTGCATCAATTTCTAATTGACCACCAATTTCACCTATCATTACTACCGCTTCACTATCTGGATCGTTAATAAGCAATTCTAAAGCTTCTTTTGTAGTAGTTCCAATAATTGGATCTCCACCAATACCGATTGCTGTAGTAATTCCTAAACCTTGTTTTACAACTTGATCTGCAGCTTCATAAGTAAGTGTTCCTGATTTTGAAACAATACCTACACTACCTTTTTTGAAAACGAAACCTGGCATAATACCAACTTTTGCTTCACCTGGAGTAATAACTCCTGGACAGTTAGGACCAATTAAACGACAATCTCTGTCTTTAATATAGTTTGAAGCAGTAATCATATCTTTTACTGGAATACCTTCAGTAATTGTGATAATTACTTTAATACCTGCATCAGCAGCTTCCATAATGGCGTCTGCAGCAAATGCAGGCGGCACAAAAATAATAGTGGTGTCGGCACCAGTTTCTTTTACAGCTTCTTCAACTGTATTAAATACTGGCTTATCAAGATGTTTTTGTCCACCTTTTCCTGGAGTTACTCCTCCAACAACATTAGTTCCGTATTCAATCATTTGTTCAGCGTGGAAAGTTCCTTCACTCCCAGTGAATCCTTGAACTATTATTTTTGAATCTTTATTTACTAAAACGCTCATTTTTAACTATTTTGTAATTGTTATATATAATTTAAATTCAAATAAACCTTTCGAATTTTATTCAGAATTCCTGCAAAGATACAGTTTTTGACAACGGATTTAAAAATTATTAAACCTTAACTTTTTGATAACTTTCGGTAGTGTCGTCATTTTCGGTAACAGGCTGACTAACTTGATATCCTTTGTAAATTTTATCGTCTTTAACTTCCCAAATGCCAATGAAATGAGCAATTCCTAACTCTTCATCTGGATTTTCCATAGTACGGATATAATACTTGTAACGTATTGTTACGTGTGGCCCGTCTGCTAAGAGATGACTAATTTCAATCCTTAAATCGTTATAAGAACGCTTAACCTCACCTAAGAAGTTCTTTAAGTCGTCATAACTTAAAATATTAAGACCATCAGCACTATTCCATATCAACTGTAAATCAGGATGGAAAAAACGCTCTAAAATTGTTTCGTCTTTTAATAAATCGGAATTATAAAAATCCCTAACTAATTCTTTTGCTTTATTACTCATGGCAATTTATCCAGTTTTTTAATTATGTCTGGAATTAGCTTAACCATGGCCAATTCCTTATATTTTTTTCTAAATTCTTCTGCAGGTGAACCAAAATATGATTTATGCCCAGGAAGTGATTTACTAACACCACTTTGTGCAGATATTATTGCTTTTTCACCTACAGTAACCCCACTAGTAATTGCTGCCTGCCCCCAAAGTGTTACAAAATCTTCTACCAAAACACAGCCTGCTATACAAACTTGAGCTGCTATTAAACAGCGTTTACCAATAACAGTATCGTGTCCTACGTGAACTTGATTATCGAGCTTTGAGCCTTCTCCAATGGTAGTAGATGCTGTCACTCCTTTGTCTATAGTACAAAGTGCGCCAAGATCTACATTGTCTTCTATTACAACGTTTCCGCCACTTAATAATTTATCAAAGTTTTCGGGACGGTTTTTATAATAAAAAGCATCAGCACCTAAAACAGTACCCGCGTGAATCGTAACATTATTTCCGATTACAGTATTATCATAAATACTAACATTAGGATGAATTAAACAGTTTTTCCCAATTTTTACATTGTTACCAATAAATACATTGGGTTGAATAACTGTTCCCTCACCTATTTCAGCAGATTCTGAAATTAACCTGTTAGAACTATTAAAAGGTTTGAAATAACGAGTAAGCTTGTTAAAGTCTCGGAAAGGATCATCAGAAATTAATAGTGCTTTCCCTTCAGGACAATCTACTTTTTTATTAATAAGTATAACTGTAGCCTGCGATTGTAATGCTTTATCGTAATACTTTGGATGATCTACAAAAACAATATCTCCTGGCTGAACAACGTGAATCTCGTTCATTCCAAAAACTGGAAAATCAGGACTACCTACGTAATCAGAACCAATTATAACGGCTATATTTTCAAGAGTTTGTGGAGTTGGAAATTTCACTTTTAGTTAGCTATAGAATTAAAGAATACTGTTTTTGAAGTTTAATAAATGAATAAAATTTATTCTTTCATTCTTTCCTGGTACTGACCTTTTTCGGTATCAATTCTAATTTTATCCCCTTCGTTGATAAACAATGGAACATTAATTTCAGCTCCAGTTTCTACAATTGCTGGTTTAGTAGCGTTTGTAGCTGTATTTCCTTTTACACCTGGTTCTGTTGATGTTACTTCTAAAATTACATGCGCAGGCATTTCAACTGAAAGTGGCGCACCGTCTTCTGCATTAATAAGTACAGATACAACTTCTCCTTCTTTCATTAATTCTGGAGTATCAAGTATTCCTTTCATTAACTGAATTTGAGAATAATCCTCTGTATTCATAAAGTGATACGTTTCACCTTCACTGTATAAATATTGAAATTTATGAGTTTCAACACGAACATCATCAATTTTATGACCAGCTGAAAAAGTGTTGTCTATAGTTTTACCGGTAGTAACACTTTTTAATTTAGTTCTTACGAATGCAGGGCCTTTTCCTGGTTTAACGTGAAGGAATTCTATAATCTTGTAAATATCGTTGTTGTAACGAATGCAAAGTCCTTTTCTTATATCTGATGAAGTAGCCATTATTTATATTTATGGTTAATTGATTGTAATTTTATTTTAATTAGTTTGAATTGAAATATCCCTTCATAATTCCACGCTTGGAATTTTTAATAAACTGAAGGATTTCATCTCGTTCAGGAGTTGCCTCCATTTCAGCTTCAATAATTTCTGTAGCTTGGGAGGTGTTATAATTCTTCTGATATAGAAGTCTATAAATATTCTGAATTTCAGTAATTTTTTCTGAAGTAAACCCTCTTCTTCTTAACCCAATAGAGTTTATACCCACATAGCTAAGTGGTTCTCGAGCAGCTTTAACGTATGGTGGTACATCCTTTCGTACTAACGATCCACCTGTAACAAATGCGTGATTACCAATCATACAGAACTGATGAACAGCAGTCATTCCTGCTAATACTACGTGATCGCCTACTGTAATATGCCCTGCAAGTGTACTGTTATTACTAAAAATACAGTTATCTCCAACGATGCAGTCGTGAGCAATATGACAATAAGCCATGATCCAGCAGTTTTTACCGATTACGGTTTTTCCGCGATCTATTGTACCTCTATTGATAGTAACGTATTCTCTAATAGTAGTTCCGTCACCAATTTCGGCCGTTGTTTCTTCGTCTTTAAATTTCAAATCTTGAGGAACTGCAGAAATTACAGCACCTGGAAAAATATTACAGTTTTTACCAATACGTGCACCTTCCATAATAGTTACATTACTTCCAATCCAAGTTCCTTCGCCAATTACGACGTTATTATGGATTGTTGTGAAAGGTTCTATCACAACGTTTTTGGCAATTTTTGCGCCCGGATGGACGTATGCAAGTGGTTGGTTCATTTATAAATTTTTTGTTTTAACCATTTGAGCCATAAGCTCAGCTTCTGTAACTAATTTACCATTCGCATAAGCGTTTCCTTGCATATGTACAATTCCTCGGCGGATAGGGGTAATTAGTTCCAATTTAAATATAAGTGTATCTCCAGGATTAACCTGTTGTTTAAACTTTACATTGTTTATTTTCATAAAGAATGTAAGGTAGTTTTCAGGGTCTGGTACAGTGCTTAAAGCTAAAATCCCACCTGTTTGTGCCATAGCTTCAACAATTAAAACTCCTGGCATAACTGGTGCTCCTGGGAAGTGACCTACGAAGAAAGGTTCGTTCATAGTCACGTTTTTAAGACCTACCACCCCTGTTTCAGTCATTTCCATAATTTTGTCAACCAATAAAAATGGTGGTCTATGTGGAAGCATAGCCATTATTTCATTTACATCTTTTACAGGTGGTTGGTTGATATCAAATTTAGGAACTTTATTTCGTCTTTCAATTTTAATTCTCTTTGAAAGCTTTTTAGCAAATTGTGTATTTACGTGGTGGCCTGGCTTGTTAGCTATAACCTTCCCGCGAATTCGAGTACCTATCAGCGCTAAATCACCAATAACATCTAACAGCTTATGTCTAGCTGCTTCGTTTGGATAATGAAGCGTAAGGTTGTCCAGAATTCCATTTGGCTTAACCGAGATATTATCTTTCCCAAAAGCCTTTCGAAGCTTTTCCATAGTATCTGGAGAAAGCTCTTTATCTACATATACAATAGCATTGTTTAAATCACCACCCTTAATTAGGCCGTGTTCTAACAACATTTCAATTTCGTGAAGGAAACTAAAAGTTCGTGCATTTGCAATTTCGTCCTTAAAGTCTGAAATCTTTTTTAATGAAGCATTTTGAGTACCTAAAACCATAGTGCCAAAATCCACCATTGTAGTTACTTGGTATTCATCCGATGGCATAACTATTATTTCACTGCCTGATTCTTCATCTACATACGAAATAACTTCAGTTACGATATACTCATCTCTTTCAGCTTCTTGCTCTACAATTCCAGCTTTTTCAATAGCCTCAACAAAATACTTAGATGAACCGTCCATAATTGGCGGTTCTGAAGCGTTAAGCTCCATAATACAGTTATCAACCTCAAGTCCTACTAATGCAGCAAGAACGTGTTCTGAAGTTTGGATTTTTACACCTCGCTTTTCCAAATTAGTTCCGCGTTGTGTATTAACCACAAAATTAGCATCTGCTTCAATCTCAGGATGACCTTCCAAATCTATTCTTACAAAAGAATAGCCATGGTTTTCAGGTGCAGGTTTAAACGTAATTGTAACTTCCTTGCCAGTATGTAGGCCTACCCCAGTAAGAGATACCTCTTTACCAATGGTGCGTTGTTTTACCACACTTTTATTCATTATCAAGTTTTTTTTCTACTATATTAAACCTTTCCATTATTTTAGGAAGGTTTTTAAAATATACATAACTTTTATTAAAATCGCCGTAACTTAGAGCTGGAGAGCCTTGTAAGGTTTCATTGTCTTTTACATTTCTTCCTATACCACTCTGAGCTTGTATTTTTACATTGTCTCCAATTACAATATGCCCAGCTATTCCTACTTGGCCACCAATAATACAATTTTTTCCTATCTTGGTAGAGCCTGCTACTCCAGTTTGAGCTGCAATAACGGTATTTTCTCCAATAGTTACATTATGAGCAATCTGAATTTGATTGTCTAACTTAACCCCTTTCTTAATTATTGTAGATCCTAATGTAGCGCGATCTATTGTCGTTCCCGGACCTACATCAACGTTGTCCTCCAGGATTACATTTCCAGTTTGAGGAACTTTTTTATATTCCCCTTTTTCATTTGGTGTAAAGCCAAAACCATCAGCACCAATAACAACTCCACTATTAATAACACAGGACTCGCCTACTTTAGTTTCTGAATACAATTTTGCACCAGTAAAAATCACAGTATTATCGCCAATAGTTACATTGTCTCCTAAATATGAATTCGGATAAATTTTTACATTATTCCCAATCCTAACATTTTCACCTATATATGAAAAAGCGCCTAAATACAAGTTCTCACCGTATTTGGCACTTTCTGAAATAAAAACAGGGTTTTCAATACCCGTCTTATTCATCTTTACTTGATTATAATATTCTAGTAATTTAGAAAATGCATTATAGGCATTTTCAACACGGATAAGCGTAGTTGAAATTTTATCGGTTGCAACAAAGTCATTATTAACAATAGTTACCGAAGCCTTTGTTGAATATATAAAATGCGTATACTTAGGGTTTGCCAAAAAGGTTAAGCTTCCTTCACTACCTTCTTCAATCTTAGATAGTTCAGAAACCTCAACACTTTCGTTTCCCTCTACGGTTCCGTCAAGTATTCCTGCTATTTGGGCTGCTGTAAATTTCATAATGCGAGTGGATTTTCTTCAACCGAATTTCGGAAAATAATCAACCGCAAATTAGCATTAATAAAATGATTTAAATATAGGTTGTTAATTTTCATTCCTGCAAAAATAGAAAAAAAGGACTTAGTCTCGATAGCTATCAGTATTGTTTTTTGGATAACACATATAGTACTTAACCACAGACTTAGATAAAGCCTCTAAGTTTAGCTGATCACTAGCCTTTGCTACATCTATAATTTTTCCATTTTTCAACAATAGATTAATGGTTTCTTTTTCCATACTATAAGCCTGATTCTGTAGCGTGCCACTGAAAACAAAGTATGCAGCTTCTTCTTCTGAAAGCTGATATTTATCCATCAACTTCTCTCTTTTACTTTTTACTTTCTTATCTAAATAAGGTTTCGACTTAACTTTCACTTTTAATAAGTCGCGATTAAGTAGCATTGCAGATAAATTCTTTAATACAAAGTCGTCACTATCCACCCAGACCTTCATCGCAGATACAATATCGTAATCATCTAACTTAGAAAACGTATCGAGTACCTCCTCCGAAAAACTATCTAAGGTTATGTTATTTTTTAGGAAAAACTGTAAATTTTTACTAGCATGCAACTCTTCTCCTTTTGCAGTAAGCTGTTTTGCACGTTTTAAAACTCTAACTAAAAGTTGTTCAGCTACTATACCTGTTTTATGAAGATAAACCTGCCAATACATCAAACGCCTTGCTACAAGAAAATTTTCTACCGAATAAATTCCTTTTTCATCTACAACTAAAGCATCGTTTTTTACATTCAACATTGCAATTAAACGTTGAGCATTTACAGTTCCCTCTGGAACTCCTGTAAAGAAACTATCGCGCTTTAAATAATCCAATCGGTCCATATCCAATTGGCCCGATACCAATTGATGGAAAAATTTACGAGAGTATTCATCTTTAAATATCTTAATAGCCAAGGATAATCGATTATTAAACTCACTGTTTAAAGCTTCCATAAACAGTAGTGAAATATGCTCGTGACTCACACTTTCTACTATACTGTTTTCCATAGCATGTGAAAAAGGACCGTGACCGATATCGTGTAAAAGTATAGCTATATACAACCCTTCTTCTTCCTTAGTAGAAATTTCAACTCCTTTAGACTTGAGAGTTTGCACAGCTTTCTGCATTAAGAACATGGCACCTAATGCATGATGAAATCGCGTGTGATGGGCTCCTGGATATACTATATAGGAAAAACCCATTTGTGAAATCCTGCGCAATCTTTGAAAGTATCTATGCTCTATCAAATCGAAAACCAATTTACTTGGTATGGTAATAAAACCATAGATAGGATCGTTTATAAACTTGAGTTTGGGAAAGGTTTTCAAACTTTAACTTTAAATTAATAGCTACAATATTCTTTTGACACAATTCGGGGCTATTTTTGAAGTGATTCTTCGCAAATTTGTGAGAATTATACCAAATTGATTTTAACAACACTCCTATGCTAGCAACTTTTATAAGAATTATTATATAGGCTAAGTACAAAGGAGCAACAACACAAATATACATATATGAGCGACATAAAAGTACTATGGGTAGATGATGAAATAGATTTACTTAAACCACATATTCTTTTCTTAGAAAATAAAAACTATAAAGTAACTACTGCACAGAGCGGTATGGAAGCCCTAGAAGAAATAAAAAAACAAGTTTTTGATATTGTTTTTTTAGATGAAAATATGCCGGGCCTTAGTGGCCTTGAAACTTTAGCAGAAATTAAAGAACAACAAGCTTCGATTCCTATTGTAATGATAACAAAAAGTGAAGAGGAGTATATTATGGAAGAAGCTATTGGTTCTAAAATAGCCGATTACTTAATTAAACCCGTAAATCCACATCAGATTCTTCTTAGTTTAAAGAAAAACTTAGACCACAGCAGGTTAGTGTCTGAAAAAACAACTTCAAACTATCAGCAAGAATTTAGAAAAATTGCGATGGACCTTTCGATGGTAAACAGCTTTGACGAGTGGAAAGATCTTTATCAAAAATTAGTTTACTGGGAATTAGAATTAGAAGGAATTGAAGATTCGGGTATGTTTGAGATTTTAGAATCACAAAAAACCGAAGCCAATAATCAGTTCTGTAAGTTTATAGATAAAAATTATCCTTCTTGGTTTGAAGATACAAGTGAAGCGCCAGTAATGTCGCATACACTTTTTAGAGATAAAATACAGCCAGAGCTTAAAGCAGGGACTCCTACCCTTTTAGTTGTTGTGGACAACCTAAGGTTTGACCAATGGAAAGCCTTCGAACCTACTGTAGCCAACATTTACAAAAAAACTTCAGAAGAACTGTTTTGTAGTATTCTTCCAACGGCTACTCAATATGCTAGAAATGCAATTTTCTCAGGTTTAATGCCTAGTGAAATGGAAAAACTTCACCCAGATTTATGGTTAAATGATACAGATGAAGGTGGGAAAAACATGAAGGAAGAAGAATTCCTAACCGCTCAATTAAAAAGATTGGGAGTTAATATAAATTGGAGTTACCACAAAATCTCAAGTTTAAAACAAGGGAAAAAACTTGTTGAAAATTTTAAAAGCCACAAAGACGAAGACCTAACTGTAGTAGTTTATAATTTCGTTGATATGCTTTCACACTCCAAAACCGAGATGGAAGTAATTAAGGAACTTGCTTCTACAGATAAGTCGTACCGTTCGTTAACTCAAAGTTGGTTCAAAAACTCGCCTTTACTAGAAGTAATTCAACAAGCTGCTCGTTTAGGTTTTAAACTTATTATAACTACCGACCACGGAACAATTAATGTAAAAAACCCGTCTAAAGTTATTGGTGATAAAAACACTAGTTTAAACTTACGTTATAAAACAGGTAGAAGTTTAACCTATGAAGACAAGGAAGTTCTAGCAGCTAAAGACCCTAAGAAGCTGTGCTTACCAACTATAAATATGAGTAGTTCGTTTATTTTTGCTAAAGGAGATTACTTCTTTGCATACCCTAACAATTACAATCATTATGTTAGTTATTATCGTAATACATACCAGCACGGAGGGGTTTCTTTAGAAGAAATGATAATTCCATTTTCTGTATTTACACCTAAATAAAAAAAATGAAATTAAGGTGTTCAATTGCTTTCCTTAATTTATTTTTGACTCGATAAATAGACATTTATAATGGAGATTGTTTATACTGAAGATAAAATTGCTGAAGTAGCTAAACAGCTACTTGAGAAGGCACCTCATAATATATTTTTATTCTTTGCAAAAATGGGTGTTGGTAAAACAACACTCATTAAAGAATTAATTAAACAACTTGGCTGCACAGAGATAGTTGGAAGTCCAACATTTTCAATAGTAAACGAGTATCAAGCTGAAGATTTACAAATTTATCATTTCGACTTTTATAGATTAGAAGATCCATCAGAAGCTTTTGATATGGGAGTTGAAGAATATTTTGAAACTGGAGATTACGTTTTTATTGAATGGCCAGAAAAAATTTCTTCATTACTACCTGAAAATGCAACAAAAGTCTACTTATCCAAAAATGACGACGGAAGTAGAATTTTAAAGATTGATAACTAAGTTCACTTCTTATAGTTTATAAATTTCTGAAGTCTAATTGCTATTGAAATTTCCTTATCAAAAATGAAAATTATTCGTAAATTGAGACGGTTAAACTAGTACTATGTCTCATCCCACTTCTCCTTTCACACACGCTCAATTAATTCCTCAAGAGGAAACCCTTGAAATAACCAGACAAAAGGGTGAACTCCTTATAGGTATACCTAAGGAAGCTTATTTTCAAGAAAAAAGAATTTGTCTTACACCAGATGCCGTGAATGCAATGGTTAACAACGGGCATAAAGTTTTAATTGAACGAGGCGCTGGAGATGATGCAGGGTTTACAGATAAAGATTACTCTGAAGCTGGAGCTCAGATTACCGAAGATAAAACCAAGGTGTTTGGATGCCCGATGGTATTAAAAGTCGAGCCACCAACTCTTGACGAATTAGAGCTTATAAAACCTAAAACTGTTTTAATATCTGCACTACAATTAAAAACACGTCAAAAATCATATTTTGACGCTCTTGCAAAAAAGAAAATTACCGCTCTCGCTTTTGAATTTATAAAAGACGAAGATCACACCTACCCTGCAGTTAAAGCTTTAAGTGAAATTGCAGGAACTGCTTCTGTTCTTATAGCAGCAGAATTAATGGTAAACGCAAAAAAAGGTAACGGATTACTTTTTGGAAATATTAGCGGCGTTCCTCCAATTGAAGTTGTAGTTATTGGTGCTGGCACAGTTGGTGAGTTTGCAGTGCGATCTGCTCTTGGATTAGGTGCCAACGTTAAAGTTTTTGATAGCTCAATAACCAAACTTCGAAAAATTCAGACTAATGTAGGTCGTATATTATATACCTCTACTATACAGCCAAAGAATTTAATGAAAGCCTTACGACGTTGTGATGTGGCGATAGGCGCCGTTAGAGGTCACAACCGCGCCCCTATCATTGTAACAGAAGACATGGTTGAGAATATGAAGAAAGGCGCTGTAGTGATAGATGTGTGCGTAGACATGGGAGGTTGTTTTGAAACTACAGAAACTACTAGTCACGATAATCCAACAATAATTAAGCACAATGTAATACATTACGGTGTGCCTAATATTCCGGCACGATACCCGAAAACCGCTTCTATTTCTATTAGTAATATATTCACCCCCTATCTTTTAGAAATTGCCGAAAGTGGTGGGTTAGAAAATGCTGTTCGTTTTGACAACGGTTTGAAAAATGGTTTGTACTTTTACCGCGGAATTTTAACCAACAAAGCAATTGCCGATTGGTTTGATATGTCTTATAGCGATATTAATTTATTGATTTTTTAAATTTCGATATAAAATTCCACTTTAATAAATACACATACCAAAACTCTAATCCCATAAAATGAAATTAACACACCGATTCGCCTATTTTTCAGGGGGTTTCTTATTAGGAATACTTTTATTGTTTTTTATTTTAAGCGGAAAAAAGACATCTTGTGATTATGGTCCAGAATCTCGGACACTAAAAAACATTCGCAATAAAGAAAGAGCGTTTACCGAAGAAAGCTTGAGAGTCCTTCGCGAAAACAAAATGGACACTTCGGCTATATCTAGTTTATTAGTTGATGGAGATGTAATATTCTCTCAAAGTATCACCAATTTAGACTCCTGTAATCAATATGTAATTGAGAAGAAGTTTTCAGAGAAAACGCTAAAGATTAGAGTTGAAAATTGCAATAAAACGGCAACTGTTTCAAAAGCGGAAATAATTCAGAAATAATAAAAACATAAAAAAAGCCTCTTAATTAAGAGGCTTTTTAATTTCTTAGAGGTTTCTACGCTCTTTTTCTTTTTTAAGTAAAGTAAGTTCCCTACTAGTTTGCCCAGCCACAGATGTGTTTTCTTCAGCACGACGAATCAAGTAAGGCATAACATCTTTTACAGGTCCGAATGGAATGTATTTTCCTACATTATATCCTTCAGCACCAAGATTAAAAGAAATATGGTCACTCATACCAAATAACTGACCGAACCAAACCCTGTCATCACTTTTAGAGATGCCTTTTTGCTTCATTATATCCATTGCAATATAAGTACTGGATTCATTATGAGTACCAGCGAACAACTCGATATCATCTAGGTTATCAAAAATGTATTTTAAAACATTATTGAAGTTATCATCGGTTGCTTTTTTACTTTCGCAAATAGGCGTTTTATAACCTTTTTCAAGGGCGCGATCATTTTCTTTTTCCATATATGCGCCACGAACAACCTTAAACCCTAGTTTAAATCCTTTTTCTTTAGCGCGTTTATGCAATCCTTTTAGATAGTCTAATCTATCCCAACGATAGCATTGTAAAGTATTAAATATAATTGGTCGCTCCTTATTGTATTTCTCCATCATCTTTTCGCAAAGATCATCTGCTGCGTCTTGCATCCAAGATTCCTCAGCATCAATTAAAATACGAATATTACACTCGTGGGCTACCTTAGAAATTCTATCGTATCTAGACACGATATTATTCCAAAGATCTTTCTCTTCATTTGTTAAAGCTTCTTTTTCTGTAAGCTTTTGCCAAATTTTGAACATCCCAAGACCAGTAGGTTTAAATACTGAAAAAGGCATTGCTTCCTTATTCTTGGCAAATTTTGTTAGTTCAATTACTTTTTTGGTAGTTGCTTCAAATTGTTCCTCTTCCTCTTTACCCTCTACAGAGTAATCAAGTACTGAAGAAACACCCACCTCGTACAGTCTATCAACTGTAGGCATACAGTCTAATTCATTCACACCACCACAAAAATGATCGAATACTGTAGAGCGTATTAGCCCTTCTACAGGCAAGTTTATATTTAATGCAAACTTTGTAACCGCAGAACCTATTTTCACTAGAGGTTCGTTAGAAATCATTTTAAACAGGAAATAAGCGCGTTCTAGTTCTGAATCGCTTTTTAACTGAAATGCAGTTTCCGTATTATCGAAAAGAGAATTTGTTGACATAAAAGGGGAAATAAAGTGTACAAATATACTTAGATTTGAATTGTGTTTACACCATAAAATTCAAGAAATTAATGTCTACAAATAAAAAGGATAAAGAATTGATTTACAACAGCAAAGAAGCTTGGAAAGCCTTAGATAATTTTATCAAGAAATCAAATCCTTCTAATCTCTTCATTCTAACCGACGAAAATACGCGCAAACACTGCATTCCTTACTTTTTAGAAAAGACTTTTTTTGAATTTACTCCTTATATTATTACAATACCAACCGGAGAGAAATATAAAAACATTTCTACCTGTGTTGATGTCTGGAATACACTTTCAGAAAACGGAGCCGACAGAAACAGCTTAATAATAAACTTAGGAGGTGGTGTGGTAACAGATTTAGGTGGTTTTGTGGCATCTACATATAATAGAGGTGTAAATTTCATTAACATACCTACTTCCCTACTCGCTATAGTTGATGCTTCAGTAGGAGGAAAAAACGGAATAGACCTAGGACATCTAAAAAATCAAATTGGAGTTATTAACTCTCCAGAAATGGTGATTATTGATACAGCGTTCTTAAAAACACTCCCTTCAGAGCACTTAACTTCCGGGATTGCCGAAATGTTGAAACACGGAGTTATACACAATAAAGAATATTGGAATGAAGTTAAGAATATAAATGTGTTCAATAAAGATGAGTTTGAAAACCTAATTTGGGGTTCTATAAACATTAAAAAAGAAGTTGTCACTAAAGATCCTTTTGAAAAGGATTTAAGAAAAACTTTAAATTACGGCCATACACTTGGTCACGCAATAGAATCCTACTTTCTTGAAAGTTCAGAGAAAAAAACATTATTACACGGGGAAGCTATTGCGATAGGTATTATATTAGCAACATATATTTCATCGGAAACACATAATTTTCCAAAAAACACCTTAGAGGAAGTTTCAAGAAGCATTTTGAATTATTTTTCAAAGGTAGAATTCACTAATATTGACATTGAAAACATCATTAAATTGTTGGTGTTTGACAAGAAAAACAGAAACGGAAAGGTTCTTTTTGTACTTTTAGAGGACATTGGTGTTTATCAAACCAATTGCACTGTTAACAACGAATTGATTTACAAAGCTTTCGAGTACTATAAAAATTTGTAAAAAAATTCTTTAAAACATTTTTAAGTAATCATATTTTAAATAGTTTTATCCCATAATTTAAAGATTAAAAATTACATGAAGCGCATAATTGTAGATTACCGAAAGTTAACCCCCGAGATACTTTCTTTATTAGTTGAAAAATACCCTGATGGGTATGATGATGACCATGTTATTACCTTTAAAAACGCAAAAAACGAATTGGTTGAAGCGGTTGAGGTAAGAACAGAGGATGCCATTTATCTGGTAAAAGTAAGCTCTCGACTTGAAGTGTCCATGGCTAATTTTGATGAAGACGATTACGAAGAAGCAGACTTCAACGAACCAATTAGCGAAATGTTAGATAAGAGAAAAATGGATGAGGAGGAGTAATCCTTTTTACAACACATTTATAAAGAAAGAGGCTCAATAGAGCCTCTTTCTTTATATATAAGCAATGCTTATTCTTTCGCATTATTTTTTAAGGCTAAGGCTTTTTTTTTATCTTCCTCAATTTTACGTTTATATTCTCTTAGTTCCTGCATTTCTAATTCGTATGATAGCGTTGCATTCTCAGTGGGTTCAATTTTAATATTCTTATAAAGCGCCCAATTTACGGTAAATTCAGCACCAAAGAATAATATTAAACAAGTATAATACACCCATAATAAAACCAAAACAACACTTCCTGCAGCACCATAAACTGAAGCTGGATCTGACTCTGAAAAGTAAAATCCTATTAAGTATTTTCCTACTAAGAATAACAAGGAAGTCATAAAGGCTCCAATTAAATTGGTTTTCCACTTAACTTTTACATCTGGAAGTAACGTAAAAATTGATGCAAATAATGAGGTTATTATAATTTGTGAAATAACAAAGTTCAGCAGTTTTATAAAAAATGTAGAAAACTCGTTCAAATAGTTTCCAATTAAATCACTTAATGCATTTACAGCTGTGCTTAACACTAATGATATTAATAACAATAAACCTATAATTAGCACCATTCCAAAAGAAACCGCTCTTCGTTTTAAGGTATCTAAAATGTTATTTTTTAGTGCGCGAACGCTCCAAATATTATTCAAAGCTTTTTGAAGCTGAAAAAACACTCCTGTAGCACCAAAAATAAGAACTCCTACACCAAAGATTATAAATAGTAGAGAACTTTCAGATAATGCTGAATTTATTATCATTGTTTGAATAAGATCTGCACTTCCCTTTCCTATTAAGCCACTTATTTCTTCTGTAATTTTTCCCTCTACCGCTTCTCGACCGAAAAATACGCCTGCAAAATGAACAGTAATAATCAGTAAGGAAGGCAATGAGAATAATGCATAATAAGCGATAATCGCACTTTTAGCCCAAGGATCATTTTTGTCCCAACTTAAATAAGTATTCTTTAAGAGTTTGAATAGCTTCATATTCAATTATTGATTTTTATAAATTTAGAAAAACTTAAGTAATTACAACTCCTTAAGTTTTGAAATAAAAAAAACCTTTACCAAACGGTAAAGGTTTTAATAGCGTCTATTTAATAAGATTACATCTCATTAAAGATAGAGTGTAACATTCTCTTCTTATCATTAATGCTTTCTTCCATAGAAATCATTGTTTCTGTACGACTTACACCTTCGATATCGTCAATTTCGTAGATAATTTCTTTAGCATGAGCTGTATCTCTTGCTCTAATTTTACAGAAAATATTGAATTTCCCTGTAGTTACGTGAGCAACTGTAATAAATGGAATTTCACTAATACGTTCTAAAACAAATTGTGTTTGAGAGGTTTTGAAAATAAAGATTCCAACATAAGCAATGAAAGAGTATCCTAGTTTTTGATAATCTACCTGTAATGAAGAACCTGTGATTATTCCTGCATCTTCCATTTTCTTAACCCTAACGTGTACAGTACCTGCAGATATTTCAAGCTTCTTAGCGATATCTGTGAAAGGAATACGCGTATTGTCAATTAATAGATCTAAAATTTTGTGATCCGTTTCGTCTAATTTGAATTTACCCATTTTCGTATATTTTTTTCGCGAAATTAGGTAGTTTTACCTTATTACGGAAGCTTTTTTTTGAAAAAATATCATCAATTCATCACTTTTATCAAATAATTCTGAAATTTGAGTGCCAATTGTTAAATTTTGTTGGGTTTTTGTTAAAATATTTTTGTTTTTAATATTTTTCTCTTTATGCCCTTTACGGTTTTCTAAATCCCCAAATGCATCAATTATAGGCTCAAAATGAATTTTATCACCTTTAAGCACTTCTTTATACTGAATTGCGATATCAATGGACTTCTCTTCGGTTTCGATTTTTACATTTCTTAAAATAATGTCATTATAATTTTTTTGATTTTCACCGATTTTGAAGTAATCCTCATAGTCTATTAGTTCTTTTTCATTACCAATGATATCGAATAATGATAAAAGCGCATAAAATATAAATTCACGAGTCTTTTCCCTTTCATAATCTAGTTCGAAATGCCCCGCTTCAAAAAGTATAGTAGCAACACCAGCTTTTTGAAAAGTGTCACCTACACATGCTGCATTAAAACTATCATCATACCTTCCCACCTGGCCAGGAATGATGTTTTGAAGGTAATTATTCATCTTTACAATCTTCTCCATCGCCAATTTTCTTGCCTCTGTAAGAGATCTACTTTCATCTGCAGCAGGTGACAAGAAGGAAACAGCAGCTGGTTTTCCTGTGTTTAAGCCAAAAATAGAACGTTGATCGTGCATATTAAGGCATAATTCAGGCTTTAGCTCACTGAAGAGCCTGTTAAGGCACTTACTTTCCTTTTGTGATAAATTTTGAGCATCTCGATTTAAGTCAATTTCGTTCGCATTAACTCTTGTATAAGATTGCGCACCATCTGGATTTAAAATTGGGATTATATATAAGGTGTAACTACTTAAGAAATTTTCAATTTCAGTTTTAAAAAAATGTTTCTGATTTATGAATTTCAAAAAATCAAATAAAGCTTTGGTTGTGGTAGATTCATTTCCGTGCATTTGCGACCAAGCCAAAACAACTTTTTTTCCAGTTCCAATTTTCACAAGGGGGATATCTTGACCATTTTCTGACTGACCAACAACTGTAATATTGTAATCATTTTTATAAAGTTCCAATATTGGATAAATGTGATTTAATGTAATATATCTACCACTTAAAGCACTTTCAAAATTGCGGGTATACCAATCTTTTATTTCCATAGTAATTTTTGAAGTTTACAAAGTTAAACAATGCATTGTTTACAAAAGTAAACAAGAGACGCAGTCTAAGTCTATTACATCAGTAAACAAATTCCAGGCTTCTGCCCTCAATTATAACAAGCTGAAAACCAAGTTTCTATAACCTACGTTTAAATAACATATAATCAATTAGTTACGTGCTTATATTTAAACTTTTAATTTAAGTAAAAATAAGGATTTTAGACACATATTAGCATAGTTTAAAATAATAGTTTACATTTGTAATAGTTATTTTGACACAATATATGTTACAATGGTAAACAGTAAAGATTTTGTAAAACGACTTGAAAAAATTCTGGAATATTACGGTATTTCAGCAACAGCTTTTGCTGAAAAAATGGATTTTAATCGCTCCACCATTTCCCATTTATTATCGGGTAGAAATAAGCCAAGTTTAGATTTTGTCATGAAGTTATTGAAAGAATTTCCAGAAGTTGAAATGAATTGGTTGCTCTATGGAAAAGGAAGCTTCCCTTCTACTTTAGAAAATTCTAAAGAGAAAGAAGAACAAAAACTTAAACCTTCAAATACGAGTGAGAAAAGTCTAGACCTATTTTCGACAACTTCATCTAATGATGAAAAGAAGAGTGTTTCATCAATAAAAAGAGTTGATCAAAATCTTGACTCAGAAAAAGAGATCGATAAAATTGTGATATTTTATCGCGATGGCACTTTTAAAGCCTACCAAAACTAATTCTTCTCAGTAATTTTTCGGAAATTCGCATAAAAAATTAAAAATGCGTTTTTATCTACTTTTATTACCGCTGTTTTTATTCAGTAGTTGTTATGAAAAAGAGCGTAACTGCTCAAATTTTAAAATAGGAACCTTTGAATTCGAAGCACTTTCAGGAACTGAGGTCTTTAAAACTACCATCACACGTAACGATTCTATAGAAATAGATTATTATGAAGGGAAAGCTGATACCTCCTCTATACGTTGGATAAACGATTGTGAATACGTACTACAAAAAATAAATCCTAAGAATCAAGCTGA
Organism: Aequorivita sp. KMM 9714; assembly: GCF_011065475.1. NCBI lineage: Bacteria > Pseudomonadati > Bacteroidota > Flavobacteriia > Flavobacteriales > Flavobacteriaceae > Aequorivita > Aequorivita sp. KMM 9714. The sequence continues at coordinate 113,964 of NZ_JAAGRO010000005.1, read as the reverse complement.
AAAGAAGGCGATTCAAATTAAGATTTTAACCACAGATAAAGACACCTACACTTTTGAGTTTAGAGAAGTAGGTAAAACGAGTTCTAGTAAGGCTACAGCACGAAAAGTTAGTCCTTAGCTCCTTTATTTTTAATGTAGCTATTTTGCTCTTCTAGTAACTTTTCAATATTGGAAAGCAGTTCAATATTTTTAGGAGTTTCTACGGTTTTATCTTTAGGGTTTTCAGATTTCGTTTTAAAGCGATTGATAAACTTTATTATCACAAAAATGGTAAAAGAGATTATTAGAAAATCTATTAAAACCTCCATTAATTCTCCATAACCAATTGCAACTTCATCAGAAGCTTCAGATGCTTCCCGCAATACGAATTCCTTATCTGAGAGCTTTACTCCTTCCGTAAGTAAGGATAACGGAGGCATTACAACCTTTTTAACTATAGTGCTAACTACATTGTTAAAAGCAGTTCCTATAACGATACCAACCGCCATATCAATCATATTACCTTTGATGGCGAAGTTTTTAAATTCTTTTAAAAAACCCATTTTATGTTGTTTTTGGAAAGTGTAATAATAGAAAACTTTTTAAATAGCAGAAAATGTACGGCGTTGTAATTTAAATACGCCCTGCTATTCTATCCTTAGCTAATTGGAGTACTGTATGAAACTGATCTTCTATATTGATATCAGAGTTATCAATTTCAATGGCATCAGAAGCTTTTTTAAGTGGGGAATCCTTACGCGTAGTATCAATGTTGTCTCTGTCTTCAATGTTCTTTAAAACATCCTTAAATTCAACGGAGTCGCCACGATCTGTAAGTTCTTTATATCTTCTTTCAGCTCTTTTTTCAGCTGAAGCATTCATAAATATCTTTAGTTCTGCATTTGGGAAAACTACGGTACCAATATCTCTACCATCCATTACTACTCCTTTCAATAAACCCATTTCTTGTTGTTGTGCAACTAATTTAGTGCGTACTTCTGGAATTGTTGCAATTGGACTTACGAACTCTGAAACTTCTAAATTTCGAATATCATTCTCCACATCTTTCCCATTTAAAAAAATATGTGCCTTATTCCAATCTGGTTTTTTTTTAAACTCTAATTGAATTGAAGGAAGTGAGTTTTTAAGTTTTTCTATATCAAAATTTTCTTTTGATATTATTCCATTTTGCATTGCAAATAAGGTAACTGCTCGATACATCGCACCGCTATCAACATAAATGTAACCTAAGTAATCTGCAAGTTGTTTCGCAACTGTACTTTTACCTGTAGAGGAATAGCCGTCAATAGCAATAGTAATTTTTTTCATTATTGAAGATCTAAATTTAATCCAAAGAAACTAGATGTAGCTGCAGCGCTGTATTTGGAATATGAATAGCTTAAGCGAAATTTATTAAGTTTAATACCAAAACCTGCACTTACTCCTGCAAATGCACGTTTATCTACTATACGAAGCTCTTCACCTCTTCTGAAATTATATCCTAACCTAATATTAAACCCACTTTCTGGAAATAGCTCGATTCCCACTATAGTATGTCTAAAGGCATTGTCTAGGAAATTAATATTTTCTTTTTGAACATTACCTTCAAGGTCGGTTTGTTCCCTTGCAGGGTTAGAAAAGGCTACATTCCATTGTTGCATATTTTCTAAAGTAAGATGCCATCGAATGGGAATATGCTCTAGCGTTTGAGATATTCCGAAAATAAGCTCAAAAGGTAGAGGTTCGTATTCTTCGTGATAAGGGGTGATTTGTGTCCCTAAGTTTCTTGCAACTCCAGTAATTTGAAGATCCCAATCTTCATAAACGTACATAAGTCCAATATCTACAGCAGCTCCAAATGATGAGTATTGCTCTAGTTTTGAAGATATAAGCTTTACATTTAACCCTACGTGAAAGTCGGTATAAGGAATATTTCTTGCGTGACCCAAAGATAGAGCTACTTCACCTCCACTAAAACTATTTGTTGGGGTTCCTGCCTCATCATATCCATCAAATTTTCCGTAATTCACATAGCTTACTCCTGCGTGTAATACTTGAGTACGTCTGTCCCAAAGATAAGCGTAGCTTGCTGTCCCATAATTTACATCACCAATATAGTTTGTGTAGTTTAGTGATAATTGATTGTCCATCTCTGCATTAATAGTTGCAGGATTAAACAATGCCTGTGAAGGGTCGTAATCGTAATTTGTAACAACTTTACCTCCTAGGGCGGCCATTCTTGGACTATTAACCAGATTAAGGAATTGATAAGTCGCCTTACCTCCCACCTGAGCTTCTAATAGCTGAGAAATTAATAGAAAAATTACCAAGAAAACCTTTTGGGTCATAAGTGTGAGTTACCGTAACTAAAGTCTAAACGAATGCAAGTGTAATTTATTTTTGCAAAGAAAAGAAAACAAAGATGATTAATGCACATTTGCATAAAAACAAAAATACATTAATCATCTTTTATTAGGTTATCTTAAAGTGTTTTAGCGTTCTTTACTTTTTCATCTGTAAGTGCCAACTCTAAAACATCGCTCATATCTTTCACATAATGAAAGGTTAAGCCTTTTAGATATTCTTCTTTTATTTCTTCAATATCTCGCCTGTTGTCTTCACAAAGTAGAATTTCTTTAATTCTAGCGCGTTTTGCAGCAAGGATTTTTTCTTTAATTCCTCCAACAGGTAATACTTTTCCTCGAAGCGTAATTTCTCCTGTCATTGCAATAGATTTCTTTACTTTTCTTTGTGTAAATAACGACACTAAAGAAGTAAGCATTGTAATTCCCGCACTTGGGCCATCCTTAGGGGTTGCTCCTTCTGGCACGTGAATATGAACATTGTACTTGTCAAAAATCTCTGGATCTATTCCTAGTTTTTCTGCATTAGACTTAATGTATTCTAATGCAATTGTAGCAGACTCCTTCATTACTTTCCCAAGGTTACCAGTCATATTTAATGCTCCTTTACCTTTTGAAAGTGCCGATTCTATAAATAATATATCACCACCTACACGAGTCCATGCTAATCCAGTTACTACTCCTGCAACTTCGTTGTTTTCGTATTTGTCACGTTCCATTTTTGGAGCACCTAATACTTTAACAATTATTTCATTGCTTACTTTTACCTCGTATTCTTCCTCCATTGCTATTTTCATAGCTGCATAACGCACCATTTTAGCAATTTGTTTTTCAAGACCACGAACCCCACTTTCACGAGTATAACCTTCCACAATTTTTTCAAGTTGTGGTTTTGCGATTTTTAAAGAATCACTAGTTAATCCATGTTCTTTTAACTGCTTTGGCAATAAGTGCCTTTTTGCAATTTCAACTTTTTCTTCAACAGTATAACCAGTAACGTTTATAATCTCCATTCTATCCAGTAAAGCTGGCTGAATAGTGCTTAAACTGTTAGACGTAGCGATAAACATAACTTTTGAAAGGTCGTAGCCTAACTCTAAGAAGTTATCGTAAAACGCATTGTTTTGCTCCGGATCAAGCACTTCAAGCATAGCTGATGAAGGATCTCCTTGATTGCTCGCGGAAATTTTATCTATTTCATCCAAAACAAAAACTGGGTTACTTGTTTCTGCCTTTTTTATACTTTGAATAATTCTTCCAGGCATTGCGCCTATGTAAGTTTTTCTATGACCTCGAATTTCTGCCTCATCACGTAGTCCTCCCAAACTCATTCGTACATATTTTCTACCTAGAGCCTCTGCTACAGATTTTCCTAAAGATGTTTTACCAACACCTGGAGGTCCGTAAAGACAAAGAATTGGCGACTTCATATCGTTTCGAAGTTTCAAAACAGCGAGGTATTCAATAATTCGTTTTTTAACATCGTCAAGACCATAGTGATCGCGATCGAGGATTTTTCTAGCTCTTTTTAAATCGAATTTATCTTTACTGTATATATTCCAAGGAAGTTCAAGCAATAAGTCTAAGTAGTTACGCTGAATGCTGAATTCTGCAACTTGCGGATTCATTCGCTGTAACTTAGAAAGTTCTTTTTGGAAGTGCTTGTTTACTTCTTCACTCCATTTTTTGTCTTTAGAACGTTCGCGAATTTCTTCGATTTCCTGCTCCATAGAAGAACCACCCAATTCCTCTTGGATAGTTTTCATTTGCTGCTGAAGAAAATACTCGCGTTGTTGCTGATTAATGTCACTCTGGACCTTACTTTGGATATCATTTCGCAACGACAACTTTTGAATTTCCATATTCATATATCGAAGCGTTTCCAAAGCGCGTTCTTTTAGATTGTTAATTTCTAAAAGCGCCTGTTTCTGTTCTACTTCAATATTTAAATTTGATGAAACAAAGTTTATAAGAAAGCTTGGGCTTTCTATGTTTTTAATTGCAAATGAAGCTTCAGTTGGAATATTAGGACTTTGCTTAATGATTTGCAAAGCCATTTCTTTAATGCTGTCGATAATAGCATTAAACTCATCGCTATCCTTCTCTGGTCTTGCTTCTGCTACTTCTCTAATTGTAGCAGTCATATAAGGTTCTGTAGTTATAACTTCAGCAACTTCAAAGCGTTTTTTACCTTGAATTATTACTGTAGTATTACCATCAGGCATTTTAAGAACACGAAGTATTTGAGCCACTGTACCAACGGTATTGATATCAGCCACACCTGGTTCTTCCTCATTTTCATCTTTTTGAGAAACTACACCTATTACCTTATTTCCTTTATTTGTTTCATTAATTAACTTAATAGATTTATCTCTTCCAGCAGTAATTGGAATTACAACTCCTGGAAACAACACTGTGTTTCTTAAAGGTAAAATAGGAAGTATTTCAGGAAGCTCCTCCTTGTGCATTGCGTCTTCGTCTTCAGCAGACATTAACGGAATGAACTCAGAATCTTCATGTAAATCTTGAAATGACAACTTGTCTATTGATGTAAATTTTGATTTAGCCATATATTGTATTAGGACATTGTGTCACTTTTAAAAGCAAACACAATTCTTATTATTGATTTTTTTTAACTTTTTTGCGTAAGAACCCTGAAAATCAAACTATCTCCAGTGTTCCACCTATAGTAATTCAAGAGTTGTGCCAGTCTATGATATAAGATTAGAAGTTTAAGCACAAAAATCACCAATAAAAAAAGTCGTTTTTAAATATTATAAAAACGACTTTTAAGAAATATTATAAAGAAATTACTCTAATTCGAGATAGAAAGAACCCTCAGTAATATTGTAGATTGTAGGATCTACTTCATTTAAGTCCTTGGCTTTAAAAGTAAAAGTTCCCTGAATTGTATTTTCTTGATAGTTATAATTAGTAATTGTAAGCGAACCTGGATTTGATATAAAATCTATTGATGTACCTACTTCAGGAGTATAAGTCCCAACAATTTCATTACCTTCAATTACTTCTGTACCCATTGCATAAGTACCTTCTGAAATAGTCGCAGGGAAGGTTAAAACCATACGTTGGCTTTCTAGATTTGTAGTAATGGTTATTGTAGGATATTGGTTAACAACATCAGTAGTTACCTCAATATCTAAAGGATTATACGATGTATCTCCTACTTTTGCCTTAAATAAGTTGTTACCACCAGGCACTCCTTCAAAATGAGCAGTTAATCTACCTTCAGTAACTAGCACTTCATCTCCAACTTGTCCTAGTGGATCATTTGCTCTAAAGGAGAAGTTAGCTTTTAAAATACCTAATTCTAAATCAAACTCTGTGATTGTTAGTGTTCCCGGGTTTGAAGTTAAAAATTCTGAACCACCACCAGCATTGTAAAGCCCAATTAAGTCTGTACCGTTTGAGATATTCACCATATTGTGAGTTCCTATTCCCAAGGACTTTGGTATGTCTATTCGTATAGAAGCCCCTTCATCGTTAAATGCTTCAACCTTAAGCATTCTAGTATTTGCAACAATAGGCTCTGTAACAGAAATGCTATCAGCTATAAACCCAACTTCGTCAACTTTTGCAAAGAATTCATCTAATGGATTTCCGCCGTTTCCACCATTTCCACTTCCGCCACCAACATAAGGAATGGCATTAAAGGAACCTTTAGTAATATCAATACTTTCTAAAACAGGATCTCCATTACCATCTAAAACTGTTTCGCCATTACTATCCACTTTTACTCTAAACCCAACAAATTTAAAAGTTCCAGATATAGTTGACTCTTGAGTATTTATTTCAGTGATTTCAATTTCTCCAGAACCACCATTTGCTAATGATGAATTAAATGGCCTTTCATTTATAGAGGTATCATAGTAAGAACCTAGGTTTTGATTTGCACTTAAATCAAAAACTCCTACAGCAGCATTAAATACTGTAAGTTTAATTTTTTCGCCAGTAACTTTTGTTCCAGTAATTACCAATTCATTTTCTGATGATAATGAAGCGTCTGTAGTGGCTGCTATAAATTGATTGCCATCTACTAAAGCTTTAAATTGGCCTATTTCAGCATTTGTATCATCATCTTGCGGAAAATCTCCAGTTAGAGGTTCGTCTTCACAAGCAATAAATTGAAAAGTAAGTAATGCTAAAAGCACAACTTTAAAAAAATTAATTTTCTTCATCCGGTAGGTTGTTTGGAATATAATAGAGACAAACTTAAACAAAAATTGTTTAAAAGTTTTTATTTCTTGGAACTCTTAAGAGTAAAATTACTCCTGTAATAAAAAATAAAACTAAAAATAAAATTGAGTTACGCATACTCCCTGTTATTTGGTCTATAAAACCATATATCATCATTCCTATTACGATACCAACTTTTTCAGCAACATCATAAAAACTAAAGTATGAAGTTGTATCCTTTGTTTCAGGTAAAAACTTTGAATATGTAGAGCGAGATAAGGACTGAATTCCTCCCATTACTAAACCTACAACTCCGGCCGTAACATAAAACTGTGTTGGAGATTCTATAAAAAAGGCTACAACACAAATAAAAACCCAAATAATATTAATCGAAATTAATACAGAGATATTTCCATATTTTTCAGAAGCACGTGAGGTTAATGTAGCTCCACCTACTGCTACCAATTGAATTATAAGAATACTAACAATCAACCCCATTGTTTTACTATCATCGCCACCCCAAGCTATTTCCTGTTCCCCAAAATATGTTGCAACCAACATAACTGTTTGAACCGCCATACTATAAACAAAGAAGGCTGCTAAATATCTTTTAAGTTGAATATTTTCTGATAGGGAATTGTAAACACCCTTTAATTCTTTAAATCCATTTAAAAATATTTGGGCACTAACCTTTTTTCCACTCTTGTTTCCTTTAGGAAGAAAATAAAAGGAATACTGACTAAAAACAATCCACCAAATCCCCACAGATACAAAGGACCATTTCATAGCTTTCATACTCGCTTCACCGCCCTCTCCAAATCCAAAAAGCTCAGGTTTCATTACCATTGCCAAATTAAAAAGCAATAAAATAACACTTCCCACATATCCCATTGAATATCCTCTAGCACTAATTCTGTCCTGTTGTTCAGGAAATGCAACGTCTGGCAAATACGAATTGTAGAAAACTAAACTTCCCCAAAAGCCAATTAGTCCGAAGAAATATAAAAGGAGACTGATGTAAATACTTTCAATACTAAAAAAATAAAGCCCCATGCAAGAAACAGACCCGAGATAACAGAAAAATTTCATAAAACTCTTCTTATTACCTACATAATCTGCAATTCCTGAAAGTATGGGTGAAATTAAAGCGACAACTAAAAATGCAGCTGCAGTGGTGTAACTAATTAAAGGGGTACTTCTGATAGAACCCCCTAAAACGTTTACAGTCTCTACATTAGCAGATTTAAACAATGCTTGGTAGTATATAGGAAAAATTGCCGAAGCGATTACCAAACTATAAACCGAATTAGCCCAATCATAAAACGCCCAAGCATTCAAAAGTTTTTTACTTCCTTTAGGTAAATATGGCATAAAAAATATTCGGTTAAATTTATAAGTCGCTAAACTAATAAAAAAATCCCGCTACAAACGGGATTTTAATTAAGTTGAAATATTTTAAATACTAATTTTTAAAAGTTGTAACTCCAAATTTTCTAGCTTCTGCTTTTGCACTTGCAGCCCAACCTTTAATATTTTGAATTCTTGTAGTACTAGAAGGGTGAGTACTTAAAAATTCTGGTGGCGCTCCTTGTGATTGAGCTTGCATACGCTCCCAAAGTTGTGCAGCTGCCATAGGCTCGTATCCAGCAATTGCCATTAATATCAACCCAATATGATCTGCTTCTGTTTCGTGACTTCTACTAAAAGGAAGCATTACACCTAAATTACTACCAAGACCATAAGCGGTATTAAATATTTGTTGATTTTCAGGATTATTAGCCAAGGCAACATTTCCTGCTACTGCTCCTAATTGTTGTAATTGTGCAGCACTCATACGCTGTTGACCGTGGTTTGCTAAGGCATGAGCAACCTCGTGCCCCATTACTGCAGCAAGTCCAGCTTCGGTTTTAGTTACAGGAAGAATACCTGTGTAAACTACAATTTTACCACCAGGCATACACCATGCATTTACATCCTTACTTTCAATAAGATTGTATTCCCAACGATAATCTGTTAGATAACCTGCATAACCATTAGCATTAAGATAACGCTCTGCCGCCGCAGCCATTTTTTGACCAACACTTTTAACCATATTAGCATCTGCCGTACCCTTAACAACTTTATTTTCAGATAAAAACTGATCGTATTGCTGAAAAGCCATTGGCAAAATTTGCGAATTTGGAACCAAAGCCAATGTTTGCTTTCCTGTAAATGGATTGGTGCTACAAGCAACAACCACTACTCCTAATAAGAGTGTTATAAGTGATTTTCTAAGTATCATAAATATAAGTGTTATATTAAAGAGTTAAATTTAGATATATATAATTGATTAATATTATAAAAAAATTCTAAAATTCAAATATTGTTCCACAAATGAAAATTTTATTGTTTCTTTAATATACGAAGACGTTTTAAGCCCTTATATTTATAGACTTTATAAAGTTGGAACGACTTTTGTAAACTTTGATAACGAATCTTTAAATATAGCATTATGAAAAATTTACTTCTCTTTTTAGCTCTGTCTTCAACCATTTTATTTACTTCTTGTGAAGGCGATCCAGGACCTCCAGGACAAGACGGACAAGACTTTTTAGCTCAAGTTTTTGAAACAACCGTGGATTTTCAATATGAAAATGGAAATAACATATTTAGTTCACCATATATAGGTTTTCCTTTTACAGTTTATGAAAGTGATGTAGTTCTGGTTTATAGATATGAAGGTCAAGCTGGAATTGGTGGCGGTACTATGGCTGATGTTTGGAGCCCTTTACCACAAAACATATTTTATAACAATGGTGATATCATTCAGTATATTTTCACCAATACATTTGTAGATGTTCAAATGATTATTGAAGGTAATTTTGACCTTTCTACATTAAACGATGGATCGGTATTAGATGATCAAATATTCAGAATTGCTGTTGTACCTGCAGAGTTTGCCAAAACAAATCCATCGATGGAGGATTTATTAGAACTTATGCAAATAGATGATTCTGAAGTTGAAAAAATCGAATTTTAAGATGAAGTTATTAAGTTCAATAATAATATTGACTTCATTACTTATTAGTTGTAATTCTCCTGCTCAAAAAAGTAAGGGCGAGCAACAAATTCCGTTTGAGGTAACAAAAACCGATGCCGAATGGAAAGCTCAGCTTTCACCTCTAGCCTATAGTGTTTTAAGACACGAAGCTACTGAACGTGCATTTTCTAGTGACTTGAACAACAACGATGAAGAAGGTGTTTATGTTTGTGCAGGTTGCGGAACAGCAGTTTTTAAGAGCGAACATAAATTTGATAGTGGTACAGGTTGGCCGAGTTTTGATAGAGAAATAAAAGGTAATGTTGCTTTTTCTACCGACAAAAAACTAGGCTATACACGGGTTGAAGAACATTGTGCTACCTGCGGTGGTCATTTAGGTCATGTATTTAATGATGGTCCAAAAGAAACCACTGGTAAAAGACATTGTATTAACGGCGTTGCATTAAAATTTATTCCAAAAGATGAGTGATTCAAAAAAATATCCAATTAGTAAATCTGAAGCCGAATGGCGAAAAGAATTAGGTGACAAACGCTATCACATTCTTCGCGAAAAAGGGACCGAATTTCCTCGAACTGGGGAATACAATCTGACATTTGAAGACGGAACCTATGTGTGTGGAGCTTGTAGCACCCCACTTTTTGAAAGCAACAATAAGTTTGAAAGTAATTGTGGTTGGCCTTCTTTCGACGATTCAATAGAAGGATCAATAGAATACGTAAAAGATACTACACACGGTATGATTCGTACGGAAATACTCTGTGCTAGTTGTGGCAGCCATTTAGGACATATTTTTAATGATGGCCCTACTGAAACAGGTCAACGATATTGCGTTAATTCACTTTCATTAGACTTTAAAAAGAAATAAACACAAATAGCTATAAAGTAAAAGCTCCAAGTTTCAAAACAATAAATTTTGAAATTTGGAGCTTTAATATTTTATAACTTAATGAGTGAGAAACTTACTGTTTCATAAATGCTTCCCACGTAATTTTAAGGCCTTCAGAAACTGAATATAAAGGCTTGTAATTCATTAGATTATTTGCTTTTTCAATATTAGCAAGAGAATCTCTTACGTCCCCTTTTCTTGGGGGTCCATAAGTTGCTTCAATTTCTTTTTCGGAAATACTTTTCAGCTTATCCCATAATTGATTTAAGCTTGTTCTTTCACCAAATGCAATATTAAAAACCTCGTTTACAGCTTTATCTTCAGCGAAAAATGCTCTAACATTTGCTTGAACAGCATTTTGAACAAATGTAAAGTCACGAGTCTGCTCACCATCGCCGTGCATAGTTGGGGATTTCCCATCTTTTAATGCCTGCATAAACAATGGAATTACCGCTGCATAAGCGCCTGTTGGACTTTGTTTTGGTCCAAAGACATTAAAATATCTCAATCCTATTGTTGGAGTGCCATAGGTTTTATAAAAAACGTCTGCGTATAATTCATTTACCAATTTAGTAACTGCGTACGGAGAAAGTGGTTTTCCTATGTTATCTTCAATTTTGGGTAATGATTTACTATCACCATAAGTTGAACTAGAGGCTGCGTAAACTAATCTCTTAACTGTCTTACTTTCGTTCTGAGCAACCAACATATTAAGAAATCCTGAAACATTTACTTCATTAGAAGTAACAGGATCATTGATAGAACGAGGCACAGACCCTAGAGCAGCTTGATGAGAAACGTAATCTATCCCATCCATAGCATCTTTACAGGTTTGTAAATCACGGATATCTCCTTCAAAAAATTCAAAACGAGAGTCATCTTTAAACTCTGCAAGATTATCTAAGGAACCTGTAGAAAGGTTGTCTAATACACGTACTTTTTTTGCGTTATTCTCTAACAAATAAGCTACTAGGTTCGAACCTATAAATCCTGCACCACCAGTAACTAAAAAGGAAAAAGAAGATAAGTCGTTATTGTGATATATGTTTTCTTTCATTATAAAGTGCCGTCAACGGTGTTTTTAGGATATAAAGACTTCACATCAAATACCACACATGGTTCAGACATGTGATTTTTAATTTCAAAACTTCTAAACTCATTATGTGGAACAGCTACCACAACTGCGTTATAATCTTTTTGCAATTTAGAAGCATCAGTTATCATTGATATTCCAAATTCCTTTTCAACTTCACTTGGATTAGCCCAAGGATCGTAAACATCAATATTTAAGTTATATTTTTCTAATTCAGTAATTACGTCTATAACTTTAGTATTTCTTATATCAGGACAGTTTTCTTTAAACGTTATACCCATAACTAAGATATTTCCATTTTTAACTTTGCATTCTTTACGAATCATAAGCTTTACAACTTCTTGCGCCACATATTGTCCCATTCCGTCATTCATACGACGTCCAGCTAGGATAATTTCAGGGTTATACCCTTCTTCTTGGGCCTTTTGTGCTAGATAATATGGGTCTACACCAATACAGTGCCCTCCAACTAAACCTGGACTATATTTTAAGAAATTCCATTTTGTTCCTGCAGCTTCCAAAACATCGTTTGTATTAATATCTAATAGACGGAATATTTTAGATAACTCATTCACGAATGCTATATTGATATCACGTTGAGAGTTTTCAATAACTTTTGCAGCTTCAGCTACTTTAATAGACGATGCTAGATGTGTTCCAGCCGTGATTACAGAAGCGTATAACTCATCGATATATTTTGCTGATTCTGGTGTAGAACCTGATGTAACTTTCATGATTTTAGTTACAGTATGTTCTTTATCTCCCGGATTAATACGTTCTGGAGAATAACCAGCATAAAAGTCTTTATTTAATTTCAATCCTGAATGTTCTTCCAAAATAGGAACACAAATATCTTCTGTAACACCAGGGTATACAGTAGATTCGTATATAACTACATCATCTTTTTTCAATATTTTCCCTACTGTCTCACTTGCGCGTTCTAGAGGAATTAAAACAGGTTGATTGTATTTATTTGTTGGAGTTGGCACGGTTACAATATAAACAGTTGCACTTTCCATGTCAGCTGGATTATCTGTAACTGTTAACCCAATGCCGTCATTTTTGGATAACACGTTCTTTAATGCTTCCGAAGAAAGTTCTAATGTAAGGTCTTCTCCGTTTTGTAATTGCGAAATGCGTTCTGCATTAATATCGAAACCTATTACTTTATATTTTTCAGCAAAGGCAGCAGCAAGTGGTAAACCTACATATCCAAGGCCAATAACAGCAATTGTGGGATTTTGAATCATTTACAATGTTTTAATTAAGATAAATTTTTAAGACTGCAAAATTAAAGGAAAAATTTAGATTAAGAGTTACTACTTCTTTAAAGTCTTCTTAATTCTTTCAGAAAATGAAGGCTTATTGTCGTTTTCATGATATCCATCTACACCATAACCATATGTATATCCGTAACCATACCCATATCCTTTTCCTGCTTTCTCAACATAGTCATTAAGTACAATACTTATATGTTTAATTTCACCAGACTTATACTTTTCATTTACAAATGTGAGCATGTTTTTATGAGTGTAATTAAATCTTACAACATACAAAGTAGCATCCGCATATCTAATAAGCTCTAGTGAATCAGATACTAATCCTAAAGGTGGTGAGTCAATAATAATGTAGTCGTACCTTTCTTTTAAAGTTTCTATAAGACTCTCTAAAGGCGAATCGATTAACAACTCCGAGGGGTTTGGAGGAATTGGACCTGAAGTTATAATATCTAGGTTTTCCAATTCTGTGTTTTGAATTATTTCATCAATTTCAGACTCACCTATAAGATAGTTAACTGCTCCTTTCTCATTATGTAAGTTAAAATCTCCATATATCTTAGGTTTTCTAAGGTCTAGCCCGAGTAAAACAGTTTTTTTGCCGCTTAGCGCAAAAACAGTAGCCATATTTATAGAGCAAAACGTTTTTCCTTCACCACTTATAGAACTTGTTATTAATACTGTTTTTGACCCTTTAATTCCTTGTTTTCTATAAATAAACTGCAAACTCGATCGCAAAGCTCTAAAAGCTTCAGCAATTGAGGATTTTGGTTTTGAAATTACTGCTAAATTTGATTTTATTGAATTGTTTCCAATAACTCCTAATACAGGAATTGGGGTTAATCGTTTTAATTCAGCAATGCCATTTACTTTTGTATCTAGGAAAAAACGTACAAATACTATCAAAAATGGAAATAGCAAGCCCAACAATGCTGCCATCATATAGTTAAGTTGTGTGTTTGGGCCAATTTTTCCACCGCCAGTATCCTTGGCAGAATCAATTACCATAACATCACTAACGTTTGCCGCTTTTACAAGTCCTGCTTCACTTCTTTTTGCTAGAAAAAGATTGTAAGTACCTTGACTTAAGTTATAGCGTCTTTCAATTTTAAGTAAATCTTGTTGTTCTTTTGGCAACTTCCTGATTTTACCTTCATTGCGACCTATCTCACCATTAATATATCTTAACTCCTCCTTTTTTAAACTTTTTGATGAACGAATATTTTCAAGTAAAACCGATTTTACTGCATCAATTTTTCGATCTATATCACTGAATATAGGTGCTCCTTCTTTAAATGAATATTGAAGTTTATTACGTTCTTCCGCTAAATTTACAATTCTGCTTACACCACTTACAATACTCGCTTCAGAAATCCCTGCAACTGAAGGCGCCGGCACATCTCTATAGTCGGAACGACTAATAAGGTAACTTTCTAAAGTTTCGTAATAATTTAGCTCTCGATTAACTGATTCTTTACGTAAATCTAACTCACTTAATTTAGCTGTAATATCAGACCCTTCAGCTTCAAGATTAAAAATGGCATTTTTATTTTTAAATCTATTTAACTCATCTTCAACATTAGATAATTCTTCCGATTTTTGAGCTAAACTACTGTCAATAAACTTTATAGTTTTCGTTGCAAAAAGGTTTTTTCGTTCTAACATGTTCTCACTTAACACGCTCACAGATGTATTTAAATAATCCACTAAACGCATTTTGTTGTGGCCTGTTAACCTCATTTTCAACACCGAAGAACCTTTGCTTTCTGGTTCTACGCGAATGCCAAGATATCTTCTTACTACAGCATCAAAATCACCAAATGAAATATAGTATTTAACACCAGGATTCACCCCTACTTCAGGGTTCGGCATAAATGTTCCGTTAAAAAATGGAAGTTTAATATGAGTGCCAATTTTAAAGTTTTTCGAAAAGCTACCCGGCGTAACTGCAATATTTCGTTTCTCCTTTGTAGTGTAGTCTTGCACTGTAATACTACCACTTTCAGGAAATGTAGTGCTAAACTCAAAATTTACTGAGTCTTTAAAAACTATTTGAATTTGGTGACCTAGCATTTGAGGGCCTACCGTGTCCACACTTACATAAAATGGCGTTTGTTGATAAGCATCTATCTGCTCGTATTTTCCATCTTTAAGATAGTTGGTATAATATTGTAATCGCTCAACTACTTTTTCATTATGAGATCTTGATTTTAAAGTAATTATAGCCGTATTTACCTTATCTGTAGTCCCTCCCCAATTAAAAGTAAGGCTTGTATTAGATGTGAAAAATGGATTCTGATCGTCTTTTATAGAAATTACATTATCTATTAAATAAATAGGTTGTTTCCGAATATTTACAAAATAGGCTATTGTGAATCCAATTGCTAAAGAAATTAAAAACAAAGGCCAATGACGTAATAGTCGTATTAAAAACCCTTTGAAATCAAAAGTAGCGTGAGATTCGTTTATTTCAAATTCGTCGTTCATAACTTATAATCTGGTAAAAAGTAAAATAGTAGTTATCAACGCCGAGGTAATGGATACAATTGTTGTAAATGACTGTAACCCCGTTGTACCTGTTCCAATAGACTTTTGTGGCAGTGGATTAACCAAAATTAAATCGTTGGGTTTAATAAAATAATAATCCGAGCTCATTGCGTCAATAGAAGTTAGATCGATATGATGTACTTTTTGTCCTGCGGGATACTGCCTAATTATTACAACATCACTTTTATCGCCAGTCATTAAAATATCACCACTATTTGCAATTGCCTCCATAATACTTACTTGGTCACGATAAATGATATTTGAACCAGGTCTTCCTATTTCTCCATTTATTGTATAACGAATACCAGCTAATTTTACAGTTACAAAAACATTGGCTTCTGCTTTAAAGTAATCTTTTAACAATCGATCTTCAAGTTTTTCACGCACTTCCTCGACTGTATAACCTAATACATTTATTTCTCCAAGACTTGGAATGCGAATGTTACCATGATCGTTTACTACAAAACCATCATAATACAATTTTTCCTCACCAGTTGCATTAGGATTAGCATCACTTATGGGGTTAAATATACCCACTGTTTCTTGATCTAAAGCTTTTACGCGAATACTTAATAGATCATTAATCTGAAGCCTGTAAGGTTCTGGTCTTTTACGTAAAATTGATAGGGTGTCTGTTTTCGATTGATCTTCCTGTAAATAGGTAAGTTGTTTTGTAGAAATACATGAACTAGTACAGATAACCAAAAATAAAATCAATAATATATATGTAAACTTCATAAAGAGCTTAGAGTGTTGATGAACAAATATAAACTAACACAATTAATAATGAAACATTATTACATTTATAACTAAAATAGGTGTTAATATCGAAACTGAAAGTTAATTATAACAGTATCTCATCAAAATAACCTTAAAAATAAAAAAGAATACTTAATATTCCTTTATTATCTTAGTTTGGCGTGTTATAGACTTGCAAATAATGAAACCCTATCGGCTATTTCATTACATTTGTGAAAAATTAAAATTGTGAATTACCTTTCAGTAGAAAATATATCTAAATCCTTTGGGATGCGGGTATTGTTTGAAAATATTTCCTTCGGAATTAACGAGGGACAAAAAATAGGCTTCGTTGCCAAAAATGGAACAGGAAAAACTTCCCTCCTAAATATTATCGCTGGAAATGACAAAGCCGATACCGGAAATGTTGTTTTTAGAAAAGGACTAAAAATTTCTTATCTCCCTCAAGAACCGGATTTAAACCCTGAGCTTACTGTAGAGCAAACTATTTTTTCTTCAGATAACCCTATTCTTAAAATAATAGAGCGATACGAACACGCAATAGAAAACCCTAACGATTCAGAAGCCTATCAAAAAGCTTTTGACGATATGGAAGCACATCAAGCTTGGGATTTCGAAACACGTTACAAACAAATCCTCTTTAAATTAAAGCTAGAAGATCTACACGCCAAAGTTGGTAAGCTTAGTGGCGGACAGAAAAAGCGATTAGCATTGGCAAACGCTCTGCTTACCACACCTGACTTGCTAATAATGGATGAACCTACAAACCATTTGGATCTCGAAATGATTGAATGGTTAGAGAATCTATTTGCAAAGGAAAATTTCACCCTATTTATGGTTACGCACGATAGATATTTCTTGGAGCGCGTATGTAATGAAATAGTAGAACTTGATGAAGGTGTTCTTTATAACTACAAAGGAAATTACAGCTACTACCTTGAAAAGCGTGATGCTAGAATAGAAAATGAAGCTACCGAAACTGGAAAAGCAAAACAACTATTCAAAAAAGAATTAGACTGGATGCGTCGCCAACCAAAAGCGCGAACAACTAAAAGTAAAAGTCGAATTGATGACTTTCACGATATAAAAGAACGTGCAAGCAAGCGCAGAAACGACCACCAAGTTCAACTTGAACTAAATATGGAACGAATGGGAACTAAGGTTGTTGAGTTTCACAGTGTTTCAAAATCTTTTGGTGAAAAGAAAATTTTAGACAAATTTGAATATAATTTTAACCGTGGTGAACGTGTAGGGATTATTGGAAAAAATGGAACTGGAAAATCTTCGTTCTTAAATATCCTTACAGGTGCCTTAAAACCAGATTCTGGAAAAGTTGTAATAGGAGAAACCGTTAAGTTTGGATATTACACCCAAGCAGGTATCAATATAAAAGAAGGTCAGAAAGTTATAGATGTAATTCGCGAATTCGGGGAGTATATTCCACTTAAAAAAGGAAGACAGATTTCAGCTTCGCAGTTATTAGAACGTTTTCTTTTTGATCCTAAGAAACAATACGATTATGTAGAAAAGCTTAGTGGTGGTGAAAGAAAACGTCTGTATTTATGTACTGTACTAATCAAAAACCCTAACTTCTTAATTCTGGATGAGCCCACAAACGATTTAGATATAGTTACTTTAAATGTTTTAGAAAGTTTTCTGTTAGATTTCCCTGGATGTTTATTAGTGGTTTCCCACGATAGATACTTTATGGATAAGATTGTAGATCACCTTTTTGTGTTCCGTGGAAACGCAGAAGTCGAAGATTTCCCTGGAAATTATTCCGATTTTAGGACTTATGAAGACAGCAATATTCAAGAGAAGCGTGAGGCTAGTGAAGCAGCTACAAAAGTTAAAAAAGATTGGAAACAATCTTCAAGTCCTGCTAAACTAACATATAACGAGCAAAAGGAATACAATAAACTTGAAAAGGAAATAGCGAATTTAGAGAACAGACGAGAAACTCTTCAAAATAAATTTGCAACAGAAAATTGGGATGGTGAAGAAATAGATAAGCAGTCTATTAAACTTCAAGAAATTATAGATGAAATAGATAAAAAAACTGAACGTTGGTTCGAGCTTTCCGCTAAACTTGAAAGTTAAAATAAATAATGTAGGTGGTTGATATGAAGAAATAGGTAACTAAACTTACTCTACTTCTTCATAGTCAACATACTCCCCTACTTTATTAGTAGTTCGAGAGTTTCGTGAGGGCATTTTATCGATACTTATATCTCCTTCACGTTGTTGATGAGAAGCT
Source organism: Aequorivita sp. KMM 9714 (assembly GCF_011065475.1). Classification (NCBI taxonomy): domain Bacteria; kingdom Pseudomonadati; phylum Bacteroidota; class Flavobacteriia; order Flavobacteriales; family Flavobacteriaceae; genus Aequorivita; species Aequorivita sp. KMM 9714. The sequence continues at coordinate 95,568 of NZ_JAAGRO010000005.1, read as the reverse complement.
GCAGTTGGATTTGTATTAAAAAACTCTTCAAACTTTTGATTAGCTTTTTTAGAAATGTAACGCATTAAATATGGTGTAGCGAGCCTAAATAAAAATTTAAGTCCGAAATATATCAATAGAACGATTAAAATCGTTTTAAGAAATGAAATCATAATAATCTAAATTGTCTCCAAAAATAAGGATTGGGGTGCAAAAAGACGAATATAGATTATTAAATAAATGGTAAAATCTTCTATCTTTGAATTTAAACCTGACTCACTATGCAAATAAAGCTTTTATTTACATTATTTATCACGACAATTATTAGTCAATATTCATTTGGCCAGTACACCGAAATGATCAATACCAATCGTCCAGGTGTATCACAAGGTGCTTTTGCTGTGGGTAATAATGTACTTCAGTTTGAAGCAGGTATGAGCCTTGGAAAAGAAAAACACTCTCTTCTAAATACCGAAACTAATGGATTAAATATTGATTATTCTATTCGATATGGTTTTTGGAAAGAACGATTAGAAGTGAGCTTTATAGGGGATTTTCAATCAAATAATATCACCTATACCAATTTTACACCCGAAGAAAAAAGAAGTGTCGCAAATTTTAAGAGTAATACGTTAGGCTTAAAATACCTTATCTACGACCCTTATCGTAAAAAAGTACTAGAAGGTCCAAATCTTTATAGCTGGAAAAAGAATAATAGATTTCAAGTAGAAGATTTAATTCCTGCTGTGGCACTCTATGTAGGTGCAAACTTCGATTATATAGATGAAGATGTTGTTAACCCTTTTGTACCCCCACGTGATAATACTATAAGCCCTAAGTTTGTATTATCCACCCAAAACAACTGGATTGGAGGTTGGGTATTTGTAACAAACTTAATTGTAGATCGTGTTACTACAGATTATCCTACCTACGGATATATCGTTACCCTTACACACGCTACCAACCGATATTTCTCTATCTTTCTAGAAAACCAAGGATTTAAAAGTGATTTCTACTCAGATCAACTAATACGTGGCGGAGCAGCAGTTTTAGTTAATAAAGATTTTCACGTAGACCTTTCGCTTACTTATAGCTTAAAAGACACTCCTTCTATGTTTTATGGTCGTGTTGGTGCAGCATATAGATTTGATATGCATAAACAAGACGAGTATTTGGAAGATGAAGCCAAAGACAAATTGAAATCTAAAAAGGATAAAAAGAAAGAGAAAAAAGAAAAGCGTTTAGACGACTTCACTCCTGATAATAACGGCTAAAAAATAGCATTAATCAATATGATTACTACTCAATTAATTTCCTCAAAAAGTGATCTTAAAAAATTTGTCACTTTTCCATTTAAACTATATAAAGACTGTAAACATTGGGTTCCTCCTCTTATTAAAGATGAAATGGAAACTCTAGATAAGGCTAAGAATCCTGTTTTTAAAAATGCAGAATCTTGGTATTACCTTGCTTATAAGAACAACGAAGTTGTTGGACGTATAGCCGTAATATTAAATCATCTTGAAGTTAACGAACAAGGAAAAAAGAAAATCCGATTTGGTTGGCTTGATATGGTAGACGATATTGAAGTTACCAAAGCGCTATTGGAAAGAGTTTATGAAAAAGGCAGAGAGCACAACTTAGAATACACCGAGGGGCCAGTTGGTTTCAGCAATATGGAAAAAGCTGGAATATTAACAATGGGGTTTGATGAAATGAACACTATGATTACTTGGTATCACTACCCCTATTATGCCGAACATTTTGAAAAACTAGGCTTTGAAAAACAAGCCACTTGGGTAGAATATAGGTTAAGAATTCCAGAAACAATTTTTGAAAAAGTAGCTAAGTTTTCAAAAATTGTTCGTGATCGATATAAACTTTCGGTAATTCGTTTTAAGGATAAAAAAGAAATTTTACCTTATGTAGATGAGATGTTTGGATTGTTGAATAAAACCTATAATACGCTTCAAACATTTGTACCCATTCAACAATATCAAATAGATTATTATAAGAAAAAGTATTTCAACTTTATTCATCCAGATTACATTTGTTGCATTAAGGATGAAACTGGAAAATTAATTGCCTTTTCAATAGTAATGCCTTCATTCTCTAAAGCCTTAAAAAAAGCCAATGGTAAGCTTTTTCCATTTGGATGGACTCATATATTGAAAGCTCAAAAAAAGAATGATACTGCTGCTTTTTACCTAATCGGAATTGATCCAGAATACCAAGGTAAAGGTGTTACAGCCATTATTTTCGAAGAAATGCAAAACTTATTTAACTCAAAAGGGATTCACACCGTTGAAACAAACCCTGAATTAAAAGAAAATACTGCTGTACAATTACTTTGGAAAGATTATTCACCTGAGCAGCATAAGGAACGAAGCACTTTTAAGAAAAACCTATAACATTCTTCTAAAAAATTAAGTCAGGAAATAATTGAATCATCGATTATTTCCTGACTTTTTAATTTTTACAAAAGGAATTTTAGGCCGTATGAATGAAGTTGCTAAAATTCTTCTTTTTTATTCTTATTAAATATTTTACTTGTAAATCGTGGTAATGTAACTGTAGTCTTTGCCGTATTTATAAAATAAACTCCTGTTAATAACACTGCAGCTGCAATTAAAGACTGCGAGGTTATTTCTTCATCTAAAAAATACCATCCTAAAAATAAGGCTATAAGAGGATTCACATAGGTAGATGTAGCTACTTTATCTGGTGAAACAGATTTTAATAAATAATTGAAAGATGTAAAAGCTACAATACTTCCAAAAATTATTAATAACACCATACTCCATTGTACTTGCGTACTCCATTCGTTTGGTGCAAGCCACGCTTCTCCAAAAGCCAAACTGGCTAATGCAAGCGTAATTCCACCTGTAAACATTTGATACCCTGTATTCACAAAAAAGTTTTTAGGAAACTCTGCTTTTCCCACAAATAAGCTTCCAAATGCCCAACTAAGCATACAGGCAAAAATCATTATCATTCCAACTATTGAACCTTCTTGAGTTACTATCTGTTGTTGAGTAACCAACAGTGTTATCCCTAATATACCAAGGCCCACCCCAATAAGAGACATGAGTTTAATCTTTTTTCCTTGTAAAATCCTCATTAAAAAAAGAACAACTAAGGGCTGAGCAGAAATTTCCAGTGCAGCAAAACCACTATCTACGTATTTTAATGCCCAAACAATTACTCCATTTCCAAAGGAAAGAAAAAGAAATCCAACGATAATGGTATTTAGTAGTTGTTTACGCGTAATAGCAAGACTTTTACCCATTGCCTTAGCAATAATGAAGATAAGTACACCTGCAGTTGTAAAGCGAATGGAGGCTAAAAAAAACGGAGATAGCTCAGTGACAGCTACTTTATTTAGCATATACGTAGAACCCCAAATAACATATATGGAGAAAAACGCTAAAATTATTAATATCGGATTACGGGATTCTGAGTTCAAGTTAATCGGGGATTCGTAATTAGTATTCTATTATCAGTTAAAGTTAATTATGGGTGATTTGGAATTTTCCTTTTCGTATTTACTCAAAACTTACTATTTCGATAAATAGTTATAGCTTATTTACGTTTATTCCTCTTGTTATAATTTTTATCACCTCTAGTTTTAGGTTTTTTATATTTCTGCTTAATTATTCGTTTGTACGAACCTCCTAAGTTTTCTTTCCTGTTTTTCTCCTTTTTTTCGTGAAATGCAGGTCCAACCTCTTCTATATTATTAGGGTTGTTTATTTCTAAAACTTTAGGTTGCTCCTCGTAGGTTAACTGCTTTGATATTTCAACTTCTTCAGGAAAATCTAATTCAGTAATCTTCAAATCCATCAAATTCTCAATGGCTTGTTTTGCTTCATTTTCATCTTCAGTATAAAGCAATATTGATGTTCCCTTCTGCTCCGCTCGACCAGTTCTTCCTATACGGTGCATATAATTTTCTGGAAACAATGGTGTATCGAAATTTATAACGTGTGAAACCTTATCTAAATCAAGCCCACGTGCCATAACATCTGTAGTAACAAGAATACGCGTCTTTTCATCATTAAAGTTTTCTATAGAACGCAGCCTGTAATTCTGTGTTTTATTTGAATGTATTACGGCTACTTCACTTCCAAAAAATTCATCTAAAATATCGAAAAGTAAATCGGCACTCTTCTTATTAGGAACAAAAACAAGTACTTTTTTAAAATCTTTTTCATCCTGAAGGATGTGCTTTAGCAAATTCGCTTTGGTGTAAAAGTTCTTAACTTTATATGCGTATTGTGAAATATTATCTAAAGGAGTTCCACTTACCGAAACCGAAACAGTAGTTGGCGCAATAAAGAAATCGTGAATAAAAACATTCACATCATCTGTCATTGTTGCAGAAAACATAATATTTTGACGCTTGTTTGGAAGCAGTTCCAAAATATTGGTAAGCTGAAAACGGAAACCTAAATCAAGCATAACATCTACTTCATCAATCACCATTTTTTTAACTGATTTAAGCTGTAATGCTCGGCTAATCACTAAATCGTACAATCGTCCTGGAGTAGCAACTATTATATCAGCACCTTCGGCAACAGCTTCTTTTTGTCTGTTTATGTTTGTACCACCATAAACTCCAATCACCCGTACAGAAGAGTATTTACCAAACTTTTCAATTTCTTCAACAACCTGTATTACAAGTTCACGGGTAGGAACCATTACTAAAACACGTGGATGTATATCCTTCGAGAATTTTAAATCTTGAAGAATAGGCAGCATGTACGCAAAAGTCTTTCCAGTACCTGTTTGAGCAATACCCACCATGTCTGTACCAGACAAAATAACCGAATACGATTGTGCCTGAATAGGTGTAGGTTTTTCAAAGCCTAAATCGTCTATTGCGAATTGTAGTTGTTTATTTAGGTTAAAGTCGTTAAAAGATTCCATTTTAATAGTTTGGCGCAAAGGTAGTGCTTAAGAGCGTCCTATAACCACAGTTATTTTATTTATTATTCATTTTTTTACAAACTAAGTAAATTTTCTTTTCCTTATTTTTGAAAAGTTGAATTCTAAAATTACTTAATAATCGGAACTTCAAAAAATCACAGCACTAAAGAGAATCTTCAAGTTATATATGAAGACAATCACCTAATAGTTATAAACAAACGTCCTGGCGATATCGTTCAAGGAGATAAAACCGGAGATATGCCTCTCTCCGAAGTGGTAAAAGAATACATCGCAGAAAAGTATAATAAACCTGGAGCGGTGTATTTAGGTGTTGTTCATCGACTAGACAGACCTACAAGCGGAATTGTTTTATTTGCTAAAACATCAAAAGCACTAACCCGCTTAAATAAACTATTTGCCAAAAGAGAAACTCAAAAAATATATTGGGCACTTGTGAAAAACGCTCCACCAAAAACGGAAGATACTTTAATCCATTTTTTGAAGCGAAACCCTAAACAGAACAAGTCTTATGCTCACATAAAAGAAGTTCCAGAAAGTAAAAAAGCTATTCTTCATTATAAATTAATTCAGAAGCTAGACAATTATTACTTATTAGAAATTGAGTTAGAAACTGGTAGACATCATCAAATTCGATCACAACTTTCTGCTATTGGTTGCCCGATAAAAGGGGATTTAAAATACGGTTTCGACAGAAGTAATCCCGATGGAAGCATTCATCTACACGCAAGTAAACTAACTTTAGTTCATCCCGTACAAAAAGAAGAATTCACATTTGAAGCCCCTAATCCTACTGATGTGCTTTGGGATGTTTGCAAATAATTTAGAGCTATAAAATAATTGAACTCAGAATTATTCTTACTATTTATGAAGCGTATTTAAAGCAAGAATAGCAAAGCTTCCTAACCAATGTCCACCTTCGTAACTATCCCCTACCAAATTAGGATATGAATAGGCTAAGTGCTCATTAGCTACATTTTTAAGGTGTTTGTATTTTGGATAATCCCGAGCTAAGGCATAGAATACCCACGCTCTACTGAAGTTTAAGCCGTCTAGATGAACTAATTTCCCATCAGTTCTATCACTTACCTCCCCTACTTTTAATTGATAATTTTCATTAGCCAATTCGGGCAAAAATGCATCTATCCAATTCAAAAACTCATCTTTAGAAAGTACGCGTTGCATAATATCTATCTCTTCTAAGCAAGGAGACAAAAAATCAAAGCCGCTAGGCTCCCAAGTAATAGGACAATCTATGTCATTTAAATAAAAGTCTTTAGCTCGTTTTTCTATGATTTGTTTCAACTCATCATCCCCTATTGTTTTAGCGTAATCGTAAGCAAAGGTTAACCCAAAAGCGGTATTCGAGTGTTCTCCTACTCTAATTGGGTAATTTAATTTTGGCAAAAACTCTTTATACCTAGTAACAATAATATCTGCTAGTGGTTTTAAGTTTTCTTCAAGTTGTTGTGCCATAGGATCATCCCAGTTATGTAATTCTTCCGCAAGTTTTAATAGCCAAGCCCAACCATAAGTTCTTTCGAAGGAACTGTTGATAGGCTTTTTAAAATACTCAACCTCTGTAGCTACATTTTCTGCAGTAATTTTCTCTTGTAGAATATTCTTCACCTCTTCTGCTTTATCCATATCTGGAAATTGCTTTAAAAGTGTAACCATAGACCAATAACCGTGTACAGCACTATGCCAATCAAAGCAGCCATAAAAAATTGGATGTACCTTAATAGGTTCTACTAAATCTGCTTCACTTTCTAAAACTTCACCAGGCTTATAAGGGTATTCTGTAGCAACACAATGTAAAGGAAGTTCAATTAATTTGTTCGCCTCCGCTAGTGTAAATGATGGATCTTCAAATTTTTCCATTGAAACAACTTCTGTTTTCGAAATTTCAGAATTTTTATTTGAGGGGTTATTACAACTAATTACTATTAAAGCTGAAAAAATATATAGCAAGTGATTTTTCATAAATAAGAAAGTTTAGTGCAAGATAAATAGATTATACCTAGGATATAAACATTTCTATCATTTAGCTGAAAATTGATTTAAAATTTAAACACTTAATCTACTGATTTTAAAAGTATTTAGATTATCCACTTAGATAAAAAGTTTAGCGCTTCGAATTTGGATTTATTTCAAGTTCTAGAGAGATTCAAATTCCTTGAAAATTTTAGGGTATAGTATATTTCTTAACACTCTTATTTAAAAGTTTAAGAAATTCTATAATATAGCAAAACTTTATGTTGATAAGTTTAAAACCTACTGATTTACAGTGTATTAACTTTTATTATTTGACAACTTTAAAATTCTAATAAATTGAGTATTACTTAATACACCTATATTTGTTTTAATAAAAGGGAAGGCTACCTTTTCCGGTAGCCTTGGAAAGCTTCATTAAGCTTTGTAGAAAAAATAGAGTAACCATTAAATATTACTCTCCTTAGATTACCACATTAGAGTAAATCTAAGGCTTTTCGATTAAAGGGGTGTTGCGCACCCCTTTTTTTATGACTATGATATGCTTGATAGTATAGTACAAATGTATGTAATTCGTTGTCTTTTAAAGAAGTTCTCGGTAATTAATTGAAACCAACATTTAATAAATTCAATAAATTACAGAATCGTTTATTATAGACATGTTTTTTAGTTATGGGGGAGGTTAGAATGAACTTTAAAACGGAATAAATGTTTTAACCCTAGCATTAAATTATATTGATGAAAATATACATATTAAACTTATACCTTACCTACCCAAACCAACCATCTCTATCCAAACTTCTATACTGAATTGCTTCAGAAATATGATTGCCGTTTATTCTTTCAGAAGCTTCTAAATCGGCAATAGTTCTTGCTACTTTTAAAATTCGATCGTAAGCTCGAGCGGATAGATTTAATTTTTCCATTGCTGTTTTTAATAGGCCTAAAGAATCTTCATCTAGTTTACAAAACTGACGTATTTGCTTTACTCCCATTTGCGCATTGTAGTGGATATTCTCGAAATCAGAAAAGCGTTTAGACTGAATTTTCCTAGCATTAGTAACTCTCTCGCGAATTACAACACTTGCTTCACCACGTCGTTCTTCACTAAGTTTTTCAAATGGAACTGGAGTAACCTCAATATGAATATCGATTCTATCTAATAACGGACCTGAAATCTTACTCAAGTAACGCTGCATTTCGGCTGGTGAGGACATCACAGGGGCATCAGGATCATTAAAATACCCGCCTGGACTAGGATTCATACTTGCTACTAACATAAAGCTTGAGGGATAAGTAACTGTAAATTTTGCTCGAGAGATAGTCACTTCTCGATCTTCTAAAGGTTGCCGCATTACTTCGAGAACTCCACGTTTAAACTCAGGAAGTTCATCTAGAAATAACACTCCGTTATGTGCAAGACTAATTTCTCCAGGTTGTGGATATTGCCCACCTCCTACAAGGGCGACATCCGAAATAGTATGATGAGGACTGCGAAAAGGTCTAGAAGTCATAATCCCTCCTTTTTCCATAGTTCGTCCAGCTACACTGTGTATTTTAGTGGTTTCGAGACTTTCTTGAAGTGTCATAGGAGGCAATACACTTGGCAATCGTTTGGCTAACATAGTTTTTCCAGAACCTGGTGGACCTATTAATATAATGTTATGTCCTCCAGCAGCAGCGATTTCCATACATCTTTTAATAGATTCTTGACCCTTTACATCAGCAAAGTCGTATTCTGGGTGTTCTAAATGATTATAGAACTCAGCCTCCATATCAACTATAGTTTTTTCTAATGGAATATTTTCATTAAAATAATCGATTACTTCTTTAATGTTATCGATTCCATATACATCCAAACCTTCAACAATAGCTGCTTCTTTGGCGTTTTGATTTGGTAAAATAATCCCTTTAAAACCTTCTTCTTTTGCTTTAATAGCTATTGGTAGTGCTCCTCGAATTGGTTGTAAATTGCCATCCAAGGACAACTCCCCCATTATTATAAAATCTGAAAGTGGATTCCGTTCTTGTATCTGTTCTGTAGCGATAAGTATTCCCATAGCCAGAGTTAGGTCGTAAGCCGAGCCTTCTTTTCTTAAATCTGCTGGCGACATATTGAGAATTAACTTCTTTCCTGGAATTTTATATCCGTTATTTTGAAGCGCTGCTGCAATTCTATAATTACTTTCGCGAATAGCGTTGTCTGGTAGACCAACCAAATGGTAACCAACTCCCTTATCTACATTTACTTCAACAGTTATTGTAGTAGCTTCTACACCAAAAACGGCACTTCCATAAACTTTTGTGAGCATATGCTTGAGGTTTTAGAATAGATTTTTAAGTAAGATAATAAAAATCTTTAAAACCCTCACAATTAAAAACTTACAGCTTTGAAAAGTGTATGTAACTAGAAATAGACTCCTTAGTTGTATTTTAAATTAAGAGTCTAATATTTTTTTTATCAGATTTTGAGTGGATGGATTTTTAACTGCAGAAGCATTTTTATTCTCGATAGAACTTAGAGTTCCCTTGGCAACAGTTTTACCTAATTCAACTCCCCATTGATCATAACTGAAGATATTCCAAATAATCCCCTGAACAAAAAGCTTGTGCTCATACATCGCAATAAGTTTTCCCAGACTGTTTGGAGTAAGTTTCTTGATTAAAATTGAATTTGTAGGTTTATTTCCTTCGAAGAATTTAAAAGGCTTTTCAACCTCTTTATTATATGTACCCTCCCACAATGCCTCAGTTTGAGCAAGATAATTAGCCATTAAAATATTGTGGTTTTTAAAATTACCAAGTAAAGGCTCGGAAAATCCGATAAAATCGGTAGGAATAAGTTTGGTCCCTTGATGAAAAAGTTGGAAATATGCGTGTTGTGAGTTACTACCTACATTCCCCCAAACTATTGTTCCAGTTTGGTAGTTAATCTTGTCCCCATTTCTATCAATATTCTTCCCATTGCTTTCCATTATGGCCTGTTGAAGATAAGGAACAAGTTTATTTAGGTATTGAGAATATGCTACAACTGCTTCACTTTCTACTTTAAAAAAGTTGTTGTACCATATTGACAATAAAGCAAGTACTACAGGAATATTTTTGTCGAATTCTTCGTTTTCAAAATGTGTATCCATTTCTGAAGCCCCCTTTAAAATAGCTTCAAAATTATGATAACCAACAGCGCAACAAATAGAAAGCCCTACGGAACTCCATAGAGAAAAACGACCTCCTACCCAATCCCACATTGGGAAAATATTATCTTCTGAAATTCCGAAATCTATTGCTCCTTTTATATTAGCAGAAACCGCAACAAAGTGACTTTGAATATTTTCTTCAACTGCACTTCTTAAGAACCAATCTCGTACAACTGTAGCGTTTACGATAGTTTCTTGAGTTGTGAAACTTTTAGAAACAACTATAAATAATGTAGTTTCAGGATTTAGTTTTTTTAAGATTTCCTCTACATCATCCCCATCGATATTCGCAATAAAGTGAATATTTAAGTGATTTCTATAATATTGAAGTGCATCAGTGACCATTTCCGGGCCTAAATGACTGCCTCCAATTCCAATATTTACAACATCTGTTATCGATTTTCCTGAAAATCCTTTATGGTTTCCACTTATTATTTCTTCTGAAAAATTCTTCATTTTTTGAAGTGTACTAGCCACTTCAGGTTTAAGATTATTTAAATCTCTAAGTGCTGTGTGAAGAACCGCTCTACCTTCTGTTTGGTTTATAGGTTTTCCTGAAAATTGTTGGTTTATAGCTTCTTTTAAACCTACCTCTTCTGCAAGGTTAAGTAAAAGTGAAATCGTTTTGTCTGTAACCCTATTTTTAGAGTAGTCTACATAAAAGTCCTTCCATTCTATTTTAAAACGGTCTGCACGAGTAGTTTCTTTAGAAAAAACATCCTGCATTTGCTTATCTTTTATTTCTTGAAAATGGGTTTCAAGGGCTTTCCAAGCATTTGTTTTTGTAGGATTTATTGCAGGTAAGGGCATTTTATAGGTGATTGGTGTTTTTACTTAATTTTATTTTTATAATACGCTATTAATCCATCAATTGGCCGTTGTACGATATTTCCCAATTCAAGATTGTATTCGTCAAAACATTCTTTAATTATTTGTTCTGAAAAATGTGCAATTGAACCAACAAAATGTATTGGCACTTCTCTTGCATTTTCAAAACTTAGAATGCGACATTCTATAAAATTTGAAATTCCTTCTTTTATAAGTGCGTAAAAATATGAGTTTATTTTGTCCTTACCTAAATCATTTCCCTCTATGTTATTGTTTTGAGAAGAAGAATTAAATATGAATTGAGCAAATGAAGCCAAATATGTGTTCGGATTTGCTTTTTTATATAAATTCATCTTGATGTCGTCCGCATTCAAATTGAAGTTTTTTTCAAATTCTGATGCAATTTCGACAGGCATTCTATTGTAATAGTAGTCTCTAATCAATCTTTTCCCAAAATAATTACCACTAGCTTCATCCATTAAAATATAGCCTAAAGCAGGAATATTTGAGTGGATTACTTTTCCGTCGAAGTAACAGCTATTACTGCCAGTACCTAGAATACATACAATTCCAGGTTCTGAAGTAGCAGAATAAACCGCAGCAGTTAAATCTTCTGAAACACTTACAGTTGCATTTACAAAAAGCTCTTCTAAAACTTCCTTTAAAATACTTCTAGGAGTTATGGTACCACAACCTGCTCCATAGAAGTGAAGTGTTTCCACTTGGGAAAATACATTTTTTAAGTTTTCGTTAGAAGAAATTCGAAACAGAAGTTCTTCTTTAGGCACAACCGTTGGATTTAAACCTAAAGTTGTAGTTTTAAAGAGTACATTTCCTGAATTATCTAGCAGGACCCAATCGCATTTTGTCGAGCCACCATCAGTTATGAGGGTCATAGTTTATAACGTTGCAATATGAACTGTCAAATCTACTAATTTTGACGAATAACCATATTCATTATCGTACCAAGCTACTAATTTGAAAAAATTATCGTTTAACGCAATCCCAGCATTAGCATCAAAAGTGCAAATATATGGGTCTGAAACAAAATCCTGAGACACCACTTCGTCTTCGGTGTAATTTACAAGTCCTTTGTATTCATTCTCTGAAGCATTTTTGAAAAGTTGTTTTATGGCTTCGTAGTTTGTATATTTTTTAGTTCGAAGAGTTAAATCTACCACAGAAACATCAGTAGTTGGAACGCGAAAAGCCATCCCTGTTAATTTCCCTTCAAGTTCTGGGATTACTTTAGTTACAGCAATTGCAGCACCTGTAGTTGTTGGAATAATATTGTTTAATGCATTTCTTCCAATACGATAGTTTTTCTTTGACGCACTATCTACCGTTGATTGTGAGGTAGTTACCGCGTGTACAGTAGTCATAAGTGCTTCTTCAATCCCGTATTCGTCATTGATAATTTTCGCTAATGGCGCCAAGCAATTTGTTGTACAAGATGCATTTGAAATGATTGTATCTGTAGCTTTTACACTTTTGTGATTCACGCCCATCACAAACATAGGTGCAGTTTTGGAAGGTGCAGAAATAACCACTTTTTTTGCTCCAGCTTTAATATGAGCAGAAGCTGAATCTACTTCTTTAAAAATTCCAGTACAATCCATAATAATTTCGGCTCCTACCTCATTCCATTTTAAGTTTTCAGGATTCTTTTCAGCAGTAACTCGAATCTTTTTTCCATTTATAACTAGGTAATTGTTATCTACAGTTATAGTTCCAGGAAATTTTCCATGTACTGAATCGTATCTTAATAAATAAGCCAAATGCTCTATATCTAGTAAATCGTTAACAGCAACTACCTCGATATCATTTCTTTTTGATGCTGCTCTTAAAACCAAACGACCTATACGGCCTAATCCATTTATTCCTGTTTTTATCATAGTTTTTTTATTTAATATAAAATTAATTTAGCGAATTTGTTTAGTTTTTAAAAATAGAATGCGAGAAAGTAATACTTATATAGAGATAATATCTGCCACACGTACAAGACTTACGTCAAATTGATTACTAGATTTAATTGCTTCAGCAAAAGGAATTAATTTTACTTTATTATGAACAATCCCTACCATTACATTAGATTCATCATTTAAAAGTGCGTCTACAGCTCCCACTCCTAATCTACTTGCCAAAACACGATCGTAACAACTTGGCGCTCCACCACGTTGAATATGTCCTAAGACCGAAACTCTTACTTCGTAATCCTTTAAGTTTTTCTCGATATTTTCTGCTAATTCAAATATATTTTTTCCTATTTGATCCCCTTCAGAAACTACAACAATACTAGATGTTTTACCAGATTTTTTACTTCTATCTAACGATTCTAGTAAGCGTTCTAATCCCATATCTTGTTCAGGAATCAAAATTTCTTCAGCACCGGCACCAATTCCCGCGTTAAGAGCTATATCTCCCGCATCACGCCCCATAACTTCCACTAAAAACAGTCGATTATGAGAATTAGCGGTATCTCGAATTTTATCAATAGCCTCTACAACTGTATTTAAAGCTGTATCGTAACCAATTGTATAATCTGTTCCATTAATATCGTTATCTATAGTTCCAGGGATACCAACAATTGGAAAATTAAATTCTTTTTGAAATGCTGTAGCACCTTTAAAAGTTCCATCACCTCCAATTACTACTAGAGCATTAATATTTTCATTTATGAGATTATCGTAGGCTTTTTTTCTTCCTTCAGAATTTTTAAACTCATCACATCGTGCAGATTTTAAAAAAGTTCCACCACGATTAATAATGTTTTTAACCGATCTTGCATTTAGCTCCTTAAAATCTGCTTCTATCAATCCTTGAAATCCACGGTAAATACCTACACATTTAACACCTTGATATTCGCAAGCACGGACAACTGCTCTAATTGCAGCATTCATCCCTGGAGAATCTCCACCACTTGTTAACACTCCTATTTTCATCGAATTTTTCATAATTGGAAAGTTACAATTTATGTTTACAATATGTAATGATTAATGTCAGAAACAAAAATACGTGTTAGTACGTATATAATATTACAATAACGTGCTGTATATTTGAATCATAGAATTAGTGGATAATGCACATTGATTATATTTTTTGTGGGGATAGAAAATATTCAAAGTGCAAATAAAGTTTACTAAAGTTAGGTTTGTTAGAAAATCTCGACCACAAGTCGAGATTTTCGCTTTTTAGACACTTAGCTAACGTAAGTAATCTTAATAATTTTCTCTGTTTTTTCAGTTACTTTATAGGTGTCATCCATTCTTTTTCCTACAATCCAAACTACTTTATTTTTATCTACAAGAACCCAAATTTTCTCCTTTTCGGTTGCTGAAAGCTTTTCATCTTTAAAAAATTTACTCAATTTCTTAGACCCACTCATTCCAAAAGGCTTGAAACTATCTCCTTTCCTCCATTTTCTTAATTTCAATGGAAAGTTCAATTTTTCGGCATCTAAATAAATAGTATTCTTTTCTGTTTCACCAATAGCTATAGATTGCTCAATTTCTAATTTAATTGGTGCGCTTATTCCCTCTTCCGCAACCAAGTATTCCTCATCTATGGGATTTATAACAATTTCAGTAAGAATCAATTCATCGCGATTTTTTAAAAGTCTATGAGTTTTAGATAGAACTTGTTTGCCTGTTTGAGCATCTAGCAAGTTGGAAACATCATTCCATTCGGTAAAACCAAAATCCTTAAGCAATTCGTATAATAACTCTTCAGTATGGGGTAACTCCCGTAGTTTTTGGATATTTAAATGGTATGAATCAGATTTTTTGGAAATAACAAGTTTGTACACCAATGACATATAATCGTCTATCAAATTTTGAGATGCAATTAGGTTGTCTTGTGTCTTTTTAAAGTTTTTAAGGAGGTTTTCATTAGTTTCTTTAAATCGAGGAATAACCTCTAACCTCAATTTGTTTCTAAGATAATCCGTTTTTTGATTGGTACTATCTTCTCGCCATTTAAGCTTATTTGCTTCAGCGTAATTAACTATTTCTTCTCTTGAAAAATTCAATAATGGCCTTACTACTTTCTGATTCTTTTTTGGAATTCCTGTAAGTCCGTTTAGGCCTGTTCCTCTTGAAAGATTTATAAAGAAAGTTTCTAAATCGTCATCTAGATGATGAGCTGTTAGTAGATAATCGTAACTAAAATTGGATAAAATCTCTTCAAACCAATTATATCGCAATGTTCTGGCTGCCATTTGGGTTGAAACCTTTTGTTCATCCGCATACTTACTAGTGTCAAATGTTTCAGAAAAAATTGGTACATCTAATTTTTCAGCTAATGCTACTACAAATTGCTCATCGCCATCACTTTCTTCTCCTCTGAGTGAAAAATTGCAGTGTGCAAGAGCGATTTCAAGATTTAAGTTTTTAATTAAGTGCGTTAAAACCACACTATCTACTCCCCCACTACAAGCAATAAGATTTTTTTTCCCTTTTAAGAATGAAAAGTTTTCCTCGATATGTTTTTTGAAGTTAGTTAGCACTTAAATGAATAAAAATAAATTAATAATTATACCTGCTATTACTGCTATTCCGAAGCTCAACATAGTACCAATAAGCACGTATTCTGTTTTTAACGTTTCATCATTTCTATAGCGTAGAATTGATTTTGCAGCAATCAAAAACCCTACAGCTGAATATTGTGAAACGATGATAAATGTTAGCGTTAGAATTCTTTCTAACACCCCAATTACTTTTCCTGCATTGGGCATTTCATTATCGCTGGAGACCTGTATATCTGTTGCTTTAAATACTTCTCTAATAAAAATATTCGCAGGTTTTAAACACACCAAGTATCCTGCTATTATTAATAGGTATTTAAAATCTATAAAGGTGTTTACAAAGGGATTTATTCCTTGCCATATATCAAACAAAAGAACTACTACTGTTAAAATTATTAAGTGTAAAGCCTGATCTACAAAAAAAGCGTACCTACCTAAATATTTACTGTTATTAAGATGGAGTTTAAATCCATCAATTAAGAAATGAGTTACAGTGATTATTGCTGCAGCCCAAACAAACTCAACTTGTAATGATAATAGCCATGATAATACAAAGCACACTAAAGCGTGCCAATACAAAAATGGACTTTTAAAGCCTATTGTGTTTTTTTGTTTAGCTAATTTATTAGTTTGGAAAAAGTAATCCAAACACAAATGCGCTATAAATTGGAGGAGCAATAATTCCTTTATTCCCATAGTGTTTTAGTTTGTAACTATCATTTTATAGTAATTTACAGCTTCTTCAATTGCATTCCAACCTACACTAGTCGAGTGTTGATTTACTGCAGACTGCCCAATACCTAAACGTTTTGCAATTTCATCTTCCTGATTATTCATCAGCTTTAAATATAAAACCTCACATTGTCTAGATGTTGCTTTACTTATTAACACGTCTAAAAGTGCTAGTAAAGGTTGGAAATTTTTATTTAAAGACTCGTCTTTTGAAGCAAAAAACAAGGTGTTTTTTATAACGATTCGCTCCTTATTATAGGTCGTTTCTCCACTTATTTCGCGTCCTGATAAGTAAATAGCATCACCATCAATAATTCCATCTTTAGGACTATACCTACTCAATTCACCATAACCTATAGCAAGGCGAATTCCGTGTATCTTAAATTGTTTTACTCTACTGTCGGAGGTTTTATAGGTTTTAACTTCAATTGGAATTGCTTTTACAAAACTCTTTATAGCTAAAGCCACTTGTAATCCTTCCGATGCATTTGGCACTACACATTCTATGTAGTCGCCTTTAATAATACGACCATATACATTAAATTCTTCCTCTAAATCTTTTAGAAGATTCTTTAATTTTTCCTCTACAAGTTTACGGTCTTCCCCTGTTAAACTAGTAGAAGATATGATGTCGCCAGATATAACCGAATATTTCATTCATTATAAATTTATTCAAATATACAAATTTATTAGTCATAATGCTAATAAATATGCTTTATAAGCCAAAACACTAATAAATAAAACTTATCAGTTAAAAAGCTAATAAACTAAGATTATAATGGAGGGTTAAGAACTAAGCGCATTGCTTTTGCTTTCAGCAGACACTCTTCGTATTCATTTTCTGGGATAGAATTTATTGTAATCGCACTTCCTACAGAAAAGCTAACATACTTTTCAATAGAATTATATAGAATACTTCGAATAACTACGTTAAAATCGAAATCGCCTGAAGGTGTAAAATAGCCTATGGCACCACTATATAATCCGCGTTTAGCATCTTCAGTACTTTCAATAATTTGCATGGCAGAAATTTTTGGTGCGCCTGTCATACTTCCCATTGGGAAT
Organism: Aequorivita sp. KMM 9714; assembly: GCF_011065475.1. Taxonomy (NCBI): domain Bacteria; kingdom Pseudomonadati; phylum Bacteroidota; class Flavobacteriia; order Flavobacteriales; family Flavobacteriaceae; genus Aequorivita; species Aequorivita sp. KMM 9714. The sequence goes on along the minus strand of NZ_JAAGRO010000005.1, from coordinate 78,306 downwards.
GTATTTTTTAAAATATCTACACTAGCAGTTTCTGAACTCACTTGACAGGAAATTGTAGAAATCATTTGATGCACTTGTTCAAATGTATAAATAGCACATAACTCCTCTACCTTTACACTACCCTTCTGAGCTATTCGAGATAAATCATTACGCACAAGGTCTGTAATCATTATATTTTCACTGCGTTCTTTAGGATCATTTTGAAGTTGTTTTATCATATTCAAATCATCAATTTCATTATCTAGACGCTTAGCCGTTCCTTTAATAGGTTGTGAGACTATAGTATTTCCGCTTCTTTTGATATATCGTTCTGGAGAAGCCGAAAGTGCATGTAATTCATTCAGCTTCAAAAAAACGGAAAATGGTGGTTTTGAGATTTTATTGAGTTCAATAAAGGTATTTAAGGGGTCTATTTCAGCATTTTCAGAATAAAACTCTTGACATAGATTTGCTTCATAAATATCTCCTCTTTTTATGTGCTCTAAAAACTTATCTACCTTTTCGATATAATTAGCTTGAGCTGTACGAGCTTTAATATCCAAAGCCTTATGAGGGTTAATGTATTTGGATGAATGTAGAAGTTCTGAAATTTCCTTCCAATCAGATTCTAATTCATCATCGACCATATTTAAATAATGAACCTCAACATTTTCTTCAGTAAAAAGAAAAAGCTTTTTAGGTTGAAAAAAATATAAGTCAGGAAAATATAAACCGTCAAAGTTATTGGATTGAAGCGGCTCTACATCATTTTTAAGGTCGTAAGAAAGGTAACCAAAAATCCAATCGAGAGTTGTGGTTTGATACTCTTTTAATTTATCAAAAGCATCATACGCATCGGTTTTTATTGCCGTAAATGCGTCAACTGCAAGTATAGCTTGATAGCTTTCGTGAGCTTGTTTATAGCTGTTTGAGTCTAACCATACAACCTCATCATATTGCTGCGCCCATTGAAGGAAGCTTTGTTTAGATGCTTCGGTTAAAGAAAAAGGAAATTTCTTAACAGTCCGCATTAAATTTCAATTTGATGTACAAAGTTTTGAATAACGTCTATAAAACCTAACAGTAAAATTTCATTGGTAATGGTGTTTTCCTGTTCTGAAAAATTTTCAGAATAAGATGGGAAACTAAAGCTCTCAACTACATTTGCACCAAAGCGAGGAAGTGTATTTTTTGTGTACTCCAAAGCTGAAGCTGCTCCGCGTTTGCCATTAGAAGTACTCATTAACAACACTTTTTTTCCTTCTAGAAACTTTCTATCTAAACGGGATAACCAGTCTAACGTATTTTTAAAATAAGCCGAAATATTTCCGTTATGTTCATTTACTGAAATTACGAGAGCATCAGACTCCTGTATCTTGTTGTTGAGCATTTTTAAATTAACAGGATAACCTTTTTCGCGTTCAAGGTCTACGCCAAACATTGGCAGATCATAATCTGTTAGTTTAATAATTTCAGTATTGTGATTTGGGATGTGAGTTGCAGCAAAGCTTACAAGTTTATGGTTAATAGATGTACTACTATTACTACCTGCTAGGAAAAGAATTTTACTCATTCTATAAGTTTATTTGGGCGACAAAGTTATTGAAAAAAACCCGCGCCAAACAAGTTTGACGCGGGTTCTTAACTATTGAAATTATAAATTTTTATTGCTTCACTATTCGTTTAACAATACTTGTGTTTTGGGTGTTAATTTTCATAAAGTACATTCCTGCAGCTAGATTCTCCATTGAAATTGAAGTTTCTGCACCAGACTTACTTAAATCGATGTTTTTAACAACACTTCCTTTTACATCAGTTATCACAGCATTTACAAGCTGCTCAGATGTTTTATTGGCCAATGTAATAAAACCAGAAGTTGGGTTTGGATAAAGTGCAATGTTATTAAAGAACTCATTATCATCTACACCTAAAGTATCTTCTACTGTAACTGTGAAAGTACAAGTGCTTTCATTTCCAGAAGCATCTGTAGCAGTTAACGTAATAGTTGTAACCCCAGCATCTACCATTGTTCCTACAGCAGGATTTTGTGTAATAGTAGGAGTTAAACTACAGTTATCAGTTACTACTGCGTCAGCTGTATAATCAGGTAATGTAAACTGAGTACCTGGGTGTACCTCAACTACCACATCGGCAGGACAAGTAATAACTGGCGCTTCAGTTTCTGCAGTAATTTCAGTTAAAGTTCTTAATGCTTGGCATCCTGTTGGGCCGATATTAATATCAGAGTTAGGAACTCCAAAATCTGAAGGTTCACATACTCCAGACCAATCAGCAGCTGAATCTGTGTCTCCGTGTCTTCTAAAAGAATCAGAACCACAATCATTCGTAAAGCTAGCGCCTGCACCAGTCCAATCTAAATCGGAAGCAGTTATGTTGAAACCTGCAATTGTTAAATTCAGGTTTGAAATTTGAGAAGCACTAAAGCCCCAAAAAACAGAGTCAACAACGTTTCCGTCAGGATCAATAATTATAATCCATCCAGTACCAGTACTACCCCACCAAATATTATTACCCCAATAATCAGGTCCACTTTCATCACTAAATACTCTTACAGAATTTTCATCCATGTGGAATAATGGCCTTACAATTGAATTAACTGTATTTATGTTTGTATATGGTTGATCACTTACTGCAACTTTGTATCCTACATAATCTGTAGCTACTCCAATGTTTTGAATTTCAAATCTATCTGGAGTCTCAACGCTTATTTCAGAAATAACCAATTTAGATAATAATCCTGGTTCACTTTCTTGTGCATAAACATTACTATCGTCTGTTGGTGTGAATGTATAAGATGTTCCTTCGTGTAAAAAGTTTCCTCCTGTTGGAGCGTCAAACCATCTAATAATGTTTGAAGGGTCGTTAGGAGTTGCAGTTACAGTAACTTCTTCACCTATACAAACGTCTGTTGCTCCTACAGTAGTTGGTCCATCAGGAACTGAAAGAACTTCAATAGTATCAGTGTCAGAAGATGCAACTGTACAATTACTAGCTTGAACAGTATAAGTAACTGTATGAACTCCAACACCAGCAGCAATAGGATCGAAGCTGAATGTTGATCCATCGCCGTTATCTGTTACACCTGGTCCGCTATAAACACCACCTCTTGGGGCACCACCAGTTAAATCAGTCATCACATTTGAAGAAACACATACTTCTTCTAAAACACTTAATGAAGCACTTGAAGGAGGTGTATCAAAAGCTTGAGTTCCATCACTTCTACTTCCTGAAGATCCTTGGTCTGCACTATAACCTAACCCTCTTTTTGCAAAAGCTTCCCATAGCAAGCACTCATTTGCACCGCCATATATAGCTTGATCTGCTGCAATAATTGCATCACGACCGTCAACAAATCCTGGGCTACAAGGTTGTAACTTCAATCCTTCAGTTACAATAGCCATAGCCATAATGTTTCCTGCATCTTGGTTTACATCACCAGTAAAATTGTATGGATTCGGATCGTAACCATGTTCATCGATTAATGCCCAAGTTACTTCCCATAACATTTGTGCCCATACAGAACCTACGCCGTGTGGTACAGCAGCTGTTTTAATAAAATCATAAGTTTGAGGATTCACACTCATATCCGTACTATAAGGATAATCTCTAATACCTCCACCGTTTGGTCCTTGACCAAATAAGTATGTTCCTACAGCTCTAGGGTCTGTACCTACATCACCTGGAGAAATTGTTAGTAAAGCTCCAAAAAAGTCACTCCAACCTTCTCCCATTTGTTCTGAATTCTGCAAACATCCTGCAGCAGATGGACCACCAGTTAATCTATTTGAAATACCGTGTCCGTATTCGTGTATAACAACTAATGAATCGTAATCTCCATCTTTATCACCACAAATGTACATTTGCATTGTTGGGTTACCTCCATCTGGTGGAGTTCCAAAGTTTGCATTACAAGTACCTGAACCATCTTGAGCTTCAGCATTTACTGAGTCACCACCAATACCGCCATTACCGTAGTTATTTTCTTGAAAGTTTCCACTTTCTTCATCAAAACCGTACATATACATTACGTCGTGAATGATGTTATTTAAATAAAACAAGTTAGTAATTGCAGCATCTTCATATTGGTTAGAACTTGAATATGTTTGACTAAACGGATAACCTGTAAAATCTAGATTTGGTCCTCCGTTTGGTTGATATCCTGGGTTATTACCATCTTCGTAAGCATTTGCATTATTACCACGTGTAACTGTATATTCTGCTCCAGGAACTCCATCAGTATCGTGCCATCCGTAAGGAGAAGCAACAGGATGTGCTGGTTGAACTTCTATTGATCTGTTTCCATAATATGGGCTCTCAATAGGTAAAGCAAATGCCTCATAACATTCAGTACAGTTAGTATTATTAGATTTCGCTACTAATTCTGCATAGTTAGGCACGTCAAATAAATTGGTGTTAAAGTTCATTTCTTTCACGTCATTACTATGGTCGTGATCAAAATTACAGCTAACCATCCAGTCTGCTTTATCTAAAATTTTACCAGTAGTAGCATCAACTCTTAAACTCCACCAGTTTTGTTGGCTTTTCTCTTGAATTGAAATATCCCAAGATAAAACTAATTGATTGTCATCGGTAATAGCATACACGAGTTTTGCAGGGATAGGACTTAAAGAAATACCTCCATCACTTAATAGTGTTTCTTTAGAAGCACCTTTAGCTTTATCTAATACAGTTAAAGACTCATTAAGCGTAAAACCTAATTGCATTGCTGCAGCCTGAACTGCTTGCGAAGCTGTTAATCCTGGTTGTGTATTTCCAAATAATTTTTCGGAAGTACTTTTAATAAATTTACTGTCTTGTGAAATAACAGCACCATTTGGTAAAGTATGAATTCCAGAATCGGTACCGTAAATCTCGATATCGTTTAATAACTGTCTGAAATAAACGTGTTGAATTCCACTTGTACGACTTTTAGATTCGTCTGTAACTTGCCATTGAAGGTCTTCAGGTAGTAACTCTCCTTTCTCTACAAATTGATTCAGTTGGTCGGAAATAGTCTTTGAAAAATCCTGAGCAATCATACTGCCTGAAAACAAACAGACAGCTGCCAGAAATAAATTTCTTGTAACTTTTTTCATGTTTTTTTGGGGGTTGATTTTAATTAATATGTATAAATTGTATTATTTGTGCTTGTAAAGCTATTAAAAAATAGTTCTATTACAACCTTTACATTAGCATCCCTATTTATTTAACATTTTTAAACAAGAGTTTTTATACTTAAATATGTTTCGACAATATGAGTACTTTTACAGAAATTAAATTATCATCTAAATGAACGAGAATAAAGCTTCTGATATCAAAAAATCAAAACCACGCAATCTACCGGCTATTTTAGGATGGGCTGCTGCTATATTTTTTATGGGAGGAATTTTGTGGATGCTAAAACAAAATAACGATTTGAATAAAGCTCTACAAACTGCTACTGTTCAGAATACAGTTTTAAAAACCAAAAATTCTGAAACAGAAAATCAATTAAAAGAAAGTAATAAGGTTCTTGAAATTTTAAGAGCTAAAGATGTTCAAACTTATACATTAGCAGGTAACCAAGCTGTAGCGCCTACCGCTTTTGCTAAGGTATATTTAAACCAAAAAGAAGGAAATACTTATATAGATATTAAAAACCTACCTACACCACCTAATGGGAAGACTTATCAAGTTTGGACACTCAAAATGGAACCCTTTTCCGCAACAAGCATTGGTTTAATCAACCTTCAAAACAACGTTGCTGATGGAATATATAAATTTTCAGATCTTTCTTTATCTGAAGCTATTGGTATAACTTTAGAGGAAGAAGGCGGTAGTGAATCACCTAATCTTTCGCAATTGTACACATTAGGAACTATAGCTAAGTAATAACCTTTCTATTTTAGAAAACAAAAAAAAGAGAACTACTTGAGTTCTCTTTTTTTGTTTTATAGTAGTTCTATTAAAATGGCGGAGCCAAATAAGGAAAGCTGTTGGAGAATTCAGCATCATTTGAAGGGACTCCATCTTCAGTTAATCCTGGATTCTCTGTCCCATCGGCACCTCCATAAATTAATTGAAGTGTTGTATTCATCACATCTTCCCCTAAGGCTCTTCCTGTTAATATATCAACACCGTTTGAATAAGTAGTTTCTCCTGTTTCAGCTAACCATAATACATCGTTTGACAACAAAGTAGAAGAAGCAGCTGCGTCTAATCCCCATACGTTTGTTGTATAATTTGGGTTTAGTAACAACAATTTACTTTCCATCATACTCTGAAATTCAACTTGCATTTTTGAAGGTACCGTTACATTGTAAGTATCTCTATAGCCTAATGTTCCAAACATTGTATTTATAGATGGTCTTCCCATTTGGTCTTCCTGAATGTAAACACCACTAAAGTCTAAACCACTTTCATCACAAGGGTCACACATACTTCCACCGCAGTCTATTCCAGTTTCATCTCCATTCTTTATACCATCGGAACAAGTAGCATTAATAATAATATTATCGTCGTCGTCTTTACATTGGGTGAATAATAATAAGGAACCTAATGCAGCAAAGAGCGTTATATATTTTAAAGTTTTCATGTTTTTTGTTTTGTTGATTAACACGTTTTAAATCTTTCTTTTAGACTCTACCCAAACATTATACATTGGAGTATCAGGTGAAAATTGATTTACCCCTACTGTACCACCTGGAAGCATTGATTTTGGAAGTTCAATTACTACACTTAAAACATTTTTTCCTGCGTAATAATCTGTTCCTTGAGAACTGAACTCTGTTGCATCGCCAGCTAGAATACTGTTGTACTTGTTTAGATCAAAAAAGAAAGGATCTTCACGTGGCCCTGCAAATAATTTTATTCCATCTATTTCAGCAACTTGAATATCATCTATAGTAGAAATTTTCACACTTCTTCTTGTGCTTGAGGTTAAAATAGTACTTCTTAAACCTTCATCCCCCGTATACTCAGGAACTGCTGGACCAAAGAAATGCATAGAATCTCCACGTTTGATAGCTTGAATAACTAAATCTTCTTTAAGGTCGTTGTCTTTGTCTATATTAAATTCTATAAGTACAGATTCGTCAAAAACAGCTTGCTCGGTAGCCTGTCCTGCTGGCAGTAATCCTTGAATATTAGCTACAAAAACAAAGTTATTATTGTTTTCACCTTGAAAGGCGTAAAAATCTGCAATATCTGCAGAAGAACCTTTTACCGATGGAGCATCCATATGATCTGCCGACATCAAAAAAGCAGATAATGCAACCATTCCAAGGCCACCTATGACTGCAAAAAGTTTTGATTTTTTCATCTTTTTAGTAAGTTTTTATTAATTAATTTTACTTGTTCATTTTAACTTAGGTCTAAATGTACAATCTTGATTTTCAAAAATGCGATATTTTTTGGGAAACAAGAAAAAATCAAGGCTTGAACAGTCAAAAATAACTATAATTAATTCGATGAACCCTTCAGCACCCGATTGGATACTAAAATTCTTAAATCTATTTGAAAAGGAGGAACTTGTTGATGCTTTTAAAAACAACCATCAATTTTATGAAGCTTTAAAGCAAACAGGATTTATCTATGGTGTTACTGTTTCTGTTATTCCGAAAAAATCTCTTGGACATTTAAAATACACTAAAGAAGAGCTTACTAAAATTAATCTCTTTCATACTTTACTTTTTCAATATTTTCAAAACAACGAAAATGGCAATTACGACGATGCCATAAAAAGTATTCTAACATTTTATAATCATTTAGAAAAAGGGAAAACAGGATTTTTTCAAATGTTTTCTATAGCACAAAGTCCGTCAAACACTTTAGAACATATACTAACAGCGCGATTACAATCGGTTAATACTATTTTAAAGAAGAATACAATTTCTTTACTCACCCACGCCCTACTCTACCTTGATGTTCTTGCATTTAAACATTGGCAAAAAGATCCTAGTTCAGTGAAATCTTATTATCGTGAATTAGAATCCACTACCTTAACTGCATGTTTTTACACCTTAGTTTCTAAAAAAGAAAAAACAAAATACGATAAGTTATTAGTAGAGTTTTTTGAATCATCATCAGATTATATAATAGATTATAGTGAAGGTGGAGCGGCTACTTTTTTAGAGAGTTTAAACTACCTCAACAGCGATATAAACTCATTAGAAAAACAATTTATCTTAGACTTGTGTTGCCTTACTGTTTGGGAAGATCTTACAATGGATATTTCTGAACATCAGTTTTTACAACAATTATTAGTCACCTTAAATTTCTCTGAAAAGGATTTAGAAGGAAGTCTTTTATCTCTTAAAAATTTTGCTGAAAAATACACGGAAAAAATTCTACTTTTTGAATATTCACACCCTGTAAAGCAATTCTACAAGCAATCCTCTGCAACGGTTAAATTACTAATTCTTAGAAATAAAGATAGACTTGCTAGAGAACTTGAAGAAAGTGGTGAATTAGTTGTTTTACTTGGACATTCAACAATTCGTGATCTAACAGCAGAAGAAAAGTATAAAGTGAAAGAGCAGTTATTAGACATTTGTAAGTCTATACCTTCACTAACCATTTTTCTCTTACCGGGAGGAAGCTTGCTACTACCGCTATTAGTTAAATTTATTCCGAAGCTATTACCATCTTCTTTTCAGGAGAATAGAATTAAATAAGTTTTGAATTTTACTCCAACCAAAGTTTAAAGTCTTTCACCCGCTCACGTGCAACAACAACTTCTTGTTCTTTATAGCTATTTAACTTCAATTGAAGTCTAGAGTTTGTATAAGATATTATATCCTTGATTGAGTTTATATTTATTATATATTTCCGACTGATTCTAAAAAAAAGTTCTGGCGAAAGTTCCTGTTCAAGCTGTTCTAAAGTTGTTTCTAAAAGATAATCTCGCCCATCTACAGTGTGTGCATAAGTTCCTTTATTTTCAGAATAAAAACACTCTATCTCATCTACCAAAATCATTTTGATATGCTGCCCTATTTTGGTTGTAAATCGTTTTTTATACTCGCGTTCAACCGGATTTACCAGAAGCTTTTTAATGTCCTCAAAATTAATTTGTAGATTTTTATTTGAAGGTTTTAAAAACATGTATTTTTTAACGGCAGCTTGTAATTCTTCTTCATCTATAGGTTTTAATAAATAATCTATACTATTAAGCTTAAAAGCCTGCAAAGCATATTCATCAAAAGCTGTGGTGAAAATTATCGCACTGTTAACCTCAACAACATCAAATATTTCAAAAGAAAGTCCATCACTTAATTGAATGTCTAAAAAAATTAAATCTGGATGTTTGTTAGTCTTAAACCACTCTACAGCTTCTTCAACACTGTGTAGCATTTCACTTACATTTACATCTTGTTTCGCTAACATACGTTGAAGATAACGAGCTGACGGTTTTTCATCTTCAATAATTATTACATTCATATAGTTTCGTAAAAATTGTGTGGGTAATTGTAGCGTTTTCATTTACGTGTTTTCACACTAAAAGTACTTAGCCACCTTTGAAAATTAGTTTTATTTATTATTTGAATTTTGATTGTTGCTAATTGAAAATCAATTTGCTATTGCTCTTCTAAAAACTGTTTAATTTTCTTTTCTTCCCATCGCTTTAAAAAAACGTTTTCAAGTTTAAATTCAAAGAAAACATAAATAGCGTGTGATACTAAACCTATACCCCAGAAAAAAGCAAATGCATAATTACTCCAGTTTTTGAAATCTAAAGGTTTGTTGTTAAAAACATTAGCTGAGAAGAGAAGGACTATAATATTAACTACTACAAAAACTAAAAGATGACTATAGAACCCTTTTAAAGTTTCGACTTTTTTCTTAGCTCTTAAATAGGATAAACTTTTCTTGACCTCCATTTTTAAAATGATTAAAATTCACTTTTATTTTCTCGTTTTTTCTCCTCTTCCATATACTGCTTAATCTTACGATTTTCCCAATCTTTACCCATAAATGGTGCCCATTTAAATACCTTAATAGCCTGAAAAAATATTCCGATTCCCCATCCAAAAGCAGCCCATAAAAACCAAGGATTTTTAAATTCGTTTACATAGTAATTTAGTCCCGCTAAGGCACAAATGAAAATAACATACATGGCAACATTAGTGTAAAACTTTTTCATTTCCTCTACACGTCGTTTTGCCTTGATATATTTATAATCTTCTTTATTTATTTCCATAACTGTAATTTTAAACCTTATCTTAAAAGTACCGAATATTGAGCTCTATGTAAAGAGAAAGGCGCCGAAGTGTTAATAATAAGTGATGAACAGTAAATTATTCATCTTTACTCATTAGTTCACGAATCTTTCTTTCTTCCCAAGACTTGCTAAAAAACGGATTGTATTTAAATGTTTCTGATGCGTGACCAATTACTCCAAATCCCCATCCGAAGATTGGAAATAGCGCCCAAGGAAATCCTGCGTGGGAAATTATATTTAAGTAAATAAGTACTGGAATAAAAAACACGAAAATAGCTAAATGCACATAAAACCATTTTAGCTTCTCCACTCGCTTTTGAGCTTGTTTAAATTTCTTTTCTGAAATATATATTTTTGATGAATTCATAACTTCAAAGTTTTCTGTTAATATTGGTATTGCAACACTAAACTCCTCTTGGTTTTTACTAATAGTAACGGGTTGCTTAGTAAGAAGCGCATACCTTTCTCGAATGTTTCGCAGCCCCAAGCCTGTGCTTTCTTTTAAAACTTGTTTAGGCTGAATATTATTGGTTATTATTAAAATCCCATCTTTTTCTGTTATAGTAATATGAAGTTTTTTCGATGGCATAACTTGATTGTGTTTTACAGCATTTTCCAACAGTAATTGCAGCGATAATGGCACTACCTTCGCTTGCGAATTTTTTAAATGTTGTGGTGTACTAAAAATGATGCTATCCTCAAATCTTACTACTAAAAGAGACATGTAGAGTTCGGCAAACTTTAGTTCTTCTTCTAGCGTAACCAGCTCTTTATTCTTTTGTTCTAATACATAGCGATATACTTTTGAAAGCGAAGTTGTAAATCGAGTAGCTGCTTCTGGATTTTCTTCAATTAAACTAGTTAGTACATTCAGGCTATTAAAGAGAAAATGAGGATCTAATTGATTTTTTAGAGCATCAAACTTTGCTGATGCTGTTCCAGCAATTAGTTTTTGTTCGGTTACAATGGTTTGCTGTTTATTTCGATAGTAATAAAAAGAATAAAATATTGCAGTAATTACTACAGAAATAATGAATGAGAGATAATAGTAATCAATCTTTTCAGAAGAAATAAATACTGAAAAATCTTTCCCTTCTATTCCTACTTGTGTAATTATACGAATAACAAAAAGAGCTACTAATGTAACTAAAACACCTCCTAAAAGCCCTTTTAAAAGGTTTTTAGTTTTAAAGACTTGATTGGGAAATGTTTTGAGTAAAAACCCAAAATAGTATGCATTAGCCAAATATAGAATTACAGAATATAATTGGTTGTACGAAAAAGCAATCAGCAGCTGACGACCATTTTTAAAGAAATGTCCATTTATATGTTGAATTATCACAAGAATGATAAACACAATAGTCCCTACAAAAAATGCTTTCCCTATGTCTTTAAAAATGCGCATTGAATGATTATTTTAAAAATTACACACAAGAATATCAGTTGATTAATAATCTTGAAATTAGGAAAAGGTTTACTTACAACTTTCTGCAACAATTTGTTTTGCTCTTTCTTCACCATAGGTTGGGTAGAACTCTCCTTCGGGTTTAAAAGTAGCAAAAAGTTCTATCGCACGTTGAAGGTCTTTGCAGTAAGTATCTATTGTTTGATTAAAATATTTTGCACTTCCTATATCCCACTCAGCTTTAGCCAAGATCATTCTTGGATTTTCTGGAGCTATAGCTAAAGCTTGGTTGTAAAGCGCAGCAGCTTTTGGAGAATAAGTCATTCCGTATTGCTGCCCGTCAAACACAATCCAGGCGGTATACAACTGTGCTTGCAGCACTAATAATTCAGGATTACCTTTTGATATAGCTGTGGCATCATTTATAAAATTCTGTGCTTTGTCTAGTTGTGCTTTCAACTTCGCTGCGTCTTTTTCTGTGAAACTGTTTATAATATTTATTTGAGCTACATAATAAGGCGGCAGCCAATTGTCTGTTTCTGCGGTTGCAATTCTTTCAAACATATTGGCTGCTTCCCAAGACTTATCTTCCTGCCAAAGCTTAAATGCTTTTTGCATTCCTTGTTGGTATTTGGTTGGTTCCGAAACTTCTGTTGAAGTTGTTTGAGCCTCTACCTGCATAAAAAAAGCAGTTAAGACTATACTTAAGTAAGTGAGTACGTTTTGCATAATTGATATTTTAGTTTTGGTTTAAAGTTTTATTATTATTCAAATTTCCTTTAATACTTCTATTATTTAAAAATGAAACAACCGAAATGTTGATTACATTGACTGAATTGTAATATTAAACTCCTACAGATTATCTAGTTGATTATTTTTCCCGTCTTCACTAATAGTCCAAAAGAAACCAACAAAAAAGAATTGATCTGCTGCTGGAAGTAATTTCCTTCTAGCAAAATTCCCATTGGCATCAGGAGTATTTGCGTACTGATATCCATTCACATTTTTAAAAGCGAAGGCATTGTTTATGGAGAAATAAAGTATCTTTTGTTGCGATAATAAATACGCCCAGTTTAAACTTACACTGTTATAATCTCTTGTTTTTTTCTGAAGAAAGCCAGGCGAATTTAAATCGGTGTAAGTTCTACCACTGCCGTATTGATAGCTAAATCCTATCTGACTTTTCCAATCGTCAATCCAATATTTTGCAACAATCGAAAGATTATGAGTATTAGCAAAGTTTGGTGTGGCCTTAATTGGGTAGTCTTTATATTTTCTTTCGGTATCCAAATATGAATAGCTTACCCAATAATCTACATTCTTTATACTTTCGTTATCGCGCCAAAAAACATCCAATCCTTGGGCATAGCCATTTCCTGTATTATCAAACAAACTATTTACATCGGGAATGGTTTCGTTGTATGTTACAAGCTTATTGTATTGCTTTCTATACACCTCAGCACGAAATATTCTATTGTTTGCAGCATATTGATAATTCAGTATGTAATGTTGGGTATGTTGAGCTTCTACGTCTGTAGTAAACTTTAAAATTTCATTATCTGGTTGTTGAAAGAAATCTCCGTAAGCTATGGAAAGCTGACTATTCTTACCTGTTTTAAAAGCAAATGATACTCTAGGTGAAACTGTAACTTCCTTAAACAATTCACTATACTCCCCACGAGCACCTAGTTTTAATGCAAGTTTTCGAGAGAAAATGATATCTGCTTCGGTAAAAAAGGCAGACACATTATTTTTAAACCCAAGCTTTGCTGAAAAGTCAGACGCATTATATTTTTCATCAAAATCGGTAAGAAACTGTTCCACACCAAAATTCAGTTTGAAATAATTACTAAAACGTTTGTTGAGTTTTAATTTTAAATGTGCCGAATTTTCAACATCCTTTATATCTGCTTTGTCGATGTTTACTTTTGTATTTGCGTATGTATAACTCCCACCTCCAAAAATTGACCAGCCTTTATTAAGTTTTTCAGAGTAACTAGCATTAGTATAGAAGTTCTTATTATTCAACTTAAAATACAATCCTTCTGCTAGATTAATATCTTCTTGTGTTAGTTCAAAATTTGAAGAGTCGAAAGCGCCATAAACCTTTAATAATCCGTCTCCAATTTTTTGTCTAAAAACAGCCTCTCCGGAAGCTGTTTCAAAGGGTTTTTCCCAAGTGTTTCTATCAGGAAGCACAGCAATGTAAGGAGCAAGATTTATATAAGATGTATTCAGACTCAATGATGACTTATTCCACTTTTCGGTGTGTCCTACCCCTCCACCAACGCTCATAATAGCAATATTTGTCTTTTCCTGTACAGGTTCGTCTATGGTATTCAATAGTAAGACTGAGGATAACGCTTGTCCGTATTCTGCAGAATAACCTCCAGTAGAAAATGTTATGCCATCAAACAAAAAGGGACTGTATCTTCCGCGAGTTGGGATGTTATTGGTTGTAGGGCTATAGGGTGTAAAAACTCGAATACCATCAATAAAGATTTGCGTTTCACCTGCATCCCCACCACGGACAAAAAGGCGTCCATCCTCAGCAACCGTTGTTGTGCCTGGAAGCGTTTGTAACGCCCCTACAAAATCACCAACTGCACTTGCTGTTGTTACTATATCCATTGGCTTTAAAACAGAAATTTTACTATTATCACCCGCTGAAAAGGAGCCTGCAGAAATTGTTACTGTTTCTAACGAATTTACATCGTCACGCAGAACAACTTTAAGATTTTTTAGTTTCGAAACATCATCTATCATTGTAAATGTTTCAAATGAAACATACGATATAGTTAAGGTTTGTACTCCAGTTTCAGTAGTTTCAAATGTGAAATTTCCATTTTGATCTGATGTAGTACCATCATAAGTTCCGATTAAATATACATTTGCCCCAAATATTGGAACACCTTTGTTATCGGTTACTATTCCTGAAATTTTGCTTTGTGCAAAAAAGGAAAATGGAAACAGAATTATTAGAAAAAAGACTACAGAAACTTTCATCGAATGGTTGATTTTGATTTACAGTTCAAAGATGAATTTTCTACACGCCCTTTCTGAATAAAACAATCTGAACTGTAAAAAAACACAGCTCAATTGTAACTCAAATTTCTTCTTAGATTTTAAAAACTCATATTAAATTGATAATCAGCACACAAGCTACGAATTATCCTTAAAACATTAATAACTAACACCTTATTCTAATTTATAAAATTCAAATTATCGATATAGTTGTTTTACCTCTATCATTCATAGTCCGAACAAAAACAGAATTATTGTATCTTCGGTTTAAATCAACTTTAAAATGACAGATTCAGAAAAAGTAGATATTTTCATCAATAAACAGACAAAGTGGAAAGATAAGCTTCAACTTCTACGCAGTATTGTTCAACAAACCGAATTAAAGGAAGAAGTAAAATGGGGCAAACCCACTTACACCTTTAATGGAAAATTAGTAGTTGCTATGGCTGATTTCAAAAATCATTTAGCACTTTGGTTTCATCAAGGTGTGTTTTTAAAGGATGAAGCTAAAAACCTTATTAATGCCCAAGAAGGAGTAACTAAAGCCTTAAGGCAATGGCGTTTTAAAGAAGATGATGAAATTAATCCCAAGCTCATTTTACAATATGTAGAAGAAGCAATTGAAAACGCTAAGGCCGGTAAAGAAATGAAGCCTGTTAAGAAAAAAAATGTTTCAATACCTCTTTTACTTAAAAGCGCATTGGCAACTGACAAAGTTTTAAAAGAAAGCTTTAGCAAACTAACCCCTGGTAGGCAAAGAGAATACGCTGAATATATCGGTGAAGCAAAACGAGAAGCAACCCAACAAAAACGCCTAGATAAGTCTAGTGAATTAATTAAAAAAGGCGTTGGATTACACGATAAATATAAAAACGACTAAGAAAATAATTCCTAATCTAATTAATTATGAAAACAGATACTTACACCAAGGCTATTCTAACAATCATTGCAATTTGCTTAACTTTTAATGTAGTGAAAGATTTGAATCTAATTCCTTCTGCTTATGCTAATAAAAGCAAAGAAATTGAACCTATAAATAATGTAATGGATGTACGTTTAGTGGACATTAATACCTACGACCAACTTAATGTCAATCTAAAGAGCATTGACACTTACGATGAAATGAAAGTAAATATTAAAAAGGTTGAAACTTCAAATGCATTAGATGTGAATATAAAAGAAGTTGGAGGGAGTTGGATAACAAGTGGAAACCCGATTCCTGTAAAAATCAAGTAATTGTTTAAAGCTATTTTATTTTTTGAAAGGCCTAATAATTAATCTGGCAGCTTTATCGTAATTGATATAACTGTAGGTCCAATTAAAAAAAGTTACCACTCTATTTCTAAAGCCAACTAAAAACCACAAGTGAACAAACATCCATAAAAACCAGGCTATTGCACCTCCAAAGTGTAATTTCCCTATATCTACAACTGCCTTGTTTCTTCCAACGGTGGCCATAGTCCCCTTGTCGTTATATTTAAAAGGTTTCATTTTTTTGCCATTCAGCATTCTTTTAAAATTATCTCCCAAGTTCTTTCCTTGTTGGATTGCGGGTTGGGCTACTTGGGGATGACCTTTAGGGAAGTCTTTGGTCTCCATTAATGCAATATCTCCTAAGGCGTAAATGTTTTCAAAACCTTCAACCTTATTAAATTGGTCAACCTTATACCTATTTGCTTTTTCAATTAAAGCTTTTCCATCAATACCATTTATTAATGCTCCAGTTACCCCTGCAGCCCATATAAATGTTGCAGTTTCAAAGGTCTTTCCATCCTTTGTAGTAACGGTTTTGCCATCATAACTATTTATAAAAGTTTCCAAATAAAGTTCAACGCCAAGTTTTTCTAAAAACTTTTGTGCTTTTTTTGAAACCTGTTTACTCATTGGTGGCAATACCCTATCCTGCCCTTCAATAAGGTGAACATTCATTTCTTTTTCGTCTATATCGGGATAATCAAACTCCAAAATTCCTTTTCTAAATTCGGCTAAAGCTCCTGCTAATTCAACACCCGTAGGACCAGCACCGGCAATCACAAAATTTAGCAGCCGTTTTCTTTCTTTTACATCTGAAGTAATATCGGCTTTTTCAATATTTTGCAACATCAAACTTCGGATGTTTAAAGCTTGAGGAACTGTCTTCATCGGCATACTGTTTTCAGCTATACTATCATTCCCAAAATAATTTGTGCGCGTACCAGTCGCAATTATTAAGTAATCATAAGTTAGACTACCTATAGAGGTGTAGATAGTATTTTCTTCAGTATTAATACGTTCGACCTCAGCCAATCTAAAGTGAAAATCAAGATTTTTCCTAAAAATTTTCCGAAGTGGATATGCTATAGAGTCTGGTTCAAGACCAGCTGTAGATACCTGATACAACAAAGGTTGAAAAGTATGGTAGTTATGTCTGTCAAAAAGTACAATTTGTAGATTTTCATTCCTAAGCTTTTTTATAAAGGAAACCCCAGCAAATCCGCCCCCTATCACAATTATGCGTTGGTTTTTAGTTTTAGGAATATTCATAGTTTTAATTTTTATTAAAGTTACAAATTGTTAAGATGCTTCATTTAATTTTTATGACTTTTGTAACAAAGCTAAACTAGCATATACTAACCTATTACCAACAAAATAACTTTGAACAAAGAGCTGGAACATAGTTTTGTCACTCAAATTGAGGAAAACCAAAACATTGTACATAAAATTTGCAGGTTATACACCAACGACAGTGAAGCGCACAACGATCTGTTTCAGGAAATAACCATACAATTATGGCGTGCATATCCAAAATTTAGAGGAGATAGTAAGTTTAGCACTTGGATGTATAGGGTTGCTCTTAATACAGCAATTACACTTTATAGAAAATCGAAAAGAAGCATAAAAACACAAGATTTTGAAGGAGTTAGTTTTAAAATTTCTTCCGAACCTTATGACGATACTACCGAACAACAACTAAAACTAATGTATCGTGCTGTTAAAGATTTAAACGATATAGACAAAGCACTTGTCTTTCTCTACTTAGAAGACAAGAATTACAAAGAAATTTCCGAAACACTAGGTATTAGTGAGGTAAATGCAAGAGTGAAGATGAACAGAATAAAAGGAAAATTAAAAAACATTTTAAATCCGTAGATTATAATGGATGAATTAGAACTTTTAAAAAAACAATGGCAAAGCCGCGAGCAGGATTTGCCACATTTGAGTTTTAACGACATTTATAAAATGCTGTTGAAAAGGTCATCTTCCATCGTGAAGTGGATTTTCTATATCAGTATCGCTGAAATTATTTTTTGGACAATTTTATCATTCTTAGTTCCAGAATCGAACACTAAGTTTAATAATGATATTGGGATACACAATACCCTTATTGTTGTAAACATCCTCAATTATTCAGTATTTGGAGTTTTCATCTATTTGTTTTACAAGAATTATCGAAAAATATCGATAACCGACTCTGTTAAGGAGCTGATGCAAAACATTCTACGCGCACGTAAAACTGTGAAGTACTTTGTGATTTACAATGTTACTGCTACAGCAGTATTACTTATCTGTATTAATATTTATTACTACCTGAACCAAGATATAGTTTTCAAATATATGGTTGAAGATTTTGGTTTAAGTAATGTTACTCAGGAAAGGTTTATGAGTATGTTTTTTTTAAGCCAAATATTAATTGGCATCGTACTGATAGTACTAATACTATTATTCTACAGAGTTATTTATGGTATCTTAATGAAAAGATTGTACAAGAATTATAAAGAGTTAGAAAAGATAGAATTATAAAAGTATCTACTTGGAATTTCTCTTAATAGCGCCATTGTCTTTCCTTATTAAGTTCTTCTTCACTCTGAATTTCTTCAGAAGGAATCACTTTAAGAAATGAAGGATGTTGCTCTATAGCGTACTCTAATTTCTCTACTATTTCTTGAATGGTATCGTTTTCATAATCGAATTCTAAAGGTTTTTTAATATCCATACTTTGAAGGATACCACGCTTCTTAATTCGAAGTCCTTTTTTATCAAAAGACCTTCTAAAACCATCAATTACAATAGGAACTACTACTGGTTTGTTCTTTTTTATAATATGTGCTGTACCGCGACGAATAGGTTTCCAAGGCTTTGTTGTTCCCTGTGGAAAAGTAATAACCCAACCATCATTTAGCGCCTTTGTGATGTTGCTAACATCACTCATTTTTACTTGTTTATTTACTTCTTTTCCTTTTTCACGCCAAGTTCTTTCAATACTAATTGATCCGGCATAAGCAAGAATCTTAGGCAGTAATCCAGCCTTCATCGTTTCTTTTGCTGCAACAAAATAAATATTGAGTTTAGGACGCCATAAATAACCAACGTTTTTGATACTATCCTCTCTTCCGCTTAAACTAGCATTAAAGACGTGAAGCATCGCTGCAACATCGGCAAAATAAGTTTGGTGATTACTTACAAAGAGAACATTGGTATCTGGAAGATCTTTTATAATCTCACTTCCATGAATTTTTAGCTCATTAAACCCTTTAAAACGTCTATGAGTTAAAACCCCAGCTATACGTATAAGCCAGAGTTTAAAAAAAATTATATGCCCGAATGGGTTCTTTTTAAAAAGACTCATTTATCAGTTCAGTTTCTTTAAATGCAAACAATGAATAATTGCAGAAAACAGTTGATAGACTGTTTACTTTTATACTGCAATACACTTATTAACAATCAAGTTGATTAAACGCAAATATACTAAAATATGCTTTTATAGAACTTTTTTAAGCATTTCTCGCACCTCATTGAGCATCATTGCAGTAGCACCCCATACTACATAACCATTTAGATTAAAAGCTGGCACATTTATGCTCGTAGCGTAAGAAGTGGATAGTGTTTGAGTAATTATATTTTCATCATTCATAAAATCGTGTAAAGCTACTTCAATCAAAGCTTCAACCTCTTTTTCTTCAGCTACAAATTTTGGAGGTTCCGTTGTAATTCCTAAGAATGGTTGCACAAAAAAATTGCTCGGAGGAATATAAATTTCTGTAAGTTCTTTTAATACCGAAATAGCATTTCTAGAAACCCCAACCTCCTCTTCTGTTTCGCGAAGTGCAGCATCTTGCAACGAATTGTCTATAGCTTCAAGTTTTCCACCAGGAAAACCTACTTGAGCAGAGTGCACCCCCTTATAAGTCTTCCGAAGTATTAATATTAAACGTGTTTCTAACGTTTCTGTGGGATAAAACAACGACATTACTCCGGCTTTTTTTGCAGTATATTTAAGTCTAGCGGTTTCTTTTAGCTCCTTTAATCGCTCTTCAGGCGCCATTTTAAACTGCACTGCTTCACCTGGAAGTTCCATTTTTCTTACTTTTACAATTCGTTTTTCAAACTCACGGAAATTCATTTATAAAAAGCCTATTAATTATTAAACTACGAAGATGAATAATTTGAACATCACATCTTCAATTTTATCAAATATTTAATTAAATGAAAAAGAAATTTATTGTCTACTTCGCCTATCTAGCTATTGGCTGTGTAATATTTGCAAGTTGTGAAGATAAGAAAAAGGCAACTAAAACTGTAGTTGAAACTAAAACCAAAAAAGAGGTTGAAGTTGAAGATGAAACTAAAGTTGAAAAAGACACAAAGGCTGATTATCCTAAAATAACAAGTGAAAACGTAGTTGAGTTTTTAACCGAATACGGAAAAAACAACCCTGAAACGAAGGTTTTAATCACAAGTAGATATGGTGACATTGTAATTGAGTTGTATAAAGACACTCCCTTACATCGAGCAAACTTCATTTATTTAGTAAAACAAAAATACTTTGATGAAACCTTTTTTCATCGTGTAGTTCCTAATTTTATAATTCAGGGTGGAAATAGTGATTTAGTTTCTACACCCCGTAAACGAGCTGCATTAGGCAACGAGTATTTACTACCTGCAGAAATTATTCCTGGTAGAATTCACCAATACGGAACTGTTTCTGGAGCTAAAGAATACCGTGAAAATCCAGACCACAGAACAGCCCCTTATGAGTTTTTTATATTCCACGGCCCTAAGTCTTCAACCTCACATTTAAATGGAAAGTACACCATTTTTGGAAACGTTATTAAAGGGATGGATGTAGTGGAAAAAATTTCAAATGTAAAAGCAGACGATGGCGATTGGCCATTAGAAAACATTTATATTTCTGCGAAGGTTGTGGAATGAAGCAAAAGCTATTATTGCTGCTCCAACTCTTCCTTTGTATAGATGTTGGGTAATGAAAGTCTAAAGTATACTGCCAGCAAACGAACTATAAATACAATCGAACCTGATATTATTACAATAAAGTCTAATGGAATTACTGTTTTCAACAATATAAAATAAACAGCCCCTCCTATAATACATGCAGTTGCGTAAATTTCTTTTCTAAAAATGATTGGGATTTCATTACATAGAATATCTCGCAATACTCCACCAAAACACGCTGTCATTGTTCCTAAGGAAATACATATAATTGGTGAAAAACCTGCCGCTATACCTTTTTCTACACCTACAATTGTATAAAGTGCTATCCCAATCGTATCAAATAAGAATAAAGATCTTCGAATATAACCTAGTCTTTTTCTGAAAATTACCGAAAATACTGTAGCTCCAAAAATCACATACACATAGGTTAAGTCTACCATCCAAGCAATTGGAGCCCCAATTAAAACGTCTCGCAATGTCCCCCCACCTACGGCTGCAACGAAAGCAATTATCAAAATCCCAAATGGATCTAGCCTTTTATGAAGTGCTGTAAGCACCCCAGAAATTGCAAAGGCCAATGTTCCTATTATATCTAAAACTAATATTAAACTCACATGTTTTGTGTAAAGTGGTTATAATCTTTTAGTACTGTATCAATATACTGTTTATCGTATAAGTCTGATGATGTTCCTAATACGCTTTCAACTTTATTTCGAAGTAATTTCAAGGTATTGAAATCATTAGATTTTAATGCAATAATATATGTTTCTTTTATTAGTCTTACATCCTTATCTGTAAGATCAGTAACATTCAAGAACTTTGGCTGATAGTTATCTTCAATTTCTTCTAAAATTGTATGACTAATATTTACTTTATTTTTTGTGCTTATCACGACAGTTCCGGCAGCATGGTCTCCAACTCGTTGACGTTTGTCTGAAAAAATAATAGATAACAAACCAATAGATCCTAAAAATATCCATAAATCCACCAATCTGAGCATCCATAGAATCAGGTAATCACTCCAATGAGCAGGACTACCATCTACCTTTACAACCTTAGTTTTCATTGCCATCTTCCCTACTGTTCTTCCATCAAAAAGAATATGCATATACAAAGAATAAAACATTACCGGTAAAAACAATAGTTGTTGTAGCCCAAATACAGTCCATTGATCACTAAATGCCACATGCATTGCATCTGTAATTAACTCTACAATATAGAAATACACAAAAAACAGAAAGATATCTATCAAAAAAGCTAGAATCCTCTCACCTACACTTACAATCTTGTAGTCTAGATTTACGTTTTGAGAAGTATTTATTTCTAGGTTTGCCATTTAAAAGCAAGTGGTTATATTTATCAAAAAATTAAAAGATGCGCGAGGCAGCATTCGTCAAGCAAAATAAGGCAAAATGGATTGCATTTGAAAAAGCAATTACACTTAATTCAAAAATAAATCCAGATCAGCTTGCCGACGACTATATTCAGCTTACAAACGACCTCGCTTATGCGCAGACATATTACCCTGATAGCAAAACACTTCAGTATTTAAATTCATTAGCTTCACAAGCTCATCAAAAGATTTATAAAAATAAAAAAGAATCCAAAAATCGGCTTGTAAGTTTTTGGAAGGACGAGTTTCCTTTATTCTTTTACCAGCACCACCGAATGCTATTTTATTCGTTTTTACTTTTTGCAGTAGCAACGGCTATTGGAGTGATTTCAGCAGTAAACGACGATTCATTTGTTCGACTAATCCTCGGGGATTCTTATGTAAACGAAACAATAAATAATATTGAAAAAGGCGACCCTACTGCTATTTACAAAAGCGGAAGCGAGATAGGCACGTTTTTAGGAATAACCATCAATAATATTCGGGTTGCGTTTTTGGCTTATGCCTTCGGAGTTATCACCTCGGTGGGAACTGCGTATGTGCTATTTAGTAATGGAGTAATGCTAGGAGCTTTTTTTACTTTTTTCTATAACCGAGATTTACTCTTTGAAGCTTCAAAAAGCATTTGGCTTCACGGAACGATTGAAATTTCTGTAATCGTTATTGCTGGATGCGCAGGAATGGTAATGGGAAATAGCATACTTTTCCCAAAAACGTATTCGAGGAAAGTTTCATTTTTAAGAGGTGCAAAAGACGGACTTAAAATCGTGGTTAGCACCATACCTTTTTTTATTATAGCTGGATTTATTGAAGGCTTTATTACACGTTACAGCAATATGCCTGTATGGTTAGCATTGACTATTATTTTCTTGTCTTTGATTCTGATTATTTACTATTACATTATATATCCAATTATCCTACATAAAACAAATGCTAAAAAAATACATACCGCTTAAACAACAACGAGATGTAGGTGAAATTATAACTACATACTTCGATTTTTTTAAACAGAACTTTAAACCCTTTTTAAATATTTTCATTAGTTATAATGGAATATTTATTCTTGGTTTTTTAGGAGTGAGCTACTTGATGGTTACAGGCTTTGTAGGAAGTCTTTCATCCAACACAATTGGGTCTGACTCTTCAATTTATAACATCTATATAGCGCTAGGAGCTCTTGGTTTCATTTTTCTATTTCTACTTACAGCAATTTTAAACTACAGTTTAGCCGCAGTTTATGTTATTCAATATGAAGGAAATAAAGGAAAAGAAGTTGTAAAAAGAAAAGTTTGGGAGGTAGTAAAAGATAACCTCGGAAAAATTATACTCTTCATTGTATTAATGATGTTGATGTATTTGGGTCTTGTAGTGGTAGGTGTAATTATTTCTTTTATCCCTTTATTGGGTACACTCGCTTATTATCTTATGATTTTAGGATTTACCAGTTGGAGTGGACTTTCTTTTATGGCATTAATTAACGACAATCGAGAGGTCACTGATGCCTTTGGTGAGGGTTGGAAATTATTAAAATTGTATTTCTGGAAATGTGTATTATCAAATTTAATAATTAGTATTCTCCTTAGCTTACTAATGATGGTTGTACTTATTATCCCAGGTGTTTTAATTAGCGTTTACGCATTTCATTCCCTAGATTCAGGTGTAGATTTAGCAAATTCGGCTGTAGCTAATGTTGTTTGGACAATTGCCCTATCTATTGTACTTATATTATATACACTTAATCAATCTATGCTTCAATTTATAAACGGTATTTTATATTATTCCCTTCACGAAGAAACCTACAATGAAGCAACTCGCGAACGTATAGATCAAATTGGAGCAAGTGAATAGATTTATCTTCATATCATTTTTTTTACTGAATTCATTTGCCGCAACTGCATTTGTAAAAGATTCTCTATCCGTAATTGTCGAAAATGAAAATGTTGTCCGAAAGCAATTTTCTGAAGGCTTATCTGATAAATATTCAGGCAGAGATTTTGATTATGATAAAATTGAAGGAGAAGCCGAGAATTATTTAGGCCGTGCAATTAATTGGTTTTTCAAAACTCTAGGCGAAATTTTTGGATTTGAACTTTCACCTGAAATGTTCGAGCTTATAAAGAATTTCATCTATGGATTACTGATATTTTTTGCTATTTATATTGTTGTTAAATTATTAGTTGGTAATAATGCTTCTTCATTATTCAGCAGAAAAAAGCAAGTGATAGCACCACTAAATATAAAAGAGCAGCATATTGAAAACGTCGATCTTGATAGCTATATAAAAAATGCTCTTCAGGAAGAAAATTACCGACTGGCAATCCGATATATGTACTTAAAATCTTTAAAACTACTTTCACAAAATAATATTATCGATTGGCACTATGAAAAAACTAACAGCGACTATTATCGAGAGATTGAAAATCAAGGACTAAAAGAAGATTTTAAAAAAGCATCCTACCTATACGACAATATTTGGTATGGCGAATTTGCACTTAACAAAACTGGATTTTTAAGTGCCCAAAGAGATTTTGAACGTTTAAATCAAAACTTAAACAATGCTAGATAAACGTTCAAAAAGAGTACTATGGATATTTGGGCTAACATTATTGTTAATCCTAATTACAGAAATTGTAAGGCCAAAACCTATCGATTGGAGACCGAGTTACACCTCAGTAGATAAAATCCCTTTTGGCAGTTTTGTGTTTTTTGAAGAAGCTACTTCGCTATTTAAAGATTCAGAAATAGAAAATATTGACAAAGATCCTTACTCGTTTTTAGTCGATAGCACCTACAACAAAAACTCAGCATATATATTTATAAATGAAGAGTTGAATTTTGATAAAAGACAAACTCAAATATTATTAAAATACGTTGAAAAAGGAAATACAGTTTTTATTTCTTCACGTAGTTATGGGAATATTTTACAGGATACATTAAAAATTAATTTACATACAAGCTACAGCGTTTTAGAAGAAGAGGTTACTCCAACATTCTTTTCACCTTCTTTAAAAGAAAAACAATTACCAAAATTTAAAAAGGGAATATTTAAAACTTCATTTTCAGCAATAGACACCTTAAAAACTAAAGCTTTAGGTTACTATGATTCAAATAAAGATAAATTAGACGACTTAAACTTTATAAAAGTAAAATATGGCAACGGTGCATTTTTACTTCATACTTTGCCTGAAGCTTTCACCAACTATTACCTCCTTAAAAACAACGAGCAATACGCTGCAAATTTGATATCGTATATTGAAGCAGAGCATATATATTTAGATGAATATTTAAAGTCGGGTCGAAAAGTAGTTACTTCGCCTATGCGATTTGTATTAAATCAAGAACCCCTTATTTGGGCGTACTACGTTTTAATTTGCGGGTTAATAATTTTCGTTCTTTTTAAAGGAAAACGTGAACAGCGCATTGTAGAAGTGATTGAACCACTAGAAAACACTTCAGTAGAATTCACCAAAACTATTGCCGATTTATATTTTCAGCATAAAGATTACAGCGATATAATTGCTAAAAAAATAAAGTACTTTTCAGAAACACTTCGAGCAAAATACTTTTTGAATACGAATGACATTACAGAAGATTTAATCAAAAAATTGGCTTTAAAAAGTGGAAACACTCTAGAAGACACTCAAAAATTGATGCATCTTATTAAAAACTTAAAAGAAAAATCTGTTCATAGCGAAGCCGACTTGCTTGCGCTAAACAAACAAATAGAAGAATTTAGATTGTAAAATTATGGAAGATACACAGGAAAATCCGTTAGAGTTTAACTCGCGAATTGATTTAAAAAATTTACAGGAAGCCACCGAAAGAATAAAAACGGAACTAGGAAAAGTAATCGTTGGACAACACGATATGTTGGAAATGCTAATTATTTCGATACTTAGCAACGGTCATTCATTAATTGAAGGTGTGCCAGGAGTCGCAAAAACTTTAACTGCCAAACTCTTAGCCAAAACAATGTCGGTAGACTTTAGTAGAATTCAGTTTACACCAGATTTAATGCCTAGTGATATTCTAGGTACTTCAATATTCAATGTAAAAACCAACGAGTTTGAATTTAAAAAGGGTCCTGTTTTTTCCAATATTATTTTAATTGATGAAATAAACCGTGCACCTGCTAAAACTCAAGCCGCCCTTTTTGAAGTAATGGAAGAACGTCAAGTTACTATGGACGGTAAAAAGTATGAAATGAATCCTCCTTTTTTGGTTTTCGCCACTCAAAACCCGGTAGAGCAAGAAGGAACATACGCACTACCTGAAGCGCAATTAGACCGTTTTCTATTTAAAATAAATGTGCCCTACCCTAGTCTGGAAGAAGAAGTTCAAATTTTAGAAAATGAACACAGTCGTAAGGATAAGTTGGTTTTAGACAATATTTCACCCATACTTAATGCACAAGAAATCGCCGAGTATCAAGACACAATTAAGCAAATAATTATCGAGAGTAATTTACTAAAGTATATTGCCGCTATCGTTGATAATACGCGTTCTAACTCAAACTTATATCTAGGTGCATCGCCACGAGCTTCTCTAGCAATAATGAATGCTTCCAAGGCACTCGCAGCTATTAACGGGCGTGATTTTGTTACTCCAGACGATATAAAGAAAATTGCTCCATCGGTACTTCGACATAGAATTATGCTTACCCCAGAGCGCGAAATGGAAGGAATTACAGCAGACAAAGTGGTGCAACAGATTATAGAAACTATTGAAATCCCTAGATAGTCGTAAAAACTATTTTGCTGAGTCTTACTAACACAGAATGACTATTGTAAGTAAAATGATAATAATAAAATAGAAACCCTGATTAAATTTATAAATTGAAGAAATTCCTTAAAAGCTTATACTTAAAACAGCGATTTTTCATCGTGCTGTTCTCACTTGCAGTTTTGTTTGTGGGGGCGTATTTCTTTCCAGAGTTGTTTGGTGTAATTAGGCTGTTTTTCTATTTGTTTATTCTAGCAGTATTTTTTGATATTTTCTTACTTTTTCGAAATAAAATTGGAATTCAAGCTGACAGAGTTTTACCTGAAAAACTTTCCAATGGCGACGAAAATCCGATTGAAATAAAGGTTATTAATCGATACCAATTTAAAGTTTCACTTAAAATTATTGACGAATTACCCGTACAATGGCAGATTCGTGACTTTAAAATTGAAGCGATATTAAATCCTTCAGAAGAGAAAATTTTCAACTATCAAGTTAGACCTACAGAGCGTGGCGAGTATCACTTCGGTAACTTGAATGTATTTACTTCATCGGTATTAGGACTAGTTGCACGAAAGCAGCAATTTTCGGCAGAAGGTATGGTTCCTAACTACCCGTCGTTTCTTCAGCTTAAAAAATATGATTTTATAGCTTTTTCCAATAAACTCAAATTGTTTGGCCTTAAAAAAATAAGGAGAATTGGCCACACTATGGAATTTGAGCAAATTAAAGACTACAATACTGGAGATGACATAAGAAATATTAATTGGAAGGCTACTGCCAAGCGCAATAACCTAATGGTTAATCAATTTCAAGATGAAAAATCGCAGCCAGTTTATTCTGTAATTGATAAAGGAAGGGTAATGAAAATGCCTTTTAATAATTTAAGCTTATTAGATTACGCTATAAATTCGACCCTTGTAATTTCTAACATTGTATTAAAGAAGCACGATAAAGCTGGAATGTTCACTTTTTCAAGAAAAGTAAGCGATAGAGTTATAGCCCAGCGTAGAAATGCGCAAATGCATTTAATTTTGGAAACACTTTATAATATAGAAACAGATTTTTCAGAAAGCGATTTTTCTCGTTTATATGTAGATGTAAAGCGCCATATTAAACAGCGAAGCCTTTTATTACTCTACACAAACTTTGAAACCATGGATGCGCTTCATCGTCAATTGCCGTATTTACAGGCAATAAACAAAACGCATCTGTTGGTAGTTATTTTCTTTGAAAATACCGAATTAAAATCATTTTTAAATAAAGAAGCGAAAACCACGCATCAAATTTTTGAAAAGACAATTGCCGAAAAATTCATTTTTGAGAAGAAACTTATTGTAAATGAGCTTCACAAATATGGAATTCAATCAATTTTAACTTCACCTGAGAACCTTACGGTAAATACCATCAACAAATATTTAGAGATTAAAGCCAGAGGGATGATCTAATTGATAATTTCAACTTTGAATATATATTCATTTCATTATAACTAAGCCTGCTATTATCTTAAGGTAGAAATAGAAATATTTGATAATAGATTTATATTTGTATAAATAAAGTTTACAATGACAATTACTCAATTAAAATATGTCTTGGCTGTAGCAGAGAGCCAAAATTTTACAAAGGCCGCTGAGAAAACCTTTGTTACTCAGCCTACGCTTAGTATGCAGATTCAAAAATTGGAGGAAGAACTTGAAATTCAAATTTTTGATCGTACCAAAAAGCCGATTGAACTTACCTCTGTAGGTCAAAAAATAGTAGAACAAGCCCGAAATATCGTTAACGAATCTGAGCGAATGCAGGATGTTGTAGATCAAGAAAAGGGCTTTATTGGTGGTACTTATAAACTTGGTATTATTCCTACTGTTATGCCAACCTTGTTGCCAATGTTTTTAAAAACATTTTCAACTCGCTATCCAAAGGTTCATTTAAAAATCGAGGAGTTGAATACAGATGAAATAATCACTAAAATTAATGATGGATATTTAGATGCGGCTATTGCTGCAACTCCTTTAAAACAGGAAAGAATCAAAGAACGCCCTATTTATTACGAGCCGTTTGTAGCCTACATCCCAGAAAATCACCGATTAGCATCTAAAGATACTATAGAAGCAAAAGATTTAGACATTGAAGATGTATTATTATTAGAAGATGGTCATTGTTTTAGAGATGGTATTATTAACCTGTGTAAAGCTTCTAAAAATGGAAGCTTCGAAAAGTTCCAACTTGAAAGCGGTAGTTTTGAAACGCTTGTAAAACTTGCT
Organism: Aequorivita sp. KMM 9714; assembly: GCF_011065475.1. NCBI lineage: Bacteria > Pseudomonadati > Bacteroidota > Flavobacteriia > Flavobacteriales > Flavobacteriaceae > Aequorivita > Aequorivita sp. KMM 9714. The sequence continues at coordinate 49,087 of NZ_JAAGRO010000005.1, read as the reverse complement.
GACGAAGGTTTAGGGATGACACTTCTACCCTATCTTCACACATTAGATGTTTCCCCTAATCAAACCAAGAATTTAAAATACTTTAAAGAACCATCTCCTGCTCGTGAGGTAAGTTTAATTTACAGTAAAAGTGAACTTAAAATGCAAATCACTAATGTTCTATACGACGTTATTTCAGGTATAATTCGCGGTGCGATAGCATTCCAAGATGTTAAGATAATTAGTCCTCTGAAAAAATAATAAAGAAATTCCTATAAACTAAAAAGTCCATTTGAAACTAATCAAATGGACTTTTTTGGCTATATAAAAACAATTAATTGTTGAAATAAATTCCACCAGGAACTATTCCAGTTTGAAAGTCTTGTATTTGTTGATTTGTAGAAAGATCATAAATATATAAAGAACCTTTACTAGCAAAATCACCTGCGTCGGTAGCGTAAAGCTTACCATCATTAGCTTGTAGTACATAAAAGTATCCTTCAATGATGTCAGTTCCTGGTAATGTAACTGATGAAGAATTTACTTTGTAAACTTTTCCATCTAAGCTGTAAAACAAGTTATCGCCGTCGATTGTTAGATTACTTGGGTGTTGTGTTGTTTCAAAAGCAAAAGTTTCTGAAACCTGACCTGATGATAGGTCTATTTTCACTAACGAACCTGCAGTTTCATTTCCTGTATAACTAGGCATTCCTCCACAAAGCACATAAAGATTGTTGCCTTTAACTACCATCGAATTTGGAGCATCACCTACAGTAATAGTACTTTCTACAGAAGTTCCAGAAATTACAGAAATCACATTATTTTGTCCAAAACCACCTTGGTGAGCTACATATACTTTATTGTTGTGAGAAATCATTTTTTCTGGTCCAAATGCTACTGAAATATTTGCAGAAATCTCGTTAGTTCTTAAATCAACAACAGCTACGTAATCATCTGAGTTGTCGTTTGGATCTCCCCAGTTTGTAATGTATCCCTTGTTCCCGTCTATACTTTCAAAAAATCGTGGATTATCAAGTCCTGTTGTAATAGAGTCTATGGCTTCAAAACTGTAACGGTTAGCAACCATAATTTTATTAGAATTATTTACAACTATGTAAGCGTTTTCGTTATTAAAACCCATTGAGTTAACAATATTCCCAAGTTCTTTACCATTTACAGTTCTGTAAATGTTTTGTGAAACAGTTGCATAGTCATTAGATATATAAGTTATTGTTCCGCTTCCATTCATAAATGGACCTTCGTTAGTAACTAGAACTCCGTTCTCATATGCAGCAGGTTCGTAAACCGGCTGATTGTCATCATCACTACTACAAGCGACAAAAAATAATGTTGATAAAGCAATTAAGAGTGATCTTTTTATTGTTTTCATTTAGTTATATATTAAAGTTTAAAAATATTTCGATACTTCGTGAAGGCATTGGTCTATAGGCTACATTTTCATAATATTTATTGAAAACATTTTTTACCCGACCGCCTAGTTTTATATTCGGATTGAAAGGAAATGTGTAATCTGCACCAAGATTCAACAAAGAATAAGCATCCACAACTTCACTGTTATCGGTAGTTGTATAAGCTTCACCATTAAACAATCCTTGTAAATAAACTGAAAGCTTTTTATAGCTATAAGTTACCGATCCAGCTGCTTTGTGATAAGGAACGTAGATTAATTGTTTCTCTTTTTTTAAATCTTCAGCTTTCGTATAGGAATAGTTAGCATTCAAATTTAAAAACTGTGATTTGCCTATTTCCACATTATAATCAAAAGTAACTTCAGCTCCAAAGTTTCTTGTTTCACTTATATTTTCAGGCTCCCAAATACCACCACTTCTTGGCGTCCATTTTATTAAGTCCTCAGATTTAATGTAATAAGCAGCAACATCAACATTTAGTTTTCCAAAAGGAATTTCCTGCCCAAGTTCTACTTGATATGAAGTTTCTGGTTTTAAGTCAATATTTCCGCCAGCGTACCAATAAAGGTCGTTAAATGTTGGGATTCTGTAGTTTTTAGAACCATTTATTCGAAGTGAATAAAACTCGGAAACTTTGTATTTTGCATCTGCTGAAAACAGAATCGGGTTATCATAATCATTTAGAAATTCCTTTCTAAAATTAACTCCGTAGTTGAGTTTATCAGAAACCTTATGATTTAATAATAAAACTGCAGCCAAGGTTCTACGGAAATTATCGCCAACATTATCACCGTTTCCATTTAATAAAGTGTACTCAGCTTTTCCATTTAAACGAATCTTATTTTTAAATAGGACTTCTGTCTGTAATCCACCAATAAAGCTGTTTGCTTGTCCTTTGTCGTAATTTGATTTTTCACTATCTGGAATATACCTAAACTGTTCGTACAGGTGTGCGAAACTAGCTTTTGTATTAAATATTCCTATTTGTTTTTGTAACTGCCATAAGTTTCTCGTTGCAATATCTTTATAAGCATCTTTTCCTATGGTATTAAGGCTACCTGAAAAGTTTCTATCGTTATACACGTACTCCGAATTCCAAGTAACAACACCATTTCTTATACGCCGAGCTTCATTTACTTTGGCTGAAAAACGTAAAAACTGCCCATGTTTATTTATTTTATCCTTTCCTACATAGTCGTAATCATTTTCTGAACGTAAAAAATCTACACCTACATTTAGATAATGATTATCCCAAGTTTGAGTGGTATTTGCATTTGCAGCTATCGTAGAAAAGCTTCCGTAGCGCAATCCTACATTGGTTTTATTTATTTTTTTAAAAGTGTAAGTATTGTTTAGATGAATACTACCACCTACTGCTCCACTTCCATATTGAACTCCCCCACCACCACTTCTGATTGATATTTCGTCGTAGTTTAAAGGAGAAATCACATTAAAATCAGTTTGACCTGTAAAAATTGAATTTATATTAATTCCATTCCAAATAACAGCAGTTTGCGAAGCATTTGTTCCTCTAAATGAAGGAGATGAAACCATCCCTAAACCATTTTCTTTAAAATAGATTGAAGAATTATATCTAAGTGTTTCAGTTAATGACGTAGCGTTTCCTTCAACAATCGAATCATTTACTTTTTCGACCTTGAACCCTTTAGAAAAGTGTACAAGTTTTGAGTCGGTAAGCAATACTTCAGGTAACTGCTGAATAGTATCCAATTGTGCCACAACTGAAGTTGAACACAAGAAAATAGCCAAGATGATATGGTAATGTAGATTTTTCATAATTCAACCTTTATCCCGAAAGTTTGATATTTTTATGTTATGAATCTGGCAGGTCTCCTGGCTTGTCTTTTTTGCTACCTTCCCATCTCTATAATTATCAAGACAGTGGTTTTGAAGTATGCATGCCTCAAATTTATCAAGGCCGACTCACAGTTGCGGGAACAGCATAGGATTATTGATTTTTTTATAATGCCGAATTAAACATTCGAGTAAAAAGCATTTAAATCTTTTACCTATTTCCCTTTTAAGAGCATTTTTAAATATGCTCACCAAAATTCGATGCAAAGATAGTCGTTAATTTCAGCGATGAAAAGAAATTATTGTAAAGATTATTATTGAAGTCTCTGAATAGTATTTTAAAAAATATGCTATTGAATCTTTCTGCAACTTTGTGATACCTTTGCGCATCTCGAAAATATTAAACAGCCAATAATGCCAAGTTTTAAAAATCTTATTGTTTTATTCTTTTTCACTTTAGTATTTATCTCTTGTAAAAATGAAACTAAAGAATCTACAGAAAGTGTTTCAGGTGAAGGCAAAAAACTTGAAGTAAAATATGCTAATGGCTTTGAAATTAAAGCATACGAAGGTTATAAAACAATCACTTTAAAAAATCCTTGGCCAGGAACAGATAAAACTTTCATCTATGCTCTAGTTGAGAAAAATGGTTCTCTTCCAAATCCAGAAAACTATAATGCAGTGGTTGAAATTCCTATTAAGCAGATAGTTGTAACTTCTACTACTCACATTCCTTCCTTAGAAATGTTAGGAGAAACAAATACTTTAATTGGCTTTCCTAATTTAAACTATATCTCTTCGGAAGAGACTAGAAAAAGAATTTCAAACAATGAAATTAAGGAGTTGGGTAAAAACGAAGACATAAACACTGAAATTCTTATCGATCTTTCTCCCGATGCTGTTATTGGTTTTGCTGTTGATGGCAACAACTCTGCGTTTTCAACAATACAAAATGCAAGAATTCCTGTACTTTATAATTCAGACTGGACAGAGGTTTCTCCTTTAGGAAAAGCTGAATGGATAAAATTTTTTGGTGCGCTTTACAACAAAGAAAAAGAAGCCGACAGCATTTTCAGTAAAATTGAATCGGAATATATTTCAGCTAAAAATTTGGCTTCTGAAGCTAAAAAAAAGCCTACCGTAATTAGTGGAGCTATGTACAAAGATGTTTGGTATATGCCACAGGGAAATAGTTGGGGGGCACAGTTTATACAAGATGCTAACGGAGATTACCTTTGGAAAGATTCTGAAGGAACTGGCAGTCTTTCTTTAAGTTTAGAATCGGTATTAGACAAAGGTATTGAAGCAGATGTTTGGATTGGCCCAGCGCAGTTTAATTCTTTAGAAGAAATAAAAGAAGGCAGTCAAGCTTATACCCAATTCAAAGCCTATAAAACTGGGGAAGTATATTCCTATAGTATGAAAAAAGGTGAAAAGGGAGGTGTAATTTATTACGAATTAGCTCCAAATAGGCCAGATTTAGTGCTAAAGGATTTGATTAAAATTCTACATCCTGAAATGTTGCTAAATCATAAATTTCATTTTTTCGATAAATTAAACTAATGCAGACTTCGCAATCATATCGAATTCATTTTTCGGTACTTTTAATAGTGCTGCTCGCTGCATTTTTGGTGAATTTGAGTATTGGCTCTGTTTCAATTCCACTTAAAGAAATCATTTCGGTATTCATTGGAAATGGCTCAACAAAAGCTACTTGGGAGTATATACTAATTGATTATAGACTTCCAAAAGCAATTACCGCAATGCTAGCAGGAGGCGGCTTAGCAATTTCGGGATTGTTGATGCAAACCTTGTTTAGAAATCCTCTAGCAGGTCCATTTGTTTTAGGTTTAAGCAGTGGAGCAAGCTTAGGAGTTGCTATTTTAATTTTAGGTGCAAGTGCATTTGGAGGCTTTTTTGGAACAGTGTTACTAAGTCAGTGGAGCTTAGTAATCGCTTCAGCTTTTGGTAGCTTTTTAGTGTTATTGGCAGTGCTAGCTGTTACATTCAGAATAAAAGATACTATGGCTATTTTAATTATCGGACTTATGTTTGGGAGTGTAACTACTGCAGTAGTTTCGGTCTTATCATACTTTAGTAGTGCAGAACAATTACAGCAGTATATATTTTGGTCGTTTGGCAGCTTAGGAAATCAATCTTGGCAAGGTGTAACAATATTAAGCATTTGCTTTTTCGCTGGACTAATCTTGAGCATCTCGAGTAGTAAGTCTTTAAACACACTATTATTAGGTGAAAACTATGCGAAAAGTATGGGAATTCACATTAAAAAAACAACCTTTATAATCATATTAGCAACAAGTATTTTGGCAGGAGGAATTACGGCTTTTGTTGGTCCGATTGCCTTTGTAGGTTTAGCAGTACCGCATTTGGTGCGACAGTTTTATAAAACTTCAAATCACTTAATTTTACTTCCGGCTGTTTTACTTTGTGGGAGTTTGTTAATGTTAATCTGCGACACCATTGCTCAATTACCATTTAGCGAGTTCACATTACCAATTAACGCAATAACCTCACTAATAGGTGCACCGGTTGTAATTTGGCTTTTAGTTCGTAAACGAAAATTATTTTTTTAATGGCTTCAGAAGAAAAAAATATCATTTTAGAAGCTAAAAATCTTGCTGTTGGATACTCCAACAAAAAGAGCGATTCTGTTATTGCTAAAGAGATTAACTTTTCAATTAAACAAGGTGAATTAGTCGGACTTGTAGGTGCAAATGGCATTGGAAAATCTACACTTTTACGTACTTTAACTGGAATGCAAAACCCTTTAAAAGGCGATGTGTTTCTGAATGAAAAACACATTAATAGCTATACTTCTTTTGAGCTTGCAACTGAATTAAGCGTTGTGTTGACTGAAGCTCCAGCCTCTAAAAACTTATCAGTTTTAGAAATGATTTCCCTAGGTAGGCAACCTTATACCAATTGGATTGGAACCCTATCGGAAGAAGATAAAAATGCAATAAATTTCGCTTTAGAAGCAACTGAAACCACTACACTAGCCCATCGAAAATGTTTTGAATTAAGTGATGGACAGATGCAACGAGTGGCAATAGCACGAGCTATAGCACAAGATACACCTATAATAATTCTTGACGAACCAACAACACACCTCGACATCTATCATCGGGCCTATGTTCTTAAATTATTAAAGAAACTAGCTTCAGAAACCCAAAAAACGATATTCTTTTCAACCCACGAAATTGATTTAGCAATTCAGCTGACAGATAAAATGTTGGTAATGGCAAAAGATGAAAATCATTTTGAAAGTCCGTGTAAACTAATTGAATCGGGGAAATTCGATGCTTTATTTCCAAAAGAAACCATTGATTTTGATAGAGAAACAGGGCGTTTTATTATTAAAAGTTAATGAGTTTTAATATTTCTGATTACCTTTTAACTTCTTATCTTTATTCAAAATCAAAAAAGAATGAAACATCTGTTTCATAATAACTTAATTCTACAAAATTGAACGAAACCCTTGTATTCCTACTTTTTGCAGTAGCCTGTCTATTTATTGGAGCATTAATTGGCGGCTATTTTGCTCGTTTAAAAAACAAAGTTGAAACTAGTAAAATTGAAGAAAGACTTCAAAATGCTAAGAAGCTAGAAGATCAATTAAACGAAAGATTAAATACCCTTACTTCTGAGAAAGAACTTCTACAAAAAGAAAAGGAACAGTTGAACATTCAGCTATCTCGTCAAAGTGCAGAATACGATGCACTTTATGCCGAATTGAATAAGGAAAAGGAACGTTTTAAAAACTTCGAGAAAGACTTTGAAGCTAAATTTTCAGTGTTAGCCGATAAAATTTTGATTGATAAAACCGAAAAATTCACTGAAACCAACAAAGAAAATATTGAAGGAATACTAAAACCCTTGAATCAAAAAATTAAAGAATTCGAAGAAAAAGTTGGAAAAAACAATATCGATTTTGTAAAAACACATGCAGAATTAGGGAAACAACTTCAAATACTTAATGAGCAAAATATAAAAATAAGTCAAGAAGCTGATAACCTTACTAAAGCATTAAAAGGCGATTCGAAGATTCAGGGGAATTGGGGTGAAATGATTTTATCTAGGGTTTTAGAAGAGTCTGGTTTAGAGAAAGGTCGCGAATATACAATTCAAGACAGCCATGATAATCCTGATGGTGGCAGATTGCAAACCGATGTTATCATTCATCTTCCGGATGGCAAGAAAATGATAATCGACAGTAAAGTTTCACTTACCGATTTTGAAAGATATGTTTCAGAAGAAGATGAAAAAATAAAACCTGTTTACCTTAAAAAACACATTGAGTCCATAAAAAAACACATCATAACCCTAAGCGAGAAAAAATATTATCACGCTATTAATGACAGTCCAGACACCATTTTTATGTTTGTTCCCATTGAACCAGCATTTGCAATTGCAGTTGCCAATCAAAAAAATCTATACCAAGAAGCTTTTAAACGAAAAGTTATGATTGTTACCCCTTCTACTCTATTAGCCGCTTTACGATTAGTAGAAAACTTATGGGAGAACGACAATCAAAAGAAAAATACTCTTGAGATAGCAACAGAAGCCGGTAGACTTTATGATTCTTTTGTTAGTCTGCTAGATGAGCTAAACAAGATAAAAAGACAACTAGGCACCGTTCAAGGCTCTTTTGACAATGCCTTGGTAAAACTTGAAGGCAAAGGAAATTTAGTGAGAAGAGTTGAAAAACTAAAAAAGCTTGGGGCGATTACAAGTAAAAATATTGATCAAAAATTATTGAAAAACTCTGAAGAATAAATAAGATAGAAATATTAAATAAAGCTATACTTTATTTGACAAATACCCTTTTTTAGTCTACACAAAATTTATGTACATTTATTGAATGAAAAAAATTCTATTCATAATTCTAGGAAGTCTAACGGCATTGTTTATTCTATACTTTGCATTTTTGTATTATGTACCCTATAGCGAAGGAACTCGTGCCGGAGAATTAATAAAATTTAGCAATCGTGGAGTGGCGATAAAAACTTGGGAAGGTGAGATTAGCCAAGGTATAAGCGGCGCTCAAATATTTTCTTTTTCTGTTTTAGACAAAGACAAAGAAGTTATTGAAAAGCTAAAAGAATATCAGGGCAGCTACGTTAAGGTAACCTATATCGAACGATATGCTTCGTTTGCTATTTGGGGAGACACAAAATATTTCATTACGAAAGTAGAAAAAGAAAATTCGCCCCATTTTAATCGAAATTAAACTGAGGCGAATTTTAATTATTTAATCTTTAGTTGTCTATTTTTTAGCAATCTTCAAAGTTGTTTGCATATTTCCTGAAATTATTTTCAGAAAATAAAACCCACTATTTAGTCTACTCATATCCACTTGAACGTAATTACTTCCTCCTTTTCCTTCAGAAATTAAGGATCCTAAAACATTGTAAATTTGATAACTATCTACTTTAAAAATTGAAGTAATAGTCAAATCTGTTTTTACTGGATTTGGATAAAAGTTCAAGTTTTTAATAAACTTATCTTCAGTTGAAAGCTTATTTACTACCGTTACCTTGCCTCGTAATGTCGAATTACCGTGACTTTGATATTCCGTTACACCTGTTTTATTAAAGGTATATGAAAATCGACTTTTTGAATCGGTTAACAACCCACTATCAAAAACTTCACTTCCTCCGTAAATACTAGTAACACTTTTTTGAGAGTTATCTTTCCAAGTCCATAAAACTGTATCACCAACTTCTATAGTAGGACTTGCAACAGATTCATTAATCCCTTGTCCCCATGGAATTTCCACAACATTCTGCGCAGTGAGAATATTCATGGTTAAAAAACATAAGAACAGGGTAATTTTATTCATAAAAGTCTTACTTAACGAGTTAACAATCTAATTTAAGCAAAAAAATTAACATAAAAAATAGATATTCAATAAAAGAATACAGGTTCTATTTACTTAAATACATTTTTCTTCTTGCGTATAAATCGTAAAAAGCATCGTCTTTTAAGCTATCTATAAACAAGATACTCTCTCCTGTACTTTTCATTTCAGGCCCTAGTTGCTTATTAACATTCGGGAACTTATTGAAACTAAACACAGGTTGTTTAATTGCAAATCCTTCAAGTTTTGGGTTAAAGTCAAAATCAGTTACTTTATTATGACCTAGCATTACCTTAGTTGCATAGTTTACATAAGGTTCGCCGTAAGCCTTCGCAATAAATGGAACCGTTCTAGATGCACGTGGGTTTGCTTCAATAATATAAACTACATCATCTTTTATTGCAAACTGTACATTTATAAGTCCAACAGTATTTAAAGATTTCGCAATTTTAATTGTGTGATCTTTTATTTGCTGTAACACAAACTCTCCAATATTAAAAGGAGGCAATGTAGCGTTAGAATCTCCAGAGTGAACTCCACAAGGCTCTATATGCTCCATAATTCCTATAATATATACATTTTCACCATCACAGATTGCATCTGCTTCAGCTTCAATTGCACCATCTAAATAATGATCAAGAAGTAATTTATTATTAGGAATAGTACGAAGTAAATCTACAACGTGCTCTTCTAATTCTTGTTTGTTGATTACAATTTTCATCCCTTGACCTCCTAATACGTATGAAGGACGAATTAACAATGGGAAGTCAAGTTCATCAGCAAGTTTTAGTGCTTGATCTGTAGTTTCAGCTACTCCAAATCTTGGATAAGGAATATCATTTTCTTGTAAAAGTTTTGAGAAACTTCCGCGGTCTTCAGCTAAGTCAAGTGATTGATATGTTGTACCAATTATATTGATTCCATATCTGTCAAGTTTTTCAGCAAGTTTCAGTGCGGTTTGCCCACCTAACTGAACGATTACTCCTTCAGGTTTTTCGTGACGAATAATATCGTAAATATGTTCCCAGAAAACTGGTTCGAAATACAATTTATCAGCAACGTCGAAATCTGTAGATACAGTTTCTGGGTTACAGTTAATCATTATTGTTTCATATCCACATTCTGCAGCAGCTAAAACACCGTGCACACAGCAGTAATCAAATTCAATACCCTGCCCTATTCTATTTGGACCTGAACCAAGAACAATAATTTTCTTTTTATCGGTTACTATACTGTCATTTTCAGCATAAGGCTTCTCGCCTTCACGCTGCATATCATTCTCAAAAGTTGAGTAATAGTAAGGAGTTTCAGCTTTAAATTCTGCCGCACAAGTATCTACTAATTTATAAACGCGTTGAATATTCATTTCCTCACGTTTTGTATAGATTTGGCTTTCTAAACATTTCAGCATATGAGCAATCTGACGATCCCCATAACCTTTTTGCTTAGCTTCCAATAACAATTCTCTTGGAAGTGTTTCTAAAGTATAACTAGAAATTTCCTTTTCAAGCAGGAATAGCTCTTCATATTGACGAAGGAACCACATATCAATTTTAGTGATCTCGTGAATTCTACTTAATGGAATTCCAATTTGAATAGCGTCATAAATCACAAAAACACGATCCCAGCTTGCATTTTTCAACTTATCTAGAATCTGCTCGTAATTGGTATATCCTTTTCCGTCAGCTCCAATTCCGTTTCGTTTAATCTCAAGAGATTGCGTAGCTTTATGAAGTGCTTCTTGGAAAGATCGACCAATACCCATAACTTCTCCAACAGACTTCATCTGAAGCCCTAAAGTACGGTCAGAACCTTCAAATTTATCGAAATTCCAACGTGGAATTTTCACAATTACATAATCTAAAGTAGGCTCAAATAAAGCTGAAGTAGATTTAGTAATCTGGTTGTTTAATTCGTCTAAGTGATAACCAATCGCAAGTTTTGTAGCAATTTTAGCAATAGGATATCCTGTTGCTTTAGAAGCTAATGCAGATGAACGTGAAACACGAGGGTTGATTTCAATTGCAATAATTTCCTCATCATCATCTGGGCTAACTGCAAATTGCACATTACATCCACCGGCAAAATCACCGATACTACGCATCATGTGAATTGCCATATCACGCATTTTTTGGAAAGTGCGATCGTTTAGCGTCATCGCAGGTGCAACCGTAATAGAGTCACCCGTATGGATTCCCATTGGATCCATATTTTCAATTGTACAGATAATTACAACGTTGTCGTTATTATCACGTAACAATTCTAATTCGTATTCCTTCCAGCCTATTAAAGCTTTGTCTATCATTACCTCGTGAATTGGAGATATTTCTAGACCTTGCGATAATAGTTCGTCAAAATCTTCTTCTTTATGAACAATAGACGCTCCAGCCCCACCAAGAGTGTATGAAGCTCTAATAACTAAAGGAAACCCAAATTCCTGAGCTATCTCCTTACCTTCTAAATAAGAGGTTGCAGTAGCCTGTGGTGCCATACCAACACCAATCTTCTCCATCAATTCTCTAAACTGCTCTCTATCTTCAGTAATATTTATAGCGTCTATATCTACACCAATAAGTCTTACATTGAAATCCTTCCAAATTCCTTTTTCGTCGGCTTCAATACACAAGTTTAATGCTGTTTGCCCACCCATAGTTGGCAATACTGCATCAATTTGTGGATGCTCCTTTAGGATTTTTATAAGTGATTTTGTTGTAAGCGGTAGTAAATAAATATGATCGGCCATTGAAGGGTCGGTCATAATTGTGGCTGGGTTACTATTAATTAAAATAGTTTCTATACCATCTTCACGCAAAGAACGTAAGGCTTGCGAACCAGAGTAATCGAACTCACAAGCTTGTCCAATTACGATAGGCCCAGAACCAATAATTAAAACGGATTTAATGGAGGGATTTTTAGGCATTTTTTAAAAGGTTTTTTTTAGTGTCGCAAAATTACGACGCTCTTGGGTATAAAAAAAGGTGTTGCTTAGATAAACAACACCTTTTTATTTATAACTTATAAACATTATTTTTTGTGACGGCCTTCTGATGAAACAGAAAGTTTCTTTCTGCCTTTCGCTCTGCGGGCAGCTAATACTTTTCTTCCGTTTACAGAAGCCATACGCTCTCTAAAACCGTGTTTGTTCTTTCTTTTTCTCTTTGATGGCTGAAATGTTCTTTTGCTCATTTTAATATGCTTTAACTTCTGTAATATTTTTTTTAAATACCACTTTACTTAAAGTGGGCGTGTTTACCATAGCTTTTTATCTGCTTAGGCGGGTGCAAATATACAATCAATTTTTATTTTCCCAAATCTAAATATCAATTTATTTTTATTTGTTTTTCATACCTTTGTCGGCCTTTACAAATTCTCATAGATTCAGCCAATGAAATCAATCTACTACTTAGTCTTTTTTTTAAGTTTTGTAAGCTTATACAATGTAGCTGCACAAGAAAAACTTCAATACAACTTTAAAAAGGGAGATGTATTTATGATTGAGCAAAACGCTATTCAAAATATAACTCAAAATATTGACGACAGCGAACACCTTATGACCAATACCGTATACGGAATTTTTAAGATGGAGGTTGTAAATGTTTTAGGCAGTAAATTTGTGTTGGATGTTAACTTTGAAACTTTCAAATTAAAAATAGACTCCAATTTATACGGTGCGTTATCTGATATTGACACTAGTATTCCTGCAAATGACGACAATGTAGAAGCAAAAATTTTTGAGGGCTTAGTGGGACCAAAGTTTCAAATGGTATTATTGCCAACCGGTGAAATAGAATCTATTACTGGAACTGAAAACCTTGTTGAAGGTATGATAAATAATGTTGAAGATATAGATGATTTCACTAAAGCAATGATGAGAAAAAGTGTTGAAAAGGAGTTTAACAACCACGATATGGTTGAAAGCATGCAACAGTTTACATTTATTTATCCTGAAAAATCAGTGAAAACTAATGAAACTTGGGAAAACACTTACACTGGTGATTTTACAGCGAATAACACTTGGAAGTTGATGAATTACTCAAAAACAAACATCAACCTTGAATCTGATGCGATAATTAATTTAAATACCACTGAAGATTCTGTAATTATGGAATTATCTGGTAATCAAAAAACAAAAGCTGTTACAAAAACAGCTACTGGATTCATTGAAACGATGACCGTTACTCAGCAACTAGAAGGAGTATCTATTGCTCTTAATATGAATAATATAGAAATACCTACAACTCTAACATCTACAATAACTTACAAATCTTTATAAAATGTTCAACAAAAACATAAAACTAGTTTTAGCTGCATTAATTATAGGGGCAGCTGTATGGCAATTTACAGAAACAAATATTGGGAATGGAATTATGCTTATTCTCCTCTCTTTAATATTCGTTTTTCTATATTTTAAAAATGAAATTATCCTACTTGCATTTCTTAGACTACGTAAACAAGATTTCGCGGGTGCTAAAAATTGGCTAGATAAGATTAAAAACCCTTCAAGCGCATTAGTTCCTAAACAGGAAGGCTACTACAACTACTTAAACGGGTTGATGGTTTCCCAAACCAATATGGTTGAAGCTGAAAAATACTTTAAAAGAGCTGAAACTTTAGGTTTAAATATGGACGCAGACATGGCAATGACAAAGCTGAATCTTGCTGGAATAGCGATGACAAAAAACCGCAAGAGAGACGCTGAAAAGCTTATGGAAGAAGCAAAAAGACTTGATAAGCACAATATGCTAGACGATCAGATTAAAATGATGAAGCAGCAAATGAAAAAAATGGGGCAGCCAAGACAACAATTTGGAGGCGGTCGTGGAAGAGGCGGAAGACGCTTCTAACCCACACAAACAAATAAACTCTTTTTAAGTTTTAACAATATAAATGATCTTACTTCAATTATATTGTTAAAACTTTATTTTTTCACTACCTTTAAGCAAAGCAAATGCTTATGGGTAGAAATCTACTATATCTCCTCTTTTTATTTTCTTTTTTAGCGCAATCACAGGTTGAGCAACACACCTATTTATCTGAAGCGATTGGAAAGAACATTAAGAAATACACGAAAAATTCTGAAAAAGCGTATTACGATCAGGATTTTAAACGTGCGGATTTCTTATTTGACTCCCTCATAAAGCACGTAGTTACCGGTAGCTATTTAGACAACTTTAAGGTTAGAAAATTATCGGGAAGGAAAACTCAACTACATAAGTTCGAAAAACCAATGTTTTTGATGACCTATGCTTCTTGGTGTACACCTGGTTCAGGTGAAATCCCTGCATTGAATGAAATCGCTGAAGAAAACAAAAACTCTATTGATTTTGTTATTCTGTTTTGGGATTCAAAAGAAAACGTACGCAAGATTGCAAAAGCGTATTCAAAAAATATAAACATCGTTTATATAGACGAAAAAGAAAACACAAACAACCATATTATTGAAGTAATGAAGCACAGTTTAGGCTTCCCTACCTCATTTTTTATGAACAAAAATAAACGTATAGTCGATGTTCGTAGAGGTACACTCCACCCCTATAATGAAAAGTATGAAATTTCCTATCAACTAAATTTTAATTCATTCTTAAACGGAATTACCCTACTTAAAAATTTCAATATTGAAGATAATCAACAATTAGTGGTAAAAGAAAACCCGTAAAGTTATTTTACGGGTTCCTTTTAGTTTTACTACTTATTGATATTATTGATAATAACCATTTTCGGGAATTTCAACAAAATATTCTTTTCCTGAAGCATTTTTTAAATAAGTATCTCTAAGCCAAGGATTGTGAATTTTCAAAATTTTATAATTGATACCATAAGGCTTAACCCATTCAGCCCAATCTTCAACAGGAGTATCAACCATTACTTTGTAAGTAGGGATCGTTTGATATAAATCCTTTTCTCTAAAATTGAACCCATACTTCTTAGGATTACTCATAATTTCTTTGATAGCAATTATCCTAAACACATATCTACTCGTTTCATCGTTTAACAGCAAGTCGTAGTAACTAGTTTCTTTCTGTCTGTTAATTTGCTTATTCATTCCTCCTACACCTGCGTTATATGATGCAGCTGCCATAGTCCAACTCCCAAAACGTTCTTTAGACTTTTTAAGGTATTCTGCTGCAACCATAGTAGCTTTTTCTAAATTGTAACGCTCATCCACGTAATCGTTAATTTCAAGTCCATATTCCAAACCTGTACCTTTCATAAAATGCCAAATACCACTAGCGCCAGCAGGAGAACTCTTATATTCCAAAGCACTTTCTGCTACTGCTAAATATTTAAAGTCATCAGGTAATCCATACTTTTCCAATAATGGTTCAAGTAAAGGGAAATATTTGTTTGCTCTTTTAAATAGCAACAATCCATTAGATTGCCAATATGCATTAACAAGCAACTCTCTATCTATTCTTTCTCGAATATCAGGATTGTGTAATGGAACTTCTTCTCCAGCAAAATCCAGTTTTTCTGGAATTGGCAATGCATAAACATTGTAATCGTTTATTATCTTTTTCTCTAAACCTTCATCTGTTTGAGCGTCTTGAACAGCATTGATGCTAACAGCACTTACTGCTAAAATCACAACTCCTAAACCTATTTTACTAATCAATTTCATAATGTTATAATTTTCGTTAAAGATACTGAAATAAGAATCCTTCAGAAAATAAGAATCTATTATTCTTCAATAAGCTCGTAGAGTATTTTTGATATTTTTCTTGCTTTATTTAATATCATAATATGAGTTCCCCCCTTAATAATAATTGAGCCATTGATATATTTAATAGGAAACACCGGGTCTTTTTCACCGTGAATATGAATAATCCCTTCTCTTGCCTCTGTTTTATCCCACGTAATCATTTTTTCTAATGCCCAATCTAAATATCGTTTATCTCGAACGTGAAGATATTCCTGGTAAAGTGTTAATCGTTTTTTGGATTTTGGGCCTACAGAGAGTTTTGTTAAATCATCTACACTTAACACTAAACTTGTAGGGATTAATTTATAAGCTTTTGTTAGACTAGCCAATTTCATTCTACGCGGAAGTTCTTTGCTAGTTTTCACACTAGATATTATTATTATCTTTCTAGGAGCGTAGAAACTGCACATTTCTTGCACCACTACTCCTCCAAAAGAAACACCAATCAGAACCGCATCTGGCTCTTTAATACGACTAGCCATCCTTTTAGCGTAATCTGCTAGCGTTTCCTCTTTTTCGGGAATAAGCCACTCTAATACGTGTGTTTCATAATTATCTGGAAATGTAAGATTTTTGAAGATTTCGGCTCCAGCGGCCATTCCTGGAACAAAATAAATGTGATTTTTTTGATAACTCATAAGTCTTTTAAGAAGAAAATGGTAAAGCCCAAAGATATTTCGTAAATTTACACATACCAATTTATCATTCTTGCGAAGGATCTGTTAAACTAATTATATTTCTTACAATAGGTTACTTTGAAAACAACTCTAACCAACTTAAATAAGATTTTATTAAAACCTCATTCTGTTCTGTGATTTGAGGTGGTAAAGATATTCAACAAACATAATAATTCTTGATATAATACTTAAAACAACTCTGTATGACTGAAGATGTAGCAATTACCGACAACGAATTTTTAAGACAATTTGAACTTGAAATCGAAGGCAAAATGGCGCGTATTGAATACGCACTTCAAGACCGAAAAATATTCCTAACAAAATACGAAATGCCTCAAGAGTTAGAAGAACAAGGTTATCGTGAAGTTTTTATTGAAGCTGTTTTTAAAGAAGTAAAAGACAGAGAAATAAGCTTAGTGCCTACAAGCCCAGAAATTGTTGGATTTATGCGTAAAAATCGTAGAAAATATAAGTCATTACTTCCAGTAGGAATTAACATATAATCCTAATAAAAAAAGCAGTTGCGCCAGAGTTTTAAAACTCTGGCGCAACTGCTTTTTTTTATATTTCAATTTAGAAATCTAAATGTCTTGAAGTGTCGTATTAGCAACTTCAGAAACAACATTCTCAAACCTCACTAACCCATCTTCATCAATTTTTGTCAGTGTGATTTCTTGTAATGTATTTACCAATTCAGGATTCCATGGTGCTTTTACTTTTACGTAGTTTTCAGTAAACCCGTGAATATAGCCTTCTTTATTTTCTCCTTCAAAAAGTACAGTGTGCGTAGTCCCAAGCTGACTTTCATAAAAAGCTCTTCTCTTCTTAGCTGAAAGCCCTCGCAACATTTTACTACGCTTGTTTCTCACTTTTTTAGGTACAACACCTTCCATTTCGGCAGCAGGAGTATTATCTCTTTCAGAATAAGTAAAAACGTGTAAATACGAGATATCTAATTCGTTTAGGAAGTGGTACGTTTCTAAAAATCGCTCATCTGTTTCTCCTGGGAAACCAACAATAACATCAACACCGATACAAGCATCTGGCATAACTTCGCGAATCTTTGCCACTCTTTCAGTATATAACTCACGCATATACCTACGACGCATAAGCTTTAAAATATCATTGCTTCCACTTTGAAGCGGTATATGAAAATGAGGTACAAAAGTTCTCGACTTTGAAACAAACTCAATAGTTTCATTCTTAAGTAAGTTCGGCTCTATAGAAGAAATTCGAAGTCTTTCAATCCCTTCTACTTCATCTAATGCTTTTACGAGATCTAAAAATGTGTGTTCGTGTTTTTTATTTCCAAACTCACCTTTCCCATAATCCCCTATATTTACTCCAGTTAAAACAATTTCTTTAATACCTTGTTGTGAAATTTCAAAAGCATTTTTTAAAACGTTTTCTAAAGTATCACTTCTTGAAATCCCTCTAGCTAGAGGAATTGTACAGTACGTACATTTATAATCACACCCATCTTGAACTTTCAAAAAAGCACGAGTTCTATCTCCAATAGAATAAGAACCCACATAAAAATCTGCTTCTTCAATTTCGCAAGAATGCACTTCACCTGCACCTCTACTGCGCTCTGGACGAGATAAAAGATCGTTTAAATATGATGTTAATTTAAACTTTTCAGTAGCTCCTAAAACCAAATCCACACCATCAACATCGGCCAATTCGTGTGGCTTAAGTTGTGCGTAACACCCTATCGCGGCAACAAATGCATCCGGATTAACTTTCTGCGCTTGTTTTACAATGGTTTTAAAACGCTTATCCGCATTTTCAGTTACACTACAAGTATTAATAACATAGATATCAGCTTTTTCTGAAAAATCTACACGTTCAAATCCTTCCCCTTCAAAACCTCTCGCAATAGTAGAAGTTTCGCTGAAATTTAATTTACATCCTAGGGTGTAGAAGGCGACTTTTTTATTTTTTTCCATCATGAAAATTATTACGGCAAATATACGGTATTCTCTTTTAATTAGTAGATGATGAATGCGGGGGCTAAATGATGATTTTGGACTGAATGTTGAACATAAAGCTGAGTTATATTTGAAAAAAGCAGGTTTATGAACTTTAGTTTTAAAAAACCTGAAGTTTGGAAAAAAGCAATGATTTCAGGTAAAGAAAAGAACACTATATCAGAAAGATTTCCAAAAAAAAGAGGATTTCAACCTTACCATTCAATTAAGAAGAGCTGCAGACTTAGTTGCATTAAAAATATCTGAAGGTTCTATTCTTCAATCAAATCTTGAACACCACTTTGATTTCTCCCATTTTATTCCCAAAAAAAGGCAATAAACATCTATATTCGTGCATTCGTGGTGACATTTAGTTATGATTAGAATTCTCTTATTATTTACAATTATATTTTCAATTCTTTCTTGCCAAAATAAAGCAGAAACAGAACGTGATCATCTTGTGTTTCGCTATAATGAACACGGAAACATTCCCACTTTAGACCCTGCTTTTGCTCGTAATCCGCAAGCAATTTGGCCAGATAATCAACTTTACAATGGCTTAGTACAACTAGATGATTCGTTAAATATTAAACCCGACATTGCAAAGCGTTGGACTATTGACGATTCAACTAACACCTATACTTTCCACCTTCGTACAGATGTTTATTTTCATCAGAATAGAGCTTTTGCACAAGAAGAAACTCAAAATACAAAGAGATATACAAGAAAAGTAGTAGCTGAGGATTTTGTTTATAGCTTCGATAGACTGTTGGATGAAAGCGTTGCCTCTTCTGGAAGCTGGGTTATGAATAACGTAGAAAGTTATAAAGCTGAAAACGACTCAACCCTAATAATAAGTTTAAAAAAACCATTTCCTGCATTTCTTGGATTGCTTTCAATGCGCTATTGTTCTGTAGTCCCTAGAGAAGCTGTAGAATATTACGGAAATGAATTTAGAAGAAATCCTGTAGGCACCGGTCCCTTTCAATTTAAGATGTGGGAAGAAAATGTAAAATTAGTTTTTACTAAAAACCCGCTTTATTTCGAGCGTGATGAAAATGGAGAAAGACTCCCTTATCTTGAAGCTGTTGCAATTACATTTCTTCCCGATAAACAAAGTGAATTCTTGCAATTTGCTCAAGGTAAATTAGATTTTATCTCCGGTTTAGATGGAAGCTATAAAGATGAGTTATTAACTACCGAAGGAAAACTGCAGTCAAAATATAACGATATGGCTTATATGATTACGGGGCCATATTTAAATACAGAATACTTAGGTATTTTTCTAGGGAGCAAAACAACCGAAATACAAAACAAGGCCTTACGCCAAGCCATAAATTACGGTTTCGACCGTGAAAAAATGGTTACCTATTTACGAAACGGAATGGGTATTCCTGCCATTCACGGCTTTATCCCAAAAGGGCTACCAGGTTATGAAGAAATAAACGGATATACTTACCAACCTGAAAAAGCAAAGCAATTAATAGAACAGTACAAAACAGAAACCGGCGATTCAAAACCTGAAATAACCATTGGCACTAACAGTCAATATCTGGATATATGTGAATATGTTCAACGGGAATTAGAGAAAATTGGGATAAGCGTAACCATAGATGTGATGCCTCCTTCCACCCTTAGACAAATGAGAAGCAGCGGAGACCTTGATATTTTCCGTGGTAGTTGGATTGCAGATTATCCTGATGCTGAAAACTATTTATCGCTTTTTTACAGCCAAAATTTCACACCTAATGGGCCAAATTATATGCACTTCAAAAATGAAGTGTACGATAGTCTTTATGTAAACTCACTTTCCATTTCAAATATTGACGAACGCAAACTACTTTACACAAAAATGGACTCCATTATAGTTGAGGAAGCACCTGTAGTGCCATTGTTCTACGATATGGCTGTACGTTTTGTAAATAATAAAGTTTATGGTTTAGGCATTAATCCTCAGAACTTTTTAATTTTAAAAAAGGTCAAAAAAGAAAAGTAAATGGGATTTGGCAGTTCAGGGATGATTCAATCGATTCCCAATAATGCGAAGCAGCTCGTCAAACGAAAAAGTTACTTTGATAAAGATGTTGATTCTAAAAGTTCGAACTCAAAGAAAATTGTAGATCATAAAAAAATGTCTCCTGCTCAGTTTGTGGCTTTTAAACAGCAATTAAAAGAAAACGAATTACGCCGCCAAAAACGGTTAATTGTGATCTTTGGCGGCGTAATGACTATAATATTAAGTGTGATTTTTTACTTCTTATTTTATTATTAATCCTTTCTCCACTTTGCCGTTTCTTCAAATACGTGTTCTAATATTTTCTCATCTGCTTCAGTAAACTCAACGTTTCTACGACTCATTACTACTTTAGCTACTTCAAAAGCTTTATTTGTTTTATAAGTTGTAAATCCACTGCTTCCACCCCAACTAAAACTTGGCACAAAATTTCGTGGAAATCCACTACCAAAAATATTTGCACTTACACCTACAACAGTCCCTGTGTTAAACATTGTATTGATACCACATTTACTGTGATCCCCCATCATTAAGCCACAAAATTGTAACCCTGTTTTTGCGAATCCTTCAGTTTCGTAATTCCATAGACGAACTTCAGCGTAATTATTCTTTAAATTTGAATTATTAGTATCGGCACCTAAATTACACCACTCTCCTAAAACAGCATTACCTAAAAACCCGTCGTGACCTTTATTTGAAAAACCGAAAATTACTGAGTTACTCACCTCACCTCCCACTTTACTATGTGGACCTATAGTTGTATCTGAATATATTTTAGCGCCCATTTTTAAAATTGCGTGTTCGCAAAGTGCAAACGGACCACGAACTAAAGAACCTTCCATAATCTCGGCATCTTTACCTATATATATAGGACCATTAGATGCATTTAGTGTACAAAACTCAACTTTTGCTCCTTCTTCAATAAAAATATTCTCTGGATTTTTTGCCCAAACGCCCTCCGGAATTGGTTGTGATTGTCTTCCCTCCGTTAGCATTTCAAAATCGCGCTTTATCGCTTCGCCATTTTTAGAAAAGATATCCCAAGTATTTTCAATTCGTAACACATCCTTGTGCTCGTATTGGATAACGTCATAAGTATCAAAATCTACTTCTTGACCATCCGATGTGAAAAAAGCAAGCGGTTCATCATCAAAAAATACCGCTTGATTCTCCTCTAAATTTTTAATAATATTCACTAAATTTTGTGAAGGCAGAAAAGAAGCGTTTATAAAAATGTTCTTATCTAATTCTAGAAATGGATATTTATCTGAAAGATAATCTTCAGTTACTGTTGTTGTAGTAAAACCTAAATAATGCTCCCATTTTTCACGAATGGTTAAAATTCCAACTCGGATATCGGCTACTGGACGAGTAAAAGTAAATGGTAAAAGCTGATTGCGGACGTTTCCGTCGAAAAGAATATAGTTCATTTTGATTTTAGATTTTCGATATTAGGTTTGCGATTCTTTAAAAATCGTAGCAGTAAAAATACAAAACCAATTTTACTTAAAAATCTACAATAGTCAATTAAATATAACAAATCAAAAAAGCCTTCGATTTCTCGAAGGCTCTTGTAAATTATCTATTTAGAGTGGATTGACTAATTTCAATAAATGATTCTGATATGTATCAGCATCAATATTAAAATTGAATCGAAACCTACTCTTCAGTTTTTTCTGCTGCTTTTGCAGGTTTTTTGAACTTGTCGTATTTGTTTTTGAATTTATCAATACGTCCAGCAGTATCAATAAGTTTTGCTTTTCCTGTGTAGAAAGGGTGTGATGTACGTGAAATCTCCATTTTTACTAAAGGATATTCAACACCATCAACTTCGATAGTTTCTTTAGTATCAGCTGTTGACTTAGTAAGGAAAATTTCTTCGTTACTCATATCCTTAAAAGCAACTACTCTATAATTATCTGGGTGGATACCTTTTTTCATCTCTGTAATATTATTTTTTATAAATGGACTCTTCCGACCTTTCGGAATTGAGTTTGCAAATTTAATCAATAATTAGAAAATAGCAACAAAATATTGCACTTTTTTAATTCACACTAAATTCAGTTGCAAATGTAACGTTTTACTATCTTTGTTTACTAACAAACCGAACCTTTTCTACCACCAATTTTGGTAGATTATTAAACCAATTTATAATTATGGAAAATCAAACCGCATCATTAAAAAAAATCGCCCTTAACTTTGGGGTGCTTTTAGCTTTACTTTCAATCGTATTACAAGTTATATCGTTTGTTCTTGACGCACATATAGATAGACCTTGGTGGCTTACCATTCTACAATTAGTAATATCTATAGGTGTACTTGTTTATGGAATTAAAGCGTTTAAAAATGATAATGCTGGGTTTCTTACTATCGCTCAAGCTTTAAAAACAGGACTAGCAATTAGCCTTGTTGCAGGTATTATATCAGTTATATTCAATTATATTTTCATCAATTATATAGATCCTGATTTTATCCAGAAAACATTAGATTTCTCTAGAGAGCAAATGATTACTGATTTCCCTAATATGACACAGGAACAAATTGAAAATAGCCTTGAAATTTCAGCTAAATTTATGACCCCTACTATTATGTCGGCTATGGGGATTTTAGCAACTTTGTTTTTCGGTTTCATAATATCGCTTGTTGCAGGTATGATTTTAAAGAAAAACCCACCACAACTTTAATTTACTGAATGAATATTTCCATAGTCATCCCACTTCTTAACGAAGAAGAGTCTCTTAATGAACTTTACCGCTGGATTACCACTGTAATGCAAGCAAATGGTTTCGCATACGAGCTAATTTTTATCGACGACGGAAGTACTGATGGTTCTTGGGATATAATCGAGAAAATTTCATCTGAAAATTCGGACGTAAAAGGTATTCGATTTCAAAAAAATTACGGAAAATCACAAGCGCTTCACGCTGGCTTTGCAATGGCAAAAGGTGATGTAATCATCACCATGGATGCCGATTTACAAGATAGTCCTGAAGAAATTCCTGAATTGTACAAAATGGTTACTGATGAAGGTTTCGATTTAGTTTCAGGATGGAAAAAGAAACGATACGATTCTGTAATTAGTAAGAATTTACCTTCAAAGCTATTTAATTATGCTGCTCGAAAAACTTCAGGCGTAAAGTTACACGACTTTAATTGCGGACTAAAAGCGTATAAAAAAGACGTTGTAAAAAGCATTGAAGTAACTGGAGAAATGCATCGTTACATTCCAGTTTTGGCTAAAAACGCAGGTTTTACTAAAATTTCAGAAAAACCAGTTATTCACCAAGCCCGTAAATACGGTACTACCAAGTTTGGCGCTGAACGTTTTATTCGTGGATTTTTAGACTTAATAACCATCTGGTTTTTATCTCGCTTCGGCAAACGCCCAATGCACCTATTTGGAGCTTGGGGAGCTTTAATGTTATTTATCGGGTTTTGTTTTGCGCTATATTTAGGTATAGACAAGCTGTTCTTAAACCCAACTGGTAGATTAATAGCAGAACGTCCAGAGTTTTTTATAGCCTTAACCGCAATGGTTCTAGGCTCACAACTTTTCCTAGCAGGATTCTTAGGAGAGTTGATTCTTAGAAGCAAAAAAGAATCAAAAAACTATATAATTAAAGAAGTAATAAACACTTAACATTTGTTAAAGGACAAAGTACTTAAAGTATGGAGAGATCCAACTTTAAGTACTTTTTAACTTTAGCAGACTTTAGGCACTATATTTATGCCTATTTTTGCACTTTTAATTTAAGAAAATGATTTACGTAGATCCGAAAATTTTAGACCGCGTTAACCAGTGGCTCACCCCTTTTTTCGACGAGAAAACTCAACACGATATTAAAGAAATGATCGCAAACGATCCTGAGGGATTGGAAGACAGTTTCTACAAGAACCTTGAGTTCGGAACTGGTGGAATGCGAGGTATTATGGGGCTTGGCGACAATAGAATTAATAAGTATACCCTAGGGAAAAACACTCAAGGTCTTTCTAACTACCTAAAAGAAAAATTCCCTAACCAAGATATAAAAGTAGCAATTGCATACGATTGCAGACACAATAGTAAAACATTTGCAAAAGTTGTTGCTAATGTTTTTTCGGCAAATGGAATAAAAGTTTTCCTTTTTTCAGACTTACGCCCTACTCCAGAGCTTTCATTCGCAGTAAAACATCTAGGATGTCAAGCAGGAATTGTACTTACAGCTTCACACAACCCACCAGAATACAACGGATATAAAGTGTATTGGGAAGATGGCGGGCAATTAGTACCACCTCAAGACGGAGAAATTATTTCTGAAATTAATTCCCTTAAATACGAAGACATAAAGTTTGAAGCAAATGAAAGTTTGATTCAGAATATAGATTCGGAAGTTGATGAAGCATTCGCCAAGGCATCTGTAGAAAACGGAACTTTTAATACTTCAGAAGAAGCACGTAAAAACCTGAAAATCGTTTTCACTTCGCTTCACGGAACTTCAATCACGATGATTCCAAAGGTTTTAGAACAAGCTGGCTATAACAATGTATTAATTGTTGAAGAGCAGGCAGAACCAAATGGAGATTTCCCTACAGTGAAATCTCCAAACCCTGAAGAACCTGCAGCCTTAAAAATGGCTTTGGAACTCGCTGAAAAAGAAAATGCAGATATTGTTATTGGAACAGACCCAGATTGCGATCGATTAGGGATTGCAGTTAGAAATAGCAATAACGAAATGGTTCTTTTAAACGGAAACCAAACAATGGTTTTAATGACGCATTTCCTTATTGAACAGTGGCAAAAAGCAGGAAAACTGAACGGAAATCAGTTTGTAGCTTCTACGATAGTTTCTACTCCAATGGTTGAAAAAATAGCTAATCACTACAACGTTAAATATCTTGAAGGTCTAACAGGCTTTAAATGGATTGCAAAAATGATTAAAGACAATCCTGAGCTAGAATTTATTGGCGGCGGGGAAGAAAGTTTCGGTTATTTAGTGGGCGATTTTGTTCGCGATAAAGATGCTGTTACCGCTACTCTTTTAGCTTGTGAAATTGCAGCCCAGAAAAAACACGCTGGCAACAGTATGTTTCAATACCTTAATGACGTTTACAACCAATTTGGAAATTACCGCGAACATTTAATTTCTCTTACAAAAAAAGGGAAACAAGGTGCTGAGGAGATTTCAAATATGATGAAAGAACTTCGCACTAATCCATTTAAGGAAATTGCTGGAAGTAAGGTTGGGAGAATGGATGATGTTTCTAAAAATGAAACTACAGACTTCATCAAAAATGAAACTTCAACATTAAATCTTCCAAAATCTAATGTATTAATTTTCTATACTGAAGACGGAAGTAAAATTGCAGCAAGACCAAGTGGTACTGAACCAAAAATAAAGTTCTACATTAGCGTAAACACTTCAGAGAAAGAAAATTTTGAAGGGATTCTTCAAAAGAAAATAGAGGCTATTGCAGCACAACTAAACATTAGTTAATGAATTATTTCAAAAAAATACTGCGTTACGCCTACCCGTACAAGAAATATGCATTCCTCAATATATTTTTCAACATATTGTATGCGTTATTTAGTACACTTTCATTTGTAGCATTAATCCCAGTTTTAGAAATTATTTTTAGTAACCAACGTACACTTGGCCCAAAGCCAGTTTACGAAGGCATTACCAATTTAAAAGATTATTCGCAGGAATACCTTAATTACTTTATTATAGAAAGTATAAACAATCTAGGAGAGTTTAAGGTGCTTATGTATATGGTAGGAATTATCATTTCGTTATTCCTATTGAAGAACTTAAGCAACTACTTAGCTTTGTTTTACGCAACATTTCTTCGGAATGGGGTATTAAAGGATCTAAGAAATGCTCTTTACAGTAAAGTTGTAAGTTTTCCTTTGGCGTTTTATTCTGAAAAAAGAAAAGGTGACACTATATCTAGATTAAGTGGTGATGTAGATGAAGTTAAAAACTCTGTTCTTTCAGTATTAGAAATGATTGTGAGAGAACCACTAACCATTATTGCATCGCTAATATTTATGCTTTTCATTAGTGCCAAACTTACCCTTTTCGTTTTCTTGTTTTTACCTATTTCAGGATTTTTCATTTCAAAAGTTGGGAAGACATTAAAGAAAAAGTCCTTAAAAGTTCAACAAGAACAAGGTGTTTTCCTTTCTATTTTGGAAGAAACTATGGGAGGTCTTCGCATTATTAAAGCCTTTCACGCCGAAGAACTTTTTCAGAAGAAATTTGAAGACAGCAACGAACGATTCTACAAACATTCTAATCAAGTAATGAACAGGCAAAACCTGGCTTCACCTTTAAGTGAACTTCTAGGGATTATAACAATCGGAATCTTGCTAGTTTACGGAGGGTATTTAGTTTTTATCGACGAAACATTAGAAGCTAGTTTCTTTATTGGGTATATTATGCTTGCTTATAATATTCTTACTCCGGCAAAGGCGATCGCTAAAGCTAGTTACTCTTTAAAGCGTGCAAACGGTTCTGCGGAGCGTATATTAGAATTGTTAGAAGCCGAGAATACAATTACCGATATTGAAAACCCTGTTCAGAAAGAAGATTTTGACAGCACAATTTCGATTAAGAATATTTCGTTTAAGTACGAAGATCAATACGTGCTAAAAGACTTTTCGTTAGAAATTCCTAAAGGAAAAACTGTTGCACTGGTTGGACAATCTGGTAGCGGAAAAAGTACAATCGCCAATTTGTTAACACGTTTTTACGATGTAAACAAAGGGAGCATAGAGATTGATGGTGTTGATATTAAAAATATTTCGAAAAAATCTTTACGCGGTTTAATGGGAATTGTATCACAAGATTCTATTCTCTTTAATGATTCCGTTGCCAACAACTTAAAGCTTGGGAAACCTTTAGCTACCGATGCAGAATTAATGGAAGCTGCTGAAATTAGTAATTCGTATGAATTCATTAAAAATCTACCCGATGGCTTTAATACAAATATTGGTGATAGCGGGAATAAATTAAGTGGAGGTCAAAAGCAACGATTGAGTATTGCTAGAGCTGTACTTAAAAATCCGCCAATTATGATATTGGATGAAGCTACCTCGGCCCTAGACACAGAAAGTGAGCGTTTGGTTCAAGATGCATTAGAAAAAATGATGCAAAATAGAACTTCGATTGTTATTGCGCATAGACTTTCTACCATTCAAAATGCAGATAATATAGTGGTACTTTCAAAAGGTGAGATTGTAGAACAAGGTAAACACCAAGAACTTTTAGAGAAAAAAGGAGTTTATTACAATTTGGTTGAGATGCAATCGCTAGCGTAATTTAAATAATTAATATCTTCGTATCCCGAAACTTCGGGACTGGTCGAACCTTCAGAAAAAGAATAAATGAAACTAAAAGCCGAAAATTTAGTAAAATCTTATAAAGGCCGAAAGGTTGTTAAAGGCATCACAGTTGAAGTAAACCAAGGAGAAATTGTTGGTTTGCTGGGGCCGAATGGTGCTGGTAAAACCACCTCGTTTTATATGATAGTAGGGTTAATTAAACCCAATGGCGGAAATATTTATTTAGAAGGAACAGAAATCACCAAATACCCAATGTACAAACGTGCTCAAAATGGTATTGGTTATTTAGCGCAGGAAGCTTCAGTTTTTAGAAAACTAAGCGTAGAAGATAATATTTTAAGCGTTTTACAACTCACCAAACTCTCCAAAAAAGAACAACGTGCCAAAATGGAATCGTTAATTGAGGAGTTCGGTTTGGGACATATACGCAAAAACCGCGGAGATCTTTTAAGTGGTGGAGAAAGACGTAGAACTGAGATTGCAAGAGCATTAGCAACCGACCCTCATTTTATTCTTCTAGATGAACCTTTTGCAGGAGTTGACCCTGTAGCTGTAGAAGACATACAGCGTATTGTAGCAAAGCTTAAAAACAAAAACATCGGAATCCTTATTACCGACCACAACGTTCAAGAGACGCTCGCTATTACAGACAGAACCTACCTTATGTTTGAAGGAAGTATTCTAAAACATGGAGTTCCAGAAGAATTAGCTGCTGATGAAATGGTACGTAAAGTATATCTAGGTCAAAACTTTGAGCTTAGAAAGAAGAAGTTGGAATTCTAATTTTTCAATCTACCTTAAATTAATCTTTACTGTTGGAATTTTAAACTTCAATTATAGGTTTAAAGTATAATGATCCTATTTTTCAATTGAAAACTCAGTAATCTTCACGAGCCAATATCAAATCTTTTTACCCTAGTAATTTAGCTTTTCCAGAACACTGAAAGCAATATATAAATCAAGATTATAAAAGGTATTGCTAAAAACTTCAGAAAAACTAAAAGAATAACACACAATAGTAAAAACACATAACGAACTGCATTACTTTTAAAATCCCAAGTTTTAAACTTTAAAGCGAAAAGTGGTATTTCAGCATTTAGCAGTACACAACTTAATAATGTCATCCCAATTAAGAACCATTTATTAAGAATTATCGTTTCAGCTAAATCTGAAAATTGAAATTGTAAAATTAGCGGAAGGCTTAAAATCAATAAAGTATTAGCGGGCGTTGGCAATCCAATAAATCCAGAGGTTTGGCGCGTATCTACATTAAACTTAGCCAAGCGGTAAGCAGAAGCAATTACAATCATTAACCCTAATAGAGGTAAGTAATTATTAAAACTCACATTCCACCCGTCTAACGAAAAAATCTCTGTTAGCGTTTGCATATGCCCGAAGATAGAAAGATTCAATAACTGAAACATTACTACTCCTGGTACTACTCCACTTGTAATCACATCTGCAAGAGAATCTAACTGAAGTCCGATTTCACTTTGTGCCTTTAGCAAACGAGCTGCAAGTCCGTCAAAAAAATCAAAGAATATTCCTAGGAAAGCAAAAACTGAAGCTATTATTAAATCGCCTGAAACAGCGAAAAGCACTGCTACACATCCACACATAATGTTTAACGATGTGATGATATTTGGTATTTGTTTTATCATAATTTATTGGTAGGAAGTGTAAAAATAACAAAGTATTTTCGTCCTATGCTAATTTAAGGCAATATGTCTATAAATTTTAAGTTTAGTATTTTATAAAATAGTGTCATATTTGCCCAAATTTCCAGGCTTGAAAGATAGATTATTCCTACTTATCGTACTTATCTCGGTTTTTGCCCAAGCACAAACCGCACGTAAATATTCCAACGAATTCATGAACATTGGTGTAGATGCTGCTGCATTTGGTATGGCCAACGCTGTGGTAGCTTCATCTAGCGACGTAAATTCTGGATATTGGAACCCCGCTGGATTAGTAAATCTCGAAGACAAACAGCTTTCCTTAATGCACGCGTCGTACTTTGCAAACATCGCTAACTACGATTATGCAGCCTTTGCAATGCCGCTAGACGACAAAAGCGCTGTAGCACTTTCTGCCATACGTTTTGGTGTGGACGATATCTTAAACACCACTCAGCTTATTGACGATGAAGGAAATATAAGATACGATCGAATTAGTAAATTCTCTACAGCAGATTATGGGTTTACATTTTCATACGCTCGAAGACTCCCTTTAGACGGTCTTAATTATGGTGTAAACGCTAAAGTGATTAGACGTGTTATCGGTGATTTCGCATCATCTTGGGGATTTGGATTGGATGCAGCTGTGCAGTTTAGAACTGAAAACTGGATGTTTGGAATAATGGCTCGAGATATTACTACAACGTTTAACGCTTGGAGCATCGACGAAGAAAAGTTTGCTGAAATACAAGGAGCCGTAGAAGGTCAAAATCAAGAGTTACCTGAAACCACCGAAATTACTATCCCAAAACTTCAATTAGGGGTAGCTCGAAAATTTGTTTATCGTCACGACTTTTCTCTTTTAGCTGAAGTGGATTTAAATTTCAGATTTGCTGAAACAAACGACATTATCTCTACTTCATTTGCGAGTATTACCCCCTCTTTAGGACTTGAATTCGCGTATATTGACATGGTTTATGTTCGAGGTGGAGTTGGTAATTTTCAAAATATTAAACAACTAGATAATTCTGACGCTGTAGGATTTCAGCCTAATATTGGCGTTGGATTTAGATATAAAGGCATACAAGTAGATTACGCATTAACTGATATTGGTGACCAAAGTGCGGCACTATATTCAAATGTGTTCTCGCTGAAATTAGATTGGGAAATTTTTAGATAATAAAATTGAACTTCTAATAAGATATTTACAAAACTAATAATCGTTTATAGGTGGTGAAAAATTACATAGTATTACTTCTTTTATTTTTTTCGGTTTCAGCAAATGCACAGTTTGCGCAATTATCTGAAGCTTCCGAAATAAGTATTATCACAATTGGTCCCGGAGCTGAACTTTACGACAAGTTTGGACATAGTGCTTTCAGGATTCAAGATAGTATCAACGGAATGGATGTAGTGTTTAACTACGGGGAATACGATTTTAACACCCCAAATTTCTACCTTAAGTTCGCTCAAGGTAAATTACTTTATCAACTAGGCGTAGATTATTACAAAAACTTCTATCCTCGTTATGTAGCGCAAAATCGCTGGATGAAAGAGCAAGTTCTAAACCTTACGCATTCTGAAAAACAAGAACTATCAGATTATCTTTGGAATAATGCTCGTCCTGAAAATAAAAAATACAAATACGACTTCTTTTATGACAACTGCGCCACTAAAATGCGCGATGTTGTTTGGACTGTACTCGGAAAACAATTGGAGTTTAATGACGATCATATCACCGAAGAACTAACTTTTAGGCAATTAATTCAGCTAAACCTTGAAGCAAATTCTTGGGGAAGTTTAGGGATAGACACAGCTCTTGGTGCTATAATAGACACAAAAGCAAAGCCGATTGAATATCAGTTCCTACCAGAATATGTATTCCAAGGAGCCGCTAACGCATATATTAATAGAAATGGAGAAAAAGTTTCATTGGTTAAAACAACCAACACTTTATACAAAAACACTCCTACTCCACCCCAAAGTAATTTCTTTTTAAGTCCACTATTTATTTTAGGACTTATTGGAGCTTTAATCGTTTTTATAACCTACAGAGACTTTAAAACAAATAAACGAAGCCGCTACTTAGACTTAATTATTTTTCTATCTACAGGTATTATAGGAATTCTACTTTTCCTTCTTTGGATTGCTACAGACCATAGTGCGACTGCCAATAACTACAATTTGTTGTGGGCTTTTCCTATTTCAATTTTCGTAATTGTAGCGGTTGCAAAAAAGGATATTTCACCAAGTATGAAGCGTTATTTTATGCTTTTATTAGTGCTTTTAAGCCTACTAACCCTTCATTGGATTACAGGCGTACAAGTTTTTGCAATTGGCCTATTGCCATTGCTAATTGCTATAGCAATTCGCTATATATTTTTAGTGTACTACGTAGGAAAGAAATAGAGAATTGAACTAATAAGAAGTAAATTATAAGCTAACATCTTTTATCAAAGCCGACATCTGTTTTGTAAGTTGCTTGCGACTAAACTTATCAACTCCCTCGGAAGAAACTTGTAAATCACCAGCCTTATACTGTTCATAAAGTCGGAGAATTTCATTTTTTAATTCATTGTCACTAGAGTAATCAAAGAATCTTCCAGATTTTGTTTCATCCACAATCGCTTCTATATCACTTTTTTGTGGCCCTAAAGCAATAATTGGACGTTTTGCAGCTAAGTATTCGAAGAGTTTTCCAGGAATTATAGCTCGAGTTTCAGCGCTATTTATTTCAACTAATAGTAGCACTTGACTTTCATTTTGCAGTTTTAAAGCTTCAGAATGTGATACATACCCTAAAAAAATGCTATTTTCATCTAGATTAAACTCAGATAGACTTTCTTTTACTTCATCACTAACTGCACCAGCAAATTTCAGTTCTAAATCCTTCTTAAAAGAAGTGTTTTTCTTACATATTTCAGCAAGTAAATACCATAGATTTTTTGGATTTCGCTCACTTAATAAAGAACCAATATGAGAAATAGAAAACTTTAAATCTCGGTTGTAGTTTACCTCTTTCGTTATATCGAAGCCGTTTGTAATTACTTCAATTGGTTTGTTTGTAATTTCCTCAAATTCTTTTTTAGTGGTAGGGCTTGTAACGGTTACAACATCTGCAGTATTTAGCACAGCAGCTTCTAATGCTTTGTGCTTTTTTTCTGAAGTTTTATTTAACCGAAGTGATTTGTGGTAATGTATCGTTGTCCAAGGATCGCGAAAATCTGCAATCCATTTTACATTTAATTCTTTCTTAAGCTGCATCCCAATTAAGTGAAGACTATGTGGAGGCCCTGTGGTGATAACAACATCTACAGCATTTTTCTCGATGTAATCTGATAAATATTTTACCGAAGGTTTCACCCATCCTACTCTAGCATCGGGAATAAAAAAATTACCGCGCACATACAGCATTAACTTTTCAATTGCAGAAGAATCTTTTTTAGGGATAATTCCACTGCTCATCTGCTTAGTTTTCTTTTTTGAAAAGAATTTAGCAAATCGATATGGTTCCTTAATAGGATGTTTTATAATCTCGACATTTGAAGGTATCTCAGCAGAGAAATTTTCATCGACTAATGGATAATTCGGATTTTCTGGGATATAAACAATTGGCTCTACGCCGAATTCTTTGAAATACTTCACGAATTTTAACCAACGCTGAACACCTGGACCGCCTGCTGGAGGCCAATAATATGTAACTATAAGAGCACGTTTCATTTACTCCTTAATTTCCTTTTTCCGAAATGTAAAATACAACCCGCTTAATAAAATTAATAGAAGAATGATACTACTTATTGTAGATATAGTACTACCTGTCTGAATTACCTTAGGCTCAAATTTGAATTCAATCTTATTATTACCTTCAGGTACAATCATAGCTCTTAATACATAATTTGCTCTAAAATATTCTGCAGGTTTCCCGTTGATATAAACATTCCATCCTTTAGGATAATAAACTTCAGAAAATATCCCTAGTTGTTCCGTTTTGGTTGAAGCTTCATACACTAAGTGATTTGGTTTGTAGCTTACAAGTTCAATAGAAGCTGTACTATCTCTAGCTACATTTTTAGCAGGTATTTTGGAAAGGAATTCCTTGTTGACTACAGCAGTCTTTTTAGTATCTAAACTATCTAAAAGTCGAATTTCCTGATCTGCATTTTCTGCCGGTTGTACGTTATCTACAAACCAAGCATTTCCATTTGCATAAGGATTTCGTTGCGCTACCGGTCCTCCATTTTTATTCTGTGCAATGATGTAACGAACATTCATCATATTCAGAATTCCAATATTTCCTTGGCTGATGTAAAACTCAAACAAATCCTGAATTTTTCCAGGCTTTGCAGCGTGGTATCCTCCTAATGCATTGTGATAAAAGCTTGCACGTGCACTGTTGAATGCATTTGTAGTAGCATCATAAACCCTGAAATGACCATCGTCTTCTAAGATTTGAATATCAGCTCCATTTTTCTGAAATGGTTCTTCAACCAATCTTGCTTGAACAAAATCATCTTCGTTTACATATCGTCTATCAACGCCAACTAAATCAACTAATACCAAAATGCAAAGTCCTGCAATTGCAATTCCTTTTTCCAAAGTTCCTTTCATAAAAAACCAAAGAACTGCAGCCGTTAAAATCACAAATATTAGTGATCGGATAGCATCAGAAGTAAAAAGGGACATTCTATCTTCACGAATTGCTTCTAAAAATGGTAATCCCATTTCCTCTCTAAAGTAACTATCATATGGACTTGCAAAATCAAAAAGTGTCGATTTAAAAAGAATAAATATCAAGGTAAGACCTCCTACAATTCCTGTAGAATACAACAATGCTTTTTTCTTTTCTTCCTCCCTTTCAAAATTATTGAAGAATTGGTGAAGCCCAACTACAGCAAGAATAGGAATGATAAGCTCTAGTATTACTTGAATAGAAGAAACAGCTCTAAACTTATTGTAAAGCGGCACGTAATCTATAAAGAACTCGGTGAGACCACTAAAGTTCTTACCCCATGAAAGCAGTAAGATTAAAATAAAAGCAGAAACAGACCACCATTTTAATCTACCTCTAACTAAAAACAGAGCCAATACGGCAAGAAATATCATAATTGCACCAATATATGCAGGTGCACCAACAAACGATTGATCTCCCCAATACATAGGTATCTGACTTAACACTTGATTTGCTTCTTGAGGTGAAGCACCCATGCGCAGTAAGACTTCAACAGTTTTTGAATCTTCAGGAAAATCTTCAGTAGAACTTCCTCCCATAAAGCGAGGGATAAATAAGTTGAAACTTTCAAGCTTTCCGTAGCTGTATTCCGTTATATAGTCATAATCCAAACCAGTTTTATTGTCTTTTGGAGTACCATTTGCATTAATAGTTAATTCCGATTTTCCACGAGTTGAAGTGTCGGCATACTCTTTTGTTGCTAGAATATTAGTTGCATTTAAACCAATGGCTATTATAACCGAAATACACATTAACCCAACAGCTTTGAAGAAATGAGGTAATTCTTTCTTTTTATATGCATCAATTAAATATACGATGCCTATAATCACTACTAAGAGCATTAAATAATATGTCATTTGGAAGTGATTTGCAGTCAACTCCAATCCCATCGCAACTGTTAAAAGCAAAAACCCCCAAAGATATTTTCGTTGAAAAGTGAGAAATATTCCGCTTAACACCAATGGCATATATGCAATAGCATGAGCTTTTGAGTTATGTCCAACCCCTAATATTATTATTAAATACGTTGAAAAACCAAAGGCTAACGCTCCTAGGAAAGCAAGTTTGTAATCTACTTTCAACACTAGGAAAAGAATATACATTCCTATAAAGTAAAGGAATAGATAATCTGCTGGTCTCGGTAAAAAACGAATAGCAAGATCTAACTCCTTTATATAGTTATTCGGGTATTTTGCACCAAGCTGATAGGTAGGCATCCCACCAAAAGCAGCGTCTGTCCAAAAAGTTTCTTCACCTGTATTTTTTCGAAAATCATTTTGCTGTTTTGCCATCCCAGTATATTGAACAATATCACTTTGGAATATTTTTTTACCTTGTAAAACTGGGTTAAAATAGGCCAAGGAAGCAACTATGAATAACACGAAAACAACTAAATGTGGAAGTAACTTTTTGTAGTTAAACTGCATAATAAGGCATGTATAATTTGAATCGGGGAAATTAGCAAAAAAATATCATTAATCTATGGCAATAAGCGAGAGTATGAAGCAAAAACAACAGCGATTTTTAATCTTGAAATAAATCTTCTTCAAGAAAATTTGGTGCAATGCCACGGTTAGAATTACTTTGTAGCCTAGATTAAATTTGAAAAAATCTACCAATTCACTTAAACAGAAACTTAATTCGGATTATTTTTCCACAATGATTCACCAATCAAAAAGTTATCTTGAGTTTTTAAGACGTTCTAAGAACAAGCACGGGGTTCACTCCCCTTTTGTGTTCAACCTTATTACGAAATGTTTTAATGATAAAACTAAACACCCTGAATACAAGATTTTAAGGCAGTATAAAAAAACTTTAAAACAAGATAAGTCTGAAATCAACATGACAGATTTCGGGCAAGGATCAAGAGTTTTTAAAGGAACAAGTAGGAAAACTTCAAGAGTAGCAAAGCAAGCTGGAATGAAATTAAAACGTCAAAAGCTTTTATTTCGCCTAGCTTCTTATTTAGAAACTAAAAATAATTTAGAACTAGGAACCTCATTAGGAATTAGCACAGCAGCCTTAGCTTTAGGCACCAAAAAAGGAAAAGTTTTAACTGTTGAAGGTTGCCCAAACACTGCTAAAAAAGCTAAAGGTTTATTTGAAGAATTTAATCTGGATAATATTCAACTTGAGCAAAACACTTTTATTAATTTTTTATCAACTCCTTCTCAAGATAAATACGACTTAATTTTTATTGATGGTGATCATAATGGGGAACGCACTTTAAAGTATTTTGAAAAGTTATTAGCTTTTACGCATAATGACACTGTAATTATTTTTGATGATATTTACTGGAGTAAAGGGATGACCGAAGCTTGGGAAGAAATTATAAAGAATGAAAAGGTTACCGTAAGTATCGACACCTTTCAATGGGGATTAGTGTTTTTTAGAAAAGAACAGCTTAAGCAACATTTTATAATTAGAGTATAAATTAGACTCACTAAAACTCGCTCAAAACATTTAAAAACAGAAGTTGTAACAGATATCTTAACTTTGCGTCCTATAGTCGAGATAAACATAGCTCCTAAATCTAGAACTAATAAAATATGAGTTTAGTAATTAAAATTCGAAATATAACTAGAGATTTTCCTTTAGGATCAGAAACCGTAAAAGTTTTAAAAGGAATAGATTTAGACATAGAACGTGGGGAATACGTAGCTTTAATGGGACCATCTGGTTCTGGGAAATCTACATTAATGAATTTACTTGGATGTTTAGACACTCCTACTTCTGGAAGCTACGAGCTTAACGGAAAAGACGTTAGCAGTATGAGTGATGATGAACTTGCCGAAATCCGAAATAAAGAAATTGGCTTTGTATTTCAAACTTTTAACTTACTACCTAGAACAACTGCTCTTGAAAATGTAGCCCTGCCAATGATATATGCAGGAGCATCAAAAGCAGCGCGTACCGAAAGAGCTAAAGAAGTGCTTACCAATGTAGGCTTAGCAGACAGAATGGACCACAAACCTAATCAGCTTTCTGGTGGACAACGACAAAGAGTTGCTGTTGGAAGAGCATTAGTAAATAGACCTTCTATTATTCTTGCTGATGAACCAACAGGAAATTTAGATTCTAAAACATCTGTAGAGATAATGAATCTTTTTAATGAAATTCACAAAGCAGGAAACACTGTTATACTAGTTACACACGAAGAAGATATTGCAGATAATGCACATAGAATTATTAGGCTTCGTGACGGAAAAGTGGAAAGCGACACTAGAAAAGAAGTTATAACAGAGCAGATATAATTTATTAAATATTACAAATATGATTGATCTTTCAAATCCTATCGTATTAATTGTTGGCGGTGTAGTTTTACTTGCATTGCTATATTTCTGGAATAAGAGCAACGCTTCTAAACTGCGTAATCGCAGAAATAAATCCTTCAGAAGCAGTTATTACGAACGTAAAAAGGAACGAGAAAAAGAAAAAGAATAGGTGATTCTACAATATAAAAATCCCCTTTAAAACTAAGTTTTAAAGGGGATTTTACTTTTAAGTTATTAAGCTGTGATTAAAACTTCACAATCTTAAAACTCTTTTCATTTCCGTTTACCACAGCCTTTAGAATGTAAGTTCCTGCTGAAAGCGAGCTAACATCTAATTGTGTTTGTTGCGATTTAGGACTCACTTTAATCAATTGCTGACCTAGTAAATTGTATAAAATCACTTCAGAAATAGTTTCATCAGATTTTAAGTTTAATTGATTTTGAACAGGGTTCGGGTAAATATTGAAATTGTTAAAGCTATAATCATTAACTGACATTGGCTCTACCACACTAACAAAATAGTCTTCCGCTTCACCGTAAGTATATTTTTCACAAGGATCAATTTCAGAATTTGATTCGAAACTATGTAATCTAATTCTAAGTCTATAATCTCCTAAATCCTGATTTGCAGGAACAGTAAATTCGTAGCTTACAAGTCCATTACTTGGGAAACCATTACCTAGTGTATTAGCAATTTCTTCATCATTTTCAAAAATTCCGTCTTGTCCAAAATCTATCCAAGCACGTACATCTTCAGTTATTGGATCTGGAGATCCAGTTTGAATTTCAATAGTATAAGTTTTTCCTTGTTCTAAATTGGCAGGAGTTACACTTGTATAATCACCATATCCATCTAAAGAGCAACCTGTTTGATTTTCAAATACTACTTCTCCATTTGCATTTTTAAAACGAACTGAACTAATAACACCATCAAAATCACAACCCACAACATATTCTGGTTCGCAATAGCAATCTGTTGGAGCATTTATACCAACACTTACCACGTTGCTTGTATCAGATTCACCTGAAAAACTACACTCTATATAGAATCTGAAATCTGTAGCTTCAGCAATTCCTTCTGAAATGATATAAACCAAAGTGTTTGAATTAGGAAGAGTTGTCCAATCATTTTGTCCTTGAGGACTACTTTCCCAATGGAAGGCTACTCCTGAAGCTTGAGTCACTCCACTAACGCTAAGTACTATTTCTGAGTTTTGACAGATAGAATCGGGCCCTACTGCTGTACCTGCATCAGGCTGACCTGAACAATCTACACTACCTATAATATCTACAGAATAATCGCGAACCATTCCCCAAGGTGCATCTGGAACACAAGGATCTACTGGCATTTGCCAATATTGTAAAAACACGCGCATACGGAAATGTCCTTCTGGAGCATCTGCAGGAATATTTAAAGTAAGACTTTTCTGCGTACCACTTACTGATCCAACAGAACCAACTATTTCATCGGTTTCAAAAGAACCGTTATTATTAAAGTCAATCCAAACTGCTACAAAATCATCGGTAGATGCTGAAGAAATTTGTGCTACATATTCAACACCAGTAGCCAACTCAACCGACTGATTTGTTCTGTCATCATAAGAGGCTGTTGGACAAGTAGTGTTTAAGTCACTTATACCCGTTCCATTTTCACCTTGTAAAACAAAATCTTTGATATAGTCACCAAATTGATTACAACCATTTGTGAAAACTGGGATACAATGACATTCATTTGCTGGTTTTACTGTAATTGTTAATGGGTCTGAATACACAGGAGAACTACTTCCGCATTGTACTACAAAACGATAATCAGTATCAGTAGTAATGCTTTGATATAAACTAAAGTTTGTTGCTCCAGCTAAGTCTTCCCAGTTACCACCAGATTCGCGGGTTTGCCATTTGTAGGTTAACCCTGATTGACCTTGAGTAGCTCCTGAAACCTCTAATAAGAAATCTATCCCTGAACAAATTTCACTAGGACCTTGAACGGTACCTGCAGAAGGTGTTCCGCTACAAGCAGCTATATCCTCACAATTACCAAACATAGAAAGAACACCATCGCCAAATTCTCCTGGACCAGGCACAAAAGTTTGAGTATTAGGGTTAAAAACATAAACTGGGTAAGTAGTATTTACATTGGTATTTGTAATTTCCATAAACCCATTAGTGTTACCTATTGAAATTTTAATTGCAACCCAATATATAGTAGTAAAAGAGTTTCCTTGAAATTCGAATGGTGAATCAAAATCTACAGTAACAGTAAGGTGATCATGATTGTTTACAATTCCATGGTTTTCAATATTTGAAGGAGTTATTCCAAGTTCTGAACCAATAAGAGTACCTGGTCCACTACCTGTATCATTATAGTAATAAACATCTACAGATTGAACTGGAATTCCAGGCTCAACCATACTATTAAAGCTTAAGCTTTCCATAGTAAAGCTTTTGTTTGCCGGAACCATTAAATCGTTGGCCATTTGTACTTCTCCCAAATTGGAATACCCATCCTCAATAACTGGGGGTGCAGAAGTAATTTGATTACAAGCTGCTGTAAACGGAGCCGGATTTAAATCTGATAATAGGGCTTTAGAATTGTTAAAAATTGATCGCTCTCCAAAGGTTGCTTTAGGAGCTTTGTCTTTCCAAGTACCAACATTATGTGGGGATTGTTGAGCACTTGCTTGCCAAAATATAGCAAGAAAAGTTACTAGAGTTAGAAGGGAGTTTTTAATCATAAAATTTAAGTTTGATTTATTGTTATTAATTTTTTGTTAAAACTAACATAAGCTGTATTTCTAAACAACAAATCGGTTAAAGATTTATCATCACTAACCTTCTTTTAACAATTAGAGTCTTATTATACGATTATAAAACTTGTGAGAACATAAGTAGTATCTTTGAAGTCTTTACTAAGCATTCCATATTTAAAGTGATAATGCTGATAGAGCTTTTTTGACAACTCAACTCTCTTAATACTAATTAAAGATGTTTTGTTTTAAACTCAAAAAAAAAACTTGTCACATATTATAAATTGCTTACTTTTGCACCCACTTAATTCAACCTCTGGCGAAAACCGCGAATGTTGCTTTAAATTAAACCCTATCAATTTAACAAAATGGAAGAGTTAATTAAATTTGTTGAAGACGAATTTGTTACAAAAAAAGAATTTCCTGAATTCGGAGCTGGAGACACTATTACTGTGTACTACGAAATCCGTGAAGGTGAAAAAACAAGAACTCAGTTTTTTAGAGGTGTTGTAATCCAAGTAAAAGGAACTGGAACTACAAAAACTTTTACAATCCGTAAAATGAGTGGAACTATTGGTGTAGAGCGTATTTTCCCAATCAATATGCCAGCACTTCAAAAAATCGAGGTTAATAAAAAAGGTAGCGTGCGTAGAGCTCGTATTTACTACTTTAGAGGCCTTACTGGAAGAAAAGCCCGTATCAAAGA
Organism: Aequorivita sp. KMM 9714; assembly: GCF_011065475.1. NCBI lineage: Bacteria > Pseudomonadati > Bacteroidota > Flavobacteriia > Flavobacteriales > Flavobacteriaceae > Aequorivita > Aequorivita sp. KMM 9714. The sequence continues at coordinate 8,164 of NZ_JAAGRO010000005.1, read as the reverse complement.
AAAGCGTTCATAAGTTATTCTTTGTTGAAAACTCTCAAAAGCCCTGTTTTAACAGGGCTTTTTTTATGAACAATTGTTAACAACAGTTGTTCGTAAACAGTGGATTTTTAATGAGTTATAAATTATTGCAATACCGATAAAGAGTCTTATATTAGCAGTATCAAATAAAGTTAAAAGCTTTTTTGATAATTTAAAGTAACGTTCTTTTACACTATTCTTTTCTAATTTAGTATAAAGCTATCAACCTTAATGGATGTTTAGTTTTTAAATTTTAAAAGAGTAACTGAAAACACTTTATTAGCTTTTTTTAATTGTTTGAAGTATTCACGATCTTTAGATTATTAGTACTTAGATTAAAAAAAGTGTTGGGTAAGTTTTAAAATTTAAATTGACCTTCGGGTAAATTAAAATAGAAAAACGAAACCCATGTAAGTAAACTACAACTGCAAGAATATAATAACATTGCTTATAATATACCATAGAGTATATTGGTTGGTAAAAGTTTACATACAAGGAGCCATATCATTAGTATTTATACTTTGATATGGCTTTTCTTGTTTCTGGAAACCCTCTTATTTATCCAATATTAAAGGTGGATTTTAAATCTTTGCAAATCCTTAACTTTTAAACTACTATACTCTCTTTTAAAACCCCCACCAAATAGCTATATTTGCATTCCGAAAATTTTAGATATTTATTTCTTATAAAAAACATTTCAATGACAAATTCTTCAAAAATTATATACACCAAAACCGATGAAGCACCGGCTTTGGCAACACACTCGTTTTTACCAATAGTTGAAGCATTCACTTCACCAGCAAACATAGAAATAGAAAGTCGCGACATTTCACTGGCTGCTAGAATTCTAGCTGTATTTCCAGAAGCTCTTACTGAAGAGCAACGTGTAAGTGATGATCTTGCTTATTTAGGAAAACTTGCCAAATCTCCGGAGGCTAACATTATTAAACTTCCAAATATCAGTGCTTCTATTCCACAATTAACAGAAGCGATTGAAGAATTACAGAAGAAAGGATTTGACATTCCAAATTATCCTGAAGACCCAAAAAATTCAGAAGAAAAAGAAATAAAAGCAAAATACGACAAAGTAAAGGGAAGTGCTGTAAACCCAGTTCTTCGTGAGGGTAATAGCGACAGACGTGCTCCTAAAGCCGTAAAAAACTATGCTAAAAAACACCCGCACAGCATGGGCGCTTGGAGCAGTGACAGCAAAAGCCACGTTGCAACAATGCAAGAAGGTGACTTCTTTCACAATGAAAAATCGCTAACCTTAGCTTCAGACGATACTTTAAACATTGTATTGGTTGAAAACGACGGTAATAAAACTGTCTTAAAAGAAAACTTAAAAGTTTTAAAAGACGAAATCATCGATGCAACGGTGATGAACAAAAAAGCTTTAATTTCATTCTTAGAAGCTCAAGTTGAAGATGCAAAAGCGAAAAACGTTCTGTTTTCTGTGCATTTAAAAGCTACCATGATGAAGGTAAGCGACCCTATTATTTTCGGGTATGCTGTAAAAGTTTACTTTAAAGACCTTTTCGAAAAGCACGCTCAAACTTTTAAGGAGTTAGGTATCGACGCTAACAATGGTCTTGGAGATCTAGAAAATAAACTTTCAGAATTAGCTACAGATAAGAAAAACGAGATTCTTAACGATATTAAAAATATAATCGACAAGAATCCTGATTTAGCAATGGTAAACAGTGACAAGGGAATTACAAACCTTCACGTTCCTAGCGATGTTATTATAGACGCATCTATGCCAGCTATGATTCGTAACTCTGGTAAAATGTGGGGTCCTGACGGAAAAAGCCACGATACTAAAGCCGTAATCCCTGATAGCAGTTACGCAGGTGTGTATCAATCTACTATAGATTTCTGTATAAAACATGGTGCTTTCGATCCTACTACAATGGGAACAGTACCTAATGTTGGATTAATGGCTCAAAAAGCTGAAGAGTACGGAAGTCACGACAAAACTTTTGAAATTCCTGCAAATGGAAAAGTTCAAGTTATAAATAACTCTGGTGAAGTAATTATCGAACACACTGTTGAAGAAGGTGATATTTGGAGAATGTGTCAAGTAAAAGATTTACCGATTCAAGATTGGATTAAATTAGCAGTTTCTCGTGCTAGTGCAACAGGAAGTCCTGCTGTTTTCTGGCTAGATGAAAATCGTGCACACGATGCTGAATTAATTAAAAAAGTAAATACTTACTTACCTAATCACGATACTGAAGGTTTAGAAATAAAAATTCTTTCTCCAGAAAAAGCAACTGAATATACTCTAGAGCGCGTGAAAGCTGGTGAAGATACTATTTCAGTAACTGGAAACGTATTACGTGATTATTTAACAGACCTTTTCCCTATTTTAGAATTAGGAACTAGTGCTAAAATGCTTTCTATCGTTCCTTTAATGAACGGAGGAGGATTATTTGAAACTGGAGCTGGAGGTTCTGCACCTAAACACGTTGACCAATTTTTAGAAGAAAACCATTTACGTTGGGATTCTCTAGGAGAGTTTTTAGCTTTAGCTGTTTCTTTAGAACATCTTGGAACTAAAAATAACAATCAAAAAGCAATAGTTTTAGCTGAAGCTTTAGATGAAGCAACTGAAAAATATTTAGACAATAGTAAGTCTCCTTCACGTAAGGTTAAAGAAATTGACAATCGCGGAAGTCACTTCTATTTAGCTATGTATTGGGCAGAAGCACTTTCTAAGCAAGATAAGGACCAAGAATTGAAAGATATATTCACTCCAATTGCTGAACAATTAAATGAAAACGAGAACAAAATCAATGAAGAATTGACAATGGTTCAAGGACATTTAGTTGATATAGGTGGTTATTACGAGCCGACTGAAAAATTAGTATTTGAGGCTATGCGACCAAGCAAAACTTTTAATAATATACTTTCAGAAATAAATTAAGATTATAAATCGTTATAAAACCTTCAGCATTGCTGAAGGTTTTTTTATACCTAATAATATTTAAATTGAAAAAAATACTCGCATTTATATTTTTCTTTACAAGTGTTGTAATCTTCGCTCAAGAAAAATTCACACTTAGTGGGACTGTTTCAGAAGCAAGTTCTGGCGAAACACTTTTTGGAGTAAATGTTATTATTCCCGAATTACAAACTGGAACAGTAACTAATCAATATGGATATTATTCAATTACACTTCCTAAAGGGAATTATAATGTCACCTATAGTAATATAGGGTTCGCATCCCAAACTGTTGATGTTGCTCTTTCAGAAAATATAAAGTTAGATTTAGAACTTGCTACAGATACTGAAAACTTAGATGAAGTGGTTATTAAAGCAAATGCAGAAAACTTAAGTGTTCGCAGTTCTCAAATGAGCGCAAACACTCTCTCATCGGGAACAATTAAAAAAATCCCAGTGGTTTTAGGTGAAGTTGACGTTATAAAAGCCATTACATTACTTCCTGGAGTTACCAGTGCGGGTGAAGGAGCTAGCGGTTTTAATGTTCGGGGTGGCGCGTCTGATCAAAATTTAATATTATTAGACGAAGCTACCATTTATAATTCCTCACATTTATTTGGTTTCTTTTCTGTATTCAATCCAGATGCTATTAAAGACCTTACATTGTATAAAGGGGGAATTCCTGCTCGTTATGGAGGAAGAGCATCTTCAGTTTTAGATATTTATCAAAAAGATGGTAATAAACGAGAATATCACGCAAGTGGAGGAATTGGTTTAGTTGCAAGCAGATTATTATTAGAAGGCCCTATAAAAAAAGACAAAGCTTCTTTTTTGATTGGAGGCCGAAGTAGTTATGCACACTTATTTCTTCCTTTATTTGATAACGATAACATTGCTTACTTCTACGATCTAAATACAAAACTAAGCTATAATATTAACGACAATAATCGCCTTTTCCTATCCGGATATTTTGGAAGAGATGTTTTTGAAATTTCAGATAGTTTTACAAATAACTTTGGAAACACAACTTTAAATCTTCGTTGGAATCACCTTTATTCCGATAAGTTATTTTCAAATTTATCTTTAATCTACTCAGATTATTATTACGGACTAGCACTGAAATTTGTTGAGTTCGATTTTGATAGTGGTATTCGTAATTTCAACTTGAAATACGATTTCACACATTATATATCAAATAATATTGATTTGCGTTACGGACTAAATAGTATTTACTACAAGTTTAATCCAGGAGATGTAAATCCAACCACGGAAGATTCAGGAATTAATCCTTTTAAGCTAACCGATAAATACGCATGGGAGAACGCAGCTTACGTGGATGCTAAAATAGATTTTTCCGATAAAATTTCTGTACAAGCTGGACTTCGACTATCTACTTTTAATCGTTTAGGACAAGATAAATTGTTTCTTTATGAAAACAACAATCCTTTAAATTACGATTCTAATCTTAAGATATACCGAAAAGCAAAACCTATCGATACCGTATCATATAGCAGAAGTGAAACAATTAAATCTTTTATAAACTTAGAACCTCGATTTTCTATTTCCTATTTATTAAATGAAAATTCTTCTATAAAGGCGAGTTACAATAGGATGTCGCAATATATTCACCTAATAAGTAACACCACCTCTCCTACTCCTTTTGATATTTATGCACCAAGTGGAAAGTATATTGACCCACAATTGGCAGATCAGGTGGCTTTGGGATATTTCAGAAATTTTAAAAATTATTCATTAGAGGTTGAAACATTTTATAAGGAAGTAAAAAACAGACTAGACTATATTGATGATGCCGATTTAATTGCAAATAATGCCATTGAGCAAATTTTATTAAACGGGGTAGCAAGAGCTTATGGATTAGAGGTCTTATTCAAAAAAACAACTGGTAGATTTCAAGGTTGGCTAGCTTATACATTGTCTAAAAGTGAACAAAGAACACCTGGGCGTACGGAATTTGAAAGCGGCATTAATAATGGTGAATGGTATAATAGTCCGTGGGATAAATCGCATGATATATCGGTTACAGGACAATATGAACTTTCAAAAAAATGGTCTTTTGGTGCCAATTTTATTTTCCAAACAGGGATACCAACCACTTATCCAGAAGGACAATATGAATATAACGGAATGGTTGTTCCTGTTTATGAAGCCCGTAATAGTAGTCGTCTATCTCCGTTTCATCGTTTAGATTTATCAGCCACTTGGACTCCAAAACCTGAAAGTACAAAACGCTGGAAAGGCGAATGGGTGTTTAGCGTCTATAACGCTTACAATCGTAAAAATGCAGCGTCTATTAGATTTAGCGAAAATACAGATATCGGAAAAAATGAAGCGGTTAGACTATCTATATTTGGTATAATTCCGTCAGTTACTTATAATTTCAAATTTTAATACTATGAAGAAAATATATCTATTAGTTTTTTTCTTCGGAATTCTTACTTCTTGTCAAGATGTTATAGATGTTGAGCTTAATGACGCTCCTCCCCGATTAGTTATTGAAGCCAATATTAATATTCTAGAAGATGGCTCTTCATTAAGTAGTTTGGTGAAACTTACAACTACAGCTCCATTTTTTGATAATGTTGTCCCTATAGTTGAAGATGCAATTGTGCTAATTACAGATGAAAATGGAGTTGAATATCCGTTCGAATACCGCGGTCAAGGACTTTATCAAGGAACGTTTCTACCACAAGAAGACATAGACTATTCCCTTAAAATAATTTACAACGACGAAGTTTATACAGCTACAACACAACTTCAAACAACAGCTACCTTAGAATATGTTAATCAGCGTGACGATGGAGGTTTTAGTGGAGAGGATATCGAACTAAAAGTCTTTTTTAATGATCCTATAGACGAAGAGAATTTTTATTATTTTACCGGAATTACTGAAAAAGGGACTGTACGTAGTGTTTATAACGATGAGTTTTCTAACGGAAATTTAAATTTTGGTTATTTTGTAGTAGAAGACTTAGCTCCTGGAGATAGTGTTATTTTTAATCTTTATGGTGTTGATGAAGACTTTTATAATTATATGTTTGTTCTTTTACAACAAACCGGTGGAGGGGGCGGTCCTTTTGACACGCAACCAGCTACTGTAAGAGGAAATATAATTAATGAAACAAATCCTGAAAATTATCCGCTTGGATATTTTAGAATATCTGAAGTATCTATACTTAATTATACAGTTCAATAAAATTAATATTAGCCTTAACTTTATAGATGAATTTTTTAAAAACCACTGAATCAGATTCAAAATACAATCATTTAGAAAAAATGAGTGTACAAGAACTGCTTCAAAATATAAATAACGAAGACAAAACAGTAGCTTTTTCTGTTGAGAAGGCGCTACCTGAAATAGAAGCTTTAACCGAAAAGGTAGTTGAAAAATTAAATACTGGTGGTAGATTATTCTATATTGGAGCAGGAACAAGCGGTAGATTAGGGATTGTAGATGCTAGTGAGTGTCCTCCTACCTTTGGGGTATCTCCCGATTTGGTTATTGGGTTAATCGCGGGAGGAGATTCAGCAATACGAAACGCTGTTGAATTTGCTGAAGATTCTGAAAACCAAGGATGGGAAGATCTTAAAAAAGAAAATATTACTGAAAAAGATATTGTAATTGGTATCGCTGCTTCTGGAACAACACCTTATGTTATTGGTGCCTTAGAGAAGTGTAATAAAAATAATATTGCTACAGGTTGTATCACTTGTAATGAAGGAAGTCCTTTAGCCTTAACTACACAATTTCCAGTAGTTGTTACTGTAGGTCCAGAATTTGTTACAGGAAGTTCACGTATGAAGGCTGGTACAGCCCAGAAACTTATTTTAAATATGATTTCAACTGCTACAATGATTCAGTTAGGACGAGTTAAGGGGAATAAAATGGTAGATATGCAATTGAGCAATAATAAACTGGTAGATCGAGCTATTAAGATGATTACTGCTGAACTAAATATCTCAAATGAAGAAGCTGAAAAACTACTAGCGAAATATAAGAATGTTAGAAACGTATTAAACAATTATCACAATGAGTAAAGGACACACAGATTTTAATTTATTAAAAAAAGGATTAAAATATATGGCAATTGCCTTGCCATTACTGTTTTTAGGTCCTTATTTACTCACTTTAGCATTTTTGAATAAAGACACTAATATTATCTATATGATTCTTCCAGTCGCTCTTATTACTTGTGTAGGAGCAATATTCTTATGTTTTAAAGGTATAAATACAATCATGAAATCTATATTTTAAAATTGTATTCATTTATGACAGTAGTTATTCTAACTGTTATAACTGCTTATTTTATATAAGAAGATAAAGTTTACATATTTAAAAGAGGCCACTATATCTGTATAGTGGCTTTTTTAATTTTAAACTAGTGGTTTAACGCTGAAGAATAGTGGCTGAACTATTATCGTTATGCTAATATCTCTATATAATATAAGTATGCTTCCTGTAATTACAGTTTAGAACAAAGAAGTTATAATCACCTTAACTAATAATAAGGCTTCCTAAAAAGGAAGGCGACTTGAGGAGTTAAAAACGGTTCTTGCAGGGTTACTTTGGTAACGCTGCAATCACCACCCACGCTGTGGGAGTATAGGAAGTTTTCAGTTTAGGGCAAAAAAAGTTTTAATCCCTCCAGTACTAAAAGGTTTACAAAAAAGGAAGTCGGCTTGAGGAGTTAAAAACGGTTCTTGCAGGGTTACTTGGGTAACGCTGCAATCACCACCCACGCTGTGGGAGTATAGGTCGTTCTATTTATAACTTTAGGAAAGCAACTTTCAAATAAAAGGAAGAAGGACAATCTCCTAAAAGATTAAATTGGTAATTTGTTATTTCAGTTTATTGCAAAAAAAAACCTTCATCAAGTAAATGATGAAGGTTTTAAAGGAAGGCGGCGACCTACTCTCCCACAGGATTGCAGTACCATCGGCGCAAACGGGCTTAACTTCTCTGTTCGGAATGGTAAGAGGTGAGCCCCGTCGCTATAACCACCTTAGTTTTAAGTTAGGAGCAAAGCTAAGCTTGACTCTTAACTTCTAGCCATCGGCTAGAAAATATCGTGACATATTGTAATGTAAACAATAGGAAAAAAGTGAATTTACTACTATAAAGAGTTGCGTTCCCCGCCGAGGCGGGGAAAGCGATGTACATAAGCTTATGGGCTATTAGTAT
>NZ_JAAGRO010000059.1:0-281 GCF_011065475.1 Aequorivita sp. KMM 9714 | reverse complement strand
AAAAAACGGGGTTATATTTGCACCCGCTTAACGAAACAGAATTGCTTGTTTCAAGGGTTAAAAAATCGCTCTTTAAAATTTTATAAAAATACTTTTTCAAAAGTGTTGCAGGTATCAAAAATGGTTTTATATTTGCACCCCGCTTTGGAAAACGTTTTTTTAGTTTTAGGGTGAAGCGTAAAAGTTCTTTCAAATCTTTTTTAATTTATTTTCTACAAAGTGTTGTAGGTTTAAAAAAGAGTTGTATATTTGCACCCGCTTAGCGAATAAGCGAGTTCATA
>NZ_JAAGRO010000058.1:0-282 GCF_011065475.1 Aequorivita sp. KMM 9714 | reverse complement strand
AATAAGTTGTACTGGAGAACTGCCGATCCTTTGTTTCTGGGAGAGCAGCCTACCCATATGGTCGTAGGTAAAGTAATCGAGTATTACAATAGAGGGTTCGTTGTCCTTATTATGAAAAGTATAGGTCTCCTCAGGCCTGCCAGTAAGAACATCCAATTTACTACGATGGATATCCCTGCTATCAAGATATTCATTATAACTGTCCGAATAGATAGCACGTCCACGACTATCATAGGCAGTGAGAGAGGTTATCCATTTGACGGGTGTTTGCCCAAGGACGCG
>NZ_JAAGRO010000057.1:0-288 GCF_011065475.1 Aequorivita sp. KMM 9714 | reverse complement strand
ATACTAATAGCCCATAAGCTTATGTACATCGCTTTCCCCGCCTCGGCGGGGAACGCAACTCTTTATAGTAGTAAATTCACTTTTTTCCTATTGTTTACATTACAATATGTCACGATATTTTCTAGCCAATTGCTAGAAGTTAAGAGTCAAGCTTAGCTTTACTCCTAACTTAAAACTAAGGTGGTTATAGCGACGGGGCTCACCTCTTACCATTCCGAACAGAGAAGTTAAGCCCGTTTGCGCCGATGGTACTGCAATCCTGTGGGAGAGTAGGTCGCCGCCTTCCTT
>NZ_JAAGRO010000056.1:0-288 GCF_011065475.1 Aequorivita sp. KMM 9714 | reverse complement strand
ACCAAAGTACAGTATCTGATTTATCAGGATCAACAGTTGGAAACGACGAGCCGACAGTTATCGAACTTTGTCAAAACCCTGCAATTGCAATTGTAAAAACAGGAGTCTTTAATGACGAGAACGGTGACGATTGTTCAGATGTTGACGAGACTATCACATACACTTTCACAGTAACTAACCAAGGAAATGTAAGTCTGTCTAACATCATAGTAGACGACCCATTATTAGGAGGTCCATTAGCCGGTCCAATAAGTGGAGACACTGATGGTGATGGAGAACTTGATGTAA
>NZ_JAAGRO010000055.1:0-289 GCF_011065475.1 Aequorivita sp. KMM 9714 | reverse complement strand
AAAGCTGTAGAAACACACGTAGGATCTGAAGTATTTCGAGCCGTTACACTATAAGTACCAGCGATTAAGTTAATAAAGTCTACTGAAGCCTGATAGTTCGTGCCATCAATACTGTATTCAAATCCTGAACCTAATGGTGAGGTAATTGAAATTTTACCTGTTGGTACTGCACACGTTGGTTGAACTACATCAGCAGTTGGTGTAGCTGGTGCATTTGGTACATCATTAATCGTTACAGATAAAGCTGTAGAAACACACGTAGGATCTGAAGTATTTCGAGCCGTTACAC
>NZ_JAAGRO010000054.1:0-297 GCF_011065475.1 Aequorivita sp. KMM 9714 | reverse complement strand
ATATCTATAATGAAATTATCAACCTTATTACCAACACTACAGGTTCAGACCTCTTCGTAGATAATGGCGATGGTACATTTACGCATACTACAGTAAATGGAGATGTAATTACGTTTGATGCTAACACGACTACATTGTTAGATAACGGTAATGGAACTTACACACTGACAAACGCAAATGGTGATACAATCACAATCGATGTTGTTGGAGATGTGGTAACTAACATCCAGAATCAAGGTGATATTTATAATGAAATTATCAACCTTATTACCAATACAACAGGTTCAGACCTTTTCG
>NZ_JAAGRO010000053.1:0-310 GCF_011065475.1 Aequorivita sp. KMM 9714 | reverse complement strand
ATTGCAGGGTTTTGACAAAGTTCGATAACTGTTGGGTCATCGTTTCCAATTGTCGATCCTGATACATCACTTACCTCTGTCTGGTTAGGAGTAGTTCCTGTAGCTGTCGCTTGGTTCACTACTTCCCCAGCATCAATATCTACCTGGGTAATTATGTAGCTCGCTTCATATATCCAAGTTTCAGTTACATCAAGCTCTCCATCCCCATCAGTGTCTCCACTTATTGGACCGGCTAATGGACCTCCTAATAATGGGTCGTCTACTATGATGTTAGACAGACTTACATTTCCTTGGTTAGTTACTGTAAAAG
>NZ_JAAGRO010000052.1:0-315 GCF_011065475.1 Aequorivita sp. KMM 9714 | reverse complement strand
TCAGTGTCTCCACTTATTGGACCGGCTAATGGACCTCCTAATAATGGGTCGTCTACTATGATGTTAGACAGACTTACATTTCCTTGGTTAGTTACTGTAAAAGTATATGTGATAGTCTCATCAACATCTGAACAGTCATTATCGTTCTCATCATTGAAAACTCCTGTTTTCACAATCGCTATTGCAGGGTTTTGACAAAGTTCGATAACTGTTGGGTTGTCTCCTACATAACCATCATTGTTAGAGATGTCGGTTACTTCTGCACCTGCTGGTGTTGTACCAACTACTTCTGCAGAATTTGTAAATGTTCCATTA
>NZ_JAAGRO010000051.1:0-321 GCF_011065475.1 Aequorivita sp. KMM 9714 | reverse complement strand
TAACCAACATCCAAAACCAAGGTGATATCTATAATGAAATTATCAACCTTATTACCAACACCACAGGTTCAGACCTTTTCGTAGACAATGGCGATGGTACATTTACGCATACTACAGTAAATGGAGACGTAATTACGTTTGATGCTAACACAACTACTTTGTTAGATAACGGTAATGGAACTTACACACTAACCAACGCAAATGGTGATACAATCACAATCGATGTTGTTGGAGATGTGGTAACTAACATCCAGAATCAAGGTGATATTTATAATGAAATTATCAACCTTATTACCAATACAACAGGTTCAGACCTTTTCG
>NZ_JAAGRO010000050.1:0-321 GCF_011065475.1 Aequorivita sp. KMM 9714 | reverse complement strand
CTGCAGTTTTTACCAAAGATGGTAAAACCATTTACTTTACTCGAAATAGTTATATAGATGGACAAAAAGAACTCGATAAATCTAAAAAACATAAAACCCTTAGACTAAGCCTTTTTAAAGCTGAGAAAACGGGTGAGAATACTTGGTCTAATGTAGAGGAATTACCTTTTAACAATAAGGCCTATTCAGTAGCACATCCTGCTTTAAGTCCGGATGGCAAAAGATTGTATTTTTCATCTGATATGCCAGGTACTCTAGGTATGTCTGACCTTTGGTATGTAGACATTTTAGAAAATGGCACCTATGGTACACCAGTTAACC
>NZ_JAAGRO010000004.1:0-225228 GCF_011065475.1 Aequorivita sp. KMM 9714 | reverse complement strand
AGGGATGGATGGAAAAATACTACCTGATAAGGTGGAGATTTTTTCATACAGGCGTAGTGAACCCTTGCAGCTCTCGCATCCGCACGCCTGTAACTTTGCCTTATGTTTGAGTTTTTACTTTTTTCTTGCTCGGCTTTTATTCAATTCGGATGTTTATTTATAGAGATTTGATTGCTTCACTATTTTTTATTCGGCAGGTAAACTAAGGCGAGCCGCCTGCGAGCGGAGCAAGGGTGCTGGATGCAAAAGAACGAGCGTCGAGGGCGGCAGACAGCTACCGTTTACGGCAGGGCTGGCGCGATTTTTTGCTTCGGTGTTGGGAAAGACAAGGGTAGCGACTGATAGTAACGGAACGAGTCGGAGCCGGAATGGAGCAATGCCTGATAATATTTATACAGTTGTTTTTAAGTATTGAGTTTCTGTTTTTTAATTTATTGTTGAGGAATTGCGAAATAAAGGTACGTAGGCACGTGTAGTGGAGGGAAGGAGCTACTCTTGTGCGGGTTGCTGGAAGTGGCTAAGTTGAGTGAATGAGGCAGGAATGAGGGAAACTTTGCGACTGTAGGCATTGGGATTGCAAAAATCGTGACAGCCCGATCAGCCCGCAGCGACACGCAGGCTCGCCCAATTATCAAGTGGCGGCAGACCCCCAATTATTAAGTGGTGAGCTTGCGAACCCGCCTGCTATCGGGCAGGCACCTTAACGGGGGTTGGGGGGATGAAGTAGCCACGGGTGAGGAAGGAGAGTAGCGTGTGAAGCAAAACAAATAACTAGCGCCAACGAGGACGTGTCGCCGCAGTGGTGCTAGTTATGGTCCCGACAAGGGCAGCTATACATTTTTAATATATGCAAGAATAGTTGCTTTGTATACCCTTATCGGGATGTTTTGCGGAACAAAGCGGAACGACTGACGAACACCTATTTACCTGCCTCCCGAACTTCAATATATTGCCGACTTGTCATCATAATGTCCATAATTTCTTTTCTTATTATAATTATTTGTTTGTAATGTTTTTTAAGGTTATTGGTGTTAGATTCATATTGTTTAGGTGTAATTGTTGACAATTATTTGACAAGATATTACTTCCCGTAATAAAATTTTAATTATTTGTGCTATGTTTGAATGTGATAGTATTATAATTGCGGGTATATGCGATATATACGCCATGAATTAATATGATACTTCGGGTATACTTATGTTGTACGTCATTAAAGTGAAAAGATGAAAAGAATTATTACCAAAATACCTGTTGTAGTTTTTTTATTAGCTACGAATATTGTTTTTGCTCAATATAGAGAGCCAAGAGGTAGATATTATCCCGGTGATGAAAACATTGGACTTCCACCTTTAGGATTTACAGGTAAAGCTTTAATAGCAGCTGTTATATTATTCGCTTTAGGTTGGATTGTTTCTAAAGCCAATGAAAAACCAAATGGAGAGGGAGGTTCAACTCTTGGCGGTTGTTTGATAGGGCTCGGGATAGTTTGTGCAATACCAGGATTAGCCTGGCTTCAAACAATCGTAGCTTCGATTTGGGTAATAGGTATTGGAGCGATAATAATAATTGGTGGAATTGCTCTTTTGTGGGATAAAATAAAAGATAAATAATGAACGTACAACACCGCATATAGCTTATTGCGGGTGAATGGCTACTAGCAAGGCTTTCGCTCCGCAGCCAGCTTTGGTTTCGGTGGACAGGAAAGTGCTTCGAAACCGCCCCAAGCCATATGCAAACCGTTGTAGCCAATGCAAACCAAACAATGATTAAAAAAGTTTCAAGAATAAAAAACTTTGGAATTTATAAGGATTTTTCTTGGAATCAATTGGATGATTTTAAAAAGAAAAACCTCATATATGGTTGGAATTATTCAGGTAAAACTACATTATCAAAACTATTCGAACTTCTAGAATTTAAGAATGCCGAAAGGCATTTTAAAGGTTCTGAATTTGACTTTGAAATAGAACACGATGAGAATTCAATTTCAGTAAATCAAGAAAACGTTACCGATTGCCCATTCATAATTAAAGTTTTCAATTCAGAATACATGAAAAGGGTTTTTACCTGGGATTTACCAGGCTCAGATATTGAACCCATTTCATTTTATTTAGGAGATCCAGCTGGAGATATTAAGTCAAAACTTGATAAACTGGAAAAAGAAAATGAAAGACTTTTCAAAATAAAGGAAGAACGTTACAAGATAATTGCAAATCGATTCTCTGAATATAATAAGCCAAATGGAAAATTTTCTGACCAAGCAAAGGAGATTCGTGACGAATATTTGCCAAGATTATTTCAAACTCACGAGTTTAATAAGTCTCATTTCCAAATCAGAGCAAATATTGTTAAATCCGATTTAGAAAAACACATTTTGGATTCAACAAAGAAAAATGAAACCAAAGAACAGGCATTATCACAAAATACTTTCTTGGAACTAGATGACGATTTCAAGTTTAGCGAAAATCTACTTTCTTTAAGTTCTGATGTTAAAAAAGTACTTGAAGATTCTGCTCCTAAAGCAATACCATTCCCGGAATTAGACGAGGACAAGGAACTTTTTGATTGGGTTCAAAAAGGTCTTACTTTACACGAAAAAGGAGAAAACTGTAAATTTTGCAATAACAGTTTACCTAACAATCGAATCGAAAATTTAAACTCTTATTATTCTGAAAAACTACAAGAGATTCAAGATGAGATATCTAGAATTAGAAAGAGAATTGAGGAGGAAACAGAGTTAGTTTCTTTAACATTTGAGAATGAATTAAAATTAGGTGAGGCATATAGAAAGGAATATCAAGAGAATATTGCTTCTTACAAAGACAATCTAAAAGCTTACAAGAATCAACTCAAAACTTTGGAAAAAGACCTTTACTCAAAAGGCAAACACATTTTCAATTCTATTTCAGCATCGAATATAGATGAAGTTTCTTTAGCTAGAGACGTTTCAAATATTGAGGTTATTCTCAAAAAGCATAACATTTGGCTGTCTGAATTTGATGAAAGAAAACAAAAAGCGGTAAATAAAATATTAAATCACTACGTTGCAGAATACTTAAAATCTGAAGACTATTTATCCAAAGAAAAGGAAAGTAACTCAGCAAAATCTATAATTGACACGATTGAAAAAAGAATAGCTGATAATGATAAAGAAATCTTGAGTTTGAATTCTCAGTTAAGCGATAAAGTTAAGGGCAAGGAGGAACTAAACACAAGTTTGGAGTTATTGCTAAATCGAGACGATATAAAAATTGATATTTCAGATGACAAGTTTATTTTAAAGCGAGATACATTTCCTGCTACAAATCTTAGCGAGGGTGAAAAATCAGCGATTGCTTTTTCTTACTTCCTAACAGAGCTTAAATCATTAAATGAAGAATCAAAGCTCGAGAAAACTATAGTTTTTATTGACGACCCAATATCAAGTTTAGACAGCAACCACATTTTTCAAGTTAGGTCTTTGATTCATAACTTTTTTTCAAAAAACAATTTTAAACAACTCTTTATTTCAACCCATAGTTTTGAATTTCTATCAGTATTATTAGATACTAGATTGTTTGGCCCAACTAACAAAGAAGCTAGTGAAAATAAAAGACCATTATACTATATTCAACGGCTAAAAGAAAGTAAAGCAACTATAAAAAAATTACCAAAAGCATTTAGTAGCCATAAGTCTGAATATGTAGGTTTATTTGAAATAATAAAAGCTTTTTCAGAATTAGAAGACAAAGAAGAATTTCCAAATTTTTTAATATTACCAAATGCCGTAAGAAGGTTTTTGGAGCTTTATACATTAATGAAATATCCAAGTGAAAAAGAAGTTGACCGAAGAGTTAAAGAGGTTTTTAATCCAACTGACAGACCATATCATAACACCAAACTGCTTCATTGGTTTTCTCATCAAAATCAAGTAGAAAAAGTTCAGCGTCACGATGATAAATTACTTCAAATTGAAGGAGCTGTCGAAGAACTTTTAACTTATATTAAAAATAATGACGAATTGCATTGGAAAGGGTTGTTAGGAGAATAAGCACAGGCTACAACACCGGTATCCGTTGCAAAACCCTCTAATTTTACCAAAATCAACTTTATTTAAGCCTCCTGAGGCTTCGAGATTAGTGCCTAAGTTTTTCTTATAGGTGTAATGGAAGCTTTATGTTTTTAATTGAAAGAATTTGCAAATTAGTTGGGTTGCTGATTGTCTTATGTTTGAAGGATGCTGAATCATTTTTTGGAACGAGTTTTTGATGAATAACAGGAATTGGGAAGGGATACAATCGTGCGCCAGTTGGGGAGTGGATTTTGTAGGTGTTTCGGATCTGTAAAAAATTGTGAAAAATAATAACAAAGCAATTATAATAACGAAAATTCGTTTTGATTCGGTTGTTCTTTTAACTAAAAATCTGTTTCTTTGAAAATAAATATCCAATTATATGAAGCCTTTTCTAATTTCGTTATTCCTTTTGTGTGGAACAGTCGTTTTTTCTCAAGATTGCACTATAAATGCTTATCAGTCACTAGAGTATAAAGACAAGAAAGCTACCGTTTGTGGTGTAGTTACTCAGGTGTATGCCGCAAAAAGTACACAAGGAAAACCTGTATATCTAAATTTTGGAGGTCAATTTCCTAACCATTCATTTACAGTAGTAGTTTGGGAAAGGGATCAGTCTAAATTTCAATTAGATTTAAGTGAATATGAAGGGAAACATATAGCTGTGACCGGTACTGTTAAAGAATATGATGAGAAGGGACAGATAGTGTTGCGTGATCCTAAGAATATAAATATTATAAAATGATTCGATTTTTCATTATCGTAAAATAAAAACTCTTCTAACCTTTCACCAGCAATTGCTATTTAAAGGTTGAGAGCCTTTTGGATTCGATATCTTCATATTTTCTAAATAACCAAAATAGAGTTAGGTGACTGCAATGAAACCGTTAAACTTTGCCTAATATAATATTTCATCTTTTGCTAAGAATTATTGTCCATTTCAGATGCAATCGTGCATCAGTGGGGGTTGTAACTAAGTTTTCAATCAATTGATAACAATGGATAACAATGTATAACAATGGAAAAGTATTAAAAAAGTCAGATAACTTAATCCATTAATTTTTTAAGGAATGAGTGTTACATTGAGGAACTACCAAACCGAAATTATTGAAAACACAATTGAAGTATTTAATAAAACTAATTCTGTTTTAATTCAAATGCCTACAGGCACTGGTAAAACAACCGTTTTCTCTGCAATTGTAAGACGACAAATAAAAGAAATTCAACCAAATAAAAGAGTTTTAATTATTGTTCATAGAAAGGAATTAGTTGAGCAAATATACCTTAGGTTAAGGTTGTTTGGAATATTTTCAGGAATAATAATGTCAGGAAGGACATATGAGCCTAATAGACAAGTTCAAATTGCATCTCTTCAAACGTTAATCAGAAAAAAAGAAAAACCACAAAATGTTTCTTTAATTGTAGTAGATGAAGCACATCATATTTTGTCAAGATCTTACAAAAAACTCATCAATACTTATCAAGAAAGTAAATTATTAGGGGTTACTGCTACACCTATCAGATTAAACGGTGAAAGTTTTGAGAAAATTTTTGATTCTCTAATAAAGTCAAAAAGTATTGAATGGTTTATAAAAAATAAATTTCTATCGCAGTACAAACATTTATCCCTAAGAGATGTGGTAATTGAAGATATTGTAGTGGATAAAAGATTAAATGACTATCAACAAAATAAATTATCTGAATACATGTCTTCTGAAAATAAGATTGCTGATGTTTTTCAAGCTTTTAATTTATATTCGAAGGACAGAAAAACAATTATCTTCTGTGTAGATACTCAGCACATGAAAATATTATTAGAAAGGTTTAAATCAAACTTAATTAAATGTGACTTTATTGATAGCAAAACCAAAAAAGAGGATCGAGAATTAATTATTGAAAGGTTTAAAAACAATGAAATTAAAGTGTTATTCAATATAAATATTTTCACAGAGGGATTTGACTGTCCGGATATTGAAACAGTAATACTTGCGAGACCAACAAAATCCCTTAGTCTTTATATCCAACAGATAGGAAGGGTATTAAGATATAAGCCAAATAATTATGGTTTAATAATAGATTGTGCAAATTTAATATATGAACACGGATCCATAAGAAAAGACTTTAATTGGTCTCTTAAAGGTCTTGAGATGAATGATGGAAATAAACAGAAACCTCAAACTGAAACTAATTTATATTCAGGAAAAAACAAAATTTTACAAAATATAAGATTTGATGAATTAATGGAAAGTGATTCATTTATATTAGAACCTACAGTTCAAGAATTAAAAGAAGAATTAACATACATTTTAAGCCTTACTAATACTCAAATTAAAACAGTTGAGGATTATAAATTTAGTAATATAAAATACACTTTAAATAAACTTAGAGTAAACATAAAGAACCATGAATTAGTTACAAATAGGGAAAAAGGAAAAATAAGAAAAAGTGCTCATGAATTAATAAGTAATTTGGACCTATATTTAAAAAGAAAAAATAGGAATAGAAAAAATGCTTTTGAAAAGAATAATGGTGAAACAGCCCGAAGGAAATTAACCTCTGATGAGATTTATTTAATAAAAAGAGAATTGAGTGAAGTATTCAATGAGGTTTTAACATGATTTAAGTGGGATCATTAACTAAAATAATTCTTCTGAGAAGAAAGTGTGCAAAGTAGGATTGATGTTGGACAGAAAGGCAATGCTTTATTTATGAAGACTCCAAAATCTATTGATTATTGTATAATAAAAATTAAAGAACAAATGTTTAGGCTTAAATAGAACACTAATGTGATTACAATTTTGTCCAGCACTTATTATAACTAATATATATATTCAATTAAAAACTAATTTATGAAACAAAAACTGATTATTCTATTTTTCGCTTTGCAGTTTGTAACTAGTTATTCTCAACATAAAGATGAGTATGGATTTGACTTTGAACTACGGAGTGGTACAGCTTTCTTAATTCCGAGTTGGAATAATATTTTTAACACTATTACTATGCCGCATTCCGTTTTCAATGAACTAATGGATAAATACGGATATGAATTTATTTTAGATAAAAACTATTGGTGGAAAATGTCCGAATTGGATAATTGTGACTTTTTCATCGAAAAAGATAAATATAGTATTAGCTTCATATGGAAAAACGTAAATATTGACACTCAAGAATTGGAAGATAATTTTGAACAATATTTAGTAAAGAAATTGGAAAATGGAATGAAAATATATTCAATACAATTAGAGAATAACTCTTCATTTGAAATGCGCATTTTTAATTATCAAAAATTAGGAGTAGTTTCATTTGAAAGAAAATTATGAGAATTAGAGTTACAACATTTATTTTAATGTTTTTAATCTTATCCACTGCATATTCAGCTGAATATAATGGTAAAAACATTGACGGAATTGAGTTTGATTGTACTGCATATTCATATGACACGGGTAATTGGTATTTTGTCACTGTAGAATTTGATGGTGACGAAGCTACAATTTACTTCAGTAATGGGGGATATATTACATTAACCTTGGACAAAAAAATTATTGATGATCCACGGGCTATTGATGCATACGATTACGATAAACGTGTTTATTGGGAACTTGAAGTAGACGGTTTGGAATAATACTGATGCTTTGATCACAGCTTTTCGGGGTATTATTTATTATAGTCAAGTCAGTTGTAATATTTAACAAATCCAACGCCATCAATTATTATTTCTTACCAGACATCCTATTACTTTTAGATTCATCGTTCAGCTAAACGTCCACCATTTTCAACTATTTAATTCATTATTGTACTATAACAAAATCTTACCCATCCACTATGTTTTTCCGAACGATTTATATTGACTTTCAAGTTAAAACTGTCTTTTTTTAAATTCAAAATCAGCTTGCAGTCTTCCTTGGTTTTTCAATTGTAAAAGTTGCCTAATCAACTCGTTCTTTTTATTGCTTACGATTATGCATATGTTATTGCAATATATATTAATAATAACCTTTTCCTTTTATGCAATGTCTGATACCTCCTCTGGGATTTTCCATGTCTCCGAAATACCTAGGAATTACATGACAATGAAAATGCATTACGGTTTGTCCAGCTGCTTTACCACAATTCATTCCTATATTATAGCCATCTGGTTTTTGATCTTTTTCTATTATTTCTTTTGCTACCTCAATAAGTAAATTCAATTCGTTTTGTTCCTCTTTACTCAATGAAAAATAGTCCAACTTTTCTTCATTAGAAATAATTAGAATATGACCTGGAGATACAGGGTATCCGTCATAGATTAAAAAGAAATGCTCTCCTGAGTAAATCTTTTTGTCATTTGATATTTTTGAAAATACACTCATTAAAAAGTTCCTTCAAGTTCTTCACTAGGTGTCCAGGTGATAATAGAATTTTCTAGTGCGAGATTATATTGTTTTTCTAAAAAAGCACGTCTTAGCTCTTTTGTTTTTCCTGTTTGATTTATAATGGTTTCAGCTAATGGGTGTTTACTACTAATGTAAAACTCATTGCGATTGAATAGTCTTTGTAAATACTTTCGATTTGGTACTTTAGCGCCCTTTTCGTTTGTACTATTTATCGAAGAATGGGCCAAAACCAAATTCCAAACTCCATTTATGTTTGCATTATTATTAGCATGAATTTGTTTATTCACGTGTGGTAAAAAGTGGTCTACATGGCAGATTTCTGAACTGCCTTTAATAATTGAAATGTCCATAAAACTGTAGAAACACTTACCTTTTTGATATCCGTTGAGAGAGTCTCTAACAGATGTAATATCAACCCTTCGCATAAAGTCGTTTTCGAGAAAGAAAAGGGAAGCGGCTTCGTCATATTTTACTTCAAGAAGGTTTGGATTGATTTGTAGGTTCCATGCCGTTTCAACCAAGTTCCATCTCGCTTCGGTTTCATTTTCAAAGTTTTGAAAGTGGAAACTTTCTTTAAGTTTGAGTAAGTTGTCTGTGATAACAATTCTCTTATTTCTTTTTGAATAGTCTTTCTCGTAGAATAGATTTGGAATTTGACCGCCATTTACATTTTGAAAAGCGTCAACTACATTAACGAAACCTAATCTTTCAGTCTGATGTAATAGTTGAGCTTCATCAATTCTCCCATTGTTAAAATCTCTACAAAAGTTTAGAAACTTACTTGAGCTTGAATTTCCTTGTTTGTCACTTTGTTTGAGATGTTCTGTTATGTTTTTTGCAAATGGTCTAGCTAATTCTTTTAATGAAATAGAAGTGGTTTCCTTTTCTATTAATTCTAAAAGACTTTTTGCGAATGCGAATTTGTAGGTCGCTGAATTTTTGCCAAACAAAATTAACGCTCTCCATTGAGACTCTAAACTTGGATCATTTATTTGAAATTCAGTCATTGCGTTTATACTCGCGGTGGCAGATTTTTTATTCTAAACTTCTAATATAGCCATTAAGCTTGAAATTATCTAGATCGTGGGCTATATCAAAATATAAAAGACCTGTTTTACCTGTAAGTAACTTAACTGGAAAATATATTAATTGAAATATTTCAGAACTTGGCTCATAAAAGACAGCTAGGTATTTGGAGTTACTATAAATATATGCACGATTTCCTATACTATTAGTTCCTAAATACTCAAAATCCGATAGTTTAATAGCATAGTTTAATTTTGGATATTTCTCATTCCATTTAAAATCCGCTGATATAAGAAGATAAGAATCTTGTTGTTTTAATGAAACATTCGCAAAATCGCTTCTTGTTTCATTATAAATTTTATAATAATACGTCTTATCTTTATTCCTATTACTTTTTCCATTAACATAAGATAAGTCATAATAAAAATTTAAAAAGCTAGCTCGATTGTCTTTACCAATTGGTTGATATTCTTTGTCAGGAATTATTGCAGTTACCCAATTATTTTGCGTGTAAGTATGATTAAATAGAATTATCGTGAGCAAAAATGTTATTATTAATCTCATAACTATTGTTTTATATGTTTACTAAGGGTTTGTATATATGACCTATGCTTGCTTTAAAGCACTTACCTTGTGGACTTGGAACGAAATCGATTAAGAACACGAATTCTAATTTTATTACTTTTCTTGATATAAGTTATATAATCTATTGGCTGTAGTTTTAATCCAAACTATATAAATTATAGACCCATTGTGCATCATCAAATCCAACGTACAATTGATTCTGTCCATTTTGACTATTTAGCTTTACAAGTCTAACTCTACACCTTAATCCATCTTCGTTCACACAAAAAAATGACCAAGTATCATCTCCGTCAGAGTCTGTGGATTTTCCTTCATTTTCAGCGACATCATAAACTTGAACTTCTTTAGAATAGATTGTAAATCTTGACTTTTCGTTGTCCAACACAACCAAAATAGAGGTCTCTTCCCAATCTGACCAATCACTCCATTTGTAATCATTTATTTTATTTTTAAAGGACACAGAAGTGGTTTTCAGCTTGTACACTTGTCCATAAGTTAGATTCGATATTAGTACAAAAAAACCAATAATAAGGATTGATTTCAAGTTTGTTAATTTCATGCTTGTCTATTTTTATTTCGAATTATTGCCAACAAATTAAATAAAAATACCCAAATTTTTAACTGTTTTTTTTAGACTAATTTTGGTTAACCTGTGTGGTATTGAACTATATGTAATGGTTAATGTGAGATACAGAATGATTATGTATTTATAAATGGATTATTTAAAAAAGAAGGGTAAAACCTTAACGCTAAATATATTCTGTAAATTAATAATGAAACAAGCTATTGGAATTAAAAAATTAGGATTGCACACGTTGCTTCCGAAAGTTTTGATAGTTGGGTAGTGGGGTGATTGACAGATGGATGATTTTTGCGAATTTTCAATATTATGGATGAATTGGGAATTGCGAAGGGGGCGTGATGTTAAGGGGTATTAGCGGGGAATTTTTGATATTGACTTAAATGAATTTATTGTTTTAATTTGTGGCTTTTAATGGTAATACTAATTGGGGAAATTTGTAATTAGCGGCCTGTAGTTGGTAGTTTAGATTATTGAAAAACACATGTTTTTTGGCCCGAAGTTCATAGCCCAAATGTGCAAACATGAAAAAATAAGATTAACTAAAAAACAAATTAATTAAAACTAAAATGCGAAAAGAAGATTACCAAACAGTAATATCAAAAATTCATTATTATTCACAATACAATACATCTGATTACGAACTGGTAATTGAGTTGTCAACTACGCTTAGGGAGAGTGGTTTTGATGATTCGCAATTAAATTTTTATTTGGGAAGAGCCTATCAAGAATTAAATAAAACGGATAGAGCTATTGAATTTTACCGAAATAGTATTTCTACAAATGATGAATTCTCACATTGGACGAAAGAATTAAGTTCTAATAATCTAGCGAATATATATTTCGAAATAGACTCTTATAACGATTGTATTACAATTTGTAAATACAATATTGAAAACGTAAATAACACTCTATACAAATCGAATGCTGCTTATTTAACTGCGCACTGTTATTATTTGAAGACTTTCAATTTGATGAAAATGTCTCCAGCATATATAGGTCAATTATTCGACTGTTTGCAAAATGCAGAGGAAAATATTTTAAAAGCTCTAGAGATTCAGTCTGAAAACGTGGATTACCTTGTTTTGGCGGGTTCAATTTATAAACGAGGAATAGAACTCGATGGTGGTTACAGGGTAGAAGCAAAACGGTATTTATTAAAAGCAGCCAAATTGGGAGACAGCCAAGCGATAGAATTACTAAATCAATTATAGTTATTACCATGATGAAATTAAAATTGTATAGCGCCAATCCAGGGAGCATTTTAAAAACCAACAAAAATTTGAGTGGATTAAATCATTTAATGATGCAGAAGTGGACAAGAAGTGGACATAAGTGAAACATATTTGAAAATCATTCCCAAAGCAGGTGGTCTTTTAAAAGGTAAATTAAAAAAAATGAAGTAGATTACTTATCGGAAACTTACCAAGGCTATTTGACGATAAAACAGCTTTTAGAGTAATTAGGCCTGGGAAAGATGCTATTTTTATTGTGAAAATATCGGGGGATGTAGAAACTCTGATAATCGCAGATATGTCAGGCAATGGATATGCAGTACATATAGACATAGTGAAATAACTAAATATTGTAATCATATTTATAGGGAAAATGTGACCTGTCTGGTTTGCCCTCTAATACTTGGGAACCGATAAAATAAAAATCCAAAATAAGAATAGAAAATGAAATATGAAATAAAGGCCAAAAACGAACCCTTGTTTTTTGGTGGTGAACTTAAAATAAACAACACAATTTTCCTTTTTTGTACCGAGCAGGATCAAATTCACCATTACAGAGTTAAAGAAACTACACCTAGTTATTTTTTGGCAGAAAAAATGGCTGTTGCTGGAGTGCCTGTTAGCCGCAATGAAAGAGATATAGAAAAGTTCACTGCGGAAACCTTTGATAATTATAAAATTTATCTCATTAATGATAAGACAAATGATCAAGATTTATGGCCGAGGAATATAAAAGAGGCTTTAATAATTCTTAAATCACTTTATACTCCAGAAGAATGTTCGGAAATGCAGGATATGACATGGGAACAGTTCGACAAAAGGTTTAATCAAATTGGAGGATTGTCCCATTGGATACGGAACTATTTCGGTCTTTATCGGGGTAACTTTGATCTTGCCTTAGATTTTGATATAGAAGAGCCCTGTGCGGATAATGTATCTTCAATTCTAGTATATTATTTTTGGGAGTATTTAAAAGATGAAGACCAAGAATGATGGATAGAACACCCAATTAACTCGATAATCGAAAAATTATCTGACTTAATTTAAAAATATAATTACCACGTATGAAGCTTACACTTTATAAAATGAATCTTTTAAATACAATCCTGTAACAAAAAATCAAAAATAAAAATCATGTGGAAAAAAATCTTGTTGTATATAATAGCAATCCCAGCCGGACTAATTGCCTCTACAATACTGCCAAGCATATTTTCGAAAATTTTAAATTTCTTCATTCCATTTAGGACCATTACTGATTTTCTTGACCTTTATTTTCTCAAATTTATAAGCGGATGGATTGCTGTAGGAATAGCGGGCCTAGTTGCTCCTTCTCACAGAATCTTGTTTGCATCAATAATGTTAGGTGTTAACTTATTGGCAGCTTTTTATATGTATAGTCTTGGAGATGAATTCAATTACTTATTTGTATTAGGGGGAATTGCTCCATTGGTCCTTTTAGTTTTGCATTATCTACTAGAGAAATCAGAGGCCAAAAATGATATACGGTTTTCAGATTGATAGGTTACAACAAATTAAAAATATTGCAGTGAGACTGGATACAATAATTTGGCCACACATTTGTTTTCTGATTTCTACTTGGGAGAATAAAAAAACGATTTGGGACATAGGCCTCTCATAGAAGATTCCAAGCTTTAATCCGGATATGCTCAATCTATTATTTCTGTGTAGGTTATTGTATTCATTTTTGGAATTTACATGACTAAACCAACTAAAAACTTAACCAAATTTTTATGAAAAACTACTATTTAATTTTAATCGAGAATTTTATTGGAATTGGATATCTGATTTTATTCCTTTTTGGATTTTTCACCAATAACCTAAATTTATATCACATTGGAGGTATCGGAATGATAATCTTCATGCTAATAATTATAAAGGGACAACCGAAAAACTTGACTTCATTTTTAATTATATGTGGGATTGGAAGTATCGTAGCCTATTTTGTATCTAATTGGTGGGTTGGGCTTTTTTGGGCTAGTGCATTTTTTAGTGTAGGTCAGGTATTTGGAATTATTGCCTTAATAAGAAATAGAGAATTTATCATTAAAGAGGTAGAAAATCAAAAAATTAAAACTAAGGATTTGGTGAAATTTGCAGTGACAGGAAAAGCACCTGATCCAGATAAATTATCAATAATTGAAGTTCTGTTATTTTTCAGTTTAATTATTATACCATATTTATTAATAATTTATTTTAACTAAAAGTAAAAAGAAAATGCAAATACTACTTTATATAGTTGGAGGATTATCCAGTGTACTAGGTTTTTTTATTTTAGTTACTTCTTCTAAGTACCAATTCAGGAATTTGGGTTTAACGTTAGGAGGACTATCTTACTTGTTAGGCGGAGTATTAACAATATTAAAATTGAACTTGTGGTTTGTAATAGTGGGTTGGATTTCGGCTTTTGTAATTAGAAAAATTTACGGCGATCCAACAAGGTAATATAAAATTAATTATCGATTCCTTAAAACACCCTCCTTGAGGATAGTTTTATTTTATACCCAACTTATATAATAGGATTTTGACTGGTAACCGTGATTTTTTTGTGCCGCTCTGATTTCAACCTTGAATCCTCTTGCAGCTAAATATTTTGGATAATTAAATGTATTCATTAAAGCACTACCACCGCTGAAAGGATAAATTCGTCGATAATTATATTCCACCTCGGAAATAGATTTTTCTTTAAATCCTTTCATGTCAGTGTCAATAAAATCAAAGCTGATATGTGTTTCTTCATTCTTAGCTTTTTCAATTATTGCTAAATTTAATACTTCGTAGTTTGGATGGTAATTGAAAGTTTGCATTAGAAAATCTTTATTCTCGGGAATTTTATCTGACAAACATAATTTTTCCAATATTTCTACATAATTCATATCCTCAATTATTTATAGATTCAACGATTTTTAAACTTAAACATATAAAGAAACTAAATCTCACGCAGATGTTTTGACTATTTTTTCAAAGAATTTTTCAAAGGTTGATTTTAAAAGATATAGTCTAATCGCTTTTTCAAGTTATTTGCCAGCAATAATTTCTAAAACGTCATTATTTGTTTAATATCATTTTTCGTTCAAAAATCTAAACTTTAGTTTGTTTTTATTTCATTACAACAATAGCACTTTTACAAATGCTTATAAACTGTTAAAAAACTTCTTAATAAATTCCTAATATAAATACTATATTTGAAATTATCTCCCCTTGAAATTTATTGATAGTAACATTTTCCAAAAAGGGAATGGTATGTACTCTCTTAATTTAAGAGAAAAATTTTATTAAATAATTAATCACAAAAAGAGTATCATCTTATAAATGGCAAAAACAAAAAATAATTTTGAGCAGGACCTGTTCAAAGCAGCAGATAAATTGCGTAAAAACATAGACGCTGCAGAGTATAAACACGTAGTTTTAGGACTTGTATTCTTAAAATACATTTCTGAATCCTTTGCAGAATTGTATCATAAACTGGAAGCGGATGAATGGTCTGATCCTGAAGACCGCGATGAATATTTGGCCGAGAATGTCTTCTTTGTTCCTAAAATGGCGCGTTGGAGTCATATTCATGCACAAGCCAAGCTTCCTTCTATTGGTCAAACCTTGGATGAAGCTATGGATGCCATAGAAAAGGAAAACAAGGAACTTAAAAATGTACTGCCTCAAGTGTACGGAAAGGCTAACTTAGATAAGACTGCTTTAGGAGAACTTATCGATTTAATCTCCAACACCGACTTACAAGCCGAAAATGAAAACTCTAAAGACCTCTTTGGTCGAGTGTATGAGTATTTCTTAGGCGAATTTGCCAATGCCGAAGGTAAAAAAGGCGGACAGTTCTATACTCCTAAGGCTATTGTGAGATTAATGGTTGAAATGATTGAGCCATACAAAGGTAGAGTATATGACCCAGCAAGTGGATCTGGGGGAATGTTTGTGATGAGTGAAAAATTTGTTACGGAACACCAAGGAAACATAAAAGATATTACGGTTTATGGGCAAGAGAGTAACCAAACGACTTGGAAGCTTTCTAAGATGAACTTGGCTATTCGCAATATCAACTCCAAATTCGTGTCTTGGAATACCGAAGGCTCTTTTTTAAAAGACGCACACCCTGACTTAAAAGCCGATTTTGTTATTGCCAATCCACCGTTTAATCAAAGCGATTGGGGTGTGGATATTTTGCAAGAGGATGCACGTTGGAAATACGGAATCCCGCCCAAAGGGAATGCTAATTACGGTTGGTTACAGCATATGCTTTATCACTTAGCGCCTACGGGTGTTATGGCAACGGTATTGGCAAATGGTTCTTTAAGCTCTAATACTTCGGGCGAGGGCGATATCCGTAAAAACTTTGTGGATGAAAATTTAGTAGAGTGCATCGTAGCTTTACCAAAGCAATTATTCTATAACACAGGTATTCCTGCCTGTATTTGGTTTATGCGCCGTAATAAAACCAGCGACAAAACTTTATTTATTGATGCTTCAGAAATGGGTTTCATGAAATCTCGTGTGCATAGAGACTTCTCTGAAGAAGACATTGCTAAGATTTGTGATACCTATCATAACTGGAAAAAAGATGATGGCTACGAGGATGAAAAAGGCTTTTGTAAAAGTGCATCGTTAGAAAACATACAAAAACACGATTATGTATTAACACCTGGTCGTTACGTTGGAATTCTCCCTGAAGAGGACGACGGGATTCCTTTTGAAGATAAAATGGAAGACCTTACCACAACCCTAAAACAACAAATGCAGGAAGAGGAAGCCCTAAACCAAGAGATTAAAGCACAACTTGCTAAAATTGGGTTTTCGTTATGAAGTTTATAGATGGAAAGATTCCAATTGGATGGAGTGAAGTTAAAATGGGAAGCTTAGTTAAAGTTGGTAGAGGATCATCTCCTCGTCCAATACATAATTATCTTTCAGAGAATGGCATACCATGGGTCAAAATAGCAGATGCTACTTCTTCAATGAATAAATATATTGAAAGTACAAAACAGTTTATAATTGAAGAAGGAAGAAGTACATCAGTCAAACCTGGAGATTTAATTGTTTCTAATAGTGCCACTCCTGGAATTCCAAAAATTATGGCTATTAATGCATGCGTCCATGATGGCTGGTTAGTTTTTGATGATTATAAAAACATAGATAAATTATATTTATATTATTTTTTTCTTTTTTTTAGAAAAACATTAAATCATTCTGCAAGTGGGAGTGTTTTTAAAAATTTAAAAACCGATATAGTTAGAAACATAGATTTAATTTTACCCGATGATCTCCAAGAACAAAAAGCTATAGCCCAAGTATTAACCGCCTTTGATGATAAAATAGAAAATCTACAAGCCCAAAACCAAACCCTAGAAACCCTAGCACAAACCATTTTTAAAGAGTGGTTTGGGAAATACCAAGTGGATGATGAATTGCCAGAGGGTTGGCGAGTTGGTGAAATTGGTGATTTGACAGTAATTAAGAGAGGTGGCTCCCCCAGACCGATTAAAGATTATATTTCAGATTCTGGTTATAGATGGTTAAAGATTTCAGATGCAACCGCAACTGACTCTCCGTATATTTTTGAAATAAAAGAACATATTAAAGTTGAAGGATTAAGTAAAACAACCTTAAAGAAAGCGGGTGATTTAGTTTTATCCAATAGTGCTACACCAGGTATGCCAAAGTTTTTAGCTGTTGACACTTGTGTTCATGATGGTTGGATGCATTTCCCTAGCTCGATCGTATCAAATGAGTATTTGTATTTACTCTTTTTACACATTAGACCAAAATTAGTTCAACAAGGTAGCGGGAGCGTATTTGTGAATTTAAAAACCGATATATTAAGGTACTACGAAACAATTATACCATCTAATCAAGCTTTAAAAGATTTTGATAAATTAATAAAACCTGTTTTCGATAAAATTTTAAATAATTCCAAACAAATCCAATCTCTAACCAAAACTAGAGACACTTTATTGCCTAAACTCATGAGTGGGCAGTTGCGGGTTGAGGGGTTTAAAAGTAACTTATAAAAATGAGTGCAGATACAAAACAAGAGGTCTACCAATTATATAATAGCTTCATAGAAAATTGCTTATTAACAGATAAATCTGTTTTAACCAATGAAGATGATATTTTTTCTATTACTAATTTATTTAAAGTAAAAGAATATTTTTTAGATGCCGCCATAGAAGGTAGTGGACCAAGCTATTGGGATAAAATAAAACTGCAATTTCAAGAAGCTAATTACGAAGTGCGTTTGTGTTTTGCGCACTTAAATTGGTTATGGTATCTGCCAGCCAATGATATAAAACCAGATACCAAAGAACAAACCCCCTTATGGATTTTAGATGATGAAGAGTTTAAAGCCCGTTTTGAAAGTAATAAAAAAGAGCATTATTTTCCAAAGGAAGGTATTGGTTCTGCAGGGCAGTACCATAAAACCAACAAACCAATGGAGATTAATTTTTTATTAATACTCTGTATTTTAATTAAGCAAGAAGTAAACAATGGCTTCTTAAAAACAGCGGAAGATATTAATACTTTCATTATAGATAATGCTAATAAAGTATTTAAAGAAAACACATTTAATGTTCCAGAGCGCGTGTATAAGCTACTAAAAACAAGATCTTTTGCTATGGAGAGTTTAATGCTTCACTTGGCAAAACCAGACTATTTTGAGGCTATTGCATCTAAACAAGATAAGGAAGCTATAAAGTCTAATTTCTATTCGCTAATCGAAGACTTAGAGGAGGCAAAGAAAGAAGGGCTAACTATAGATGATGAAATTCATCTAATTAAAAAAGAGCTAGAAAACTTAGGCATCTCTAAGAGTTTTTATGCACCTCAATTATGGCATGTATGGAATAAAGGCTTGCATAATGTGTCTGAAGAAGTAATGCTATTGCAGTTTAAAAAAGCTTTGGTGTATTACGGTCCACCAGGTACAGGTAAAACCCATACGGCTAAGGAGTTGGCGGAATCATTTATCACCAATCATTTTTTACACAAAAAAGAAAACCTGAAATTGTATTTTGAACAGGGTTTAAAAAATATAGGAGGTAGAATACATGAACTGCAATTTAACCCCAACACGTCTTATGAAGATTTTATTGCTGGTTATCAATTGAGATCCACTCCAACTGGCTCAGAAACCGTAGCGATAAAAGGGCTATTATTCGATATAATTGATCAAGCCAATAATGAAGAAGAAACTACAGATTCACAAGGAAAAGTAAAATTGCCTCACGTTCTCATATTAGATGAAATTAATAGAGTGGATTTATCACGTGTTTTTGGTGAACTGTTTTCTGCTATGGAATACAGAAACAAACCTATTAAAACCGCAATAAAAGGAATAGAATTAACAGTGCCAGATAACTTGTATATTATAGGCACAATGAACGAAATAGATTTTTCGGTAGAACGTATGGACTTTGCCTTACGTCGTCGTTTTGTGTGGAAGTTTAAAGGCTACAATGACGCTGTGTTAACTGAAATGTTGAGCGACTACTTTAACGACGACCGATTTGAAACCCTAAGAGATGCATATGTAGAAGCTTGTAGTGCATTAAATAGGTACATCAGTAATGATGTAGAAGAGTTAGGCGAGGCTTATCAAATTGGACATACATTTTTTGCGGAACTTTCAAGAGTACATCAGGAACACCATAATTTAACAGGTAGAGGGCGTTCTAGAAAGCGGGTATTTAAAGAAGCTAAAGATATTTTGTGGTCTATATCCATAGCGCCAATGTTAGAAGCTTTTTTAGGTAATACAGATAAAGAAAGTGTAAAAGAATATATGGAAAGAGCAAAAGATATATATTCCAATGGTAAATAACATTGTTTATATACCACCGGTTAAAGATTGCTCCTATATAGACATAGATGCAAATATGGCTGTGCATATAAATAATGCTTTCACCAATAAAAACGTATTTAGAATAAGTGATAGTTTAAAAGAAGAAGAACTACCACTTTTAACCTATGATTTTAAATCTAAGAAATGGCTGACGGGAAGATATATTGGGAAGCTGTTTTTTAATTATAATAATCAAGAATATTGTTTCGAGGTCATACCTCGTTTTGGAAATGCCGCAGTAATGCAATTACTAGAGGAAATATTCAATATTAAATTAGCACATAGCAAGTCTAAAAGCAACTTAGAAAATAAGGTCCACAACGAGCTTATTAAAAAGCTGATCAGCATTATTTGGGTTAAACAATTAAGCAAGGCTAATGTACACGGTTTACCTAAAAACATAGTAAAAAGAAAGCATAAAGGGCAAACGGTAAAGGGCCGAATTAATATTCGGAAATCGGTATTGCCACTCTATAACGAGAACCTATTAGTTTCTAATTCAATTGAGAAACAGATAGATCCAATAATAATTTCGATACTTCACAAAGCACATAAAATTTTAGCTAAAGACTATTTTTTGTCTCAAAATATGCTTACAGATGGCGTCAAAGAAGTCATTAATTCAGCAGCGGGTTATAAAAATAAAACCATCACCAAAAACCAATACCAAAGCATTAAGTACGGGTCCATGTACGCAAATTATAAGGCTATTGTAGATTTTTCTTGGCAGATTATTCAGCGCAAGAATAACAATATTTCCCAAGAACAATCTAAAGATACAAATGATGCTCTGTTTTTAGATATGGCAGAGATATGGGAAAGTTATTTAATGACCATACTTAGGAAGAAATACAGTATTGGAGGGTGGAGGGTGTATTCCTCTAAATTCAATATTTACAGGAATAAGGATTTTAGTAGAGGTTTAATTCCAGATATTATTTTAGAAAAGGATAATAAGGTGGTTGTATTAGATGCCAAATACAAGAGAATGACAACTAACTACAGGGATTACGATAGGGAAGATTTTTTTCAAATCCATACTTATGGCGCTTTTATGCAATCGCAAAATAAAAAGGTTTTGGGCTTAGGGCTTATTTACCCATTACTAGAAAACTTTGACCAACCCCAATTAGAAAGAAATTTTTCAAAGACCTTATTTGGAGATTCATCTAGTGAATCTTGGTTTAAGGTAGATGGAATAAAACTAACGGAATCCATAGAAGAATTAAGGATTCAAAAAGAGGCGTTTTTGTCTAGGTTTCAAACTAATCTTTCAATGTATTACTTAGCATGACTAAATTATCAGAAAATACCATAGAACAATCCTTAATTGCGCAATTGATTGCTCAAGGTTATACCTATCATTACGGTCCAGATATAGCGCCTTTTGGTGATAATCCACAAAGAGAAAATTTTGCTTCTGTTTTATTAGAAAATCATTTTAAAGATTCGCTTGAACGACTAAACCCTAATATTCCAGCATCAGCACTAGCGGAAGCTTACCAAAAAGTCATCAACCTAGGGACAGAAGATATTATGGAAAACAACGAGCGTTTTCATTCTTATCTAACTAACGGTGTTACGGTTGAATTTAATAAAGAGGGGCGAACGGTTGGGGTAAATGCAAGGTTGATGGATGTTGAAAATCCAACTAATAATTCGTTTTGGGTGGTCAATCAGTTGGTGGTTAAAGAAAGCAATAGTGAAAAACGTTTCGATGTAGTTATTTATATAAACGGCTTGCCATTAGTGTTCATAGAACTTAAAAGCGCTCTAGACGATAAAGCAACCCTTCGTAGAGCCTTTACACAAATTAACAATTATAAAAACGCAACTCCTTCTATTTTCTATTACAATTCACTTTGCATTATTAGCGATGGTATAGAAGCAAAGACCTCTAGTTTATCTGCTCCCTTTTCTCGTTTTCTAAGCTGGCGTGCGCCTGAGCTTATAGAAAATGATCCACGTACAGAATTGCAGATTCTTACGGAACATATGTTAGATAAAACGGTGCTTGTAAGGCTAATCAGGTACTGTACTGTTTTTGAAAATGAGGAGAAGAAAGATGAAAAGACAGGTTTAATTTTTCAAATCAAAGTTAAGAAGGTTGCTGCATATCATCAGTATTACGCAGTACAGAAAGCTGTAGAACAAACGATTCGCGCAACCCATAGCGAGGATGGCGACCGTAAGGTTGGCGTAGTTTGGCATACGCAAGGAAGCGGAAAGTCATTGTCTATGGTTTTTTATAGCGGGCAAATTATTGTGCAACCAGAGATGGAAAATCCAACCCTGGTAATTCTAACCGATAGAAATGATTTAGACGATCAGTTGTTTAGCACCTTTGGAAATTGTAAAGATTTACTGCGTCAAACACCCATACAAGCCACAAGCCGAGATCATATTAAAGAACTTCTTAAGGTGTCGGGTGGTGGAGTGATTTTTACAACTATTCAAAAATTTGCACCTGCGGAGGGTAATGTTTTCGATACACTATCAGAACGCACCAATATTGTGGTAGTAGCAGACGAAGCACACCGAAGTCAATACGGTTTTAAAGCCCGTGAGGTAGAAACAGACGATGGTTCAGAAATCCGTTATGGAAATGCCAAGTATTTGCGTGATGCGTTGCCTAATGCTTCTTATCTTGGATTCACAGGAACGCCAATAGAAAAAGAAGACAAAAGTACTCCGGCAGTATTTGGAAACTATATTGATGTATATGATATAAAACGAGCTGTTGATGATGGTGCTACTGTTCCTATTAGCTATGAGTCTCGATTGGTTAAAATTAAATTGGATGAAAAGACAACTGAATCTATCGATTCTGAAATAGAAGAAATAGCAGGAGTATCTGAGGAGCAATTAGAATATGCTAAAAAAAGAACGGCCAATATAGATGCTATAATTGGTCACCCAGAGCGCGTTAGAGATATAGCTGCCGATATCGTTTCGCATTTTGATGCAAGGCAGGAAGTATTTGAAGGAAAGGCGATGATTGTGGGTATGACACGAAGGATATGTGTTTTGCTTTATAATGAAATCGTCAGATTACGCCCCGAATGGCACCATGACGATATGGACAAAGGGGTTATTAAAGTAATAATGACCAGTTCTTCAGACGATGAAGCTATTTTACAACCTCATCACACCACTAAAAGTCAGCGGAAAGATCTTGCCATTAGAATGAAGGACACCACCGACGAATTAAAATTGGTGATTGTACGTGATATGTGGCTTACAGGATTTGATGCACCAAGTTTACACACCCTTTACGTGGACAAGAAAATGCAAGGGGCCAACTTAATGCAGGCCATTGCTCGGGTAAATAGAGTTTATAAAGATAAGCCTGGCGGGCTCATCGTAGATTATATTGGAATAGGTCAAGATCTTAGGAATGCTATGGCGGTTTATATGCAAAGTGGAGGTGAAGGCGCTCCTGTTGTAGATATTCGAGAAGCTATTGCTGGTATGTTAGAGAAGTTCGAAATTGTAGAGCAGATGTTCCATGGTTTCGACTATAAAGAATACTTCGAGGCTGAAACAAGCAGAAGGCTGCAAATTATTTTGGCGGGTCAGAACTTTATTCTATCCAGTGAGAAACTAAAAGATAGATTTTTAAAAGAGGTAACGCTGCTTTCAAAACTTTATGCGATGTCTATTCCAAGTCCTGAAGCAAATGCTATTAAGGATGTTGTTGCCTTTTTTCAAGCTATAAAAAGTAGGATTAATAAATTTACAGGTAGTAGTGGGAAGTCGGATTATGAAGTAGAAACAGCTATCAAGCAAATTATTGATGATAAACTAGCTAGTGACGGAATTGTTGATGTATTTGAAGCTGCTGGTATTGAGAGTCCGAAGGTTAGTATTCTCTCGGATGAGTTTTTACTTGAGGTAAAAAATATGCAACAAAAGAATGTTGCATTCGAGTTATTGAAGAAATTATTAAGTGATGAGGTTCGGATTCGTAAGACCCGAAATATAGCCCAAGGGAAGCGTTTTTCGGAGTTATTGGAATCAGTAGTGAAGCGTTATCACAATAATCAGATAGATTCGGCTCAAGTTCTTCACGAGCTATCAGAAATTGCCAAAGAGATGCGCTTGGAAGATCACAAGAGTGAAGAGTTGGGGTTGAGTCCAGAGGAGTATGCTTTTTACAGTGTTCTTTCTCAGAATGATTCGACTAAGATGTTGGATGATGAAAAAATGAAAGAGTTAATTCACACCATTGTCGATGTCGTTAGAAACAATGCTACCGTTGATTGGAGTAAACGTGATGATGTTCGTGCAAAGTTGAGGTTAACGGTTAGAAAGATTTTAATGCGTTATGGCTACCCTCCTGATTTGGCTCGAATAGAAGCGGATAGGGTTATTGCTCAGAGTGAGAATTTGGCGGAGTTTTTTAGTGGGGTTTAGGGAAGAGATGGATTCATCTTAATTATATTAAAGGTTGTTAGTTGCTTTATGTGGGGGATGATGGATGAAGCTTCGACTCTGCTCAGGGAACTCATCTCGGGGTAATTTCTATATATGAGGTTGATTAAAAATAATTTAAATTATATGGTAAGGGGGGCTTGTGCAGGATCGGGAAATGCTTACATTGAGATACTTAGTTTAATAGGCTAACTAAGACTTTGAAATTTTCTGCATGCTTGATTTTCATATCTGCCTAAGTATAAGAGATTGATATGTAAATTCGAATTTTAGCGATCATCTTTTCCTTCAGCTTTACAAGTATCTCTTCATCTATTATGCAAACTAAATGTGCACCTGGTGATATAATCCCTGAAAATCTCACTGCCCCTGGCCAAATGATGTAATTCGATATTCTGAATTTGAAATTTCAAGAATTTCATCATCCGTAAATTTTAAAATTAACATTTATCCTTCCTCTACCGAAAATACTCTACTTGTAGTCCCAATAATCATTTTAAATTCAATTAATATTTTGCTATCTATTTTTTCCAAGCCAGCCATTTAATATAATTTAGATTTTCTATATAAAGGCTACTAGGAAGTTTGTTTAACTGTTTTTCCACTAAACTCATCAGTTTCATTTTTAACTAACTTTTGACCAAGTAATGATTTAGAGAATCCAATAATTAAAATAATAAATATAAAGTTTCAGATGATTTTTTCTTTAAGTATTATTAAGTTTTCTTATTTATTTTCGATATTATCGAGGTGGGATTAACTTAGATTCCATTTCATCATTCGCTCGATAAATTTTTCCACGACTTTTATATACAACGAAATAATGCCAATTTATACCATCTGCACTACATGCAAGCACATATTCGTATGGCGCAATTTCTTTTAAATGATACTCTCCACAAACCTTAATTCCATTCTGCACAATTATTTTACCTATTTCTCTATATTCTGTGCCTTGTGGTAACCTCCAACTCTTGGAATAAGTCCTTTCGTCCGTAATTACGTTTCCACCCTCCTTTCCATTATCGAAAATAAATATAAAAACAATTGCAGCTGTTATAAGACCTAATAATATCATTAAACAACCTGTAAATTTCCCTTTTTTCTTATTAGGATAACCGCAATTAGGACAATTACTTGCCTGGCTACTGATTTCTCGATAACATTCTTTACAATTGATTAACGCCATAGATTTTTTAATTGGAAAAGTAGAACAATAAAGCACCTAATTTAGCAAATAATAATCGAATAGAAAATCGGCAAACAATTCTTGAGTGAGATTACACATCTCACTTGGTCTCTACAATTTTTGCATACTTCTACATTAAATGTAATAACATACAATGCTATGAAAAAAAACATATTGTAAGCTTTTACATATAAAAATTAGATTCCATTGAAAACTCTATTCTTTACACTTATGACGGCCGAGGCGCTTACCTGATGATGAGCACTAAATGTTTTAATATCCTTATGTCCTGAGACGCTCATTATATTCTTTTCTGGAATGGAAGTACTTTGGAGAATTGTTATAAAATTTCTTATTGCCGTATAAGTTGATATCCTATTACAAAATGACTTAATATTTTTTTGTTCCACACCTTGTAAACGAGTAAATTTTAGCCCCTTTAGCAATTTTAGTTGCGGATTGGATAATTGTCCAAAGTGCGCATTTAGTCGAGTTTTTTAGTGGGGTTTGGGGGAGAGGTGGATCCGTCTTAATTATATTAAAGGTTGTTAGTTGCTTTATTTGCGGGATGATGGATGATGCTTCGACTCCGCTCAGCAAAAGTTTACTTTCTTTTGTCCAGAGTATTTTTATCAAAGCCTATAACGTTTACCATTTCGCGTAGGCGACTGCGGACGCGGTTGCCGTAGTGGTCTTCGATTTCTTCGGCGTTGAGGTTGGTGGTGATATGGGTTATCCTTCCGCTGCGCTCAGGGAGAAAAGTCTTTCGGGGCTCTTCCACTCCGTTCGGGGCCCAGGGATAGACCCTTCGACTGCCCTTCGACAAGCTCAGGACAGGCTGCTCAGGGTGACATTGTGTGTATCTTTCGTATCTGGAGAGTAGGATTTCGCCCATTACGTTGCAGTCGTTTCCGAAGTGTTTGCCTTCCGGTTCTACGCCTAAATCATCAAAACAGAAGTAGTGGTTATCACCATATTGTTCGATAATGGAATAACCGATATTATTGAATGCGAAAACAATATTTCTTGTGGGAATTATTTTATAGGGGCGATGGTGAGGAACTAAGTGGCGCATTAATTTCATTAATGTAGTTTTTCCGCAACCTACGGGGCCGCTAAGTAAGATCCCTTTGTTTATGTCGATATTGTACTTTTCACAGCTTACTTTGTCTTTGATAAAGTAAAGGCAGAGCTGGTAGATGATTGGATGATCTTCTTCGTGAATTTTAAATTGTTTGCCGAATAGTATTTTTCCTTTTGCTGATAGATAGTTGAGCATTTTAGGGAAATCGTACTGAATGGCGTTTCCTTTTATCTTTCCTAGCGTGAATTCTACACCTCCTTCGATGAGGATGTGCGGGTTTGCAGGATGGTATTTTGGTAGCGTTATCATTGTTGAGCGTTTTCGTCCTTCGGTACGTTTTCTTCAGCTCTTCTAGCTTAAGAAAACACTCAGGAGCCTTTATATTCTTCACTATTTATATGGTGGTTATAGAGGTTCTTTGTAATTTTTAACTTTGGTAGTCTTAAGGTTTTCCTTGTTTTGGGACAGTGGTGCTGACCGTTTTAATTTGAGTTCACTGGCTTTAAGCATCCAGCTTTTAGCTGATGCTTGCCAATCGTTCATTTTTATTTTTCCACCAACTTTCCAACCGATGGCTGAATAGTGTGCGAAGAATTTTTGAGCTTCGATTTTTGGCCATTTATTTTCAGAAAAAAAAGAAATTACTTCATTTTCGGTTTTCGGGAGTTCTCGTTTATATATGTTTTCTAAATGTTTATTATAGTTTATATATGATATCAACGGTTGTCCTGAATTTGGGATAGTTGAGTCCAACGGTTGTCCAGAGGTTGTCCCAAAAATGAACAACCTAATTCTACTTCCTTTAAATGAATTGTGGGATGGGATATATTGGATGTACTTCCAATTATCGAGTTGTTTTAGACAACGATGATAGGTTGATTTGGAGCCAATTTTGGAGAGTTTCATTACCTCATCACGAATGATAATGAAGTCTTTTGGAAATCGGTTAATATTCCAATAATTGAACAGCGCCATGTATAAGCTTACATGGGTTGGGTTCAGCCTAGTATCTTTTGCTATGGTCATAAAAAATGCGTTTAGATGTGCTATATAATTGACATTGGACATAGTATGAGATTAATATAGGAGCTTATGCGCGATTTTATCATAATGAGTATTTATTTTCCTCAAGCACGCGTTCGATTTCTTTTTCTTCATACAGGATGATTCCGCCTATCTTGGAATAGGGGAGGGTTCCGTTAAGTCGTAGATTTTGTAGTGTTCCTGGACTGATGGATAGCAATTCCATAACTTCAGAAGATTTGAGATACTTCTTTGGTTCTTGCGGTTTTAGACTTTGGATTACTTTTTTCATTTCCTCTAGAAGTTCTAGTTTAAACTCGTAGAGGTCGTCGGTGGTAAGAATTTCTACTGCCATAATTAAAGAATTTAGATTGTTAAAATAATCCCCGTGGGGAGGCGGGGATTATAAAAAC
Source organism: Aequorivita sp. KMM 9714 (assembly GCF_011065475.1). Taxonomy (NCBI): domain Bacteria; kingdom Pseudomonadati; phylum Bacteroidota; class Flavobacteriia; order Flavobacteriales; family Flavobacteriaceae; genus Aequorivita; species Aequorivita sp. KMM 9714. The sequence goes on along the minus strand of NZ_JAAGRO010000004.1, from coordinate 197,371 downwards.
TACCAAAGAGTTAAGGTTTTTTAGATTGGTAGTTTTTAGCACGATTTGACCTTCGTACTACAAAGGTTTGAAGAATGAAGAATTAAATTTCACAAGGTGTACCCAAGGTGGGTGTTTTTTTTGAGATCTGAGACTAGATGTTTGGGTGAATAAACGGAGTTCTGCTGGAGAAAGTGGTTGATTGATTTTGCTTTATTTTTATTCCTCTTTTGTGGAGGCTTTGTAGGGCGTAGGCTGAGTATGGAGTCTATTCGTCGGCTTGGAGTATTCTGTTTGTTAGACTTTGCTTTAAATTATCTAGGAATTTTGTTGGGTTTATTTTTCTTGAACGGATTTCGATGAACGTGCGATAGTAGTCGCCAAGCTCTATATTGAATACTTCTTGAACTATTGAAGCTATATCTTTTATTTCTACCTGGCCATTGTTGATTGACTTTACAGCGTGTAATGCGTATATCAGTTCAATTAAATCCACCTTGTTTGAGGTCCACTGTAAATGAGAAGTTGTGGTTAGAAATGTGTTTAGTTGCGATGTATTTTTTAATTTAAATAATTCCTTTCGCAATCGGCTGATAAGCAGTTTGTGTGCAAATATTTTTGCAGTAATATAATCGTGGGAGGTGGAGAAATTTTGGTCTATACAATAGTGTACCGCATCGAGATGAAATTTTACTCTGCCATTGCTGCGCAGGAAATATTCTGAATCGCGATCTGTTCTTCGACGTTCTAGATATTTATAAAATGTTCTATGTTCGACAAAGTATTCTTGATAGGAAGCTATTTTTTCTAGAATATACTTTTTTACTTTTCTATTGCTAGTTTGTGGTCTGTTTAATTCAAAATCTGCCAGAGATATAAAATATATCATATATCCTGCGGGGATTGGTTTGATAGTTTTAAAGAAACAACTTTCTTGATCTGGAGATAATAGTTCGAAAGAAAGGAACCTTTTTCTTAACTTGTTGATGGTTTTTCTACAAAAATACATTCCCGTTTCGACTTCCTCGAATACCGAAATTGACCCAGAATTTAAAGTGACAATTTTCTGCTCTAGGTCGGCAACAATTTTCCTGCAACTTTTCATGGTAGATCAATTGTTGAGATTTTGGAAAATGTTGAGGAGAATTACGAACTAACCAAGTTATTAAAGTTTAAAAAATTATTTTTAAAGTTATTCCGTAATTTTATTATGGTTTTACCATACTTTTTATTTTAAGATTTAAATATATTTTGACTTTCTTATTGTTGGATTAAGGGTTTTTAACTCGTAAAAGGTTTGTTTGCAATGAGATTTGAAGAATTGACCGTCGTTATCGTTAAGAGCTTTCCATTAGTTATTGAATATTATCGAGAGCTATTTATAGAAATAAGTGAATCCTATAAAAGGTTTCACTTTAGGATTGAAGTGGCAAACAACTATGTTGAGGCAATTGATTTATTGAATCGAATTAAATCTGAAAGAAAACGAGTGGATTTGATGATTTTGGACTTGATGATTCCCGGTTTAGCTGTTAAAGGGATATTATTTGGAGAGGACATAGGGGAGCTATTTCGTAAAAATCACCCGAAAGGAAAAATTATAATTACTACAGGATTTCCGAATAACTATAGAATCAATTCTGTAATGAAGAGTATTAATCCTGAGGGTATTTTAGTTGAATCCGACCTTAATGTGGCGGTGTTTAAATTTTCGATAATTGAGGTATTAAATAATTCTATCTATTATAGTAGAAGTGTATCAAAGTGGTTGAATTCATATAGAAATTGTGACTTTACGCTTGATAAATGGGACCGTCTATTACTATATGCACTTTCACAAAACATTAAAACAAAAGAGCTTACCATGTATTTGCCTTTTTCACTTTCTACAATTGAGAAGCGAAAGAAACGAATCAAGTTACAGTTTGGAGTTGATCAGGGCGATAACCGTGACCTTCTACTGAGAGCACGTGAATTTGGTTTTATTTAATTGGCATTTTTTATTAATTCTTTTTGATGGTTCAATACGATTCTTAAATTATTTATGTCTGAACTAATTCTACTTTCTAACACCTTAGCATAGATTTGAGTGGTGGATAGCTTTGTGTGGCCGAGTAGTTTTGATACGGTTTCTATTGGTACTCCGTTGCTTAAGGTTACAGTTGTAGCAAAGGTGTGTCTTGCACTATGAAAAGTTAGATACTTGTTTATTTTTAGTTCTTTAGCTACTTCTTTTAAATATTTATTGAGTTTTTGATTTGAGTAGACTGGCAAGAGCTTATCGCTATTTTTCATTTCATCTTTATATTTATGGATGATATTTTCAGCAACATCTAGTAGAGGGATTTTAATGGGATGGTCTGTTTTCTGTCTTTTTGTGAAGATCCAATCTTTACCGTCTATACCTTTCACGATGTCGTTTTTCATAAGGTTTTTCACGTCTATGTATGACAGACCGGTATAACAACTGAAAATGAAAATATCTTTAGTTCTGTTTTGATAAGTATGAATGAGTTCGGTGTTGATTAACAAGTCTAGTTCTTTTTGGGAAAGGTAATGTCTTTCGTTTTTGACAAATTTCAGTGAGAATTTTGCGAATGGATCGCGTTCCACCCATTCTAACTTTACTGCTAGATTGAGTAACTTCTTTAATCGCTCCAGGTGTTTCATTACGCCATTGTTTGTTAGGGGTCTTGATTTTTGTATTTGTGCAACATTTCGACGTAGAAAATTTTCGAAGTCGATTATAAATGCATAATCGAGGTGCTCTAAATATATGTCATCGGTTTTTCTTTGAATCTCTAGAAATCTCTTAATGTAGGTTTCTGTTGTGTAATAGTTTTTTAAGGTTCCAGGCTTTAATACAGACTTCATATTAAATTTGTGATATTCTGATAGTTGGATGAGTGTTTTCCTAATTTGATCTTCTCCTCGATATCTTGCTATTACGGTTTGGGGGGTAATTAATTTTCGTTCTTTTTTAAGCTCTCTGTATGCCTCATTGATTTCGATTAGAACCTGATTTATGTGATTGTTGATTTGACGGGCCTCCGCGCTGTTTCCCTTGAGCCTAGAAACAGAAGGTTCCCACAAATCTGTAGTAACTTTTATTTGAATACTAAACCTCTTAAACTTGCCATTGACTGTTATTCTTGCATATAGAGGTGTTTTTCCCTTAGATTCTTTTTCAAATCTTGGTAGGAGCATTACAGAAAAGGTGTCCGATTTCCTCATAATATTTTACGTTTTCTAATTAATAAATCTTTGAAAACGAAGGTCAAATCAGAGGTTTCGCGAAATAATCCCTTTTTAAAAAGGGTGTCCGATTAGGGTACATTTTATATGATTTCGAACCAAATTTAATGGTTTTTTGCTATGAATTCGAAAACGCAAAAACCCTGTAAACCATTTGATTTACAGGGTTTTAGTGTTGTTTGGTGTTTTTTCTTGTCGAGATGACAGGATTTGAACCTGCGACCCCACGCCCCCCAGACGTGTACGCTACCAGACTGCGCTACATCTCGATAATTAGAGCACAAAAATACCCAAAATCCAAATCTTTACAAGAGGTGAGGTTTAAATTCCATAGAACACTCAACCTTATTCAAACTTTTTAAATTGTAAAGGAGTTTTAATATCAGTTTATAATAAGCACAATAATAGTTTCAAATACTCAGATAACAAATCTTAATAAAAATTAAACGTCTTTTCCTTTAAAAGTTGCTATTTTTACCGTTCGAAAATTATTGAAGAGAATATCATGAGCGAAACTATTGAAAGAATTAAATGCCTTATCATTGGGTCTGGGCCAGCAGGTTATACAGCAGCGATTTATGCTGCACGTGCAGACTTGAAACCTGTCGTTTACACTGGGATGGAACCAGGTGGACAGCTAACTACAACTACAGAAGTTGATAACTTCCCAGGATATCCTGAAGGTATTGATGGACCTACTATGATGGTGCAGCTACAACAACAAGCTGAGCGTTTTGGAACTGAAGTTAGAATAGGAATGGTTACTAACGTAGAGTTTAGTGATAAAGTTGGAGGAATTCATAAAATTACTGTAGATGATAGCATTCAATTAGAAGCAGAAACAGTTATTATTTCAACTGGGGCTACAGCTAAATACTTAGGTCTTCCAAGTGAACAAAAATTACGAGGGGGTGGAGTATCTGCTTGTGCGGTTTGTGATGGATTTTTCTACAAGGGGCAAAACGTTGCTATTGTAGGAGCTGGTGATACTGCTGCTGAAGAAGCTACTTACTTATCTAATATCTGTAATAAAGTTACAATGCTTGTTCGTAAGGACTATATGCGTGCTTCAAAAGCGATGCAACACAGAGTAAACAACACTAAAAACCTTGAAGTTCTTTATAATACTGAAGTAGACGAAGTACTAGGAGATTCTGTGGTTGAGGGCTTAAGAGTAGTAAATAATCAAACAGGAGAGAAATCTGATATAGAAATTACAGGTTTGTTTATTGCTATAGGACATAAACCTAACACTGAAATATTTAAAGGACAAATTGATATGGATGAGACAGGTTACATCATCACTAAAGGAAAAACTACTAAGACAAATATCCCTGGAGTTTTTGCGAGTGGAGATGTACAAGATAAAGACTATCGCCAAGCAGTAACAGCTGCTGGAACTGGTTGTATGGCTGCATTAGATGCAGAACGTTACCTTGCAACAATCGAAACAGAATCTGAAGTTACTGCAGAGTAACTCACAAACTATATAAACATAAAAATGCCGCAATTGTTGCGGCATTTTTTATTTATAATAAGTTGGGAACTATTTAAATTTTAGTAAAAGTTAAGAGTTCAGTATCACCATCCCCACCACTTACGTCTGAAAGTTCTATTTTTACATTACTCACCGAAACTATATTCCAATCGTCATTCAATTCGTCAAAAGGTTCCATTTCACTGAATTGAAGTACTAGTTCTTCGCCGCTGTTAGATGAGTTTTGATAAGCCCAAGTTCCTGGCTCAGTTAAAATATCGTTTTTAGCGGTTACTGTACCATCTTCATTAAATGTAAATGAAAAACTTTGAAAATCGGACGTGTGATCTGATGTGCCATCAACCATTTTGGTTATTTTCCATTTACCTTGCGGAAGCGTGGTTCTAATGTTTTCAAATTCATCTGTTTTTACGTTACCTGCATCATCATCAGAATTGCAAGAAAATAACGTTACTACTGCTAATATTAAAAGGAGCTTTTTCATAATTGATTTTTTACAAATTTCGGTTTTTATGAATAAAGAACGCTTAAAATTGTATTAAATTTTAAAAACCTAACAAATTCTTATGAAAATGTTAGGTTTTTAATTATAATATGCTGTTTTTCAATTCTTATATCTTTTTCACACTACCTGAATGACTTTTATTACTTTCTATAGAAATTGGGTCGCCGTGGTAGTTAATTTCACCTCCGCTACTTACATTCGTTTTTAAATTTTCTCGAACATTAATAATTACTTCAGCGCCACTTGATGCTTCAGCTTTACAGTTAATAACTACTAGTTTTTTTGCGTTTAATTCACTGCCGCTAGAAGCATCGGCGTTTAGGAATGAAGCTTTTCCTGAAATTTCCATATCCGATCCGCTACTAGTTTTAGCATTTACCTCCTGTGCAAATACTTCTACTTTTAAATCGGCGCCACTACTGCTTTTTAAGGTGAGGTTTTGACTTTTTATAATAGAATTTCCAACTACATCTGCACCGCTGCTAGCTTCAATAGTATTTAATTCTTTAAAAGTAACGTATACTTTTTTAGCTTTAGAACTTCTGATGTTTTCTGAAGTGGTAACGTGGAGTTTTCCATTTTTAATATCGGTTTCAATATATTGATGAAGATTTTCATCGGCTTCTACTACAACTTTGTTTTCACTTCCTTGAGTAAGATATACATCTAATCCAGCGCTGCCGCGAACTTCTTCAAAATTTTCTGAAACACTGCGTTCTTTTGTTACAATATTTCCATTTCCTTTTTCACCTATGTCAATATTAAAATTACAAGCGCTTAAAAGCAGTGCGATTCCAAAAAGGTAAATTATTTTTAATATTTTCATAATTGATTAGTTTAGTTTTTTTACAATTGAAATAGAAGTTGAATCAAACAATTAAAAGTTTTTAAAATCTTCTTCTACTTTTTCCTCCCAACTTTTTTTAGGTGCTGAAACAGAATCTTTTTCAATATTTATGATTTTAGTTGAGTCGGTGGCATTCTTAGATTCTTCAACTAAATGACAGTCCAAGCATTGAAATGAATCTTTTAATACTCTGAAATAATGTTCATCATTACTCCATTTTTTTATTTCGTTTAACTCTGTATTGTATTTTATGTACGAATGAATTGTTTCATCTGGATTTATTACAGTTCCTTCAGGTAGATAAATAGTTATATCAATTTCTTGATCTCGAAATTTATTTGCCGTATCTGTAGTAAAATAACCATCAAGAATTAAAGTGTTGTTTTCAATAGTATAATTATATGAAATGGCTTCAGCTCGCTTTTTTGCATTCAGGTGGTTACTGCCTTCTGCAGCCTTTTCGATTACTATTTTACCAATTGTATCTTTTGAAGTTTTAATGTTTAAAGAAATATCAGTCGAATAGATAATCTGCTTCTCATTCTCGTCGTACTTTAATTCCCAATCGCTATCCTGCCTAACTTCATAACTGAAAGCTTTATTAGCTCGCATTGATATCTGTAAGGTATCGTTTGTTTTAATTAATATGGCTTGCTCTTGAATAAAATTACCATCATACGCTTTTTCGGTTGCCTGCTTGATGCCGATTACGGCCAATCCAATTATCGACAATGCCCAAACTACAATAAGTAATATTTTAACTGTTGAATTCATAGATTTTAAGTTGCTTATCAACAACTTTAATCCCAAAACAAAGAGTGCAAAAAACGGTATCCCAATAGCTAGTAGTGATAATAGTGCTACCAGCCACATTAATCCATTTGTAGTGTCGACCATTGTAATGTATTCGGCTATTTCATTATTCCCCCAATAATCGATAGACCCGAAGGTGAAAAACCCAATTATTAAGCTGATAAGTGTGAATAATGAAACTATGATTATCATAATTCCGATAAACTTTACGAATACTTTAAAAAGACCGACGAATACGTTTCCCAAGGAATCGAAAAAACCTGTGGTACCCGTTTTTATTTTATTTCCATATTTGTCGTAATCTACGTTTTTTACGCGATCTGCAACATTATCGAAACCCTCTTTAAACTTTCTTTCAATGTTCGAAATGTTTACCGGCTCGCCTTTCATCTTCAGTTTATCAGAAGTTGTAACAGCAGCAGGAACTAATATCCACAATAAAATATATACTAATACTGGAGATCCTAATCCTATACCCACCAAGAGAACCCAAAGCAGTCTAATCCATATAGGGTCTATTCCTATATAATGACCTATTCCTGATGAAACCCCCGATATATACTTATTGTCTATATCACGGAATAGTTGTTTGCGTGTATTGCTATAGGAAGCATCGGAATTTGCATCTTCAAAAATCTCATCGTCAACCTCATAATCTTCTGGCTGTCCCATAATGGCAATTACTTCATCTAGCGTTTGCTGAGTTATAACCTGAGTTGGACTTTTAATTTTTTCAAAGAAAAGTTCTCCGATACGTGCCTCAATATCCTGCATTATTTCTTCTCTTCCATCAGCACCTTTTAGCGACTTTCTAATGGCGTCTAGGTAGCGTGAAAGCTTCTCAAAGGCATCTTCATCTATATAAAAAGAAGTGCCTGCCAAATTTATGTTTACTGTCTTGTTCATTTTTTGTTTTTTTCGCTGGTTACTATGGTTACGGCCTGTTGCAGTTCGCTCCAGGTGTTGTTCAATTCGGTTAAAAATAATTTACCTTTTTCGGTAAGGCTATAATACTTACGTGGTGGTCCGCCGGTAGATTCTTCCCAGCGATAAGCAAGTAATCCAGCATTTTTAAGCCTTGTGAGCAGCGGATATATTGTGCCTTCCACGACAAGCATTTTTGCGTCTTTTAAGGTTTCAAGAATATCTGAAGTATAAGCCTCACCGTCCTTTAGGATGGATAGGATACAAAACTCCAAAACCCCTTTTCGCATCTGCGCTTTTGTGTTTTCGATTTTCATTTCTTAATTATTTGTTTTGTGTAACTCATGTTCGTTATTGATGATTATTGAATAGGGGAGTGCGCTAGTTTGTTCTTGGCATTGTTGATTAGTCAATGCACTATCATACTCCTTATGTATTGGCGTACTTATTCCCAAAAATTGAATCGTAGCAGCCAAAAGAAAATTAACAATTGTGCTCATCTTGACTTATTTTTTGGCTGTTAGTTTTTATAAATGGAATATTAAGTGGGTATTTATATAATTGACCGCGCGATGCGTGAATAGAAGCATTGATTACTGCGTAAATTTCAAAAACAAACAATGCCAGAAATAATATTAATACAAGACTAATTAATAGTAGGTAGCCCGATAAATTTTGAATGTTGTTCATCGAAAACATTCCGTCATTAAGATTGATACTTTCTGCTAACGAAATAATATCTGAAGCAAAAATTATAATAAGAGGCAAACATAACAATCCAATTAGTATAGTATATAATAAGGTGCTTAACTGAAAATTGATGGCTTGCTTTCCATGATCATCTATAAACGCTTTTTCCTTATTAAAAGTCCATATTAATAAAGGAGCTATAAAGTTCGCAAAAGGGAAAAAGTATTTTAAGAATGTTGATAAGTGTATAAAAACACTCGTATTTTTTTGATTTTCTGTTATTGTAGTTTCCATAGCTTGATATTGTCTTATGCAAATATATGTTTAAAAGACAGTAGTATGTTACGCATAGTACTATAATTAACATTTCTTTAACATTGGTAAATATGATTTTTAAATGTTTAAATAGGCTTGTTAGACTATTGAATAATAGAGGGTTGAGGGTACTCTAGTTAACTTGAAGTTAGTGTTTATAGGTGTTCATCAAATATTGATGAGATGAAGTAACGTAAAAAGAATAATTGAAGTAAGGAGTTTAAATTCATGAATAGCGATAAATAGATCTACCTGATATTTTTAATAAGCCAACCACTTGTTTTTAATATTACTGAACTTTAAAACTATAATTATGAATATATTCGTGTAAAATATTCTTCTGATGAAACTAAGTCCAAGTAAAATCAATTCATTTTTATTATTCAAGCTTCCTTCTGCTTACTTCACAGGTGTACGAGTAAAATCGATTACAGATACTACTTGTGTTACCTCTGTAAAACACAGATGGATAAATCAAAATCCTTTTAATTCAATGTTTTGGGCTGTGCAAGGTATAGCTGCCGAGTTGAGTACTGGTGCAATGGTGATGGATAAAATTAAAAAAAGCAATAAAGGGATTTCTATGTTAGTGCTAAATAATAAAGCTACTTTCACCAAGAAAGCAAAGGGTAGAATTATGTTTCATTGTAATGATGGTGATAAAATAGACGACGCAATCAAAAAAACGATTGCTACAGGTGAAGGTCAAACTATTTGGATGAAATCTGAAGGAAAAGACTCGAAAGGAGATACGGTTTCTATATTTGAATTTGAGTGGACGCTAAAAGTAAAATGATTTAAACTCCCCAACATTAAAGAGTTAGCGTTGTGAATTTTCGTTTAACAAATCTTTAACAGTGTTAATCTCCTATGAAATATTTAAAGATGACTTATAATTCTTATATTTATGTTGAATTTAAAAATAAACCCTTCGCGTATTGATTAAACTTCTACCTAATCTAATTTATAAAATTTTAATTAGCTATGGCAAGAGCAATGTTTGATTATACCAAAGCTGTACTTGCAAAAGTCAGTTTTGATGTCAATTTGTTCTGCAAAGAATTGAAAAAAGCGTTAACCCGTTTACTTCCTTATGAAATTGAGGAATTAAAATTGTGGATTGATTCGCTTATCAAGCAGAACCCCCAACTAGATAAATGTTTAATGTATTTAAATACATAAAAAATAAATCCCTCTATATTTTAGAGGGATTTTTTGTTTTACTACTTCTATCGTTTTAATTTCCAATCATCTTACCATAAGTAGGAGAGCTAACTTTCCCATCGGTAAATTCATTTAATTCAATCTCATTTTTTTTAAGTGGCGCAGGTCTTCCTGCTATATCTTGCAATGCTTGGGCTAATAAAGGTTCGTTCATATCACCAAGTTGCCCTAGATTGAAATAATTTTCTTTTAAATAAATATCTGGAGCCAATCCATCAATAAAGTCTGTATGACCGTTTTTATTTGCAGTTTTAAACACTAGTGGAAGCATGCAATAAGTATGACTAGGGTCTGAAAGTTGTTTACTAAAGCTTGGCGCCGGAGCGTCGTAAAGTAAAAACGAAGCTTGGAATTTCCCAGTAGTCGTATCGCCTATTTGTACAGTATTAATATATGGATCAAGTCCGTTTAAAACCAATTCACTTGCTGAAGCCGAACGTTTCGTTGTAAGGATATACACCTTATTTAGATTTAAACTATTAGTACTAGAGCCATTACTGATTTGGTTGTCGAATAAGCCATTTTCAGCATTTTCTTCTTGTCTGTCCTCATTCCAAAACTCCTGATAAAACAATTCACCATTAAATTGACCTGTAATCATACTAGCCAGATCTGTTGCAGTTTCTACAGAACCACCGCCGTTATAACGTAAGTCTAAAACTAAATCGGTAACTCCTTCTGCTTGAAATTCACCAAAAGCATTATTAAGTTCTACATCATAACTCCTTGTAAACGAATTATACATTAAATAACCAATTTTGCGACCATTTACATCTAAGGTTGTTGCTTTGTATACTGGGTTTTCGGTATATTGATTTTTTGTTAATTGAACAGTTTCTCCGGTTGGTAAAAATTCGGTTCCATTATAAGTTGCTAAGCCAATGGCATAACTTTCACTTGATAATAATTCTTGGTAGTTGTTATCGTTTAATTGTTGCCCATCAATTGTTGTGAAAATATCTCCTCTTTTTAACTCCTTGTCTTCGGCATCAGTATTAGGAAGAACATAACGTACATATCCAAATACATTGTTGCTGCCATCGGGATAATAAACTAAGCCGTATTCCATTCCATTACTTAAGGAAATTCCGTTTAATGCATTTTCGATAACATTGTAGTCTTCAAAAAGATTACTGAAACGATCTTGTGACGATTTTAAATAGGCAAATAAAGATTCAGGAGAGTCGTATGTTTTTAAAAAATTATTTCTCTCAGCATCATTTGCAAAGGCGTTATTCTCTAATTCTGGTGTATCCTCTTTGTAGAGATAGTAGTAATTAAGTCCACGATACACAAAATTTTGAATATCTAGCGTAGTCGCCGTTTGTAAAGTATCATCCATATCTTTAAAGCAGGAAGCTAAAAGAAACGAACTCATTAGGACTGCTGCAAAATGTTTTATTTTCATAAAAATGGTTTAAAGGCGTAGTGCTATAAAAACTAATAAATTAAGAATTATATTGTAACGATAAAAATAAACATTTAAGACTGATGTTTATTAAGCATATATAGTGTTTTAAAAATACATTATTAAAATAAAGTAACAATTATTCAATTGGCTCGTCTTTTAAATAGAGCGCCAAAATATTAAGCTTAGATTATGAATCAGGTAGAATTTTTAGAAATCGTTTCCCCTTTTAAGGATAAGCTCTATCGCTTAGCTAAAAGAATCTTGATTTCTAATGATGAAGCTGAAGATGCTGTACAAGAAGTGTATTTAAAATTGTGGAAAGCAAAGGCAAACATTAAAAATTATGGCAATGTTGAAGCTTTCGCAATGACGATGACAAAGAATTTTTGTTTAGATAGGTTGAAGTCGAAACAAGCTTCAAATTTGAAATTAGTGCACACCAATTTTCCTACAAGTGGAAATATAGAGCGTAATTTAGAAGCAAATGAAGGTGTAGAAATGGTTTTGAAAATTCTTGAAGATCTACCAGAACAACAGCGAATTGTTATTCAGTTACGAGATGTAGAGGAACTTGAATTTTCAGAAATAGCGAAGATATTGGACAGCAACGAAACAGCAATTAGGGTAGCGTTATCCCGAGCTCGAAAAACGGTTAGAAATTTGATGATTAAAAAATATAATTATGGAATTAGCTAAAATAGAACAGCTACTTGATGCCTATTTTGAAGGTGAAACAAATTTAGAAGATGAGAAAATTCTTAGAGATTATTTTCTCAATGAAAATGTGCCAACGCATTTGCTTCAATATAAACCGATTTTTGTAGGCTTAGAGGCAGCTCGTAAGGAGCGCCTTCAGAAAGAGATTGATTTGCCAAAACCTGAAACAGCTGCATTTACAAACTGGAAATATATAGCTGTAGCAATATTGGTTTTATCCTTTTTGGTTGGAGGAGTTTATTTTTCTCAATCCAATAAGTTAACACCTGAAGAAAAAGAAGCTTTAGCTGCTTTTGAAGAGAGTAAAAAAGCAATGTTACTGCTGTCACAAAATCTTAATAAAGGTGCAGAGCGACTTACTTTAGTAAATCAATTTAGCAATGCAAAAGATAAAGTATTTGAATAAACGATAAACAATTTGAAACAACAATCTTAAATAAATAAACAATGAAAAAAATAGCAATATTAATAGCACTAGTTATAGCGCCTTTTATTTCGGGAGCTCAAAACGCATTCGACTTTTTAGAGGATGAGAAAAATGTTACATCCGTAATTGTAACCAAAAATATGTTCAAATTATTGAGTAAAATGGATTTAGACTCAAGCGATCCTGAAGCTCAGGCGTATTTAAAAATGGTTAACGATTTAGATTATATTAAAATCTATACTACCGAAAATCCAGCAACGGCAAAAAAGATGAATGAAACTGTTGCGAAGTACATAAGCAGCTCAAAAAACTTAGGTGAGCTTATGCGTGTAAAAGATGAAGGAACAAATGTGAAATTCTATAGCAAAGAAGGAAAAAATGAAAACTATGTTAGCGAACTTCTTATGAATCTTGACGGAATCGTAGATGGAAAACCTACTACTGTAATAATGAGTATAACTGGAAATATCGATTTAAAAAGAATTTCAAAACTTACGCAGGATTTAAAAGTTCCTGGAAGTGAATTGTTGAAAGACCTTGATAAAGCTAAAAAACAATAATATGAAATATCTTAAATATTCATTATCAATAGTTTTAGTTGCTTTAACTCTCGTTTCGTGTTCGGAAAAATCACTTCAGAAATACCTTGTAGAAAAGCAAGACGATGAGCATTTTGTAAAAATGGATCTTGCAGCAAGTTTATTACAAGGGAAGGAGAACACTTTTACCGATGAAGAGAAAAAGACTTTAAGTACAATTAAGAAAGTAAATATCGTAGCTTATCCCTTATCTAGTGGAGATTCTATAAATTATGAAAGTGAGCGTATTGAGGTTAAACAAATTCTTCGCCAAGACCAATATAAAGAGCTTGCAAGATTTAATAACGATCAGTGGGATGCAACTATAAAATTTACGGGAGAAGAAGATGCTATTAATGAATTAATAGTTTTTGCAAGCGATGACAATCGTGGATTTGCGGTTTTGAGAATTCTAGGGGATGATATGCGTCCAGATGAGATTTTTAAACTTGTAAAAGGGGCTGATAAAAATGATTTAGACTTTTCGAAGTTTAGTGGTTTAAGTGAAATATTTAAAGACTAATTTTCAATAGATTAATAAAACAAAAAGGCTTCATCGCAACAGTGATGAAGCCTTTTTACATTTATAAGTATAACATTAAATTCCAGTATAGTTACTCGGAGTAATTTGTCTCATCTCTTCTTTAACGCTTTCAGGAATATCTAAAGTTTCTATAAAGTTAGCCATAGAATCTTTATTTATTTGTTCGTTGGTACGTGTCAATCCTTTTAATGCTTCATAAGGATTTGGGTACCCTTCACGTCTTAAAATTGTTTGAATCGCTTCAGCTACTACAGCCCAATTGTTTTCTAAGTCTTGTTTAAACTTAGGTTCGTTTAGTAATAATTTATTCAGACCCTTAAGTGTAGATTTAAAAGCGATAAAAGTATGTCCTAAAGGAACACCAACATTGCGCAACACAGTGCTATCGGTTAAGTCACGCTGAAGTCTACTAACAGGTAATTTTGCTGAAAGGTGTTCAAAAATTGCGTTTGCAATTCCTAAGTTTCCTTCGCTATTTTCAAAATCGATTGGGTTTACTTTATGAGGCATTGCGCTACTTCCTACTTCACCTTTTTTAATTTTTTGTTTGAAGTAATCCATAGATACATATGTCCAAATATCTCTATCCAAATCGATAAGTATCGTATTAATTCGTTTTAAACAATCAAATAGCCCAGCCATATGGTCGTAGTGCTCAATTTGAGTGGTTGGGAAAGAATGGTGTAGGCCAAGAGTATCTTGAACTAATTTTTTTCCAAAAGAAAGCCAATCTGTATTTGGGTATGCTACTTTATGAGCATTGTAGTTTCCTGTAGCACCACCAAATTTAGCGGCGTTTTTAATATTCTTTAGTATTTCAAACTGCTCTTCAATTCGAACAACAAAAACATCTAGTTCTTTTCCTAAGCGAGTAGGCGAAGCTGGTTGTCCGTGAGTACGGGCAAGCATAGGCACATCTGCCCATTCTTTAGCAAGTTCTTTGAGTTTGTCTAACACTTCATTTAAAAGTGGAGTATAGGCCTCTACAATCGCATCTTTAATAGAAAGCGGAATAGCAGTGTTATTTATATCTTGAGAGGTTAGTCCAAAGTGAATAAACTCCTTATATTTTTGAAGGTTTAGATTATCAAATTTTTCTTTTATAAAATATTCAACAGCTTTTACATCGTGGTTTGTTACCTTCTCTGTCTCCTTAATTTTTAGGGCATCTTCAACCGAAAAATCTTTATAAAGCGCACGGAGTTCATTAAATAGAGATTTATCAAAATCTTTAAGTTGCGGTAGATCTAATTCTACTAACGCGATAAAATATTCAATTTCAATAAGAACGCGATAACGAATTAGCGCCTCTTCAGAGAAATAAGGAATAAGACTAGATGTTTGATTGGTATATCTACCGTCTATAGGTGAAATAGCTTGTAGTGCCTTGATATTCATAGGTTCAAAAAATTTAAGTTGCAAATATACAAAATGCAAGGATGTTTTGGGTGTGAGTTTATCTATTAAGATTCTTTAAATCAAAGGATAAAAGCTCACTTTGTTGTTATTAATTTAAATAGAAGACTCCGATTCAATTTTATACGAATCGGAGCCAGTATGTTTATAATGTTTATTGCTATAGTTAAACCAGATTCTTACACTTGAAGTACTCCAAGATTAAATGGTTTTGTAATAGGTGAGTGGTCTGCTGCTTCAATTCCCATAGAAATCCATTTTCTAGTATCTAATGGATCGATTACAGCATCTGTCCACAATCTCGCAGCTGCGTAATAAGGAGAAATTTGCTTGTCGTAACGCGCTTTAATTTTATCGTAAAGCTCTTTTTCTACTTCTTCAGTAATTTCTTTTCCTTGTTTTTTTAGTGAAGCGGTTTCAATTTGTAAAAGTACTTTTGCGGCACTATTACCACTCATTACTGCTAATTCAGCACTTGGCCAAGCAACAATTAATCGAGGGTCGTAAGCTTTTCCACACATAGCGTAGTTTCCTGCACCGTAACTATTTCCTATTACTATGGTAAACTTAGGAACAACACTGTTACTTACAGCATTAACCATTTTGGCACCATCTTTAATAATTCCGCCGTGCTCACTTTTACTACCAACCATAAATCCTGTTACGTCCTGTAGGAAAACTAATGGAATTTTCTTTTGGTTGCAGTTAGCGATAAAACGAGTTGCTTTATCTGCACTATCACTATATATAACTCCACCAAACTGCATTTCGCTAGGTTTAGTTTTAGCTTTTGTAGTTTTTACCAAGGTTCGTTGGTTAGCAACTATACCTACTGCCCAGCCGTCAATTCTTGCGTATCCGGTTAAGATAGTTTGTCCGTAGCCTTCTTTGTATTCTTGAAAATCACTATCGTCTACAAGACGTTTAATGATTTCACGCATATCGTATTGCTCACTTCTAGACTTAGGTAAAATACCGTATATATCTTGAGGATTTTCTTTTGGTTTTACAGCTTTTTCACGATTAAAACCAGCTTTTTCAAAAGAACCAATTTTAGACATAATATTTTTAATAGTGTCTAAAGCTTCTTTGTCATCCTTCATTTTGTAGTCTGTAACTCCACTAACCTCACAGTGAGTAGTAGCACCTCCCAGAGTTTCATTATCGATGCTTTCGCCTATTGCAGCCTTTACAAGATAACTTCCAGCTAAGAAGATACTTCCTGTTTTATCCACGATTAAAGCTTCATCGCTCATAATTGGAAGATAAGCACCACCAGCAACGCAACTTCCCATAACAGCAGAAATTTGAGTAATACCCATACTGCTCATTACTGCATTGTTTCTAAATATACGGCCGAAATGCTCTTTGTCTGGGAAAATTTCATCTTGCATTGGTAAGAATACTCCTGCGCTATCCACTAAATAAATTATAGGAAGTCTGTTTTCTATTGCAATTTCTTGTGCGCGTAAGTTTTTCTTAGCTGTAATAGGGAACCAAGCTCCAGCCTTTACAGTAGCATCATTGGCAACAACTATACATTGTTTTTTCTTTACATAACCAATTTTTACAACCACACCTGCACTTGGAGCACCGCCGTATTCTTCATACATTTCATCACCGACGAATGCACCAATTTCAATACTTGGGCTGTTTGGGTCTAATAGGTAGTCAATACGTTCGCGGGCGGTCAACTTGCCTTGGGCGTGTTGTTTTTCTATTCTTTTTTTACCACCACCAAGCTTTACTTTGGCAAGTTTATTTTTTAAATCTGAAACCAGTAATTTATTGTGGTCTTCGTTTTTATTGAAGTCTAAATCCATTTTTTAATTGGTGTTTTGGCTAAAATACAAAATGCCTTTAAAATGTTTTGATTACTCTGAAAACTTTATTTTGAAGTGATTTAATTTAATGAAATCGAACTTTAAAATAGGTTGACAGCTCTATTTGTTGGTTTTTTGTAAATGAAAGGTTTAGTATGAAACGTATTCTTTGATTTCTAAACCGTAACCAATCATTCCTACACGTTTAGTTTGTTCGCTATTTGAAATCAAACGAATTTTATGAATGCCCAAATCATGAAGAATCTGTGCGCCAATTCCGAAATCTTTATTGTCCATTTCAATTCTTGGAGCTTTAGCAACTTCATTTGGTTTTTGCTTTTCTTTTAAATCTTTCAAACGGCTTAAAAGGTTTAAAGATTGGCTTTGCTGATTGATAAATACAATAGCACCTTTCCCTTCCTTATTAATCACGTTGAACATGTCATCCAATTTTTGCTCTGCATTGTTGGTTAATGTTCCTAGAATATCACTGTTTACTAAAGTAGCATTTACTCTAACCAAAACAGGTTCGTTTTCTTTCCAGTTACCTTTGGTAAGTGCAATATGTATTTGATCGTTTGTTGTTTGTTTGTAGGCTCTAAGTCTAAATTCTCCAAACCTAGTGTTGATTTTAAAATCTTCTTTTTTCTCAATTAAAGAATCGTGCTCCATTCGGTACTTCACTAAATCTTCAATAGAAATAAGTTTTAAATCAAACTTTTTAGCAACTTCCATAAGTTGTGGAAGTCTTGCCATTGTACCGTCTTCATTTAAAATTTCAACTAAAATCCCTGCAGGTTTTAAGCCAGCAAGTCTAGCCAAATCTATAGCAGCTTCAGTGTGTCCTGTTCTTCTTAATACACCACCTTCTTTAGCGCGCAATGGGAAAATATGCCCTGGTCTACCCAAATCGTGACTCTTAGTATTTTCATCTACTAAAGCTTTGATAGTTTTTGCTCTGTCGTGAACAGAAATTCCTGTAGTACAACCGTGGCCAATTAAATCTACAGATACTGTAAATTGAGTATGATGTAAAACAGTGTTGTTTTCAACCATCATATTCAATTCAAGTTCGTTACATCTTTCTTCAGTTAAAGATGCGCAAATAAGCCCTCTACCGTGAGTGGCCATAAAATTTATCATTTCTGGCGATACCATTTCGGCAGCGGCAATAAAATCACCTTCATTTTCTCTGTTCTCATCATCAACAACAATTATTATTTTACCATTGCGGATATCCTCAATGGCTTCTTCTATAGTGTTGAGTTGAATTGAATTTTCTTTATTTGTAGAAATCATAGCTTAAAATTGTGAGTGCAAAGATAATGGAAACGCCCATAAATAAACATGAGAATGAGGTATTCTTTATTAGGATTAAAAATGATGTGAATCCTAATGGAATTTGTAAAAAATCTACTTCTTTTTCTTAATAAAATTGAACAAACGTCCAATTCGTTGGATGAATGAATCGAAGTCGAATATCCCTTGATCGGTAGTGGCTCTATAGGTTAGCCAAATGCTTAATGGGAACATAATTGCGGTACTTAACCAAGTAGCAATAAATGGGTGCATGGTTCCATCTTCGGCACTATTTTTAGCAAAAATACCTATAAAATGATAGGTTAAAAACAGTAGAATAGCTACTACCATCGGCAGTCCCATTCCACCTTTTCGGATAATAGCACCAAGCGGAGCCCCTACAAAAAAGAGAATGATGCAAGCGAATCCTAACACATATTTTTCGTGTAAGGCTATTTCAGTTTTATTAAGTCGCTTTGTTTTGTTTCTGAATTCAACCTTCTTAGCATCTATAGCTTGAACAGTACCTTTGGCATTGTTTAATGCTAATTTTATAATTTGATGTTGATGAGTAGGATTGTAAATTTCTAATATGCTATTAATGGCAGGAGGTACAGAAGAGTCGTCAACCTTAATATCATTGAATTTTTCAATTCCACTGCGGTAGTACATATTTTTGGTGTACGATTCAATATCTTTTGAATAACTTTTAGAAAGCGAATCTATTTCAACTCTTAATTCGCTACTGTTGTACATATTCTGGTTGTCGATATTATTGTCCTTATCAATATCTTTTTCATTTAACTCGGTAAGGTCAATATTTATTGAGTATTCTTCAAAGTAGCTTTTAGCAAAAGGTTCTCTTTTTTTGGTAGCAGGTTTTTTTGATTGAATTTCTTCGTAATAGTTTCCTTCTTTCAGTATTAAGGAAAGTGTGTTACTACCTTCTTCACTTGCTAACTCACCCTTATTTGCAATAATAACAGTAAAATTACCCGTAGGTCTATCTTCATTTTTCTTATGAATTACAACATCTTCTAAAAACTGGCCACGGTCACCAGTTTTCTTTTCCACCTTTATGTTAAATAAATCTCCAATCTGACTAAATTGTCCTTCAGCAATAACCATAGAAGGTTTAAACTGAGAAATATTTCGTCTTAGATTTTGCCATTTATATTCAGAATATGGAATAACATTATTAGCGAAGAAAAATGCAGTAATTGCAAGGATTCCTATAAAACCTATCACACTTCCCATAGCTCGCTGTAGAGAAATTCCAGTAGATTTCATCGCAGCAAACTCATACTTTTCAGCAAAACTTCCAAAAACCATTAAAGAGGTTACCAAAACAGTTAGCGGAAGAACTAAGGGTATTAATCGTGGAGATACGAACCAAAGGAACTTCATTACAATCCAAAAGTCAAGGTCTTTACCTGCAAGTTCGGAAATGTAGAGCCAAATGGTTTGTAGTACAAAAATGAACATTAAAATAATGAAGACGCTTATAAACGTCTTCAAAAATGTTACTAGTATGTACCTGTCAAGTATCTTCACTTATAAGGGCTTATAGGTTGTTGATGTAGTAGCCGTCTTTTTTGTACTTAGCCTCGTCAAAAGTAAATAAGGTTTTTGAAACAGGTAGGTTTGTCTTAAAAGAATTTACTGTAAGAGTGTATTTTGTTCCTTGCTTATCTGTTTGTATCAATTTGTAGATGTGTTTTGTCTGCACATCAATCCCCAACAGAATATTTTTAATTTCTGCGTTAGAGTCAATTGGCATCAACTTTACATATTGAATTTTTCTTCCTTTTACATTTTGAACAATGTCCATTTTGTAGTTGTAACCGTTTTCGTAAAAAGTCAACATTTTTGAAGGAGTAATTTCCTTGTCGTCTTTTGGGTTGTAAGAAGAAATAGTTACTTCTTCATCTTCAGGAACGATAGTATATATTTTTTTACCGTCGAAAATTCGGGTTGTCCCTAACATATTCAAAACGTATTTGTCTCCCTGTAGTGTTACGTCACCACGAGTATCTTGATTTACGTTCTCTTTTGAATTGTTTAAGTTGTATTTGAAATCTATTGCTATGTTATCATAGCTTTTCACTTTTTCAGAAACCTCTTTAAGTAAAGATTTAGCATCTTGTGCTTGTGTGAATGTGGTGATAAAAAGAGCTATTAAAATAATGCTTAATTTTTTCATTTTAGATATTTTTTGTTTCGTTTTCTAATAATTGATTTAATGCGTCAATAGTTGGAACTAAAACTGATCGTGCTTTGCTGCCTTCAAAAGGGCCAACAATTCCAGCCGCTTCTAATTGATCTATAATTCTACCAGCTCTGTTATACCCCAACTTTAGCTTTCGCTGTAATAATGAGGCGGAACCTTGCTGTGCAATTACAAGAACTTCGGCTGCTTCACGGAACAGTTTATCGCGTTCCTCTATGTCATTATCAAGAGTTGTGCCACCTTCCTCTCCAACGTATTCAGGAAGTAGGTGAGCATCTGGAAATGCTTTTTGCGAACCGATAAAATCTGTAATATCATCAACTTCTGGTGTATCAACAAATGCACACTGTAAACGAGTTAGCTCATTACCTTGAGTGTACAACATATCCCCACGACCAATAAGCTGATCGGCTCCAGAATTATCTAGAATGGTACGGGAGTCTATTTTACTTGTTACTCTAAATGCAATTCTCGCAGGGAAGTTTGCTTTAATAATACCAGTAATAACATTTACAGATGGTCGTTGTGTAGCTACAATTAAGTGAATTCCAATAGCACGAGCTAATTGAGCAAGTCGAGCGATAGGAGTTTCAACTTCTTTTCCTGCAGTCATAATTAAGTCTGCAAACTCGTCGATTACTAATACGATATACGGTAAAAATCTATGCCCATCATTAGGGTTTAGCTTTCTGTTTTTAAATTTGGTATTGTACTCTTTAATGTTACGCACCATTGCATCTTTTAGCAAATCGTAACGAGCATCCATTTCAATACAAAGGGAGTTTAATGTATTGATAACCTTAGTTGTATCGGTAATAATAGCTTCTTCTGAATCTGGAAGCTTAGCTAAAAAGTGACGTTCAATTTTGTTGAAAAGTGTAAGTTCAACCTTTTTTGGGTCTACTAAAACAAATTTTACTTCAGCTGGATGCTTCTTGTATAAGAGGGAAGTAAGAATTGCGTTAAGTCCAACCGATTTACCTTGCCCTGTAGCCCCTGCCATAAGTAAGTGAGGCATTTTTGCAAGATCAACTACAAAAGTTTCGTTGCTAATCGTCTTTCCGAAAGCAATTGGCAGTTCCATTTCAGCATTTTGAAATTTTGCCGACCCTATTACAGAACGCATCGAAACTATTTTAGGGTTTTTATTAGGAACTTCAATACCTATGGTACCGCGTCCTGGAATAGGAGCAATAATTCTAATTCCTAAGGCAGAAAGTGAAAGTGCAATATCGTCCTCTAAGTTTTTAATTTTAGAAATTCGAACTCCTGCATCAGGTACAATTTCATAAAGCGTTACAGTTGGTCCAACAGTAGCTTTAATATTTGCAATACCTATTTTATAATTGTTTAGCGTTTCTACAATTCTATTCTTGTTTTCTTCAAGTTCTTCTTGGTCAATGGTAATTGCCCCGCCAATAGTATGGTCGCGTAATAACTCTAGCGTTGGAAATCTGTATTTACTCAATTCCAATCTTGGGTCGAATTCTCCATAGTCTTTTACAAGCTTTTCACTTAAAGTGTCAACTTCTTCTTCTTCAGCTGCTTGTTCCACCTCCATTTCAACATCTCCTTCTGTTTCAGATTTTAAAATAAGTTTTTCTTTAGGAGGTGAGGGTGGAGTAGGAGTTGGCTTTTCCACAACCTCAAAAGTTTCTTCTTCTGTTGGTTTTGACACTTGTTCTGTATTAGAAGTGTTTGTCTTTATGCCTTCTTCAGAAACCTTAGCTTTTGGCGTAGTTTCGGTTGATTTGAATTCTGAAATTATTTCATTTTTAGATTTTTTAATCGCGCCGATTACTGTCTCAGGAGTAAGTTTAAGGCGAACAACTAGATAGATGATAAGGATAAATGTCATCACCAATATAGTTCCGATTAACCCTAAGTAATCTTGCATATAATCATTGGCCTCGTAACCAATAATTCCGCTTAAGAGTGTTGTTTTTTCATTGAAGAAACCGAAGAAAATGGAGAACCATAGCATTAATAATAATCCCCAGAACCAGAATCTTAATAATTGTTTTTTGGCAAAATCAAAGAAGTAATACACTCCTGTAAGACCAACGAGAATGGCTAGGAAATAGGCAGCTATTCCAAAACCGTCATATATAAAAAAGTGAGCTATGTTAGCTCCAAACTTATTTAATAAGTTTTCTGTTTGAAGTTCGCGTTCGTTAAAAATACCAATTTCGCTTTGATCGATTTTCCACGTAAAAAAATACGAGGTAAATGAAATCAAAAGAGCAGCCCCTAACAAAAATAAAAAGCTACCTAAAATTATTTTCTGTTGTTTAGATAACTTAAAACTTATTTTTTTACGCGGTGTCTTGGCGGTTTTTTTCTTTTTCTTGGCCATTAATGGAACAGTTGTCTTTTTTGCAAAAATACAAATATAGAACTTGTAATTTTCAAAATGTAAACTTCAAATTTTTAAATCGTTTTTAAATATTATAATGTTAGAAGTTTATACTTTTTGCGAGTATAAACTTCTAAAATAAAGGAAATTAATCTGAATTTTTAAAATTTCGGGATATAAATAATGCATCCTATAATTACAGCGGTAATTGCAGCAAAGAATACTGCACCTGCAGCAATGTCTTTTATAAAGCCAATTTTGGTGTGAAAATTAGGGTGAATAAAATCTGCTATTCCTTCAATTGCCGAATTTAGTCCCTCTAAACCTAAAACTAACCCTATCGCAAAAACCTGAAACATCCACTCCGTAGTGGAAATTTCAAAATAGAAACCTGCAATAGTCATTAATACACCTATTATAGCTTGAACTTGAATGCTTGGCTCGGTGCGAAGCAATAGATAAGCACCTTTTATAGCATAGCCAGCCCCTTTAAGGCGTTTACCTAAAAAGGTTTCCCACATTATAAAAGTGTTTTTAGTGCAGAAAGGTAATCTGGTTCTTCTCCAATCTCTGGAACTAGTTGACTATGGATTACTTTTCCTTCTTCATCTAAAACAACAACTGCTCTTGAATGAAGACCTTTTAAAGCACCAGTAGTCATCTCAACTCCATATTTTTTTCCAAACTCTCCAGTGCGAAAGTCGGATAGGTTATTTACGTTTCTCAATTCTTCTTCACTTACAAAACGCTTATGAGCGAAAGGAAGGTCTTTTGAAATGCACAACACTTTTGTGTTGTCTAAGCCAGTAGCTTTTTCGTTGAACTTTCTTACTGAAGTAGCACAAACATTAGTGTCAATACTCGGGAAGATGTTCATTACAACTCGGGATCCTTTGTAGTCGGATAACTTCTTAGTGCCTAAATCTTCTGAAGTTAATTCAAAATCTGGAGCTGAATCTCCAACTTGTGGTAGACTTCCAATTGTTTCGATGTCTTTTCCACCTAATTTTATATGTGCCATAGTATTTCATTTAAATGAGGGATAAAGATAAGAATTCGTTTTTTGTTAATCTATCAACAAGTTCTTAAAGAAAAGAGTTTTTTGCTCGACTGTTAAAATACGTGTGTTTAGTAAACTTTAGACAAAAGAAAAGGCCGTCTAAATTTTAGACGGCCTTTATTGTAATTATAAAATGTAAAATTATCGGTCTATAGAGCCTATTACTTTTTGTGCAAATGCATTAGCAGCATCGCGCTCAGGCATTCCTTCTTCAATCATTTTATGAACTTCTACTGCACCACAAAGGTTAGTGATAAGCTCTCCAATAACGTCCAATTCTTCATCTGTAATTCTATTGTATTCGCTAAACGATTCTAAAACTTCAATACAGCTTTCTATCTGTTCTGATGAATTGTTTCGCTGAATATGTCTAATTACCGGTAACTTCATCTATAAGACTCTTTAAAGGTTCAACTTTATTGGTTTGAACTTGGTTTACTAATTCGCCATTTTTGAAAGTTGCGAAAGTTGGTAAATTATCCACATTAGCCATCTTTCTGCTTTCAGGAAACTTTTCAGCATCTACCAAAACGAATTTGTAACCTTCAGTTTCTGTAGCCAATTTTTTAAATTTTGGCTTCATCAATCTACAATTGCCACACCATCCTGCAGAAAATTGAACTATTACGTTCTTTTCTTCAGAAACAAATTGCTGCAGGCTATCATCTTTTAGCTCTACTACCATATCTTAATTTCTTAAATATGTAGCAACTCCTTCGCGGTTAGCAACCATTGCTTCTTTACCTTCTTCCCAGTTTGCTGGACATACTTCACCGTTCTTTTGAACGTGAGTATAAGCATCAACTAATCTTAGGTATTCGTTTACGTTTCTACCTAGTGGCATATCGTTTACACTTTCGTGGAAAACTTTTCCTTCCTCATCAATTAGGTAAGTTGCACGGTAAGTTACGTTATCACCTTCTACTGTGTAAAGACCAGTTTCTTCATCGTATTTTTCGTTTTTGATATCAAGGATACCTAAAGCGTTAGATAGGTTACGGTTGGTATCTGCAAGTAATGGGTAAGTAACACCTTCAATTCCACCTTCATCTTTTGGAGTGTTTAACCAAGCAAAGTGTACTTCTGGAGTATCACAAGATGCACCAATTACCATTGTGTTTCTATCTTCAAATTTTGAAAGTACTTCTTGGAAAGAATGAATTTCAGTTGGGCAAACAAACGTAAAGTCTTTTGGATACCAGAAAAGTAATACTTTTTTGTTGTTCTTTTTTGCTTCTTCTAGTACATTTAACTTAAAAGTATCTCCCATTTCGTTCATTGCGTCTACTGCGATGTTTGGGAATTTTTTTCCTACTAATGACATAATTTTATTGTTTATTAAGGTTAATAATTTTCTTCTACAAAGATAAGAACTACCTTAATATTTAATAGAAATACTCAATGGATTAATTTATAATCCGATAGGTTTTGTCGATAGGTTAAATTTTTAACAATAAGAAAAAGCTATGAGTGAATTACGCTGTTTCTGTTGTAGCTAACTGTCTGATTTTAATTCTGAATGCCGCAAAAAGTAAAGTAGTAAACGGACTCAACCAGTTGAAAATAGCATAACCTGCATAATGAAGCGTGTCAACACCCAAAACTCCACTATGGTAAGCACCACAAGTATTCCAAGGGATTAATACTGATGTTACAGTACCACTATCCTCGAGAGTTCTAGATAGGTTTTCTGGAGCTAGACCTTTATCCTTAAATGCCTGTGCGTACATTTTTCCAGGAACAACAATAGCTAAATATTGATCACTTGCTGTTAGGTTGATAGCTAAACAGCTTGCAACAGTACTTGCAAAAAGTCCGAAGGTAGTGTGAAACAACTTCAACAACGCTCTACTAATTGCAGATAACGCACCAATTGCATCCATAATTCCCCCAAATGTCATAGCACATATAATTAACCATACTGTGTTTAACATGCCAGACATTCCTCCGGCTGAAAATAAATCCTTTAATGATTCATTGTCCGTCGCAATAGAACTGTCAACGGTTATTGCGTTCATTATCCCTTTATAGCCAGATTCAAAAGTTAAAGAAGTTCCTCCTCCAACAGAGGCTACAATGTCTGGTTGAAAAATTAATGCTGCTACACCTCCAAGCAAGGAACCAATTAATAGGGCAATAAGTGGAGATGTTTTTTTAACAATCATAATAATCACCGCGATTGGCACTACAAACAACCACGGACTTACATTTATAGATTTTTCTACAGAAGCCAAAATAGCTTGTGTGTCTGCTGTTCCTGAAGTATCAATATTAAAACCTAATATTATAAATACAATTAAAGTTACTGTTAATGTGGGAACAGTAGTATAGAGCATATATCTAATATGAGTAAACAAATCTGTTCCTGCCATAGCAGGAGCAAGGTTGGTGGTATCACTTAGAGGTGAAATTTTATCTCCAAAATAAGCTCCAGAAAGAATTGCTCCAGCCGTCATTCCAAGTGGAATGTTCATAGCATCTGCAATACCTATCAAGGCAATACCCACCGTTGCAGACGTTGTCCAACTACTTCCAGTTGCCACTGAAATAATAGCACAAATTATAACACAAGAAGCTAGGAATATTGTCGGGTTTAATATCTGTAGTCCATAATAAATCATTGTTGGGATAATCCCGCTAATTAGCCAAGTTCCTGCCAATGCTCCAACCATTAATAAAATTAAAATAGCCCCAGCAGTCGATTTAATGTTGGAGGCTACTTCTTCTATCATTTGGTCGAACTTAACTTTGTTGAAGAAGCCAACAATAGCAGCTACAGCACCTCCCATTAAGAGTATAAACTGGTTACTTCCACTTAGAGCATCATCACCATAAGCTACAAATACATTGTAAAAAAGCATTATTATTAATGCGAATACAGGTATTAAAGCCTCCCATATATTCAATTCAAAATTTTCAACAATGTCTTCGTTTTTTGGGTCGGTAGGCTTAATATCTTGGCTTTGCATAGTGTGATTTATTTTTAGGAATGTAATGTTACGATTTTGAAAAAACTTACGCAAATTAAAAAAGGGAACAGATTGTCTGTTCCCTTCCAAAATTATAAACAAATAAGAATTTATTTCAATATTCCAACTTTAACCATACACTCGCGCATCATTGTGTAGGTGCGTTCAATGTCGTTATCTAAACCAATGCTAAAACGTATTAATCCATCGCTTAGTCCCATTTCTTTTTGTTCGTCTTCTGGAATTTCAGAAGAAGTAGAAGATCCTGGAGCGCTAAACAATGTTTTATAAAATCCTAAACTTACAGCTAAATAACCAAGATTGTGTTCTTGCATTAACTCCATTAATTCATTAGCCTTATCAATGCTGCCAGCATCAACAGTTAGCATTCCACCAAAGCCGTATTCTTTGTTCATCATTTTTTTATAAATCTCGTGTCCTGAATGCGATTTTAATCCTGGATATACTGTTTTTAAGCCGTCAGCCTCAAATTTTTCAGCCAAATACAAAGCGTTTTCACTATGTTGCTTGATTCTTATATGAAGTGTTCTTAGGTTTTTTAAAATTGAAGCTGCACGCAAACTATCCATTGCAGGACCGAGAAGCATATTTGCACCGTCGTTTACATTTCGTAAGCTATCAATAAATTCTTGAGTACCACAAGTAACGCCACCCATTGTATCACTACTTCCATTTATGAATTTTGTTAAACTGTGAAGTACAACATCGGCCCCTAGTTTTGCTGGAGAAAGGCTTAATGGTGAAAAAGTGTTATCTACTAATAATTGAAGGTTGTGTTTTTTTGCAATTTTTGAAAGTCCTTCAATATCGGCAACTTCCAAAAGTGGATTGCTCACTGTTTCGCAGTAAAGAACTTTAGTGTTTTCAGTAATTGCTGCCTCAACCTGGTCAAGTTTAGTAATATCTACAAAAGAAGTTTCAATATTTAGTCTTGGTGCAAAGTTTTTAAGAAATGCATAAGTCCCACCGTAAATTGTACGACTAGAAACTATATGGTCTCCAGCTTTACAGAGTTGTAGTAGTGCAGGGGTGATTGCTCCCATTCCGCTTGCAGCAACATTTGCTGTTTCTGTGCCTTCCATTGCAGCAAGTGCTTGCCCTAGGTATAAGTTTGATGGACTTGTGTGTCGAGAATAAAGATAACATCCGTCTGCATTTCCTTCAAATGTATCGAACATAGTTTTTGCTGAAAGGAATGTGTAAGTAGATGAATCTGAAATAGAAGGATTAACGCCTCCAAATTCTCCAAAGTATTGTAAATCTTGAATTTTATCTGCTGGTTTAAATGCCATGATTGTCTTTTTATTGTTGTTTCACAAATTTGCGAAAATTTATAGGAGTGGTCAAATTATAAAAGCAATTACTTTTTAATGATAAAACTTTAACTTTTAAACCGCTAAACTTTTAAACTATTAAGCAGTATTGTACCTTTGCATCTTCAAATAAAAAAACACATACAAGATGTCAAAATATGATGTAGCAGTAATAGGTTCTGGTCCTGGTGGCTATGTAGCAGCAATTCGTTGCGCACAATTGGGTATGAAAACCGCAATTATAGAAAAGTACGATGTATTAGGAGGTACTTGCCTTAACGTTGGCTGTATTCCTAGTAAAGCCTTATTAGACTCTTCACATCACTACGAAGATGCTATGAAGCACTTCGAAGATCACGGAATTGAAATTCCTGGCGATATTAAGCTTAATTTCAAAAAAATGATCGAGCGCAAAGCCTCTGTTGTAGATCAAACTACCAAAGGAATTGTTTACTTGATGGATAAAAACAAAATCGATGTTTATACGGGAATGGGATCTTTTAAAGATGCTACTCATATCGATATTACTAACGGTAAGAAAACCGAAACCATCGAAGCAAAAAATACAATTATTGCTACTGGAAGTAAACCTTCAACGCTACCTTTTATTAAGTTAGATAAAGAAAGAGTAATTACTTCAACTGAAGCATTAAGCTTAAAAGAAGTGCCTAAGCACCTAGTTGTTATTGGTGGTGGAGTAATTGGTTTAGAATTAGGCCAAGTTTACCGTCGTTTAGGTGCAGAAGTTTCTGTTATTGAATATATGGACAGAATTATTCCTACTATGGACGCTGCCCAAAGTAAAGAGCTTACAAAAGCTATGAAGAAACAAGGAGTTAAGTTTTACCTTTCTCATAAAGTTTCTGATGTTTCTAAAAAAGGAAAAGAAGTTGTAATTACTGCAACCGATAAGAAAGATAAAGAAGTTACCTTTAAAGGTGATTACTGTTTAGTTTGTGTAGGTAGAAAACCTTATACAGATGGACTAAAAGCTGAAAACGCTGGGGTAAAAGTTACTGAGCGTGGAATGATTGATGTAAACGACCAACTTCAAACAAACATTAGCAACATTTACGCTATTGGTGATGTTGTTAGAGGTGCAATGTTAGCTCATAAAGCTTCAGAAGAAGGAACTTTAGTTGCTGAAATTATAGCTGGTCAAAAACCACATATCAACTACAACTTAATTCCAGGTGTGGTTTATACTTGGCCGGAAGTTGCTTCTGTAGGTAAAACAGAAGAGCAGCTAAAAGAAGCTAAAGTAGAATACAAAGCAGGACAATTCCCGATGCGTGCATTAGGAAGAAGCCGTGCAAGTGGTGATATTGATGGTTTTGTAAAAATTCTTTCAGATAAAAATACAGATGAGGTATTAGGTGTACATATGGTAGGAGCTAGAGTTGCCGATTTAATTGCTGAAGCTGTAGTAGCTATGGAATTCCGCGCTAGTGCAGAAGATATTGCTAGAATGAGTCACGCACACCCAACGTATGCTGAAGCAGTAAAAGAAGCTGCACTTGCCGCGACTGATGATAGAGCTATTCACGTATAGTAAAAGCGAATAACGATAAATGGTGAGTAACCATATAAAAAAAGCATCTTGAATTATTTCAAGATGCTTTTTTACTTTATAAGATTTATTGTGGATTATTTAATAATTCCTCCACAAGAAACACGTCCACCGGCATCACCTGTTGGTTGTGAAACAAAATCGTCTTCACCGTCGTGAACTATTATAGCTTTCCCAACAATGTTTTTGTTTTCATCATCACATCCAATACACCATTCGTCAGTTTCCATTGAAATTTTTGCCATACCATTAGCATCAGCAACCATATTTCCTATGTCACCTTTATGGTATCCTTCAGCATCTCCCCACTTACCGTGTCTTTGATGAGTTGGGTTCCAGTGACCTCCTGTTGAAGTTCCATCATCTGCACTACAGTCTGCTTTTTCGTGAATATGAATCGCGTGAGTACCTTCAGTTAAGCCTTCAAATTTAGCTTCCATTTTTACAACTCCATTCTCTTCTGTAAATACAACCTCACCAATTGTATTACTTCCGCTTTTAGATTCCATCATTACTGATAGCATTTTTGGAGCTTCTTTAACTTCCTTCACTTCAACCGTTTCGGTTAATTCTTCTAAAGAATCAGTGTCTTTTTTTTCGTTTTTACAACCTACAAAAGCTAACATTGCTGTAGCTGTAAGTAATAGTCCTAATTTTTTCATTTAAAAAGTTTTTAGTTTGTGTTGATTAATAATTAATCACTAAAGATAAGATTTCACCATTCCACAAACAAGAATTTAAAAAAATCTTAGCAGTTTTTATGAATAATGAAATTCTATCAATATTTAAATACTATTCTACAAGCTTAGTGATAATTTGTGTTTTGCTATGAAGCGTTTTATGAACAGGGCATTTATCTGCAATTTGCATCAATTTCGCTTTTTGCTCGTCGGTTAGATTTCCTACCAATTTAATTTCACGTTTAAATGTGTCAATTTTTGAAGAATCTTTTTCGCAATCTTCACAATCTATAGCGTGTTCTTTTGAGTAGTCTATATGCACAGAAACATTGCCTACATTCCAATTTTTTCTTCTCGCATACATTTGTATTGTCATAACTGTACAAGCAGCAAGTCCTGCTGATAGAAATTCGTAAGGCGAAGGACCGAAGTTGTTTCCGCCGAAAGATTTAGGCTCATCTGCAATTAAATAATGATCACCAACTTTTAAATTAGTGGTAAATTTTTCGTCTTGCCCTAAACTAGCAGCAACCTTACTTTTACTCTTTATTTCTTTGGCAGCAGGTATATCTACATATCGCGAAGCCCAACCAGCAATAACTTCACCTACGTACTTGGAATCTTCTTTTTTCGAGAGTAAATGATCTACTCCGTCTAAAGACACAAAGCTTTTAGGGTGATGAGCGGCAATGTATATTTTTTCAGCATTTTTAATACCAACTGTGTTATCTTGAGGTGAGTGTAAAATTAAAAGTGCTTTTCTAAGATCACTTACAACATCTTTTAAAGTGTTGTTTTCTAGATCATCTAGAAATTGTTTTTTTATGGTGAAATCTACACCGCCTAAATTAACTTTAGCTTCTCCTTTTCTAGTAATTTCTTGTTCGCTATCCTTTAATAAATGCATAACGTGAGATGGATCACTAGGAGAATTGATTACTGCAACAGCTTTTATAGATTCAAGTTTTGAAGCCGCAAAAATAGCCGCAGCCCCTCCAAGTGAATGTCCAATAATAAGTGTAGGTGCTTGATAGTTTTTTTCTAAGAAGTTAGCTGCTTCTATAAGGTCATCAACATTTCCTGAGAAGTTGGTATTCTCAAAATCTCCTTCGCTTTCACCTAAACCAGTGAAATCAAATCTCAAAACTCCAAACCCTGCATTCGTTAAAGCTCGACCTACGTTTTTTACTGCAGTTAAGTTTTTATTACAGGTGAAACAATGCGCGAATATTACAAAATTATGAGGCTTTTGATCCAGTGGAAGTTCCAAACGACCAGCTAATTGCTCTTTATCTTTATTAGTAAAGGATACCTTATGGATATTCATAAAAATCGTTTTTGATTAAATTACAAATTATAAAAAATATGTAGCCTTAAAATTAAGTATTTTATAAAGGATAAACAGAAAGTTAACCTGAATTAATTCAACAGCGTTCATTAGTAGTTTTAATGCTAGTTTAACGTTTACTTGTTTTATTTAAACAACAAATCCGTTACATTTATAAGATGAACAAAAAAGGACTTAAAAGTGGATTTGTCTTCACCAAGCACACTCCCAAAGAGCTGTCTCCTTTCGAAAAACTCTTAGATGTTTTCCAAGAATTAATAACGCATACTTCTGGGGATGTAGATGAAGCTTTAGAGTGGTTAAAGCAATTGGATGACGAATATAAACTTACAAATGAAGATTACACTTTAGATGATTTTGTAGAAGACCTTAAAAAGAAAGGTTATCTGCGTGAAGAAATTAAAGTGGATGGTAAAGGAGGTTTAGCAATTACCGATAAAACTGAAAGAGCACTTCGAAAGAGAGCTTTAGAGCAAATCTTTGGAAAACTGCGAAAAAGTGGCGCTGGAAATCACCGTACCAAACAAACAGGTAGAGGAGATGAGCAAGCAGGAGAATTTCGCTCCTATCGATTTGGGGATTCATTAGAACAGATTTCAATGACCGAGAGTTTTAAAAATGCTCAGATAAATCACGGTTTGGGTGAATTTACACTGTCTGAAAACGATTTGGTTGTTGAAGAAACGATGTACAAAACCCAAATGAGTACAGTGTTAATGATAGATATAAGCCATAGTATGATTCTTTACGGCGAAGATAGAATCACCCCCGCTAAAAAAGTGGCAATGGCTCTATCCGAATTTATTACAACGCGTTACCCAAAAGATACTTTAGATATTTTAGTATTCGGAAATGATGCTTGGCCTATTCAAATTAAAGATTTGCCTTATTTAAATGTAGGGCCTTACCATACAAATACAGTTGCTGGATTGCAATTGGCAATGGATTTGTTGCGAAGAAAAAGAAATACAAACAAACAAATATTTATGATAACCGACGGAAAACCAAGCTGTGTAAGACTTCCCGATGGGCGTTATTATAAAAATAGTAATGGTTTAGATAGGTATATCGTTAATAAATGTTACGCAATGGCATCACAAGCTAGGAAACTTCACATTCCAATAACAACTTTTATGATTGCTGAGGATCCCTATTTAATGCAGTTTATCGAACATTTTACAGCAGCAAACCAAGGGAAGGCATTTTATACAGGGTTGAAAGGATTAGGAGAAATGATTTTTAGTGATTATGAATCTAATAGAAGAAAGAGAATAAGATAAAAAGTCTATTTCAAAGAGGTAGAAATGAAATCACCTAGGTGGTTTAAAAATTTAAGAAAGAAAAGATATGAATATAGATATTACTAAAATAAAGACATTAGGCGACCTTCAAAAGTCAGGTTACGAATCAAAACCTGTAAAGGAAGAACTACGCAGGAACCTTCTTCAAAAAATTATGAAGAAAGAAAGTCCGTTTGTAGGAATTCACGGATATGAATTAACAGTAATTCCAGCTTTGGAAAGAGCCATACTTTCTAAGCACAATATTAATCTTCTCGGATTACGCGGACAAGCAAAAACGCGGTTAGCACGACAGATGGTTGGGCTATTAGACGAGTATATACCTATTGTGGAAGGTAGCGAAGTAAATGACGATCCTTATAGCCCTATATCTCGTTATGCTAAAAATTTAATTAAAGAAGAAGGGGATAATACTCCTATAAGTTGGTTGCATCGAGATAATCGTTTTTTTGAAAAACTTGCCACACCTGATGTTACTGTAGCTGATATTATTGGCGATGTGGATCCAATTAAAGCGGCCAATTTAAAACTAAACTATGCAGATGATCGTGTAATTCATTTTGGGATGATACCGCGAAGTAATCGATGCATATTCGTAATTAATGAATTGCCAGATTTGCAACCGCGAATTCAAGTGGCATTGTTTAATATTCTTCAAGAAGGAGATGTTCAAATTAGAGGTTTTGCCTTGCGATTACCATTAGATATACAATTTGTATTTACTGCAAATCCAGAAGATTATACCAACCGTGGTAGTATTGTTACACCATTAAAAGATAGAATTGGGTCGCAAATTCTCACTCATTACCCAGAAAGCATAGAAACAGCTCGTGCTATTACTGAGCAAGAGACCGACCAAGCTACAAAAGAAAAATCTGGTGTTTATGTTCCCGATTTGGCAAAAGATGTTTTAGAACAAATTAGTTTTGAAGCACGAGAAAATGATTATATAGACGTTAAAAGTGGTGTAAGCGCTAGATTGAGTATTACAGCGTTCGAAAACTTATTGAGCACCGCGGAGAGAAGAGCATTACATAACGGAGTGCAGAAAACTTCTGTTAGGTTAGGTGACTTCGTAGGAATTATCCCTGCAATTACAGGTAAGATTGAATTGGTGTACGAAGGAGAACAAGAAGGAGTAAATCAAGTTGCACAGCAGTTAATAGTTGATGCAGTTGACACAACTTTTAAAGAGCGTTTTCCAAAAATTGAGAAACTTACCAAAGAAGGAGATGACGATCCGTATTCTGAAATTGTATCTTGGTTTTTTGAAGAAAGTGATTTTGAACTATTGGACTCTTATTCCGATGAAGAATATAGAATGGAACTTGATAGGATAACTCCTTTACAGGAATTAATAGAAAAATATCAGCCTGATACTTTAAAAGAGGATATTTACTTTTTAAAAGAAGTAATACTGTGGGGACTAGCAGCCAATAATAAGCTAAGTAAATTTAGTATTGGTAACGGACTTCATTTTAAAGATGTTTATGGTGGTTATATAAGTGGACTATAGCTTATAAATAAAAAAGGCTGTCAAAATTTTGACAGCCTTTTTTTATAAATTCTTACAGAATATTAAATGTTCGGGATCACCAACTCATCACCAGGATGAATAAGATCTGCAGACTTTAACTTACCTTTATTAGCTTCAAAGATAGCGTTGTATTTGTTTGCATCACCATAGTATTTCTTAGCAATCTTACTTAAAGATTCGCCGCTTTGTACAGTGTGATGTGCAAAAACAGAACTATCCGCAACTTTAATGTCAGCCATAATGTCTGTAGGGTTTTCACCACCAACTCGCTTAATTTCATCCCAAATTAAGTTTTTGTCGTATTGAGTCTTTGCAGTACCCCAAACTTTAAGTTGACCATTTTCTTCTTTTACATCACCCTCTTGGATGTTAAGTTTTTCTCCTAAATCCAGAACACTCTGGTATTTTGACTTAATCATTTTTTATAGTTTTAGTGTTAATTTTTATAAAGATACAATTTTACCCAAAATTAAATTTAACATTTAGAAAAATTTAAGACAAAAGTGTAACTATTTCATTCTCAGTTAAATTTAACTAAATGTTAATGATAATTGGTAAAAACTTCACAGTTTGAACGATACCTTTGATACAAACTAAAAAACACTACTATGAAGTTTAAACAAATTGTATTATCAATTGCAGCCGTAGGAATTCTATTCGTTGGTTGTAATGATTCGAAAAAGAAAGAAGCTGAGGCACAAGCTCAGGCGGAAGAATTGAGAATGGAACGTGAAGCCGACTCTATATTGAAGTTAGAAGAAGAGAAAATGGCTAGGATGGAAGATATGGAAGCTAATTCTATTTCGGCTAAAGCAATGGGTAACGACAACTTATCTACTTTAGTTAGTGCTCTTCAAACTGCAGATTTAGCCGATACCTTTAAAAATGAAGGCGAATACACAGTTTTTGCACCAACAAATGATGCCTTTAGCAAAGTTCCAAAAGCAACTTTAGATAATTTGATGAAACCTGAAAACAAGGAAAAATTACAAAGTTTGCTTAAGTATCACGTGCTTCAAGGAAAGTTGCCTTCAGTTGATGTTTTAGCGAAAATTAAAGATGCTAATAACAAATTGGATGTTACTACCTTAAATGGAGAGATTCTTACTTTATCTGAAAAGAATGGTAAAGTAATTATTAAAGATGCTAAAGGAAATGTTGCTACTGTTACAAATGTAGATATCGATGCCTCCAACGGAGTGGTTCATACTTTAGATAAAGTATTGATGCCAAAAATGTAAATCATCCTATTTTCTATTATTAAAAACCTCTGAAAAGAGGTTTTTTTTATTTCTATTCTTTTCCTAAATAAGCCCAAGCATATAAATCCTCCTTAGAATTTATGGTGTGTGAAACACTATCTTTTACTAGGTTGTTTTTAGGAGTAATAAAATAGGGTTGGAATATATTAATTAAAAAAGGTCAGTAAATTTAGTTTACTGACCTTTTCGATTTTTAATGACAAGTACAACCGCCATCCATAAATCCTTGGGTTTCTTGATGCCAAGGGAATGCTTGATTGTAACCATCTAACTCCCAGAAAAAAGGTAGGCGCTCCTTAGGATTGTTACCTATTTCATTCATAGTTTCAGTATCGTACAATCTACCATTTACCATAACCATATTTATAGATAAGGTGTTTTCGATATCTTCTAATGGGTTTTTATCCATCACGATTAAATCTGCTAGTTTACCAACTTTTAATGAGCCAATATCTTCACCTGCACCAATATATTCAGCAGAGTTAATAGTAGCGGCTTTTAAAGTTTCAAGATTGCTAAGTCCACCTTGATTAATCATCCAGGTTTCCCAATGTGCCCCAAGACCTTGTAATTGACCGTGAGCCCCCATATTTACTTTTACGCCTGCTTCACTTAAATCTTTTACCGTTTCAGAAACTAAAATATGCCCGTTTTGGTACTCTTCCTGTGGAACTTTAATTCTATGACGAGAACGACTGTCTATAACGCCACGCGGAGTAAAGTTGAGTAGTTTTTCGTTTTCCCAAACATTGTCTCTTTCATAAAAATAAATTTCTCCATTCATCCCACCATAATTTACAATAAGAGTAGGAGTGTAGCCAGTATTGCTTCTGCTCCAAACTTCTCTAATATCTTTATAAATAGGTGCAATAGGAATGTTGTGTTCAATTCCGGTGTGTCCGTCAATAACTTGCGTTATGTTGTGATAAAATGTTGAACCTCCTTCAGGCACCACGTTAATTCCCATTTCACGCGCTGCTTGTAAAACTTGCTGACGTTGATCGCGACGTGGTTGGTTGTAACTCTTTACACTTTTAGCACCAAAGGCTTTTGTACGGCGAATACTGCTTCTAGCATCTTCTAAATTGTTTATCACAGCTTTAAAATCGCCATCACCACCGTATAAAATAAATCCAGTAGAATATAATCTCGGCCCTACCAATTGGCCACTCTTTTGAAGTTCAGATAGTGTAAATACCGTTTCTGTATTGGCCGAAGGGTCATGTGCTGTAGTTACACCAAAGGCTAAATTGGCCATAAACGACCATTTTTGTTGCGTAGGCAATCCATAGCGGAAAGCACCAACGTGAGCGTGTGCATCTACCATTCCTGGCATAATAGTTTTTCCTTCAGCAGCATAAATCTTTGTACCTGATGGAATAGAAACTTTATCTGCAGCTCCTACAGCTTCAATTTTATTGCCATTAATTAATATAGTTCCGTTTTCAATTACCTTATCGCCCTCCATTGTGATGATTCTTGCATTTGTGAATGCAATTCTACCATTAGGAATATCTACTGGAGCTTCTAAGTTAATTTTGGTTCCGGTTAATGTTACCTCTGGTAATTCATCTGGTGAACCTGGTAAAAAGGTAAATCTGTTTTTTAATTCATTACTAAAGTATTCATCTCCAAGTGTCCACATTACATTCTTACTGTTTGCTGACCAATGTATGTTGATTCCAGCATCTTTTGCAAGTTGTGAAACAGGTAATGCTTTTGTCTTGTCGTCTAAGTCAATTGTTTGTCCGTTAAGCAATAAAGGCGCAACATATAACTTATGAAGATTTGTAAAAGCAACCCATTTATTGTCTGGACTTGGAACTAATCTATTTGCATATTTTGAGGTAATGTGTGTTTTTTCTTCGTTTCCATTAAGGTTTACGCTAATTAATTTCTTCTCAATGCTCCCAAAATATGTGCCGCCAGTTTGTAAGAAAATACGTTTTCCATCTGCGCTAAACATTGGGTAATCACCTTTGTCGGTTACAAAAGTTTCATTACCTCCATTAGCATTCATTATATAAATCCCTTCTTTCTTTGTATAAGTAAAACCTTGATCGGTATTTCCACTTTCTTTTTTAAAGATAATTTGTGTTCCGTTAGAAGAGAAAGAAGGCATTCGGTAAATTCCTTTGTTTGAAGTAAGTTTTACAGGATTTCCGCCGTTTACTGAAATCTTGTAAATAGCTCCTTTATCAACGTCGTTCCAAGTAACGTAAATTATTTCAGTACCATTAGGAGAGAATGTAGGTTCGAATTCAAAATTGGTACTGTTTGTTAAACGTTGAGGTTTTCCGTTAGGTAATTCTTTTTTGTATAAATGCCCTAAAGCACTAAAAACAATATGTTTTCCATCCGGTGAAGTAACCGTATGACGGATCATTTTTGGGGTGAACTTTTCAGTTTCAATTCTATTGTCAAAATGAACAGTTTCGGCTAAATCTATTTTTACATTAGCTGTAAAAGGGATGTTTGTAACTTCCAATGAGTTAACATCAATCTTATTAATTTTTCCACCACTCCAAAAGATGATTTCGTTATTATTTGGCATCCAATTAAAGTTTGGATAGACTCCAAAAATCGCCCAAGCTTCTTGCTGATCTTTGTTCAAATTGTCATAGATAGGAAACTCTTCTCCTGTTTCTAGGTTGTGGATAAATAAAACACTTTTGGTGCGCACTCTTTTTACAAAAGCTAATTTCTTACCATCAGGAGAAACTGTTGGTCTTGCTGCTCCACCAGGTCCTCCTGTAATAGTTTCGGTTTCTCCGGTTTCAAACTCGTAGCGTTTTATAACATAAATCTGACTGTTTGGATCTTTGTTATATTGAAAATATCCGCCAGGGTACACATCTTCACTGTAGTATAAATACTTTCCATCTGAAGAAACGAAGGGTTCGTTTACGTCTTGTTGGTCATTTTTTCTTTTGGTAAGCTGAATACCGGAGCCTCCTGTTTTGTGGTATTGCCACATCTCTCCAGCTCCTAAACTTCTTCCTGATGTAAAATGTTTTCTAGCAATTAAATAATTGCCATCTGCACTCCAAACGGCATTGTTAAGTAGTCTAAAATCTTCTTTGGTAACTTGTTTAGCATCGCTGCCATCAACATTCATCATCCAAATATTATCACCACCACCTGCATCGCTGGTAAATGAAATTTTTGTCCCATCTGGACTAAATCTTGGCTGAATTTCAAAAGGAATTCCAGTTCTAATAGCTTTGGCTGTACCTCCAGTAATTGGCAGAGTGTAAATATCGCCAACCATATCAAAAACTATGGTTTGCCCGTCGGGGCTAACATCAAGGTTCATCCAAGTTCCTTCATCGGTAGTAAAGGAATGTGTTTTGTAGTTAAAATCTTTACCAGGATTTGCAACTTCCCATTTTGTTTCTGATTTTTCACTGTCTTTTTTCTTTTTTTTCTGTGCTGTAAGCGTTAGTGAAATCGTAAAAATGAGGAGTGTTGAAAGTAGTTTCATATTCAATGTTTATAAATTTCGGTGTAATTATAATTGGGTGTACGTTATTCTATTTCTTCAGTAATAACATAAAAATCTTTTTTAATTTCAGCAGTTTCAATGGATGATGAAAATTCTTTTGTTTTCCATTCCGAAGTAGGTTCTATCCATTCTTCTTTTCCATTAATTATAGCAATTACAGGCATCTTAAAGTTTTTAAGGATGTGGGTATAGCGAAATTTCAACTTGTTGTCTTCAACCTTATATTCCACCTTAGGAATCATTGTTGTTCTTAGGTATTGGTTAAAAAACACATTGAGATCTAAGCCACTTTTCTGCATTATATAATCTTCAACCTGTTTGCTGCTCACAGTTTGATGATAAAAATCTTTATTCAAACCGATTAAAATTTGTCGCCACTTTTCATCATTATCAATTAGTTGTCTAATGGTGTGAAGCATATTTGCACCTTTGTAATACTTATCGCTGCTACCTGAATGGCTAACATTATAATTTCCAATTATTGGAATATCATTTAAAATACTACGGCGAAGTCCAACAACATATTCTGAAGATGCTTTTTTTCCAAAGTGATAATCGAGATAGATATTTTCAGAATAGCAGGTAAATCCTTCATGAACCCACATATCTGCCACATCATTATTAGTGATATTATTTGCAAACCATTCGTGACCACTTTCGTGAATTATTATAAAATCAAATTTCATTCCCCAACCCGATCTAGATAAGTCGCGGCCTAAATATCCGTTTTCAAACTGATTGCCGTAGGTAACACTACTTTGATGTTCCATTCCTAAATATGGTGCTTCCACAAGCTTGTATCCATCTTCGTAAAAAGGGTAGGGGCCAAACCAGTGTTCAAACGCTTCCATCATCATTGGGGCTTGTTTGAATTGTTCTTTGGCTTTTTCTTCATTTTCTCTAAGCACGTAGTAATCCATGTCTAAAGTTCCATTTAAACCTTGATACTTTTCACTCCAATGTACATAATCGCCAATATTTATGTTTACTCCGTAAGCATTGATAGGATTTACAACCTCCCAAACCCAAGTTTTTGTGGTGTCATTTTCAATTACTTTAATAAGTCGTCCGTTGCTTACATCCATTAAATGTTTTGGTGCCGTAACCGAAATTGTCATGCCGTTATCAGGCTCTTCGGAAGGGTGATCTTTTAACGGCCACCAAACACTTGCCCCAATTCCTTGGTTAGCAGTGGCGATAAAGTCGTTGCCATTGCTGTCCTTTGTCCAAGTAAAACCACCATCCCAAGGAGCACGTCGAGCTACAGTTGGTTTTCCAGAAAAGTAAACAGTGATTTTATTCTGCTTACCTTTTTTCTGTTTCTTTTTCAGTATTAAAAAATGCGCATTTTCTTCTGAAGTGAATGAAATCTCTTCATTGTTTTGAAGAATTTTGTCAATTTTCATCGGAGCCTGCAAGTCGATTTGCATAATGTTGTTGCGCTCTAAAACTTCATAAGTTATGGTATTACTACCTTCAATAGATTTTTCTGAAGGATTTACGGAAACTTTTAAATCGTAATGTGTAACATTCCACCAAACTCTTTCAGGAGTAATGCTACCTCGAAGAGTATCTGCACGTGAGAATTCTTGTGCAATGGAAACAAAATTAATGCTTAGGAATAGTAGAAAGAAAAGATTTTTCATTGAGGAGAAATTTTTGTCTAAAAATACCAAAAAAAAGACTTGAAGCTATTAGAAATACTGAAAAGTAGCTGAGTTTTATAAAAGAGAAATTATTCAGTTAGTTCAATTGAAACATTCGGTTTTGCTATAAAAAAAACTCAAGCT
The DNA here is from genome assembly GCF_011065475.1 of Aequorivita sp. KMM 9714. Lineage (NCBI taxonomy): Bacteria > Pseudomonadati > Bacteroidota > Flavobacteriia > Flavobacteriales > Flavobacteriaceae > Aequorivita > Aequorivita sp. KMM 9714. Next base: position 156,164 of record NZ_JAAGRO010000004.1, on the reverse strand, counting down.
GTCTGAAACTTTAAGGCAAAAGGATTCATTTCAAGACTGTAATACTGAAGAATCTTCTTTTTATTTAGCCTCCGAAATAAGGCAATTAAACTTTCAATTAAAAATTGATTTCCTAATTTATTTCTCTTCAGCAACTATGGCTATTTTTTTACCATTCGGACTAATTGCCATTCTAGTTATATTTTTTATTCCGTAGTCTTCAAGTGATGCTACACGATTCCATTCTGGTTCACCCAGAGTGTCGTACATATACAGTTTATTACCGCTACCAACAAGTATTTGGGTGTCATTAATCCATACGTAATCTTGAATACCAATAGGCAGTTCACTAACAAAATAACTTCCTAAAATATTCATTTCTAGCATATAAATATCAAGGTTTCCTTCATCGTTTACCAATGAATAGCTCATATAGTCCGATTTCGGAATTCTTTGAAGCGTTCTTCCTGCGTTTCGAAATAAAGTATCAACAGCTTTAGTTGTTAAGTTAATCATCACTAAATCCAATTTGTCATCAGCTAAAACAGTGGCAAGAATTAATTCGTCATTGTAAAATGAGAAATATGCTACTTCTAAATCTTCTATAATTTCTGAAGATTTTCCCGTTTCTGAATCATATCTATAAAGTCGTTGTTTCCCGTCTTTATCCAGTCTTACAGCTGCAATATCATTGCTAGAAGGAAATTTTTGCGGTGAATATTCGCCGCCCTCGGTTTCTTGATTAACCCAAGTTTTAATTTTTGAATTTAAATTGTATTCTGAAATATCTGTTTGTCCATTGTTATTTCCAGCAAAGACTAAAGTTTCATTTGAAATAAATGACGGCTGGTTGTCGTACCCTTCATTATTTGAAACATTACGAGCATTTAGCAGTTCCATACCTGAATAAGAAGGTGAAATGTCGAATATATAGACCTCAGTGTTTTGTTGAGCGAAACTTAATTGAAGGGTAAATAAAGTGAGGAGGAAAAGAATCTTTTTCATAGTAAATCATTTTTCTTCAAAAATAGCAAACTCTACGCCATATTCTAGAAGAAGTAATATTTTACAAAACTTATGACTCGTTTTTTCTTTTCGAGTTAATAAGCTTGAAAACTGTTTAAATATGTACTTTTGCAATCTGAAAATAATAAATAGGATTTTAGATAATTCCCACTTGTTTAAATGCCATTATTTTAAATAATTTCTAAATGAAAAAAGTATATTTCGATAGCGCCGCAACTACTCAGCTTAGAGATGAAGTGATTGACTGTATTAGTGAAGTTTTAAAAACCGAATACGGAAATCCCTCATCAACTCATTCATACGGTAGATCTTCAAAGTCGTTGTTAGAAAATGCTAGAAAAGAAATTGCTAAGCTGTTGAATGTTTCTGCAAGCGAAATTATTTTTACTTCTGGGGGTACTGAAGCTGATAATTTAATATTAAACGGTGCTGTTCGTGATCTTGGTGTTAAGCGCGTAATTTCTAGTAGAATTGAACATCACGCTGTTTTACACACTTTAGAGTGGCTTCAAGAAAAGTACGGGATTAAAATAAAATTCGTGAACTTGGACCATTGCGGACATGTAGATTACGAGCATTTAGAAAAGTTATTATCAGATACATCCGAAAAAACGTTAGTGAGCTTAATGCACGTTAATAATGAGGTTGGTAATCTTCTTGATTTAAAAAAGACGGCTGAGCTTTGTAAAAAATACGATACACTTTTCCATAGTGATACAGTACAATCTGTAGGGCATTTTGAACTTGATTTTAAAGAAATTCCAGTTGATTTTGCTGCTGCTGCTGCACATAAATTCCACGGACCTAAAGGAGCTGGTTTTGCTTTTGTAAGAAAAAACTCAGGGTTAAAGCCATTAATTCACGGTGGTTCTCAGGAAAGAGGACTCAGAGCAGGAACTGAAGCTGTTTATGCAATTGCAGGAATGGCTGAAGCATTAAAATTATCTTATCACAAATTAGAAAAGGAACGCAAATATATTAGCGAACTAAAGCAATACTTTAAAACACAACTTTCAGACAATATTCAGGGAGTAAAGTTTAACGGAGATTGCGATAATGACGAGCGCAGTACATATACCTTACTAAATGTATGTCTTCCTATTACCTCTGAAAAAGCGATGCTGCTTTTGTTTCAATTAGATTTAAAAGGAATTGCTTGTTCCAAAGGAAGCGCTTGCCAAAGTGGTAGCGAAGGCGGATCACACGTTCTAAGCGCCATTCTTTCAGACGACGACCTTGCAAAACCATCAATTCGTTTTTCATTTTCTTCTTTCAATAAAAAAGAAGAAGTGGATTATGTAGTTGAAGTTTTAAAGGAGTTTATCGAGGAATAAATTTAGATTTCAAATCCCAAATCCCAAATCTCGCACCCCGAGCGGAGCCTAAGGATAGCTATGTTTTCAAAACACAAAATCTCTTTCCATTTGTCAGTCTGAGCCTGTCGAAGACAATAGTTGGAAATTCCAAATTCAAATTCCAAATCTCGCATCCCGAGCGGAGTAGAGGGGAAACAATGCTTCCCAAAATTAGTGGGTATTGGTTGCTTATTTTGTTAAAGAATCTTGTCAGTCTGAGCCTGTCGAAGACAATAATTGGAAATTCCAAAATTCAAATTCCAAATCCCGAACCCGAGCGGAGCCTGGGGATAACTATGTTTTCAAAACACAAAATCTCTTTCCATTTGTCGGTCTGAGCTTGTCGAAGACAATGGTTGGAAACTCAAATCCCAAATTCCAAATCCCTTACCCCGAGCGGAGTCGAAGGGAAACAATGCTACCCATAATTCGTGGGTATTGGTTGCTTATTTTGTTAAATAACCTTGTCAGTCTTAGCCTGTCGAAGACAATGGTTGGAAATTCCAAATCCCAAATTCCAAATCCCCTACCCCGAGTGGATCCTAGGGATAGCCATGTTTTCAAAACACAAAATCTCTTTCCATTTGTCAGTCTTAGCCTGTCGAAGACAATAGTTGGAAATTCCAAAATTCAAATTCCAAATCCCGCATCCCGAGCGGAGCCGAAGGAAAATAATGATTTTTAAATTTCACTTCCAACTTCCAACTTCCAATATCCAACTTCCAATATCGTCCATCTATAGCGCCTCCTTCATAATCTCTTCAACAATTTCAGGATTTAGTAGGGTAGAAATATCTCCAAGGTTAGAAGTGTCTTTTTCAGCTATCTTTCTCAAAATACGACGCATAATTTTCCCGCTTCTAGTTTTAGGTAAGCCAGAAACAAATTGAATTTTATCCAATTTTGCAATGGGTCCAATGTGTTCTGTGATAATCTGATTTATCTCTTTGCGCAAATTGTCGTGCATACGGCTCTCTCCAGTTTCCTTCAGAATCACATAACCGTATAGTGCATTTCCTTTGATGCTGTGAGGAAAGCCTACAATTGCACTCTCAGATACTGCTGGGTGCTCGTTTATCGAATCTTCAATAGGAGCTGTTCCTAGATTATGACCAGAAACAATAATTACATCATCAACACGTCCTGTTATTCTGTAATAACCTGTACTATCACGAAGTGCACCATCTCCAGAGAAGTACATGTCTTTATAAGCCGAAAAGTAGGTGTCGCGATATCGCTCGTGATTATTCCATATCGTTCTTGCCATGGCAGGCCAAGGGAACTTTATGCATAATTTTCCACTAACAGAATTTCCTTTAAGCTCCTCTCCATTTTCACCCATTAATGCAGGTTGAATTCCTGGTAGCGGCAAGGTTGCATACGTTGGAATGGTAGGAGTGGAGTAGGGAATTGGAGAAATCATAATTCCACCAGTTTCGGTTTGCCACCAAGTGTCTACTATTGGGCAGTTTTTCTTCCCAATATTATCGTTGTACCAATGCCAAGCTTCTTCATTAATAGGTTCGCCAACACTACCTAAAATCTTAAGTGATGAAAGATCGTATTTTTCTGAAAAATCTGTTTTTTCTTTTGCTAAGGCGCGAATTGCCGTTGGTGCGGTGTAAAACTGAGTCACTTTGTGCTTTTCTACAACATTCCAAAAACGTCCAAAATCTGGATAGGAGGGAACACCTTCAAACATTAAGGTTGTGGCTCCGTTTGCTAAGGGGCCATAAACTATATAACTGTGGCCGGTTATCCAGCCAATATCCGCAGTACACCAAAAAACATCGTTCTCTCGGTATTGGAACACGTTTTTAAAACTATGGGCGGTATAAACCATATATCCAGCAATAGTGTGAACCATTCCTTTTGGTTTTCCTGTACTTCCAGATGTGTACAAAATAAATAATGGATCTTCTGCATCCATAATTACAGGTACGCATTCATTCATTGCAGCGTCTAATAAAGGTTGTAACCACTTATCGCGATTTTCCTTCATCGGGATATCAGAATTTGTTCGTTTTGCTACTAAAACAGTTTTTACACCTGGACAACTTTCTAAAGCGTCATCAACAATTCCTTTTAAGTCTATTGTTTTATTTCCACGGAATGAACCATCACTAGTTATAACCATCTTACAATCGGAATCGTTAATTCTGCTAGATAAAGCAGAGGCAGAAAACCCTGCAAAAACCACAGAGTGTATCGCTCCAATTCGCGCACATGCCAATAAGGAAATTGCCAAATCAGGTATCATTGGTAGGTATATACAAACGCGATCTCCTTTTTGAATCCCGTGGTTTTGCAAAACATTGGCAAACCTACAAACCCTATCGTGAAGTTGGCGATAGCTTATGTGCTCTGCCATTTCATCGGGATTGTTTGGTTCAAAAATGATAGCTGTTTTATTGGCGTGTGTATATAAATGCCTGTCAATACAGTTTTCAGTAATATTTAGTTTTGCCCCTTTATACCAAGAGAATTCCGATTTTGAAAGGTCGTATTCTAGTACTTTATCCCATCGCTTACGCCACAAAAAGTTTTCTTCGGCTATTTCCTCCCAAAAGCTTTCTGGGTCACGAACAGATTTTCTGTAAACTTGAAAATATTCTTCTAAATTCTTTATGTGGTAATTACTCATTGCAAAACGGTTTTTATGGGAAGTGAATTTTCTAAAATTAAGACAGATTTTAATAAGCCTTAATAGACTATAGCCTTTCAAATATATTTACATTTTCAGAATATTTAAATTAGAAATCAAAAAAATATGGAAATAACTATTTACAAAAACTAAAAATCCCGCTAGCAAATTTTTGTAGCGGGATTTTCAAATTATGAATAAAATCGAAATTAATGAGGAAGTTTGTTTTTTACTAAACCATAAAGAAAGGTTCCTAATAGTGCTCCGAGGATAACTATTAAAATAGGAAAATATCCTGCTCCGGCTAAAACGTACATTGGTCCTGGACAAGCGCCAGACAGTGCCCATCCTAAACCGAAAATTATACCACCAATCATATAACGGCTAAAACCTTTATCTTTTGGCTGTAATCTCATTTCACTTCCATCTATGGGTTTTATGTTCTTTCTTTTAATTAGCTGAACACCTATTATTCCAATGGCTAAAGCAGAGCCCATAATTCCATACATATGAAAACTACCAAACTGGAACATTTCATAGATTCGAAACCAAGATGCAGCTTCAGATTTAAACATTATAATTCCGAAGAATATACCTACTATTAAATATGTGATGTATCTCATTTTCTAAAATATTAAAGGGTAAATAAGGTGAATCATAACTAGGCCACCAATAAAAAATCCAACTACTGCAATCAAAGAAGGAAGTTGTAAATTACTTAGTCCCGAAATTGCATGACCAGAAGTACAGCCGCCTGCATATCTAGCGCCAAAGCCTACTAGTAAACCACCTATTAGTAAAATCAAAATGTTTTTTGGCTGAGAAATATTCTCCATACTGAAAATTTCAGTTGGCAAATACGCTTCGTTTGCGGAAGTGATGTTATAGTCATCAGCTAACTGTTGTGCGACTTCAGGATTTATGGTAACAATATTATCGCTCATAAAATTAGAAGCTATAAAACCCCCAATTAAGGCGCCTAATACAACCATTAAATTCCAACGTTGGGTCCTCCAATCGAATTTAAAAAAGTCTGCTGCTTTGCCAGCTCCTAAGGCTGAGCAGGCTGTACGTAGGTTTGATGACATTCCAAATTGCTTTCCTAAGTACAAAAGCACAAACATTACAAGCGCAATTAAAGGTCCGCCTATATACCAAGGCCAAGGATCATAAAACAAATTCATAGTTAATTATTTTTGTGCAAATTTAAGTATGATTAACCAAACAGACTGTAACCTAGATTACATTCCAATGGGTAATTAAAAAGAAAAGAGAAAAATTTAATTTTCATTTGAGGTTAACTAGCTAAAGAAGAGTAGTGTATAGCCTTTTTAAAAATTGAATAATATGAAATAAAAAATTAATAATTTAAAGTTATTGGAGTGTTTGAGAGTAAATTGGAAGGTATAAATAGCAAAAGGTAGTGTTTTGTATTAAAACAGAACACCACCTTTTTTAATAGATCTAAATATAACTATCCTAATTATTTTCTAGCAGGCGAAATCATAATATGGGAACGATGAGTGCCAGCATCCATTAACCAAGGCATTCCTGGAGCTTGTGGTTTAGTTGGTAAGCCAGTACTTTCACCCGTCATATAAGGTTTGTAAAGTACATATCGAATTCTGCTATTTTCAATTTCACCAGTTTCAATATTAAGGTCTTTTTCTTCAGCAGCCAAAACATAAACCATTGAAGGTTCTTCGGGCATTTTTAGCGTTCCAGCTTCAATTTCTTTTTTTCGAACTTCTTGCTTTTCAGGATTAGATTTTCCTTCAGCCTCTAATTCTCTTCCTCTTGCCATAAATGGTTCTAATTCGGCGCCATAGCAGGCTACGCTTATTCCTTCTTTGTTTGGATCGTCTGCTAAACAAATCAATGTATTTGTGCCTTCACGAAGTGTCACTAGTTTTCCTTCGGCGTTATAACCAAGTACTGTAGCAGCATCGCGATACATTTCAGGTGCCGCTAGAACAGCAGTCTTTATCTGAATGTCGGCTGGCAGAATTTTAGATTGGGGAAATGCTGAAAAAGCAAAAGTAAATGCAATAACAACGAGTAATTTTTTCATAATCAAGCTTTTTAAAATTAAAGTTTAAGATACGAAAAATATAGGAATGGGAGAGGAGGGGTAAAACAACGATACCCAATTACTACTTTTTTTAGTAAAGTTTTAAAGCGTTCTCTAATTCCTTTTTAATGTCTGCTCTAACAAATTCAGGTTCCAAAACTTCAACTAAACTTCCGTATTTTAAGATTTGCTGCTTGAGTTCGAAATTATAACTTACAAAGAGTTTAATTGTATAATATCCTTCCAATCCATCTGTCAATTCTTCTTGTGATCTGTGCAGTTTTAAAGATTCAAGATATGGTTTCTGACTGGCGTGAAAACACAAAACTATTCGTAAGGGTTCGTAATCGGAAAAATTTAAACCAACTGTATGATAAAGTATCTCATTAGCCTCTTCAGTTTTGTTTTTGAACGGCTTGTTATTTAGTACTTGTAACCCGTTTATTCTGTCTAACCCGAATACACGAAATCCCTCCTGGGTTTCTCCTACAACATACCATCTATTCTGATATTCTTTTAATAGGTGAGGTTTTACAATATGTGACTTTGGACTATTCCTATCGGTGTGATAAAAACTATTGTGTTGAAAGCTAATTTCTTTTCTATTCTTTATTGCTTCTAAGATGTTATCGAAGTATTGAAAATTCTTTACTAGACTGGTTTCATCTAGGGAAAGGTATTTGTGGTTGTCATTTTCTAGAGAGATGCTTTTATTTAGCAGATTGGAAAAAGCAATGCGTTTAAAAAGGTTGGTTAAAAATGAAAACTCTTCGGTGTTTTCAATATCTAATTGATAGCCCTTTGTTTTTACGTTATGTATTTTGAAACCAATACTTACCAAAAACTGATAATCTCTGTTTAATGAAGATGTTGAAAAATTTAGGCCTTCTTTTTTTAATCCAGCTTCAATTTGTTCTGAAGTCACTAAGCCATCCGCCTCTTTTAAGAGCTCTAAAAAAACTAAATACCTTCTAATATCTTTACTCATAAAAATACTTTTTTAGCTTCCCGTTATCTGGGAAATCTACTTATTAAATTTGTTTTAAACAATTTAAATAACAGATTATGGATTTAGAAAAAGCTCAATTAGATCAGTTAGGTCGTTTAGTACAAAGCAGTATAAACACCTCAAAAGAAATCGCCGAAATTTCTGGCCAAGACAAAGTTACCGTAACGCTTGTAACTGTAGGACTAACAATGGCTGTGGCTGGGTTTCTGCGGTCTGTGAATATGGTAATGTAAGTTTGAATTGTAAGTGTGAAAACAAAACCAGAGCTTTAAACTCTGGTTTTGTTGTTTTTATACTTTTTAAAAACTTTTCACTAACGCGATAATATTTCTTTCACCTTTTTTTGAATTCCATTATCGGCATTAGCTAAAGCCTTTAATGCAACAGTTTTGTTGATATTATGATTAGAAATATTGTTAGGGTTAGCTAACCAATCTTCCATTCTCATCTTTCCCTTAGACTGATTAATGCTGCGTAAAGTAACAGCAACATTCTCTGGACAATTTACCACTTCCGCGATTTCAGAGTTGGTTAAACGGTCACGATACGCCATAAAAATAGCTTCTGAAGAACGTATGTGCTCATAATCATATCTATCGCCACCACGTAATATTTCTCCTGTGTAGCAATCTGTATAGAGTGCTACACCGTCTCCTCCTCTCTCCAAAGCTTGTTGATGCATTTGTGCTTTTACTTTATTGAAAAGTAGGTCTATTTCAGTGCGGTGGTAGGGGCGGGTTGGGTTTATCATTATATTTTGTGTTATTTCTTCCGTTCCTTCGCCTTCTTCTAAATCATCCATCTCATCTATTTCAATGGCTTCAGCATTTAACATTGAAAGCATATCTGGGCTAACACCCAATTCCTTTAACTTATCTTGTACTTCTTTTATTTGTGTTAGAATATCCTTAAATTCTTGCAAACCCTCATTGACTTCAGAAAGTAGACCAGGATCTAGCTTTTTACCAATTTCTTTTGCGGCCTCGTTCACATTTTCTGTAACCTCATTGACATCTTTTACTTCTTCCGTTGGGTTTTCTGCAACAGACTCAGGATCCTTAGCAATTTTTTGATCAACTGCATCTAATTTCTTTGCAGATTCGGTTAATTCATTTTGGCTTTCTGGAGATAAGACTTTATCTAGTTCCTTAAAAGCAGATTCTTTAGCGGTTTCAAAACCACCTTTTAACGATTCACTAAAACCTTTTCCTTCTTTTAATCCATCTAGTCCTTTCTTTAATCCTTCCTTCAGTACTTTTTCACCAATTTCCATGGCTGGTTTAATTATTTTTTCTAATGCCATAATTTGATAGTTGTTAGTTTATGATCACTTTTACGTCTTTTTAAAAAATGAACCACATAATTTAAAATAGGTTCCACATCTTTTTCACCGGTGACACTTATTAATTTCTTCAATAATTCAATTTTCAATTTACTTTTAGTCTTGGATTTCCATTCTTGCCTTAAAAGAAAATCTAAACAAATAACCTCATTAATAAAGTTTACTTCACCTTCAGTTATTTCTTTATTTTTTTCATAATTAGAAATGATTTCTAGAACTTTTTTGACCTTTTCTTGTTTATTCGAAACTTCATTGTGTGTAAATTCGTCATTTTGAGATTCAAACTTATCAAATTTACATAAAATTGCCTCCTGCCAATCGTTTTGATATATTGCCGCAACTCCAGTTTCCAGTTTTGCTAATTCTTTGATTTGATCATCGGAAAGATTCATAGCACTACCTACTAACTTTCTATCTTCAAAGTCAGGTAATCGCAAGCAAATTTTAGTGTTGGTGTTTCGAATAACCGACATATCTAATAGTCCTGGTGCTTGGTCTGCAATTATAAAGCCTTCTCCATAAGTTCGCATCTCGGCAATTGCATTAGATATCATTTCTACGGACTTACCTGCTAAATTGGCACTAGATGATGATTGTTCTGAAGAAGTTCTTTTTAATAAATTATGAGCTTCCTCTATTATAGTTATGTGTTTTAGATCACTATTACTTTGAGTCTTATTTGCAATTCGATATTCATTTAACCTCATAAATAAAATCCCCATAAATAGAGCCTTTCCTTCTGAAGAAGCCACTCGTGATAAATCTACAATCACGTTTTTGTCAAACAAATCTTCATCTGAAATACAATCATCAGTAAAAATTAATTTATTTAAACCATTGGTCATACTTCGAACACGAGAAACTAAAGCCCCTTCGTAATTACTTTTAACTTCTTCAGAAAACTTGCTTTGGGCGATTACATTTTCTAACGACTCTAACAAATCTGAAAATAAAGGATATTGTATTTTTTCTTCAATACATCTAGATTCATCCAGTAACCAGCCTTTTGATATATAAGCATCTTCAATAGCCTCTTTAAGAATATTAGGCATTGCAGCCTCCATTGGCCAACAAGCATTCAAAATTTCGATAAATCGATCTATGTGTTCATATATATGAATGCTTTGGGGAAATGAAAATGGATTAATTCTTAATAATTCAGTTTCTGAAGAATTAGTGCCAAATACTGAAACATCCTCTCTTCCACCAAACTCTTCTTTATATTCTCCTTTAGCTGGTTCTATTACGAGGAAGTTAATGTCATTCTCGCAAAGTTTATCTATTAAGTTATATGTTACATTAGACTTTCCAGAACCTGTACTACCTGTAACAAAAATGTGGCTTGTAAATTTATTATAATCTAAAAGTATATCGTTATTAAGTTTTTGCTCATAATTATATAATTGACCAATCTTAATATTGTTTTCAACTTGCTTTTTCGGGTTGTTTCCAAAGGGTATTATTTCTACCACATCTAACCCTACCACTGATTTGTGAGGAAAATTTATTTGAACTGTGAGTTCATCTGTTGTAATCGCTTGGGCTAAAAATCCGTAATCTACTATTCTTGGGACTTCGTAACGCTGCAAATACGCTAACACTTTATCTTTTTCAGATTTATTAATAGAATTAAAGGTTTTGATTGCAGCTGTTTCGAAGTTAGATTCTGCACCTTTGGTGATTCCATTGTAAATATTAGCTGCTATAATACTGTTTTGCTCTTCATGCGATACGAAATAGACGCCAACATTCCAGAACCCAACTCCTTTTCCTTGTACTAAGCGCTCGATTTGTTTATCTAATTGGTCTAAAAAATTAGATGCTCTTTTGTTGGTATATGTTTTTTGTCTAGAGTTAGAAGTTCCTGACGAATTACCTTTAGTATTACCCTCTGTATCGGTCTGTCCCTCAGTTAAGCCGTCTGTAATATTTTCGTTTGCTGCGACTGCCTTACTACCTTCTGCTTTGTCTTTTAAATCTAAATCTTCACTGAGCTCATCTCCTTTCTTTTTTCCTGCTTCGCCTCCGATTATTGCTCCAGGTATACCTGCTGCTGTTGCACCCAAAATTGTTCCTCCTAAAGCAGTGCCATACTTAACAGCCCCTCTAAAACCTTTTTCTAATCCTTTTGAAACGGAATCTGCAGTTTTGGAACCTGTTCCAAAAAAGCCATTCATCATTTTTCTGCCAATCCAAGGAGAAGAGTTAGTAGTTTTTGTCTCACTTGTCCCAACGGTTGTACTTTGTGAAATTGAAGTTGATTTGCCCGTGGAATAGCTTATGGAATCTGAAATAGAAGTGTTTTCACCTTCCGTAACCACAAATTCTTTTTCACTTGACAAAACACTATAAATTTGCTCGTAAGTATCTAGAGTTAGTTCTACTTGTTCTGAGGAAACTGGGTCTGCAATAAAAAAAGCTGAAAAGGGCTTGCCGTTCATTCCTAAAATGAGGTTTTCTATTCCTTGAAAAAACTGATCTTCTTCTTTATCCTTTATTGAAGGAATTCCAACTACCGCAGTTACTTCCTTACAGTTATTAAAAATCTCATTATTAATATTTAAAACTTCTTGATTACTTAAATTTTCATTGTTATTTGAAAATTTGGTTCCAGGAAAGTTTCCTTCTAATGCTCCTTTTAAAACTTTTGCTTTTTCATTGACCTTTACACCGGACTTAACTCCGATATATAAATTACATTCTGTACCGTTTGAAACAATTTTAAAAACCACAGAGCTATTAACAGAATGCAACGTAGTAAATACAGATTTTAGCTTATTGGTTATCTTAACATCTTTTTCATAGACAAATTTCTGCATTTGGAAAAAGCGGATTTTACCCCTAATCTCCTCCTTGGAAACCGCTGACAACAAAGCTTCATTCTTTAATTTATCTATGGATAAAATGCTTAAATGATCATCGCGTAAATATTGCTTTTGTAAATCGAATTTTATATCGATTAAATTTACAGGTGCCGTTACCTTTTCTTCTAAGTTTACTAATTCTTCACTCATTAACTTAATGCTTTATATATTAAATATCCTGCAATTAATACAACACCACCAATTATTACTTTTTTTAATATTTCATTATTTCCTGATGGTAAGTCCAATTCACCATTATACTCTTGTTCTATGAACGTTTCCTTGAATAGTTTTACCAATAGAAAATATCGTTCTTTAGAATAGTTTTCTCGCATATTCCACTTCTCGTCAGAAAAATAATCTTGCTTGTCGGTTTTATTTGAAACTTCTAACTCTTTATAGGTTTCAAAATTAAAGTCGCTATTGGCAATAGCATATTCAACTGCCTTATTAATCTCATTTTTATCTCCTTGAAGAAAAAATATATTGTCAATTAAAGTTCTCTTAATCTCATTTATGTCGTTGTCTTTAATACTAGAAATAAAATCTTCGTTTTCTTTAAATTCTCTCATCACTCTATTTAATTTTATATTTTGAGATATTATTAGAAATCCCATTTAATTTTAGCAACTCTTTCTTTATTTCTTCTTCATTCCTAGCTAGTTCATTATCAGAATTTTTATATACACTGTTCAAGGATTCTTCAAAAGAAGACTTTACAAGATCCTGAAAGGCAATATTATATTCCTGAAATATCTTTTCAGATTCACTATCACATTTCTTAATTAGAGCATTAAACTCTTTTATTTTGGGCACAATCTTATCATTATAAAATTTTGATATATTAGTTGCTGTTGTAGATACCGTATAAGATTCAAGAACGATTTTAGTTTCTTTTATACCGAAAAGTCTTTTAAAAAAATTTCCACTTGGAACCTTTTTTTCTACCTCTCGTTTTTTTTGTTCTTTTACTGTTGTTTTATAGGCATCTATACTTCTTATATCTAAAACATTAATTTTATTAAGCAATTGAGAATTAAAAGATTTCTGTTCAATACTTTGTTTTTTTAAATTAAATTTATTGCCAACCTCCGTTTTTAACCTTCGCAAATAATTTTGTGATTCATCATTTATTTTTGATACTAGATCCGTTTTTATACTTACTTCTAAATCCGAAATTATATTATTTGCCCATTCTACTAATCGTTTTGCTTCAGTAGGACTAAGCTTATTTCTTGTGGATTTAGCTTTCAGTCTATCAAAAGAATAATCTGCCTTTTTAGTTGCATCTTGAATAAATTTCTTGTCAACCTTAATATTAGCTATTTCTTGTAAAGCTTCATCTCTACGATTAATTAAATCGATTTCTTCCTTTTTCTTTCTTTCTTCGATTTTTTTTTGTTCGTCAACTGTTTTTTCTTCTAGATTTTTCTTTTCTAAGTCAATTTTAGATTTAATTACGTTGAAAACATTGTTTGCAATGCTCATCAAACCTCTATATTGGATTTTTTGATGATGATTTACAATATAATCTTCGATATACAACTTTAAAGCCGCTAGTCCAGAATACACTAAATCGGCATCTAATTCACTTTTTGTAATTCTTTCTTTTAAGTGTGCTTTTTGATTTATAGTTAGAGGGGCATAGTCAATAAGTTGATAGCCTTTTTTGTTTTTTTCAGGAACTGGAGTAAACTTACTTCTATAACTATTTAAATCGATTTCATCATCATCATCAAGGGTTCCATTTAATTGTGCTAGTTTAGCATAAATTGAACTTATTGGAAAAACTTTAGGGTTCTTTATTTCAAATTTATCCAAGAACTTATAAACTTTCTCTAAAATCTCGCTAAATGACTTATTACCTAGTTTTTCACGATCTACTTTGTTGTAAACAAATACAATTCTATCAAGATTTTGTTTATTTTTTCTAAAAAGACCACTAATTTCTTTTAAAGTATCATCATCATCTTTAGAATCCATCTTTTCAGGATCTAAAACATATAGAACAATTGGGAGCTTTTGATTATCCTTTAATTGCAAATATCGCTCGGTTTTGTCTTTATGGTTTTCAAATTTAGCACTATTTGGGCCTGGTGTATCAATAAGGTTTAACTCCATCCCTGATGAATTTAAATCTTTAATTGGCCCTTCCAAATATAATTCTAACTCAGGATATTTATCTTTTTCTTGGTTAACGCGTTTATTCCATTTTTCAAAAAATTTATCTATTTCAACACTTGTTTCATCAAGTATGTTATCACCTTTAATTGCCCTAGCAGTAAACTTTTCTGAATTATTTATTTTTATCGTACAAATAGTACCTGTGGCTGAACCTGTATCCTCAAATAATAAATTTTTCCCCAAAATAGCATTTAGTAATGTTGACTTTCCTGAGCTCATTGTTGCAATGACGGGAACTTCAACCTTATTACTTCTTAAATTTATAACTCTTTCCTTGTTGTATTCTATGGCGTTAGCTATAATCGTCTCGTACGATTTTAAAGTATAATCTATAAAAGCGTCAATGGCATCATATCTTTCCTTAACCGTACTGTCATCCACAAAATTTATTTGGCTTTTAGTAATAATGTTACTCTCCATTTTTAAAACAGATTCTATAAAGTCCTTTTCATATGAATCACAACCATATATTTCAATGGAGAACTTGTCATTATTGGTTGCTTCTTTAACTCTTTTAATAAAACCCTCGAACCAATCTGTAATCCTTTTATCCTTATTCTCTTCTATAGATTGTTTTAAGTTATTTTCTATTATTTTATCTGTACATTCAATTTGAGAAACAAATGATACGGTATCATAATTAATTGTTATTTTCATTCTTTTGGAAATTTTGTTTTATTATTAAGACAAATCCTTTAATCTAGATATCTAAACGGTTCTATACTCCAAATACCCCATACTCAAATACCCAGCTGATTTTAAATCGAAGCCATGAATTCTCATAAAAGTTTTATTGATTTTATCTGCTTCTTCAAACGGATTAGAATGCATAGTACTAATCTGAACGGATAGTCCTTTGTCTACAAATTCTCCATTTACATTCATCCTTTCTTTTGTCTTAATTTCAAATACTGCCATAATAGATATAATAGATATATAGGTTTATTAATTATTTATAGTTCTTACATTAATTACATATTGCAATATTAATAACTGGCTTTCCCACATACTGGGAAAGTTTAAAAAGCGATATTATCTTAGTGTAATTGATACATAAATGTCCTTGTTAAATACCTTTCAGGCTTTAATTAAACCTGTATAGGTATTTAAATACCATACAACTACTATAATATCTCAGTCAATAAATATTGATGAGATCTGTTTTGGGGAGAAGTTTAAAAATTTAGAATAAATAGAAATTTCAGTTGTTATAATTTAATTTTTAATAACCGTCACACTCTATTCAAAACCTAAATTTTTTGTTAAACATAAGTGATTTATTTAATATTCTCCAACACTAATTTTGAATTTATACTAAGAAATTAGGTGGTTTTTTTAAATTTTTTAAAAACCAATCAACTTACATTATTGATAATTAATTATTTAGCGTTTCAGTTTAAAATAAATCTATTTTAACATTTTTTTAATTTTTCTTTTCTCAATAGATTCAGTAACTATATTCTCAAACCTAGAGTGGGATGTAAGAATAAGAAACACATGAAAACAGCACCGTACAGGTCATTTCCCAGCTGCCACCTTTCCCTTAAATCATTCCGTATAATTATTTAAAATATTTAGAAGAGGAAGGAACTCGTAATTGTATTAAATCAGGTAATGTCCTTTCTTTTTCAACTTCAACTTCATCTTCATCTTCAACTTCCCCCAATAACCATCGGGATCAATTTCGATTTGGATTTCAATCTCGATTTCGTTTTCGAACGCGTTAGACCTACAAGGAGATTTTCATTTGCTTACACAAATCAAAACAACACCTTGCAGGTCATCCTCCAGCTTAGCCCAGGATAAACTCACCCGAGGGACATCTTCAACTTCGTTTTCGATTTCGTTTTCGATTTCGATTTCATCAGTGTCCATGCCCACCGCCACCTTCTTCCTGTAGCAATGCAAAACCACCTTTGGTTAAAAAACGACGATCTTTTTCAAATTCTGAAGCATTCTCAATTATTGTATAGCCTTGGTATGTAGCTCCAACCTTTACTCTTGCAGAGTGTAATTGGTATTCGTTGTTATTTTCGTTTTCTATAAGCAATACATAATTCACTCCATCTAATTCTACTATCGCGTTTTCAGGTAAGGCCAAATGGTTAGAGGTACCTGTTACGATTTGAGCTTCTACAAACATTCCTGCGGTGAAATTCTGCGAGTCTTTTTCATCTATATGTCCGTGAATCATTGCAATTCTTGAATTGGGATCGATGGAAGTTCCAACCAAATGCACATCGCCTTTAAATGTTTCCTTTGAGGCTTCTGGCACAGAAAACAGTATTTCCTGATCTTTTTTAAGTTGTAACAAATCCTTCTCAAAAACTTTTAATTCCAAGTGAATATGGTCGGTGTTCATAATTTCCATAATCTTATCGGCTGGAGAAACATAGGTACCCGTATTCACAAAAACTTGAGTTACATTTCCATCTATGGGGCTATATATATTTACTTGTGAAACTATATTTCCCGCTGCCACGGAAGCCGGATTTATATTCAGCATCTGAAGGTTTTTCTTTAGACTATTACTACGCGCCAAAGCTGTTTTGTATTCACTTTCAGCTTTTAAATAACTTTTCTGGGAAGTTATTTTCTCTTCAAACATCGTTTTTTGTCGCTCGTATTCGGAGTTTAGGTATGAAAGCTGCGCCACAGTTTCCATATAATTCTGCTGCATTGTTATAAACTCTGGATTTTCGATGGTAACCAAGCGTTGTCCTTTTGAAACTTTGCTTCCAACCAATAACGGTGTGTTTTTAATATAACCTCCGGCAAAGGCGCTAACTACCGCTCGACTTTGTGGTGGCACATCAATTACGCCATTGGTTTGTACTGTTTGAGCAAATGGTTTTTCGGTGAGTTGGCCAATTTCCATTTTGGCGTTTTTAAACTGTGCTTTTGAAAGATGAATATTTCCGTCTGCAATTTCTTCTGAAGTAGAATCAGTAGATTCCACTTTTTTTTCTGAATTGTTACACGATGCCAAAATGAAGGCTAATAGCAACAAAATTGATTTTATATACTGCATAATTAATTTTTTAAAGCGTTAAATAGTTGATAGCGATTACTGCTTGGTTGTATTTATTGAGGTTTTCTAGATGTTGTAATTCAATTTCGTAAGCGTTTTCAAGACTTTGGATGTATTGAAAAAAGTCTATTTCTCCATTTTTGAAACTGATATTGGCTGTCTTTAAAATTTCTTCTGAAAGTGATTTTCCTTCGGTTTCGTAATACTGAAGTGCATCTTCATATTTTGAAACTTCATTGAGCAACTGCACTTTTCTTGAATTCAAGTGAATTCTATAATCTTCAGCTTGTTGCTGACTTACATCTGCGGCAATCTTTGATGCTTTTATTTTTGAAGCATTTCCGCCAAAAAGCAACGGAATTTTAAGTCCGATTTGATAGGCGTAAAGGTTCTGACTCAAACCAGAATTGCTACCTAACGAATAGGAAAGACTGATATCTGGAAGTAAGCTTTGCTTTTCAAGACTGCTCTTAGCTTGAAAAAAGTTGTTTCTACTTTCATAATAGTCTAACGCTGGATGTTGTTCAGAAGCTGCAATTGAAAGTTGAAGTTTCTCAAGGGGGTGCTCAGCAATCAGCAAACTATCTTTGGATTGAACTACAGTTTTTAGCTGCTCCATTGCAATTAACACATCTTCTTTAGTCTGATTGAAATCGGTTTCTAACTGTCGTTGTTTGGCACGAGCGGTTATCTTTTCTAGGTAATTTGTTTCACCTAATTCAAAACGGCGTTGCGCTGCGTGCGCAAAATTTTGATACAAACTATCCAATCTCTCGTAAACACTTGCTCTGTTTTTTTCATATTGATATTGATAATAGGCTGCTGCAACCAACCCTTCAGTTTTGCGTTTTTGAAGTTGGTATTGCTTGTTTTGCATTTCAAACTGACGCTTATTTACATTCTTTTCAGCGAAGTAAACTGTTGGGAAAAGAAAGTCTTGTTCCACACCAAAAACCTTAAGAGGCTCATTATTCGGTGCCATATTATTTTCGTCAAATTCATAAAAAACTGTGGTTTTATCAAAACTGAAAGCACTACCAATTAAAGCATTGGCTTCATCCATCTGAAGTGAGGAAGCTTTAAGTCCAGCATTGTTTTCCAAAGCCATTTGCTGTAAATCTTGCAACGATTTCGGATTCTGCTGAGCCATTCCTGAAAAACTTAGAAGTAATACGAGAATTGTAATTGGCAATGACTTTCCTAATTTCTTTTTAGGTTTCTTTTTTTTATCAGAATCAAAAATTGAAAACAACACAGGTAAAACTATTAAGGTTAGAATTGTAGCTGTTATCAAACCACCAATTACCACAGTAGCTAATGGTCTTTGAACTTCAGCCCCAGCATTTGTTGAAACAGCCATTGGTAAAAATCCGAGTGCTGCTGCAGAAGCGGTTAGTAATACTGCACGTAAACGGTCTTTTGTACCTTGTACTATAAGCTCGTTTTTATCTGTCATTCCTTCTTTTTTAAGTTCTTTAAAATGTTCTATTAAAACAATTCCGTTAAGTACGGCAATCCCAAAGAGGGCAATAAAACCAACACCTGCCGAGATGCTAAAAGGCATATCGCGAATCCAAAGCAACAACACGCCACCAACCGCTGCCAAAGGAATTGCAGAGTAAATCATCAAAGCTTCTTTTACTGAATTAAAAGCGAAATAAAGCATTATAAAAATCAGCAGTAATGCAATGGGAACGGCGATTAAAAGTCTGTTTTTTGCACTTTGAAGATTCTCAAACTGACCTCCGTAATCAATTGTGTAGCCAGCAGGGAGTTTAAGATTGTCGTCAATTATTTTTTGAACATCATCAACTACACTTTGTAGATCGCGACTTCTCACATTTACCCCAACTACAATGCGACGTTTTGTGTCGTCTCGGGAAATTTGCGCAGCACCTTTGGAGTATTTTATTTCAGCTAGTTCACTTAAAGGAACTTTCCCGCCGGCTGGAATATCAACATAAAGGTTTTGAAGATTTGAAAGATCGCGACGATTATTTTCATCTAAACGAACCACTAAATCAAATCGTTTTTCACCTTCAAAGATGCTTCCCAAGGATTTTCCAGCGAAGCCCATTGAGATCATTTCATTTAAATCTTCAATGTTTAAACCGTACCGTGCGATTTTATTTCTGTCGAACTTTACATTCATTTCGGGTAGGCCGGCAACTTTTTCTACAATAATATCATCGGCACCTTCAACATTTTCTATTAGGCCTTTTATTTCGTTAGCCTTTTTATTTAGTATATCGAGGTCTTCTCCAAAAATCTTAATCGCAATATCTGCTCTAACTCCTGTAATAAGTTCGTTAAAACGCATTTCGATAGGCTGGGTGAATTCCACTTCCATCCCAGGAATTATTGCTAAGGCTTCTTTAAATTTCTCAGCTAACTCATTTTTAGTTGAGGCGGATGTCCATTCCTTTATTGGTTTTAAAGTGATAATAACATCACTTTCCTCCATAGACATCGGGTCTGTAGGAACTTCTGCGGCACCAATACGGCTAACCACTTGATCAACTTCTGGGAAATTATCAATGAGAATTTTTTCAATTTGAGTAGTAATATCAATGGTATTGCTAAGAGAAGTCCCCGTTTTTAATACAGGCTGAATTACAAAATCACCTTCGTCAAGCGTAGGGACAAACTCGCCACCCATAGTAGTAAAAATATAAACAGTAACTGCAAGGATTAAAACAGCAATACTTAAAACCAGTTTTTTCGCTCCTAATGCCCAACGAATTGACGGTTCGTAAAAGCGATTTAAGAAGGTCATTATCCGAACAGAAATATTTCTTTTGGAAGCTTCCTCGGGTTTTAAAAATAGAGAAGCAGCTACAGGAACATAAGTAAAACACAAAATCATAGCTCCGATAAGCGCAAAACTAAACGTCATCGCCATCGGTCTAAACATTTTGCCTTCCACACCGCTTAATGAAAGAATAGGAATAAAAACTATAAGAATAATAAGTTGCCCAAAAATGGCAGAATTCATCATTTTTGAAGCGCTATTCCAGGTGAGGTTATCTTTTGCTAATCGCCTTTCTGATAAAGGAAGTGCATTGAGTTTTGAAGCGTTTTTACTAATTTGAAAAGCGACAAATTCAACTATAATTACTGCGCCGTCAATGATAATTCCAAAGTCGATAGCGCCAAGACTCATCAAGTTTGCGTCCACACCAAATAAGTACATCATCGAGAGCGTGAAAAGCAATGACAGTGGGATAACAGAGGCTACCACTAATCCGGAACGGAAATTTCCTAATAGTAACACCACTACAAAAATTACAATAAGTATCCCGAGAATAAGGTTTTCAGCAATTGTAAAAGTGGTTTTTCCAATCAGCACACTTCTATCCAAAAACGGATTTATATAAACCCCTTCAGGTAGAGATTCTGCTATTTCCGCTACTCTTTCTTGTACGTCATTTATTACTTGATTGGAATCGCCATCTTTCAGCATCATTATCTGTCCGAGGATTTTTTCGCCTTCTCCATTTCCGGTAATAGCACCAAAACGAGGGGCACTGCCAAACTGTACTTTGGCGACATCTTTCACATAAATAGGGAAGCCATTATCGTTTTTTACTACAATATTTCCAATGTCTTCTAATGAAGTAGCCAAGCCTTCCCCGCGAATAAAATAAGCCTGATTTTCCTTTTCAATATAACCACCGCCTGAAACACTGTTGTTTTTTTCTAATGCAGTAAATATTTCTGAAGCGGTAATATTCATCGCATTCAGCTTGTTGGTATTTATAGCAACTTCATATTGCTTTAAATGTCCTCCCCAAGTATTTACTTCCACTACACCAGGAATTCCGGAGAGCTGTCTTCTTACAATCCAATCTTGAATTGTGCGCAGTTCAGTGGTTGTGTATTTATCTTCATACCCTGGCTTTACGTCTAGAATGTATTGATAAATTTCACCAAGACCAGTGGTTATCGGGCCCATTTGAGGCGTGCCAAATCCTTCGGGAATATTTTCGGATGCAGATTGAATTTTCTCTGCAATAAGTTGTCTGGGCAAGTACGTACCCATACTTTCTTCAAAAACAATAGTAACTACTGAAAGTCCAAATTTTGAAGTAGAACGAATTTCAACTACCCCAGGTAAGTTGGCCATTTCCAGCTCGACAGGGTAGGTGATAAACTGTTCCATATCCTGAGTAGAAAGGTTGCGGGAAGTGGTAATAACCTGCACTTGATTGTTGGTAATATCAGGAACTGCCCCAATAGGTAATTGTGTAAGGGAAAACACACCAAAGCCAATCAAAACAAGGGTAAATAACCCGATAATGAGTTTATGGTTGATGCTAAATTGAATGATTTTTGATAACATAACTAAATTAATCTTTGAACTTCAACAGATAAATTGCTGAAGTATTAATCAATAGAAAATTGTTGGAATACCGATCCAAGTTTGGAGCAGTAAAAACTTGCAATTGGAAATAGATAATTTCCAAAAGGTCTATTTAGTTATGCGAATTTTGGAGGTTGGAAAATTGAAATTTTTTCCAAAGAGGAATATAAATTTTGGTAATAAAATTTATGAGATTGTGGAATGTTTATTTCCACTTTTGGTAAAGTAATATCCAATGAAACTATCACAACATCGGTTAAAACGTGTTGACAAGAAATATGCTGAAATGGCAATTCTTCGTGTTCAGGTTCTTGATGATTTTCTTTCTCAGTACCGTAGTGTTTTTGAACAAATGTAAAAAAGTCGTCTCCGTAATTTTCTGAATGATATTCGGCGTGTTGTACTAGTTTGCCTATTAAAAATATATCCTGAATGCCAATGCCAACGCTTTGGAAAGCGAGGAGAAAAGAAAATGATATGGCGAATATGGCTTTCATTTAAGTATCAAAAATATATATTTTTTTCTGAACTGAATATGATATGAATCAGTTAAATAATACGATTATTAGGAACTGCTGAAATTCATATAATTAAAAATATTATTTCAAAGATTGAGATTTAAAAGGATAGATACAGTGACTTTTGTTACAAAGTAGAAAAATGAATTATTTTTTCTGATTCATCTTAGTCACAATTAGCTTAGTAACTAATAAGCCAATTGCGCCTCCTACTAGTGAAACGGCCATATTTATAGCAAAGAGTGCATAGTTAACTTCTCCTGTTTTCATAATGGAAATAGGGTCGAAGCCAAGCCTTCCGAAGATTTTAATAAAAAATATACTCCCGAATATTCCAGCGATTGTATTTCCTGTGAACCCCATTGAATATTTCTTCTTAGTTACGCTTAAAAGCAATGCACCAAGGATTCCAATAAAAATACTGATTATAGCAATAAGTGTATCTGTCATAATGAAGTAATACTAAAACTTACTAATGTTCTCCATACCCTACATCGTCCATTTTTCCTTTAAAAACACGATACTGAATAACCATATATATGGCTACTAACACTGCGGCTATAACAAACCAATAAATACCAATTGATAAACCATACTCGTGTGCGGCTGCGTTATAAATGGTTAGGGAAGGGTTTACGTCATTTGTAGATGGTAATAAGTTTGGGAATATAGAAGATACAGTTGAAGCTAATCCGCCAAATAAAAATAAGGTTGAAAATAAAAATCCTAATCCATCCTTTTTAAAGCTTTTGACTTTAAATAAGCCGAAAATTCCACTAAATGTGATTATCGGGAAGATCCAAAGCCAAGGATATTTTACAAAATTATGAAATGGTTTAGGGTCGATTATATGCCAAGAAAATAGCGATATAATAACTAAGATTAACAATACAATATTCAAGTTAAAAACTACTTTTTTAAGCTTTTGGTTTAAGTCTGAATTCGTTTTAAAAATTATCCAATTTGCCCCGTGAATAGCTAAAGCTACAACACCGATTACCCCCAGTAAAATTGTGAACCAGTCGATTATACCTAAATGTTCTGCGTGCGGACTAAAAGTTGAATTCCAAAGTGGTAAGAAGAAAAAATGAGGCTCGTGGGCAGACACTCCGTCAGTAACCATCCCCAAATTTACACCTCTTACTACGTTTCCCAGTGCAATCCCAAAAAACAAGGCTAGGAGTAGGCTAGCAATTCCGAAAGCTTTATCCCAAATTGCTTCCCACATTTTGTTGTGAATTTGTCCTCTTAATTCTAGTCCGATAGCTCGAAAAATGAGTAACCATAATATCATTATCAACGGCAAATAAAAACCGCTAAACGAAGATGCATACAAAGTTGGAAAAGCAAAAAATAAAACCCCACCTACAGCTATAAGCCACACCTCATTAGCATCCCAAAATGGGCCAATAGCATTTCTAATAGCCTTTTTGTCTTTTTCTTTTTTCGCATAAAAAAGATGAATGATTCCTGCTCCAAAATCATAACCATCTAAAATCACATAAATGGTAAGCATAGCCATTAAAACGATATACCAGAATAATTCCATAATTAGTTGAGTTTAGTGGTTTCAGGACCTTTATAGATGATTTTTCCAGCGAGCATTAAAAACAATAGCCCTAGCAGTAAATAAAGTCCAATAAATCCAAGTAAAGTAAATAATGTATTTCCTGATGATACAGTTGGGGAAATTCCATCGACGGTTCTTAAAAGATTGTAAACCAACCACGGCTGCCTTCCCAATTCGGCAGTATACCAACCTGCAGTATTTGCGATATATGGAAAAGGAATCATAAACATCAATGACCAGAGAATCCATTTAGTTTTATAAAGTTTCTTTCTGAATAACTGAACGGCTGCTAAAAGCAATAATCCTATAAAAATAGTTCCCAAACCAACCATTATGTGGTACGAATAGTACAAGCCAGGGATGTTTGTGGGATAAGCACTTTCGTCGAATTCATTAAGACCTTTGATCTCTGCATCCCATTTTTGGTAGGTTAAAAAGCTCAATATATTCGGAACCGCAATCTTGTTGTCTAGTTTTTTGTTTTCCACATCGGGTTGACCGATTAAGATAATTTCAGAACCACCTTCTTCAGTTTCGAAAATACCTTCCATGGCTGCAAAAGTTACTGGCTGATATTTTACAACGTTTTTTGCTGCCCAATCTCCTGTAGGAAAAGCGACTAATAGGCTAGAAACCAAACCAAAAATAACCCCAGTTTTCACGAAGAGTTTTCCAAATTCACTGTGTTTATTGTTTAGGATATAAAATGCACCAACTCCTGCAACTACAAAAGAAGTGGTGATTAAAGATCCCATTTGATTGTGTAAGAAAGAAGGTAGCAGCCAAGGATTGGAAAACAGTGCACCAAAGTTGTTGAGAACAAATTTTCCGTTTTCTAATATTTCATAACCCACTGGGTGTTGCATCCACGAATGGGTTGCAATAATTAAATATCCGCTTGCCCAAGAACCAAGGAAAACTAAGAAGCCAGTTAAAAAATGGAGCTTTTGTCCAAGTAATTTTTCTCCGAAAAGAAACAATCCTAAAAATGAAGATTCAAGAAAAAATGAAAACATTCCTTCCATTGCTAAGGTCTGACCGATAATTCCTCCCGTAAGTTCAGAAAATTTAGCCCAATTGGTTCCAAATTGAAATTCCATTGGGATTCCTGTTACCACTCCCATTGCAAAATTAAGAGCGAATATCTTCATCCAAAACTTTGCAGCATCGTTGTATTTATCTATTTGAGTTCTTAAGAATTTCCATTTAAAATAGACTATCATCAGGGATAGTCCCATGGTTAATTGCGGAAATAAATAGTGGAAAGTGATAGTAAATGCAAATTGCATCCTATCGTAAAAAATCATGTCTTCCATAACTGATTGAGAGTTGGTCACTCAAATTTATGAAATCGACAGTAATGATTTAGTAATAATTACTATTAAAATGAAGAAAGGACGTTATTAAAACGTCCTTTCTAAATAATTAATCGATTAACCTTAATTCTTAAAGTCGTTTACATCGTCGCTGAGGTCAAAAACATCTTTTGCGTTTAATTCTTTTTCAAGAATACTTGAGCCAGCTGCACTTCGGTAACCTCCAGCACAGTGAACCACTATCGGTTTGTCTGTAGGTATTTCAGCTACTTTTTCGCGTAATTGGTGTAGCGGAATGGTAATAGCATCGTCAAAAAACTTCCCTTCCGAAAATTCACTTTCATTACGAATATCAACTATAGTATAGTCTTTTAGATTCTCCTTGAATTCATCTACATTTAATCTATCAGATTTTTCTAAACCTTTTTCCGCAAGTGTACTTATAGAAACTACATTTGCTTCATATCCAATTTTAGCAGTACGCTGAAGGATTTTTTCAACATTGTCTATAGAATCAACTACTATTTTAAATTTCTCATCTGGGCGAACAATAGATCCTAACCAAGTTTCAAATTTGGAAGTATCAGAAGTAGCCATAATGTTTATACTTCCAGCTATATGATTCTTTTTAAAATCCTTTTCATCTCTAATGTCAACGATTAATAAATCTTTATTTAATTCAGTAACATTTAATTTAAGATCGATTTCACCTAGAGAAGTTCTAAGGTTTTTTGCACCGTTTTTATTTACATCAACATTATACCCAAAATAGTGTGGAATAAAAGGTTGAGAGTCTAATAAGTGATTTACAAACTGCTCTTCTGTTTGTTTTTTAAAAGCCCAGTTGCCCATACGCTCATTTCCTAAAGTACTAGAGGTTGCGTCTGCACTCATTCCTTTTCCGCATAAAGAACCTGCCCCGTGAGCTGGGTAAACATATGCGTTATCCGGTAGGTGAGTGAATTTATTCTGAATAGTGTCAAACATCATTTTCGCCAATTCTTCACGCTTAGCTTTTACGTGACCTGCGTTTTCACGTAAATCTGGACGACCTACATCTCCTACAAAAAGTGTATCACCTGTAAACAACGCTGTTTTGTCGCCTTCTGTAGCTGCAAACGTTACACTATCTGGGGAATGTCCTGGAGTATTTATAGCTTTGAAAGTAGCATTTCCAATTTTAACTTCATCACCATCGTCAAAAGCTTGATGTGGGTAATCGGCCCCAGTTTTTTGGCTGCAATATAAAGTTGCTCCAGTTTCTTTATGAATCTGAAGATGCGAACTCACAAAATCGGCGTGAGGGTGCGTTTCAAAAACGGCAACTATTTCAGCATTGTTTTCTTCGGCATATTTATAATACTGTTGCGGATTTCTTTCTGGATCCACTAAGGCCATTTTTCCATCGCTTATAATAGCATACGAAAAATGTGAAAGTGGCTTATATTCAAATTGTTTTATTTTCATAATTATTTTATTTTTAGAACAGAGAACAGTGAAAAGAGAGAAAAGATGTGCATTTTCTACTTAATTCTTTGACTCTGTGGTTTTCTTTAGTCTTGTTTGCTTTTATTCAATTTTGTTTAATTCTTAAAAATCTAGAGTAATACTGCAGAATGAACTCTTCAATTTTTTCCTTAGTTATTATCTATTTCCTTATAATTATTAAAGGTAAGACATTAAATAATAAGGTACAGTAACTCAGGTTACAAAGGGTGAGAAAATTGATTTTATAGGTTTGAAAAAAGTAATTTCGGAATTTTCAAATGGAAGAATCCCTTAATTAATTTTTCATCAAAAATCTAACTAGTCATTTTCCCAGTCGCGCAACTTACAAACGATTTCGCCTTTGAAGTAAGTGAGTTAGCGTCGTCTACTGAAGGGTAGCCTAAGCTTTTTAGTTTTTCTTTTACTCTCGATATTTCTTCAGTATCGGCAGATTCAAACGAAACTGTGCTTGATTCTACATCTACTTGCACTTCACTTATATTTTCAAATTTAGATAGGTTGTTTGTGATAGTATTTGCACATCCACCGCACTTTAAATTCTGTACTGTAATTGAGTTTTTCATATTTTTTTATTTTAAAGTAAACCTTTTGGGATTTAATTATGTTCAAAAATATGACTGAAATTTAAGTGGGGCAGTAACCTAGGTTACAAAAGGGGACTGTGCTATACTCTTAAGTTGAAAAAAAGGTATTAAGATGAAATTAAACGATAAAAACCTTAAAGAAAACAAAAGCTTTACATCTTGCGTCATAAGTCCTACCGTCATACGTCCTAAGTCATACTTCTAACTTCTAACTTCTAACCTCTAACCTCTCACTTCTCACTTCTCACTTTAGAATAAACTCCATATAGAAAATGAAGAAAGCCATGGCAAAAATGAAGTATCCGAAGGCTTTTTTAAGTTTTTTCCCGTCGATGAAATTGCTTAAATAACTACCGATAAAAATACCTACAAATGATATTCCGGTGAAAAGCATTAAGAAAGGCCAATCGATATTCATTGTTAGTGCATCTCCTAAAAAGAAACCGAGTAGTGATTTAAAAGCGATAATAATTAAGGAAGTTCCTACGGCAATTTTCATTTCAACTTTTGCTAAAATCACTAAGGCAGGTATAATTAAAAATCCGCCACCAGCACCAATCAAGCCAGTAATAGCACCTACTAGCAACCCTTCAAGAAGGATTAAGGGGTAGTTGTATTTTACTTCAGTATTCTTATTTACAGCAACATCTTTCTTAGGCTTTAGCATAGAGAAAGCTGCGGGAATCATTAGTAGGGCAAAAAAGCCAAACATTCCCATTCTTCTGGTGAGTTCAAAATCGCCAATGCTAAACAAAACTTCAGGTAGAATAGGAATTACAAAATACCTCACTAAAGATACACCGGCAATCGAAGGAATCCCGAATACAATAGCGGTTCGCCAATCTACAAAACCTTTAAGATGTTGTTTTACTCCACCTACCAAAGCACTTGCTCCAACAATAAATAGCGAATAGGCTGTCGCTGCTTTTTCGTCTATCGAAAATAAATACGCCAAAACGGGAACGGCTAATATAGAACCACCACCGCCAATAATACCTAAAGAAATTCCAATTGCTAATGCACTTATATATCCAAAAACTTCTATTAATTCCATAATTTTAAACTTGCGCCAAAAGTAATATTTTAAAACAGCCTGTGTTGTAACAAGTGTTACACATAGATTATAAGTTTAAAATTTTTAGATAATTTCTGCCAAGTTCAATTTTTTCCATTTGCTCCATTTTTTTAAGCAATCTTGAAATTACTACTCGGGAAGTATTGAGGTCGTATGCAATTTCTTGGTGGGTGTTTTTAATAATATCGCTTTCATTTACCCTAGCTTTTTCACGTAAATATTGCTCTAGCCTTTCATCCATTTGGTGGAAAGCAATACTATCCAAGGTTGCCAAAAGTTCATTTATTCTGTTGTGATAACTTTCAAAAACGAAATTTCGCCACGATTTGTATTTAGAAGTCCATTCTTCCATCTTTTGAACGGGAACCATTATTAGTTTGGCATCCGTTTCGGCTATGGCTCGAATTTCACTTTGTTTTTGGCCTAGGCAACACGTCATAGTCATTGAACAAGTTTCTCCTTTTTCTAAATAATAGAGTAGGAGCTCATCGCCTTCATTATTTTCTCTTAAAATTTTGATTGCTCCAGAAATAAGCAGCGGCATAGATTTTACATAGTCGCCTATATCCATCATTTTAGAACCTTCGGGGACTTCCTTAATAACCCCAACCTCCATAATTTCGTTGAGTAAATCATCTTCAAAAAGATGTCCGTAGCTTTGTTTTAGATCTTCAATCATTCTAAAAATAAATATTCTTTCGGGTTTGAGAATTGTTGCCTAAGAAACTCAAGGTTAAAAACCATCAAGTAATTTCTATTAGCGCTTTATACTATACTTCAAAAATACATTATAAAATAAGTTTTGGGAGGAATTTTAAAAAGGATTCTAGTAGTTTAAAATAAAATTAATCGATTATGATTTTTTAAAACTTTCAAGTTAATTGTGTGTAAAAAACTATAAAAATCACAATTTAGTTGTTATTCTGTTGAAATAACGCAATAACCGATGCTTAAATCTCTTTTTTCTCTATATTCACATATATAATTGAGTATGAGAAGACAATTACTATTTTTTACGGCCTTTCTGCTATTTGTGCAATTTATAGCTCACTCGCAGGATTCTACAAATTTCAAAAAGAAAACTTTCCAAGGTAAAAAACCAAAGGTAGCATTGGTGCTAAGTGGTGGAGGGGCAAAGGGAATAGCTCACGTTCCCACTTTACAGGTTTTAGATTCATTAGGGATAGTGCCCGACTTAATTGTTGGGAATAGCATGGGGAGTATTGTTGGCGCTTTATATGCAATGGGATACTCTGGAGATAGTATTACAAATATTCTAAAAAAGACCGAATGGGATAATTTGATGGGTGGCGGCGTGGCCCTAAAAGACGTGAGCGTTGAAGAGAAAGCAGAGTTTGGACGCTATGCCATCGAGATGGATTGGATGGATGGTAGCCTTAAACTAGGTAACTTTTTAGTAAACGACCAGGGTCTTCGAGAACTTATTACGCTATTAACCTTCCCAGTTTACGACGTTACAAATTTCGACGATTTGGCAATTCCGTATAGGGCAATTGCAACCGATATAGTCAATGGAAAAGAGCTTGTTTTAAGCGAGGGTTCGTTAGCACTTGCTATGCGGGCCAGTATGTCTATTCCAGGAGTTTTTCAAGCGGTAGATTACAAAGAAACCCTCTTGATAGATGGCGGGCTTTTAAATAACTTTCCAGTAGATGTAGCTAAAAGAATGGGTGCCGATATTATTATTGGTAGTGATGTTGGCGACGTGCCTTTTACAAAGGAAAAGTTACAAAGCCTTCCCGCCTTAATGTCTCAAACTACTATGCTAAATAGTAATAAGAAAAGACCCCAAAACAGAGAGCTATGTGATATTTTAATTGATCATAGTGGGAAGCTTTCCTATTCCTCAGCAGATTTCGATAAGGCTAATATTCTTTATGAAAATGGAAAACAAGCTGTACTAGAAAAGATGGATACGCTTAGAGCTTTGGCGAAAATGCTGAAAAACTACGAACAGATAAAAGTTAATCCTCCAAAACCAAGAGATAAATTTAGTTTTGACACTATTACCTATAACGGCGTGAGTGACGCTAACCTTGCCTTGGTAAAAGCTCATTTAGATTTAGAAACCGATACCCCTTATAACGTAAATGAAGTAATAGAAGGTGTAAATAGAGCCATGGGAACGACGATCTTTACTCAAATAGCTTACGATATTGATATAAATAGTGATGCTGTTGAGTTAAACTTTAACGCTGTTGAAAGATCGCCGCATCAACTGAAAGGTGGCTTGCATTACGATGGGTACAACGGGATTGGGGTTGTATTAAATTACACGGGTCGAAATTTATTAGGCGATGCATCACGAACTGTAATTACTGCCGACATTGCCGAACAGCCAAAACTTCGCCTTCAGTATCAAAAGAATTTCAGTAAAAATCGCAATTGGTGGTGGCGAGCAGAATTATATGGCGAACAAAAAAAGCAAAAAGTATATCTACAAGGAGACTATGTTGAGAATGTAAGAAATAGATATCATTCCTTTGACAATCAAGTTAATTGGAATATTAGTCCTATGCGTAGCTACGTGGGGCTTGGTGTAAGATATCACAACACGAATATAAAGCCAACTATAAACCCGAACTTAAATGAGAATATTTTTAAGTTTAGTATGTACGATAATTACGATGTAGAACTTTATGCTCACTACAAATCTAATAGTATGAATAAAGTGCTATTTGCTACTGAAGGTTCGGAGTTTAAAGGTTGGGTAGGAAGATCGTTGCTTGGAAATTTAAAGGTAAATTTTACAGATAATACAATTCCAGATTACAATGGCGACACCAATGGGTTTACTAGATTGGGAGTTGATTATGAAAAAAGATTTCCAGTGTCTAATATTGTTACCGCTATTATCGGTGCTGCAGGACACTTTACAATAGACGATGTCGAATCGACTGAGGAGGAATTGTATTCAGGTTTAACGCTTAACTCAAAATATTCCTTAGGCGGGAATTTAAGATCTGCTAGAAGTGATTTCTACGTTTTCCCTGGCTTGCAAGACAAAGAGTTGGTGATGAGTCAATTTATAAAACTGAATTTGGCGACTCAAATTAATGTGATGCACAAAGTATATATAACACCACATTTTAATGTTGCTTCCGTTGGGTTTGGAGATTTTAAGGATTACATAGGAGATGCGTTTTCTAACAAAGGAAAATGGTCAGATTTAGATCAGCCTAGTATTTTAATGTCTACCGGGGCAACTTTTTCATATAATTCTATTTTAGGGCCAGTAAACTTCGATATGTCCTATGTAAACAATATTAATAAACTACGATTTTTTATAGGAATTGGTTTTCATTTAGACAGTTCGGATTAATTATTTGGTAGTTACCGCTATTTTTTTCTTTGGAATGTTTGGGAGTTATCGTTAACTTTCAAGGTATCTAACAATTGACAAAATGATAAAAAATATAGGTGTTTTAGGTCTGGGAAAAGTAGGAAGTTTAGTGGCTACTTTATTAAGTTCAAAGTTTCATGTGGAAGGAATGGATCAATATGAAGCCAAAGAGAAATTTCCTTTTGAAATAGTAAAAGGAGATGTTTCCAACGATAAGAATATACGTGATTTTCTAAAAGACAAAGACGCTGTTGTCTCCTGTTTGCCTTACTTTCTAAATATTAAAATAGCCGAAACAGCTGTTGATATGGGCGTTCATTACTTCGATTTAACCGAAGATGTACCTACTTTAAATGCTATCCTAAAAATGTCTGAAAACAGCAACTCGGTGCTGGCTCCACAATGTGGGTTGGCTCCAGGTTTTATCGGGATTTTAGGAGCGGGATTATACAGTAAGTTTTCTGAGGTTAGATCGGTAAAACTAAGAGTAGGAGCCTTGCCTTTGCATCCAATGGGGCTATTAGGGTATAGTTTTACTTGGAGTGCAGAAGGGGTAATTAACGAATACTTAAACGATGCTGAAGTGATTCACAACGGCGAACGTAAAATGCTCAGCTCCTTAAACGACCTAGAGATTATAAATATAAACGGCCGTCAATATGAAGCATTTTTAACCTCTGGTGGGTTGGGAACTATGTGTGAAACTATGGAAGGGAAAGTAGATACTCTAAACTATAAAACCATAAGATATCCAGGACATAGAGATGGAATGAAATTATTGCTCTACGATTTGCTTCTAAAAGACGACCGAAAACTTGCTAAAGATATTTTAAACAATGCCTTGCCGTTGGTTGATGAAGATATAGTTCTCGTTTATGCTGCCGTTGAAGGAATGATAGATGGGAAGTTAAGAAGAAAAGAATTTTCAGAGTCCTATCGCAGAATTACCTTAGATAATAAAGACTGGCGCGCCATAAGTTGGACAACAGCTTGTAGTATTTCCTCAGTTGTAGATTTGGTTTCAGAAGGGAAATTAAAACACAAAGGTTTTATCAAGCAAGAGGAAATTCCATTCGATCTGTTTATCAATTCACATTTTGGGTCGATGTATGAAAAATATAAAGACCCTAAATAATTTTTAAAAACTATTATTCAAAGGGCATATGCTCAAAAATCTTCAAAAGGACTATATCATTCTTTTTCGATAAAAATAGTTCGTATTTTTGAAAGTTGAATTTTGATTGATATGTCGAAGAAAGATAATGGCGAAAATACCGAACTCGAAAATGCTAATTTAGAAAAGCAAGAGTCGGAATTACCGTCGACAAATAATGAAAACAAAATTGATCCCGAAATTGTTTCAGAACCTGAAGAAGAGGATTCTTTTACTGAAAAGTGGAGAAACAATCGTTTTCTGCTAATTCGCGGTACTTACTACCTATTGCATTCTATCTGGATGGTGATAATGGTTGTTGGCGGCTTTATAGCTTGGTTAATAGCGTTATTGTTTATCTAATGCGCAATGTTCCGCTTAAAATATTACATGGCTATGTGCTTTTTTCAGTAGTAGTGTTTTTATGCGTTCAAGGATTGAAATATTTTCAAATAGTTGCGCCTAACTGGGTTTTTAATCACCTAAATGATTTTCTTGTAATACCAATGGTAGCAACGCTTGGGTTGCATACGGCTTGGTTTATTAAGAAAGATAAAAGCATTTGCATAGATTTATTTACAATTATAAGTTTAGTAGTTCTGTATTCGGTTGTTTTTGAATATTATCTTCCAAAACAATCCTATCGATATACGGGAGATATTTGGGATGTGGTTTGTTATGCTTTAGGAGGAATTGTATTTTATGTTCTTCAGAAAATGGAAAATAGAAGTGCTTCTTAATTTTTCTTTATAGATATTTTTTTAATATAAATCAAAATTGTCCTAAAGGTTTTCTCTCTTCTTATCAGATTGCCTCGTATTATTAATATTTCCACAGATTTAATATTAAAAGAGGTTGAAATTAAATGTCAAATTGGCCTATCGAAAATTTATCGTAAAATTTGAAATGAGTGCAGCGTTAAAAATTTTAGGCTGTTTGAGCATTATGAATTTTTATATTTAGCAAAAAATAACAAAGCGATCCCGATAGCTATCGGGATAAAATTTAGCTGCCGAATGATAAATTTAGATAAAGGTTCGTAAGCCTAGACTTTTTTGTTGAAGCCTGTCCTGAGCGGAGCCGAAGGGTTTTGGGCGATGCAAAAAAGAAAGGAATTAAGAAAAATTAAGAAATATTCAGTTCGGCGCAAAATTTATTTAGGATAGCATTGATTGCTAGTTATTATCTCAATTTCATTATCTTTGCTAGCAATGAATTCAATTTTCCATAAAATAGTATCTGTGTTTATGGCGATTTTAGTGATGTTTACCACTATGTCGTTTACCATAGATATGCACTATTGTGGAGAAACGTTAGTAGATTATTCGCTAACCCAAAGCGCTCACTCTTGCGGAATGGATATGGAGGTGCCTACTAGCGATTGTGAAATTCAAATTCTTGAAGACTCTTGTTGTACAGACAAACAAGTTTTGATTGAAGGTCAAGATGAGTTAAAACATTCTTTTGATACATTAAGCTTAGAGCAACAGACTTTTGTTGCTTCATTTTTCTATTCATATATAAATCTTTTTGAAGATCTAGATTCTAATATAATTCCGTTTAGGGATTATAATCCTCCCTTTCTCATACGGGACATACAGAAGCTTCACGAGACTTACTTAATTTGATTTTAAACAGTTTCCGACTCCGATAGTTATCGTGGGTTTGGATAAGTCTGTCCTATGGTTTTACCATTTTAGGACAAGATTCTTGATTTTATTTTCCTGACTTCTTAGGGTTTTATTCAAAGTTTAACTGTTTAAAAATCAATTCAAATGCTAAATAAAAGCATAAAATTTCTCATAGAGAACAAACTGGTTGCAGTATTGTTACTCGCACTTTTCATAGGTATGGGTGTGGTAAATGCACCTTTTAGTTGGGATACTGGTATGTTGCCTAGTAATCCTGTAGCCGTAGATGCTATTCCTGATATAGGCGAAAACCAACAAATAGTTTACACTCAATGGGAAGGGCGTTCTCCCCAAGATATTGAGGATCAAATAACCTATCCGCTTACAACATCACTATTAGGAATTCCTGGAGTAAAGACCATTAGAAGTTCTTCTATGTTCGGATTTTCGAGTATTTACATCATTTTTGAAGAAGATGTAGAATTCTATTGGAGCCGAAGTAGGATTTTAGAAAAGCTAAACTCTCTACCCGCTGGCTTACTTCCAGAAAATGTAAATCCGTCCTTAGGGCCAGACGCAACAGGTTTAGGGCAAGTTTATTGGTACACTCTTGAGGGTAGAGATAAAGATGGCAATGTAACCGGTGGTTGGGACTTACACGAACTGCGAAGTATTCAAGATTACTATGTAAAATACGCACTGTCATCAGCTAGTGGAGTTTCAGAAGTTGCTTCCATTGGTGGTTATATTCAAGAATACCAAATTGATGTAAAGCCAGAGTTGATGAGGCAATACAACATCAGTCTATCGCAAATTGTAAAAGCTGTAAAAGAAAGCAATAAAGACATCGGTGCTCAAACCATGGAAATTAACCAAGCTGAGTACTTAGTGCGTGGTTTGGGATATATAAAGTCTGTAGCCGATATTGAAGATGCAGTGGTTACTTCTGAAAACTATACTTCTATCCGAATCAAGGATATTGCAAATGTTAGTTTAGGACCTGCACCGCGAAGAGGAATTTTGGATAAGGAAGGTGCTGAGGTAGTTGGTGGCGTTGTTACTGCTCGTTACGGAGCCAACCCTATGGAAGTTATTAATAATGTAAAAGATAAACTTGAAGAACTTAAAGCAGGATTGCCTTCAAAAGAACTTTCGGATGGAACTATTTCGCAACTTACAGTGGTTCCTTTTTACGATAGATCGGAACTTATTCAGGAAACATTAGACACCCTCGACGAAGCCTTAAGTTTAGAAATCCTAATTACAATTTTCGTGATTATTGTAATGGTGTTTAACCTTCGAGCGTCAATACTTATCTCGGGGTTATTACCTGTTGCGGTGTTAATGGTGTTTATCGCGATGAAGTTCTTTAATGTAGATGCCAATATTGTCGCCTTATCTGGTATTGCCATTGCCATTGGAACTATGGTGGATATAGGAGTGATTCTTTCTGAAAATATAATTAGGCATTTAGAAGAAGAAAAACAACGGTTTTCAGAAACAGGTGTAAAGCAATCAATCAACTCTGTTGTTTATAATGCGAGTGCTGAAGTCTCAGGCGCTATATTAACTGCGGTGCTTACCACTATTATCAGTTTTATCCCTGTGTTTACGATGATAGGAGCAGAGGGGAAATTATTCCGCCCATTAGCTTTTACAAAAACAGCGGCATTGGTAGCGGCATTTATGGTTGCGTTATTTTTAATTCCTCCATTTGCAGCTTATCTATTCCGAAGAAAAAGCTTTAAAAAGGTTACTTCTAATTTAATTAACGGAATTCTAATAATTCTTGGGATTGCAGCCATAGTTTTTGGCTATTGGTTAGGTCTTATTTTAATCGGTTTTGGAATTACAGGACTTTTAAAAGATGAAAAAATCGCTTCTAAAATTTCTGATAAAATCTGGCTTACAGACGAACGCGCTAATGTTATAAACATCTTTATTTCAGCACTAGCCGTTGTCTTTTTATTAGCTGAATTCTGGCGTCCTCTTGGTGTAGATAAAAGTATATTTTGGAACCTCCTATTTGTAGGATTTATCTGTTTTGGGCTTCTTGGAGTGTTTTGGGTGTTTCAGAAATATTACGCTCGAATTCTAGCTTGGGCACTAAGTAATAAAATAGTTTTCCTTTCTGTACCAACGCTAATCGTTGTTTTCGGAGTTCTTATTTGGCAAAATACAGGAAAAGAGTTTATGCCTTCGCTAAATGAAGGTTCCTTCTTACTGATGCCAACCTCAATGCCTCACTCAGGTGTAGAAGAAAACAAACGTGTCTTGCAGCAATTAGATATGGCGGTTGCAGGGATTCCTGAAATTAAAACCGTTGTAGGAAAAGCAGGGAGAACAGAATCGGCTTTAGATCCAGCGCCATTGTCGATGTATGAAAATATCATTTTATACAAGCCAGAATACGCATTAAATGACGAAGGAAAACGACAGAGGTTTAAAGTTAATGAAGATGGACTTTTCGAGCTGAAGAAAGGTGGTCTTGTCGAAAACCCCAATAGAGATGTCAGTTCGAGCGCAGTCGAGAACGCTTCAAAAGCAGGACGAGACATTTCTTCTGCGTTCGATGTGACATCAGGAGACCTTATACCCGATAACGACGGGGAGTTTTATAGAAACTGGAGACCTGAAATAAAATATCCTGATGATATCTGGAATGAAATTGTACGAGTAACCAAAATCCCAGGGGTGACATCTGCTCCAAAATTGCAGCCTATTGAAACTAGGTTGGTGATGCTGCAAACAGGAATGCGTGCGCCTATGGGGATTAAAGTGAAAGGTCAGGATTTACGAGAGATTGAGGCTTTCGGACTTGAACTTGAAGAAATCATAAAACATGCTGAAGGTGTAAAAGTAGAAGCGGTTTTTGCCGATCGTATTGTTGGGAAACCTTACTTGTTAATAGATATTAAAAGAGAGCGTCTCGCGCGATATGGAGTTTCTATTGAAGAGGTTCAGCAAATATTGCAAGTTGCTGTAGGTGGAATGCCTTTAACGCAAACGGTTGAAGGGCGTGAGCGATACGGAGTACGCGTGCGTTACCCAAGAGAGCTAAGAGCTAACCCACAGGATCTTCAGAACATCTATGTGCCAGTAGGCAAAGGAAATCCCGTACCTTTAGGAGAACTAGTGGATATACGTTACGAACAAGGTCCGCAGGTTATTAAAAGTGAAGACACCTTCTTGGTAGGCTATGTACTTTTTGATAAGCTAAACGATTTTGCGGAAGTTGATGTGGTTGAAAACGCTCAGGCATTAATTCAAGAGAAAATAGACAGTGGAGAGCTTTCGGTACCTAAGGGAATTAGTTATCAGTTTACGGGAACTTATGAAAATCAAATTAGAGCTGAGAAAACACTTTCAGTTATTGTTCCCTTAGCTTTGGCGATTATCTTTTTGATTCTTTATTTCCAATTCAGGTCGGTATCTACTTCGTTAATGGTGTTCACTGGAATTGCGGTGGCATTCTCTGGAGGATTTTTAATGATTTGGTTTTATGGACAAGATTGGTTTTTGAATTTCAATTTCTTTGGTGAAAACCTAAGACAAATGTTTCAGATGGACACCATCAATTTAAGTGTAGCTGTTTGGGTAGGATTTATAGCCCTCTTCGGAATTGCCACTGATGATGGTGTGGTAATGGCAACTTATCTAACTCAAACTTTTGATAAGAATGAACCGGAAAGCGTAAAGGAAATCCGAGCGTCTGTGTTAGAAGCAGGGTTGAAGCGTATCCGTCCGTGTTTAATGACTACGGCTACTACTATTCTTGCGTTATTACCAATTTTAACATCTACAGGTAGGGGAAGCGATATTATGATTCCAATGGCTATTCCAAGTTTTGGTGGGATGTTAATTGCACTAATTACTCTATTTGTAGTTCCGGTTTTATTCAGCTGGAGACGAGAAGCAAAATTGAAAAAACGTTTAAAAACTATTAAAGAAAACTAGAGTTTGGAAGTTGGTGGTTGGAGGTTGGAAATTAGATATTAGAAATAGGAATTTCAAATGTTCTTAAAAAAAATACAGAAGTTATGATAAAATCGTACAAGGATTTACAGGTACATAAGGAAGCGTTTTCGTTGGCTATGGATATATTTTGGCGAACAAGAAAATTTCCGAATGAAGAAATATATTCACTCACTTCACAAATCGTGCGCTCCTCGCGTTCTGTATCAGCTAACATTAGTGAAGGTTGGGGAAAACGACAATACGAAGCAGTTTTTAAACAGCAGCTTATAAATGCATTAGGTTCGAATTCCGAAACCCAAGATTGGCTAGACTATGCCTTGGCTTGTAATTATATAGAAAAAGAAGAGCACTCCGAATTTACTAAACGCAATGAACAAATAGGAAAAATGTTGACCAAATTATATCAAAACTGGAAAAGCTATGAATAAAATAAATTTCATAAAAGTAAAAGTGAATACACAAATGTTAAAGTCGCATTTCAGGCTTCCAGCTTCTAGCATCCAACTTCTATCTTTAATCTTTTTAGTGTTGATGAGTAGTTTTGGTTATTCACAAAATTTGCAAACCTATATTGAAGAGGCCCTAGAAAACAACCCAAATATTCAAGCGGTGGAAAAGCAGCATGCAATTTCAACTGAAAAAATAGCTGAGGTTAATGCCTTACCCGATACTCAGTTTTCAGGAGGGTATATGTTTGGAGAAGGAAATATGCCGATGATGCAACAAGCAGAGTTTTCGGTTATGCAAATGCTGCCTTGGTTTGGAACTATTGCAGCACGCGAAAAATATGCAAATGCTATGGCTGACGCAGATTTAGTTGAGATTGAAATCGCTAAAAGAAAAATTGCCTTGGCCTTGTCGCAATCCTATTATCGTTTGTATGAAATAGCAAAAAAACAACAGGTATTAGATTCTAATATTCAGCTTTTAAAGGTTTATGAGCAAATGGCTTTAACCTCTGTGGAAGTAGGACAAGCGTCTGCAGTTTCTGTATTGCGACTTCAAATGAGGCAGAATGATTTAGCCGAAAGGAAAATGGTATTGGCACAGGATTTTGCTTCAGAGCAAACTGTTTTCAATAAGATTATGAACCGAAAGGAAGTTGTTGATATTCCTATTGTTGATAGCTTAACTATTCCAGAAAAAGAGGTAGAGATAGATTTTGAAAATTTAAATTTCCACCCCGAATTGACAAAGTTTGAAGAGTTAAATAAGGTAGTTACTCAAGCCGATGCCCTTAATAAAAAAGAAAGCGCACCGAGTTTTGGAGTAGGGGTAGAATATATGCTTTTTAATGAAGCCCCGAATATGGTAATGCCTATGGCGACACTTTCTATCCCGATTTTTAATAAGAAGTTCAAGTCTGTAGCTCGTCAGAATAAGTTGAGGTATGAGGAACTAAACATTCAAAAAGAAGCCTCGCAGAACACTTTGTTTACACAACTTCAAACCGCATTAAGAAGTAGAGATGCAGCGCGAATTCGACTTGAAACTCAAGATAAAAACTTGAAACAAGCAGAAAACGCAAATGAAATTCTATTGAGGAATTACGAAACGGGCACTATCAATTTTAATGAAGTTTTAGATGTACAGGAATTACAACTTCAGTTTCAAATAAAGCGCATAGAAGCTGTTGCTGAGTATTTTAAACAGTCTAGTATTGTGGAGTATTATATAGTAAATGAATAGTATAATCTTTTAAAATTTACCACTATGAAAAATACAGAACAACATTCCAATAAAAATGTATACACAAAATTCATTTTGATGCTCGCTGCTTCATTTGTGGCTATGTACATCACTATGTATTTGAATACTTATCAGATAGACCACGTGTATTTTAGTCTTACAAGATTTTATATGTCTTGCTTAGGTATTTCAACTATGGCGGTAATTATGTGGTTTTTTATGCGAAAAATGTATAAAAACAAGAAAAAGAACATTGCAATACTATTGGGGAGTTTAGTTCTGTTTGTTTCTGCTCTTGGGTTGGTTAGAACTCAAAGTCCTATTGTTGGCGATGTATTGTGGATGAGAGCTATGATTCCACATCATTCTATTGCTATTTTAACTAGTGAAAGAGCGGATATAAAAGATCCAGAGGTAAAAAAACTCGCAAACGACATTATAAAAGCACAAGAAAAAGAAATAGCCGAAATGAAAGCTATGATTAAACGATTAGAAAACAATAAGTAAAATAAAGAATCAGATGAATAAAAATATTATTTATATAGCGATAGCCTTAGTTGTTGGGCTTTTAGGTGGCTTTCTATTATTTGGTGGAGATGCTAAATCTACAACAGGTGGTCACGATCATTCAGGGGAATCTGCAGCTAACGAAATGTGGACTTGCTCTATGCACCCTCAAATTATGCAACCCGAACCTGGAGACTGCCCAATTTGTGGGATGGATTTAATTCCCGCAGAATCGGGAGCTGAAGGGCTTTCATTAAACGAAATAAGAATGACCAAAAATGCTATGGCATTGGCAAATATTCAAACTGTAAAAGTGGGTAATGCTGTGGATGAAGACGAAAATAGTATGTCTCTTTCTGGTAAAATTATGCCTAATGAAGAAGCTAATGCTGTACAAGCAAGTTATTTTGAAGGAAGAATAGAGCGATTAAACGTAAATTTTACGGGTGAAAAAGTGAATAGAGGTCAGTTGTTAGCAACAATTTACGCTCCATCCTTAGTTGCTGCTCAGCAAGAGCTTTTAACAGCAGCCTCCATGAAAGAATCGCAACCTACATTGTATAAAGCAGTTCGAAATAAATTAAAATTGTGGAAGCTGTCAGAAGCTCAAATCAATCAGATTGAAACATCAGGAAAAGTACGTGAAAACTTCCCTATTTACGCAACGGTTTCTGGAACAGTTTCAGAAAAATTGGCGGAAGAAGGCGACTATGTTAAGCAGGGGCAACCAATTGTAAGAGTAAGTGATTTAGGTACAGTTTGGGCTATGTTTGATGCTTACGAAAACCAGATTTCTCAATTAAAAGAAGGT
Source organism: Aequorivita sp. KMM 9714 (assembly GCF_011065475.1). Taxonomy (NCBI): domain Bacteria; kingdom Pseudomonadati; phylum Bacteroidota; class Flavobacteriia; order Flavobacteriales; family Flavobacteriaceae; genus Aequorivita; species Aequorivita sp. KMM 9714. The sequence goes on along the minus strand of NZ_JAAGRO010000004.1, from coordinate 114,591 downwards.
CAGAAAATCACAGTTACCACTAATGCTTATCCAAACAAAGAGTTTGAAGCTACCGTATCTTTTATCGACCCAATTTTAAATACTCAATCTAGAACTGTTTCTGTAAGAGCAACTTTAAATAATAGAGAAGGGTTGTTTAAACCTGGAATGTTTGTTACTTCTAAAGTAAATCTTCCAAAAAATGTTGGGAATGAATCGGTAATTAGCGTTCCTGCTTCTGCAGTACTTTGGACGGGAAATAGATCATTGGTTTATGTGAAAACAAATCCTGACGAACCAATTTTCGAAATGCGCGAAGTAAGCTTGGGCGTGAAAAATGGTGAAAACTATATAATTACGGATGGACTTAAAAATGGAGAAGAGGTAGTGGTTAATGGTACATTTACCGTAGATTCGGCAGCACAACTTCAAGGGAAAAAGAGTATGATGAATTCACAGGATCATACTCAGGAGGATACTTCAAAAAAAATAGCCGATATCGGAAGACAAAAAGTGTCTTCAGAATTTCAAAAACAGTTAAAAGCAGTTTTTGATGACTATATGGTAATTGAAAAAGCGTTGGTAAATGATGATTCAGAAAAACCTAAAACAGCGGCTTCAGATTTACTTAAAAGCATACAAAAAGTTGATATGAAGCTATTAAAAGAAGAGCCAGGCCACAGTCATTGGATGGAATTGGAAAAGGAACTTCAAACTGCTGCAGAAGCAATCTCTAAAACTTCTGATATTAAAGAACAAAGAGATTATTTTGAAACACTGTCAAACTATCTGATAAACGCAGTAAAAACCTTCGGTATCAATCAAAAAGTATATGTTGATTTTTGTCCAATGGTTAATAACGATAAAGGTGCATTTTGGCTAAGTACTGAAGAAGGTATCTTGAATCCGTACTATGGAGCCAGTATGCTGAGGTGCGGAGAGGTATCGGAAGAGATAGAGTAAGACGATATTTATTAATATAAAATGTAAAACTGAACGAGGGGCGCTTCTATATTGAAAGCGTTTCTCGTTTTAATTATTTAAAACCTAACTTTTTTACATTTTACAAAGAAATTAAACCCTCAAAACTTAATGTTGACTCAAGTATTAGGCTAAATTATAAATTGATTTTTTGTTAAGCCGATGCTAGACTTAATTTCAGACCAGGTAGCTACAATCCAATATTTATCAGGTTCTTCAGCATTCTATCTAGATGTCTTTTGGTTTGGTTGTGTAGGCAGTAGGATTTGATGTGTCTCTTTCAATTAGAAGAAATACTCAAAGATTTTGCAAATGATAAAAGCCCAAAATCCTATCGATATTTATTGGGATAATGAGCTTTAATGAGTTAAAATTGTTGAAGTTAAACTTATTTACTGCAAGGTCTTTTTAAAACATTTTGAATCTCGGTTTCAGAAAATCCAGCGAAAGTCATTTCATAAAGACAATGAACGATAATCTCTGTTTCTGAGAAATGGTTTAAACTCTCGAGATTAATTTCCATACCTAGCCATTGGCGCCAAGGCGTAAACTCTATGCCTTGGGAATATTTCTCTTCTTCAGTTTTAGGATTGTTATATAGTCCAGATACATCAAAGTATTTTTCATCTTCATCAATTTCAGCTTTTATAATAATAGACATATCTATTTTCTCAGGCTTCATTGTTTGCAGTTTTTCGAATACAATTTTGTATCCTTCCATATTCTCTTCAGCTTCGGGATAAACTTCTAAGAAAACGTTTTGAATATTGCTCCAAGAATTGTTTTGTACGAGGTCTTTAAAAGTCATTATTTTGTTTTTATTATATCTTCATAACTAGAACGAAAATTAATAGTTCGCTTTACTTTGAACAACTAATTAATCCATTATTTCAATTAAATCTTCTAGATTTTGTAAATAATGCTCCAATGGCAGTAGAGATTTTGTTTTACTTTTTAAGAATATTAAATCATTATAAAATTTATTCTGACTTTTAAGGAAACCAATACTTGTGTAAGCCACAGCGTTCATAGAATTTTGATCAAACTTTGATATAAACGAGTTATTCTTATTGATTAGTTGAATAAAATAATCGGTTGATTTCGCATTAAATAGCGTTTTAATGCTTTCGTATTCAGTGTTTAGTGAGTGTAGCTTAGCATTTAATCCACTACTACCTTTTTTAAAATACCAAGATTGATCATCCGATGAATTGAGTTTTTGTTTGATAGATGCATATTCAAGAATTATCGAAACCAGATTGGAGTCAATTTTCTCTTTAATCAATAAATCTTCAATGATTTTAAGTTCTAAGCCCAAGTTGATTTTATCTGATATTATGTGATAGTAAGGCTCTTCATATAAGTAACAACTGTTTTCCAATCGGCAAAATCTTTTCCTTCTGGACCAAAGTGAATATGTTTACCTTTAAATTCTCCCGCTCCATTTGCTTTTCTGTCGTCAATTAGAAAATCCCCCTTAGCTAGCTGTTTATTATGTGAAAGGATTAATCGTTTGTAAGCAACTTCAGGTAAGTGTTTTTTTACCCACAGTAGTTTATCCGACCAAGCAGATGGGTTTTCCCAAGGAGCAGTAGAAAGTATGTAGGTGTCAAAATTTTCGGAAAGCCATTTATACCCTTCAATAGCGCCTTCATAAGGTTCCATTAGAGAAAAAATACCAGGCACCTCGTCTAAGTTTCCCGCATATTTCTTTTTGTCTTCTTCCGAAATTTTGTCAATTCCAGATTTGAAATCTACCAATACATTATCCATATCAACAAAAACGACTTGTTTGGTTTTATTCTTTTTATGATTGTGATATTCTGTGTAGTTTTTGGTTTGTCGTACAACTTCTTCACAGAAGTAATCGGATGATTTATCGGTGGAACAGCCAGCTTCGTTTATTGGAGTGACCCCAAAGGCTGCTCTTTTTTTGTTTACTCTGTCTGTGTATTCTTGAGACATTGGGTTGCCTTCATCTGCAATTTCTCTTGTCATAAAATCCCATTCCTCTGAGAATAATGCAGATTTTAAATTTTCAACTTGCGTATCGAAGTTGGAGGGTTGTTTTTGAACCTCTCTCACTTTTTTTATTTCATATTCTGTCAAAAATTCGTGGTACTCATTTAAAATTTTTCCGATAGTAGGTGTTTTCATAGAAAGTATTTAAGATTAATATGTAGTTCAATATTTGTATTGGTCATGCCTATCCAACACTTACACAATTGTTTCCTAGCTTGAAATTGTGAAGTTTGAAATTAAGTCATTTAGCGTTTTTAGTTTTAAAAAACACATTAAGTCAATTCGGTAAATTTTTGTAAAAAGGGTAAAACATATTGTTCCTAAAAGTAGGCTCATTGTTTAAGCACCTTTGCCTGTTTAGGCGGGTTGCTATCACTTAAAAGTGATTCGTAATGATATCACGAATATAATGAAAAATAAGCGTAAATGAAAGGTTAAAACCTAAATTCTACTCAAAACTTAATGACATTTCAAGGCGATTCTGTATTAAAGGGGATTATAATTATTGAAGAATTAGAGCTTTATAAAGGAAAGTTGAAATTTGAAAATTTTAGGGGAGGAGACAAGTTTTGTAATTTATAAAATTGTGATTTCAACCTAAAAATGTATTTCGGATATATGGGGTAAGATTTGTTGTTGGGTTTAACATCAAAAAAGGAAGTTCCCGCAATGATACTTTTGAAGAAAAGTGAGACTCAGTAGACTATTCTATGAGTCATAAACACAACAATTGGGCGTGACTCCAAATTACTCCAAAAAAACAAAGCCCGTAAACTTAATGTTTATGGGGCTTTTTGCGGAGAAAGAGGGATTATTAATTTGATCCCAAAAAGAAATCTTGAACAACCATAGAAACCCACGCATAGCCAGAAAAAGGCGATGCTAGGTTTTTTATTTATTTCCACTCCTGTCAAGCCGAAGGGGCTTGAGTCGTTGCAATAAATAAAAAACCCACAACTAAAAAGTTGTGGGTTTCCTTTTGCGGAGAAAGAGGGATTCGAACCCCCGGAGGTGTGACCCTCAACAGTTTTCAAGACTGCCGCATTCGACCACTCTGCCATTTCTCCTGTGGTATGCGTTTCATAAGCGTTTTGCTTACGAGACTGCAAATATAAAAAGCTTTTTTAAATATCCTATTCATTTTTTAAAGTTTTTATTTGTTAAAATTTTAGCTCAGTAATGCAGCGAAATAAAAGGCTTTGCAACAATTTGAAAATAAGAACCTTGCATAAACAACAGCGCAGTAATTTTTTCATTAACTTTAAAGAACTAAATATGCCAAATGAAGGTTTTTACGCTAATTGTCACATTATTCTTGACAAACTTTGTCTTTCCGCAGAGTAAAAAGCAAGTGGCTTTTAGAGAACTTACCGTAGAACATGGTTTATCGCAAAATAGTGTGGTAAGTATAGCGCAAGACAGTACTGGGTATATCTGGTTTGCAACTCAAGACGGACTCAATAAATACGATGGACGCGACTTTACTCATTATGATATTCAATTTGAAGATGTAACTCGTGCAACCTATAGTAAATTGGGGAAAATATACGTAGCGAGAACCGGAGATATTTGGATTACTTCTAATTCTGGAAATTTAGAAAAGTATAATTCGGAGACCGATAGTTTTAAAATTATTTCTAATCTCGAAAATATAAGCACGCTTATTCAAGATACTTCAGATAACTATTACTTAGGGACTTTTGAAAATGGTATTTATAAAATTAATAGCCAAACAAAAGACACCCTTCAGTTTTTAAATTCAAAAGATGCTCGACATACTATTTACGATTTTCTGCAAACTGACAATCAAACTATCTTAGCGACTACTGCAAACGGCTATTTCGAAATAAAAAATGATATCTATGAATTTCAAGAAATTCTTCCTGCTACAAACTTTAGTGCACTCGCTCAATCCACCAACAAAACTCTTTATATAGGGAGTTACGGAAAAGGACTTTTTATAAAGCAGCAAAACACAAGTTTACCTACTAGATTTCTCGGGTTTAAGGATTTCAAACTTCCAGAAAGTTTAATAGTTCAAGATCTTTTAGTAGACAAGAAAAATCAGTTGTGGATTGCTACTTATGGTCAAGGTGCTTATTTGGTGAATTTTGAAAATGAGACTATTCAAAATTTTACCGAAAACAAGAACAATCCTTACGCATTGCATTATAATGATGTTTTGTGTTTGTATGAAGACAATACAGGCGCAATTTGGTTAGGTACGGATGGTACAGGTTTGAGTTATTATGATGAGTATTTGGTGAAGTTTAATGTACTCACTAACGATCAGATTCCGCTTAACGTGAATGTAGATGTAATCAGAGCTATAACTAAAGATGATAAAAATAACCTTTGGATTGGAACTTCAGGAAAGGGCTTAACTCGATTGAATATCGATAAACAAGAATACTTTATTTACAGATCTAAAGACTCTGAGCTTTTAGGTGATAGAATTATGAGTCTTTTCTATGACGATGGTCTATTGTGGATAGGTCATCAATCGGAAGGATTACAATTGTTGGATTCCGATGGTAACTTTACTTCGTTTAAGGAAACAGCTTCCTATACCATCTGGAAAATTTACAAAGATGAAAAGGGAGCTATCTGGCTTGCTACACGCGATCACGGACTTATTAAGTTTGATAAAGATTTAGGAGTTCTTAATCAATTCACAATTGATAATTCATACATCACTACAAACAATATTCGAACCGTGGAAAGTGGAGGCGACAAATATCTTTGGATTGGAACTGAGGATGACGGACTGTTTAGATTAAATAAAGTGACTAAAGAGTTAGCAAAAATTGAAACTTTAAACAGTAATATAAAGTCGCTTTATTTTGATGGAACGTATCTTTTTATTGGTACCAATGGTGATGGTTTAAAAATCTACCATCCTGAAGATGAAACCATTCTAAATCTCACAACTAAAGAGGGGCTGCCAAACAATGTAGTTTATGGTATTCTTCCCGATGAAGAAGGGTATTTATGGGTGAGTAGTAATAAAGGAATTTCAAAGTTGAAATTTGATAATAATACAATTTCAGTGATTGAAAACTACAGTAATTATGATGGCTTGCAAGCATTTGAATTCAATACTGGCGCTTATTATAAAGATGAAAATGGAATCTTGTATTTCGGAGGTTTACAGGGATTAAATTGGTTTAATCCGAGTCAGCTAACCTTTAACCCGATTAAGCCAAAAACTGTAATTACAGGTATCCAAGTGTTTAATAAAAACCGAGCACTTTCACCAGATTTGAATTTAAAACACAATGAAAACACGATTACTTTTACATTTTCGTCACTTCATTTTTCACAACCTGAGCGCAATCAGTTTAAGTATCGTCTTTTAAACAACGATGAAGATTGGATATTTTCCGGTAATAGCAATATAGCTCATTACACCAACTTGCCGCCCAATGATTACGAATTTCAAGTTATTTCGAGTAATTATGATGGAGTTTGGAATACTACTCCAAAAACGTACTCCTTTACAATTTTGAAACCTTGGTACGGAACCATTTTGGCGAAGGCCATCTATATATTGTTGTTTTTACTATTTGGATTTTACCTATACAGATATTTAAAATGGCGATGGGAAATAAAAAACCAGTTGCGATTAGAACATGAAGAAACCGAGCGCTTGAAAAAGCTTGAGGAATTTAGGACAAAACTTTACACAAACATTTCACATGAGTTCCGAACGCCATTAACACTTATCTCCGGGCCGATAGAAAATCAACTTTCGAAACCTAAGATTTCAAAAACCGATAAAAAGGAGCTTTCACTTGTAAAACAGAATGCCGATAGATTGTTGAGTTTGGTAGAACAGATGCTCGATTTGTCGATGATAGACTCTGGGCAACGAAAACTAGCAGTAAAGCAAGGAAATCTTTCCATATTGCTAAAACAATTAATCAGTGCTTTTCAATATAAAGCTTCAGAAAAGAACATTTCTATTTCTAGTAAAATTCAAAGTTTGGAGCGTGTATGGTTTGATAAGGATGTGATAGAAAAGATTATATCCAACTTGCTTTCTAACGCTATAAAATACGCGCCTCAGGATAGTAAGATTTTGTTTGAGGTAAGTAGGCAGGATAAAAGTTTGGTGCTATCTATAATTAATAAAAGCGAATCTGTTGGAAAAAAAGACCTGAGCAAACTTTTTCGCCGCTTTTATCAAGACAATAAGCTTTCGGAAGGAGTGGGGGTTGGTCTTGCATTAGTTAGAGAATTGGTTACACTGTCTAAAGGAAGTATTATCGCTAATAACATAGACGATGATAAGATTCAATTTACCGTATCTCTTCCTATTAATAAAGAATCTTTTAGCGACGATGAAATTATTTCGACTGAAGAAATAGTAAGCATCGAAACCCCTTTAAAACCTTCAATTAAAGTTTCAGAAAAAGATAAACCGTTATTGCTAATTGTAGAAGACGAAGAGGATATTCGCACATTTATAATTTCCATTTTTAAACATGACTATCGCATTATTGAAGCTGAAAATGGACAGTTAGGAATAGAAACGGCACTATCAAAAGTTCCAGATTTAATTATTAGTGATATAATGATGCCTGAAGTTGATGGGATTGAACTTTGCAATTCTCTTAAAACAAATGAGCTTACTAGTCATATCCCAATAATACTTCTCACGGCCAAAGTGGGCGAAGAAAACGAAATTGAGGGTATAAAAACTGGGGCCGATGCCTACGTTACTAAGCCATTCAACAGTGAGAAACTAAAATTAAGAGTGGAAAAGCTCATTGAAAACAGAAGGCAACTTCAAAAACACTTCAGTAAAACCCTGAGTATAAATCCAGAATTGGCTATTACCTCGGCCGAAAGTGATTTCTTAAACCGCTTAAAAACCGTTCTTGACGAACATATTATTAATCCCGAATTTACTAGCAATCAGTTTGGTGAACTTATGCTTATGAGTCGCACCCAGCTTCATCGAAAACTTAAGGCTATAACGGGAATGTCTGCAAGTGAATTTATTCGCTCGCAACGATTAAAATTGGCTATTGGTCTGCTTAAAGAATCCGACGCGACAATTTCAGAAATTGCTTATCAGGTTGGTTTTAATACCCCTTCTTATTTCAGTAAATGTTTTAGAGAAGTGTATAACTGCACACCGAACGAGTATCTCTCAAATATCTCATAACTAATAATTAACCGTGTAACTCTTGCTGTTGAAACATACGTATTATGTTTTGGCACATACCTTCTATGGTACACTTTTAATTCACCTTAGCTTTGGTTAAGAAAACTACATTATATGAAAACTCCCAATCAAGATGATAATAAAGTTGACGAAATATATATGAGTATCGATCATCTGAAAGTGGGGAGTTATGTATTAAAAATCCTCTATAAAAACAAAGTAATTAAAAGTATAAAATTTCAAAAAATCTAAAATCACTATTAACTAAATTAAAAAAAATTATGAAAAATTCAATGAAAATTATCTGTTTACTGTTTCTGTCACTTTTAGTGAGTTGTTCCTCTGATGATGAAGATACAGCACCGCCACAATATACTTTAGATAACATTCAAGGAGATTGGTATAGAGTGGGAGGCAATAATCCTGAATATAACGGAATGTTAGTAAATGTTGTAGATAATACAGGTACGGTGGTAAACCCAGCTAGTTCAACTTTTAACACAGGAGATATAAAATGGAAAACAATAGTAGCAAAGCAAAATAACACTTACGATCATAAAGAATTGGGAAGTGATAATGATTATTATGATGCTACTATGAAATTAGGCGTAGATGACACCCTTCGTATTTCAGTTGGAAATAGCGGGTCGGGTAATGTACAGAAATGGGTGCGACAGTTAGCAGAATTAAATGACTGTAGTCCTTATCAAGTAGGTGATTATACAGCAATAAAAAATGGAACTTGGCTAGAGGTAAATGATGAACACAATTATCCTGGCTTGCTATCTGCAGTTTCAGACGCTGGAGGAGGATACTACACTGTATCATTAACAAACGACAGTGGTATTGTTCCTTGGATGACAATAAGATCATCAGATGATCCTTATGGTTCAATTTCAAGTGGTTCTGCAATAGGAAGCCAGACTCCAACGGAAAGAAAGACGAGTTTTCTGGTGCACCCTGGAGTAAGTTATGATGTAGATGCTATTTACTCTTCGTATATAAATGTAAACCATGCAGTTAATTATACCATTGAATATACTTTTACAGGGAGAATGGACTGTTGGGAGCCGAATGATTTTATAGAAGATGCAAAAGCAATTCCTAAAAATGAAAGTATTGAAGCTTATGCAATTACTGGATACAAGTTTAACTACAACGATTCAGGTTCTCCACAAACTCACGATTATTATAAAGTGCAAGTTTTTGAACCAGCAAAACTACAAATGGAACTTCTTCAAGTACCTACATCTATAAAGTTAAGAGTTAATATGTTAAAATCTGACGGAGTGGTATTAGGAGTACAATATGATGTTATTTCTGGCGATGTTAATGGAGATGGTGGTAAGTTTTACACTACTACAAATCAAGTGCTACAGCCTGGAATTTATATTTTAAAAGTAGAGATAGCAGGTTCAAGAAAAACAGTTATCAACCAATGGAATAATGAAACTATTCCTGATCATTGGGATACACCATATAAATTTAAAGTAACAACCGTTCAGTAGATAATTAATCATAAGATTAAATATTAAAAAGTGTAATATATTAAATCATTAACATTGGATATTAACTCATTAAATAATTTTTCAATTGTTTAATTAGCAGCAATGGAATAGCGATAAAAGTTCAAAATTTTTATCGCTATTTTTGCATTTAATATTAATTCATTTTTTAAATGACTTCTACTACTATTGAAAAATTGCAGTGGCGTTACGCAACAAAAAAATTTGACCCTTCTAAAACATTAACTGAAGAAAAACTAAATGTTTTAAAAGAGGCATTTAATCTTACTGCAACTTCTTTTGGCTTGCAACCTTTAAAATTGGTAGTTGTTAGTAACTCCGATATTAAGAAGAAGTTAATGCCGATTACGTATAATCAGCCTCAGGTACGCGATGCTTCTCACGTTTTAATTTTATGCATTGAAAAAAGTATAAATGAAGAGTTTATTATAGACCATTTTAAAAGAGTAGAAGGCTTGCGAAAAACTCCACGAACTATTTTAGAACCTTTTGAAAAAAATCTAATCGATTCGTTTACAGAAAAAGATAGTTCGGAAATAAAGGATTGGATGGTCAACCAACTCTATTTAACACTAGGAGCACTACTAACGGTGTGTGCTGTCGAGAAAATAGACGCCTGCCCAATGGAAGGGTTTGAACCAAAAAAATACGATGCTTTATTAGGTCTTGACAAACAAGGATTAGAATCTGTAATTGTATTGCCAGTTGGATATCGCGATGAGTCTGATTTTTTTATAAATCTTAAAAAAGTGCGTCGTGGAGTTGATGAATTAACAATAGAGTTCAAATAAATTTAGCTGGAATAAGATTTTCCCTCGACTGAGTTTATCTTGAATAAAGTCAAAGGGTTCGGGAAACTATGACGAAATAGAATATGAAGCGTAAGTTTACAGTGGAAATACTAAGTCAATTATCCCTTTAAAATTTTTCAAAAAATATTAATTATTATAAATATAAAACATGCCAGGATTTGAAATTTTTGGCGCTGAAGAGCGCAAACAAGTAAATGATGTGTTGGAAACAGGTGTCTTAATGCGCTATGGTTTTGACGGAATGCGAAACAATCATTGGAAAGCCAAAGAATTTGAATCACTTTTTGCAAAAAGAATGGACGCGGAATACTGTCAATTAGTTTCTAGCGGTACAGCAGCTTTAACTGTGGCTTTAGCCTCAGCTGGAATTGGTGCTGGGGATGAGGTAATCATGCCAACATTTACTTTTGTAGCAAGTTTTGAATCTATTTTAGCGCTAGGCGCTATTCCTATTTTGGTAGATATCGATGAAACTTTAACACTTGACCCCAAAGCTGTAGAGGCTGCAATTACTGAAAAAACAAAGTGCGTTATGCCTGTGCATATGTGCGGTTCTATGGCAGACTTAAGAGCTTTAAAAGCAATTTGCGATAAACACAATTTAATTCTTCTTGAAGACGCCTGCCAAGCTTTAGGCGGTACTTATGAAGGAAAACCCCTAGGTAGCTATGGTGATTTAGGATGCTTTTCTTTCGATTATGTAAAAACTATTACCTGTGGGGAAGGCGGTGCTATTATCACAAATAATAAAGAATACGCAAAAAACGCAGATCATTATCAAGACCATGGCCACGATCACGTAGGTAGCGATCGTGGAGCAGAATCGCATCCTTTTCTAGGATACAACTTTAGAATATCCGAATTGAATGCCGCAGTTGGTTTGGCACAGCTCGACAAATTAGATGGAATATTAAATACTCAGAAGGAAAACTACAGAATACTTCGCGAAGCTTTAGAGTCTATTGAAGGCGTGACTTTTAGAAAAGTGCCTGAGGGTGGAGAAGAAAATTATTCTTTTTTGAGTTTTTTCCTGCCGAATGAAGATTTAACGAAAAAAGCCCATAAAGCACTTTCTGATGCTGGTGTCGATGCTTGTTTTTATTGGTATACCAATAATTGGCATTACATAAATGGTTGGGAACACCTTAGAAATCAAAAAAGCTTAGGCAACCTTTCTTTGGAAGTGAAAAGCCAAATGCAAGACTTAAACAATACCGATTTTTCCAAAAGTCATGCAGTGATGAGCCGTACAATTTCTTCATTGATTAAAATTGGCTGGACTGAAAAAGAGGTTCAAAAAAGAGCCGAAGCAATGAAACAAGCGATTATCTCAGTTTTATAGATTTTCGTCACTATTTATTAAAGGTCGTCTAAAGTTGTTTTAGACGACTTTTTTGTTTTTAAATACTTCTAATTACCAATGGAAAGCCATAATTTGCTTCTACTTCAGGTATTTTCGGAAAATGACACATTTCTTTCAACTTTTGAAACATGTGTGATAATGACTTAACATGTATGTCTTTAGCTTAGTGATGTAAAATGATTTAAACATTACTTATGAAAACTAAAAACATAATTATAGCATTTGTTTTCCTTTTAATAGGAACCAATATTCAGGCTCAAATATTAGATAAAATAGCTAAAAGGGCTGAAAGCACTGCAGAGCGAACTGTATTAAATAGAACAGATAGAGAAGTTTCAAAGCAAACAAATAAAACTATTGATGGGGTAATTGAAGGTGATAAAGAAAAAAATACGAAGAATACTTCTAAAAAATCCAAGACTAAAACGAAAACCAGAAATCCGAATATAATCGGAGGTAATATGGATGGAATTCCTGATAGTTATAGCTTTCAATATTCATTAGATATGAAAATAACCTCAGACGGAAATACTTCTAATTTAAAATATTTTGCTGCACCTAATGCGAGTTACTTCGGAACTGGAGTAGCAGGTCAAAACAATAGTGTTATTGTTTACGATATAGAAAATCAAGCTATGATAACTTTTATGAATAATAATGGACAAAAAATGGCAATGAGGATGAATATGAACTTACAAGAAGAAACGCAAGAAATGATTAATAATCAAAATGGCAGTAATAGTAAAGGTGATAGTATGAAGTATATCCCAATTGAAGGCAAGACCATTTTAGGGTGTAAATGTAAAGGATATTTGGTAAAACAGGAGGAGGGTACAAGTAGGATTTATATAACAAATGAAACCCCAATTGGTTTTTTAGGAATGCTAGCTAGTGTTAATGCCATAGGTGACGACAAAAATATTATAGACATTCCGTTTGATGAGAACTCTACGATTATGGAGATGGAATTTACTTCTAACTCAAAAAACAGGGATGATATGCATATACTGTGTACTGCTATAGAAAAACATCAATTTACTATTAATAGAAACGAATATCGCGGATTGTAAACATCTTGTAAAGTTAAAATCAGGACAAATAATAAATCATTGAAATTAATATTATGAAATCGATTACAATAATATTTCTCGCTTTAATATATATCACTAGCTGTAAAGACAGTAAGAGTTCTGATATTGATGCAACTGTAAATCACGATACCCATACAAAAACTGAGAAAGCAATAAATAGTAACAATAAAACTCAGGATAACGAAAATAAAAGGGATTCGAAAATTAAAGAATCTCAAGAAGATTGGTATTGGAAAAATACTATTATGAGTAAAAACAACTCCTTCGATAATTGGCAAGAAGGAGCGGTAGACTTAGTTATGTTATTCAAAATCAAAGGAAATGACATGAATCCTAAAACCATAAAAGTGGGGACTATTAATGCTTCAGGAGAAGTTAATATTAGTTTACCATCAGAATTAAAAACAGAAAGAAAATTAGATAATCTGGGAAACCTTGTTTTTTTCGACATTAATGATATTTCAAATTTTAATTATGAAAATGGAAATACTGGTTATTTCTCAAATACATCGTTTCAGGTTCTGAAGAATGGTAATGCTATAGGTAATTTAACTATGGGCAATTCGGTGCGAACTACTTATAACCTAACGAATCAAAGTAATTTAACAAAGGGGGATGAGGGATATCTTGTTTACTTGGTTTATGTTGACGAAAATGCTGCGATAAAAGGAAATGAAACTACTACTGTAAAAGCGAGAAGAGATGGGACAAATACTATTGATGCAGAAACAACTGTTGTTTACAATTTAAATTTTAAACCAGGTTGGAATTATGTAAAAACCGAAGTAATAGGTAGATACAATCTTGAACACGAAAGAGGCTTGGATGTATCTTGGTTTAAAAAACACGAACATACTACAATCCCTAATAAACCTTTAGAAACCGAATATTTTTTCAGAAAAAATTTATATTAATTAAATTCTGTTATTATTAAATATAACATCTTCAGTTGTACGGCATTGCTATTTGCGGATAAAATCTTCAAATTATTGATACGCTTTAACTTGTAGATTTTCAGCTTCTAATACTTCAAAATAGGGAAGGAACGTAAACTTCTCAATTTTCTCTATTCAACTTACAACATTTTGTTAACGATTATCTATGGAATATTCCCGATATTTGTTTTTACCCAAAATTTAAAAACTCTAATTAACAAACTATGGGAATGAACAAAAACACTGTATTGGCATGGGCCACATTTATAATGATTGTAGTAGGTTTAGTTCTTATTGGCTTAGGTGCCTTTCGGTACGATGATGTTGCTGGTTGGGGCTTTGCTTCAGTAGGTATCGGCTTTTTTGCTATTGCTTGGGTTTTTAACGCATTAAAAGGGAGGGTTTAAAAATGCAATTTGTAATCAGTAAAAAGTTTAGTTTATATAAATTTTTTATTGTTTTCGGTTCAATATTATGTCTGAAGAAAAACTAATACGAGAAAGACTTTCAAAGCATCTTTACGGCGGGGAGGCTTTTATGCCCGTGGTGGATATGTTGGATAAAATTTCTTTTGAAGATATCAATACTCGTCCAGCCAATTTGCCTTACTCTTTTTATGAATTGTTTTTTCACGTTGTTTTTACTCAAAAAGACATTGTAAAGTTTACCTGTTCTGATGATTACATCACACCAAAATGGCCAGATTTTTATTGGCCCAAAGAAAAAACATGTAAGAATGCTGAAGAATGGGAAACCCTAAAAGCTGAATATATTACAGACCGCGAACGTTTAAAAAACTTCCTTTTAGATGAGAAAAATCAACTAACCAAAGCAGTCAAAAATGGAAAAGGAGAACAAACACTGCTACGCGAATTGCTCCTCGTAATTGAACACACTGCGTATCACACTGGACAAATGCTAATTGTTTTAAGACTTCTGAATCTTCATTAATTAGTTATTAGTTTCTAGTTTTAAGTGAATCAGTTTCAGAGCTTAAAAATCACATTTATAGCGCTTGCGACAAAAAATAATAGAGAGTAATCTCAACAATAAATAATAAATTACAATCAATAATTATGTCTGACGATAAAAAAGTAATCTTCTCGATGTCTGGGTTAACAAAAACCTATCAAAGTGCCCAGACTCCTGTACTTAAAAATATATATTTAAGTTTCTTCTACGGAGCCAAAATTGGTATTCTTGGTTTAAACGGAAGTGGTAAATCTACATTGCTTCGCATTATTGCAGGGGAAGAAAAAAACTATCAAGGCGATGTGGTTTTCGCTCCTGGATATACAGTAGGATATTTAGAACAAGAGCCAAAACTAGACGAATCTAAAACTGTACTTGAAGTTGTAAAAGAAGGAGTGCAGGAAGTTGTTGACGTGCTTGATGAGTATAATAAGATTAATGACATGTTCGGGCTTCCAGAAGTGTATGAGAATCCTGAAAAGATGGAGGAGTTGATGAATAAACAAGCAAAGCTCCAAGATAAAATTGACGCGACTAACGCTTGGGAACTCGATACCAAATTAGAAATAGCAATGGATGCGCTACGTACTCCAGAGCCAGATAAGCTTATTAGTGTACTATCAGGAGGTGAAAGACGTCGTGTAGCATTGTGTAGGTTGCTTCTTAGAGAACCAGATGTGTTATTACTCGATGAGCCTACCAACCACTTGGATGCAGAGAGTGTTCATTGGTTAGAGCATCATTTAGCAGAATATAAAGGAACTGTAATTGCCGTTACTCACGACCGTTACTTCCTAGATAATGTTGCAGGATGGATTTTAGAACTAGATAGAGGTGAAGGTATTCCTTGGAAAGGAAATTACTCATCTTGGTTAGATCAAAAATCTAAGCGATTAGCACTAGAGCAAAAGCAAGCTGGAAAACGTCAAAAAACGCTTGAACGTGAGTTGGAGTGGGTTCGTCAAGGAGCTAAAGGTCGCCAAACAAAACAAAAGGCACGTTTACAGAATTACGACAAGCTTTTAAGTCAAGATCAAAAGCAATTAGATGAGAAGTTAGAAATCTACATCCCTAATGGACCAAGATTAGGAACAAATGTTATTGAAGCGAAAGACGTTTCCAAGGCATTTGGCGATAAACTGCTTTACGAAAACTTAAACTTTAAATTACCACAGGCAGGGATTGTAGGTATTATCGGTCCTAACGGAGCAGGTAAAACAACCATTTTTAAGATGATTATGGGGGAAGAAACCCCAGACAAAGGAACTTTTGAAGTGGGTGAAACTGCTAAAATTGCTTACGTAGATCAAACACACTCTAATATAGATCCTGAAAAAACCATTTGGGAGAACTTCAGCGATGGTCAAGAGCTTATTATGATGGGTGGCCGCCAAGTAAACTCTAGAGCTTATTTAAGTCGTTTTAACTTCAGTGGTAGCGAGCAAAACAAAAAAGTATCTATGCTTTCTGGTGGAGAAAGAAACCGACTTCATTTAGCTATGACGTTAAAAGAAGAAGGAAACGTTCTCCTGCTTGATGAGCCGACAAACGACTTAGATGTTAATACCTTACGAGCATTAGAGGAAGGTTTAGAAAACTTTGCTGGTTGTGCTGTAGTAATTAGCCACGACCGATGGTTTTTAGATAGAATTTGTACTCACATTTTAGCTTTTGAAGGTAATAGTGAAGTGTATTATTTCGAAGGAGGCTTTAGTGAATATGAAGAGAATAAAAAGAAACGCTTAGGTGGCGACTTGATGCCGAAACGTATTAAATACAAAAAACTAATTAGATAAATTATGTGGAAATATTTTATTGCGCTTGGTTTAATAGTAACGCTTTCATCCTGTGGATCTAAAAATACCACTATGAAATCGTCTAAGGCCGCTAAGGAAATTGTATTAGGGAAAAGTGAAGTTGTATCTTACAAAAGTTTAGGTAACGGCGTGGCTTCAGTTTCTTTAAAACTCTATGAGAACAACACTTTTTTATTCGATTTTAAAAGTATTCCGCAGCCTGGTTCAAACGATAAACCTGTGGTAATTTCTGAAAAGGGAACTTACACATCTGATGGAAGTTGGAAGACTTTAAATTTTGTAAAACCAAAGTTTTCGCTAGCTGCAATTTTTGACGCTCAGTACGGTGATGCTTCACACTTTACCGTAATAAGCGACGATAAAGTAAAGATAAACTCATCAAAACCCGCCCTACCAATTTGGGGTGTAGTTTGTGAGAAAAAATAAATTATTGTCTGTTAGAACGCATATACAAGCATTAGCAAAGTATTCGTTCTAACAGACTTTTTTATTACATTATTTTTTAAAAACGGATTAAGAAATCACATCGCTCACTAAATAAGCGATAGCCTTGCCAACTTGGTTTGGCGCAACCCCAGCAGAAGGAGCACCTTCGCAAAGATGAACATAGCTCGCGTTTTTGTTTTTAGCGAAATAGGAGACGAATTGACGCGCTTGCGTTACTGAAAATCCACTTGGTGTAATTGCACTACTTCCCATTAATTCAATAGCATCCATATCCAGTTCAATCCCAAAATTATCATTACTACAGAAGTTTTCACTTTCGGCTAATGCTTCAGAAAAGGTTTGAATTTGATTAATTGCTATATCCTCAAAAAGATTAAATTTCACTTTCTCAGAATTGTTTTTCATCGAAGCAAAAACGGCTTGAGAAGTGTAGTTTCTATGAAGCCCGAATATAAAATACTTGCTTAAAAACCCTTCTTCAAAAGCATAAGAAAATCCGTTGCCACTGTGGCGATGTTCTAAGGCACGAAAATCTGTATGTGCATCAAAATTTATACAGTTTATAGGTTTTTTTAATCCTTCAGAAGTTCCTTTTATATTTCCGTAACTATTATTGTGGCCTCCACCTATAATTATCGGGAATTTTCCAGCTGCAACTATTGCTTTTACAACCTCGGCTACTTTATGGTCTATTTGAATTACAAGTTCACCAAGTTTTTCGGCGTAATGTTTATCTGCTTTTGAAATATTTTCTGCCTGCTTCATCTGAGTGTCGCAGTCTATTTCCCCTAAAAGAATAACATTTTCAGCATTCGTTAAATGATTATGCTGAATATTTAAAATACTCCCTAAGGCAGTTTTCCAAGCCTTTGAAGTTCCTGGATTCCCATAATTTGCACGAACGCCAATATCTTCAGGGATACCTAGTAAAACGTATTTAGACGAATGATTCTTTAAGCTTTCAAGAGAATCAACGAAACCAACTTTTTCACCGAATTTGGTTTCACCAGCCCGCTTATTGATATAAGGAGCGGCATCTTTTTCAGAATAAATTTTAATTAAATTCATTTTACTTCCTTACCATTAATTATAACAGCATCAATCATATTGCTTCCGAATGCGTAAGGCAAATAACCATACGATGGAATTGGCTTTGTAATGATGAGGTTTGCCGCTTTTCCTTTTGTAATACTTCCATGAGTATCACTTAAGCCCATTGCATATGCTCCATTAATAGTAGCAGCATTAATAGCTTCCTCTGGAGTTAGTCGCATTTTGATACAAGCGGTTGCCACCACAAAATTCATGTTCCCACTTGGCGTAGAACCAGGGTTGTAATCCGTTGCAAGCGCTAAAGGAAGCCCTGCGTCAATCATTTTTCTTCCAGGTGCATACGGGATACTTAAAAAGTATGAACAAGAAGGAAGCGCCACTGGCATTGTATCACTATTTTTTAAAGCGTCTATATCTTCATCCGTCATTACCTCTAAATGATCTACGCTTAGTGCTTTGTGTTTTACAGCCGATTCAATTCCGCCAATACTATTAAATTGATTAACGTGTACTTTTGGAATTAGGTTGTATTTTTTTCCTTCTTCGAGTAAACGCTCCATATCTGCAACTGAGAAATAACCTTCCTCACAAAAGATATCTACATATTCGGCAAGACCTTCTTCAGCTACTTTAGGAAGCATTTCGTTGCACAATAAATCCATATATCCATCTTTGTTTCCCTTGTATTCTGTAGGAATTGCGTGTGCCCCTAAGAATGTGGTTTTGATAGTTATTGGATAATTTTCTGAAAGTTTTTTAGCTACACGAAGCATTTTCATTTCAGCTTCTGTGGTAAGTCCGTACCCACTTTTAATTTCTAAAGCGCCAGTACCTAAACTCATTATTTCCTCTAAACGAGTTGCCGATTGATTGTATAATTCTTCTTCAGAAGTTTCTTGCAGTTTTTTAGCACTATTTACAATCCCACCTCCTTTTTCGGCTATTTCTTGATACGTAAGACCGTTAATTCTATCTACAAACTCTTGTTCTCTATTTCCAGCATAAACCAAATGGCTATGACTGTCGCACCAAGCCGGAAGCACCATTTTACCTGAACAGTCTAGGGGTTTAAAACCTTCATATTCTTTCAGGTTATCCATAGTACCGTAGTCCTCAATCTTCCCATTATTTAAAAACACCCAAGCATTTTTAAGTGTAGGGAGGTCCTTCATCTCTTTTCCACTTAATTTTAAAGGAGAGTTTTCACGTACTTGGAGTAATTCTTTTATGTTAGTGAGTAGTAATTTCATTGTATATTATTAATTCTTGTAATTTTTTATAAAGATAAAGAAAGTATATTCTATAAGAGAAGAGGCAAATATATAAATTGAAGTTAACCGACCAGAGATGATATTTAAGAATATATCGAGCCTTGGAAATAGGTTTTGATATTCTGAAATTTCTTCTTTGTAATTTATATCTTTAAAGCTTCTGAAATATTAAACTATGAAATCTAAAAAATTAGGTCTCAACTCCATTTGTACGCATGTAGGTGAAGTAGAGGACAAACAGTTTAAAGGAGCTATTTCGCCACTGTATATGTCGAGTAGCTATGCTTTTGAGGACGTTGAAGTAAAGCGATATCCGCGATATTTTAATACACCTAATCAAGAGGCGCTTTGCAAGAAAATTGCAATGTTGGAAAAATGTGAAGCAGCCCTTATCTTCGGAAGTGGAATGGCAGCTGTTAGTACAACAATGCTGGCGTTTCTACACAAAGGCGACCACGTAGTGCTACCTCAAACTTTATATGGAGGAACTTATAATTTTGTAGTTGAAGAGTTTCATAAATTTGGAATAGAATATTCTTTTACTGAAGGGTTTTCAGAACAGGATTTTTCAGAGAAAATTCAGAAGAATACAAAAGTGATATTTGTTGAAACGCCATCCAACCCATTGATGCGGATAACCGATTTAGAAATGATTTCGAAACTGGCTAAAAAGCGCGGAATTATTTCTATGATTGACAACACTTTTGCTTCACCAGTAAATCAAACTCCAGCCGATTTCGGAATTGACATTATGATTCACAGTGCCACAAAATATATGGGTGGTCACAGTGATATTTGTGCCGGTGCAGTTGCAGCAAGTGAAGAGCATATAAAAGTAATTTGGAATCTCGGTAAAAACTTAGGTGGTAGCCTTAGCGATTATACTGTTTGGCTTTTGGAGCGCAGTATGAAAACCATGGGATTACGCGTAAAAGCGCAAAATAAAAACGCTAAAAAAATGGCTAAGTGGCTTGAGAAACACCCTCTAGTTTATAAAGTTTATTATCCAGGCCTAAAAACACATCCAGATTATAAACTTGCTAAAAAGCAGATGAGAGGTTATACGGGGATGCTCTCTTTTGAAATTAATGAATCTTTAAATGTTAGTGAATTTCTGAAGAATTTAAGGTTGATAAAACCATCTATGAGTCTAGCAGGAGTGGAATCTACAATTCTTTCGCCAGCTAAAACTTCACACGGTTTGTTGTCTCCTGAAGCTAGAAAAGAGCAGGGGATAAGTGATGGTTTACTGCGTTTCTCGGTGGGAATAGAGGAAGTAGCAGATTTAAAAAACGATATAGAAAGTGCTTTTAATAAAATTAAAAAATAATTTATATGAAGATTGATATCCTTGCTATAGGCGCACATCCTGATGATGTTGAATTGGGGTGCTCGGCGACCTTGGCTAAAGAAATACACAAAGGAAAAAAGGTAGGTTTGTTAGATTTAACTCGAGGCGAATTGGGCACTCGTGGAACGGCAGAAATTCGCGATCAAGAGGCTGCAGATGCTGCCAAAATTTTAGGAGCAGAGTTTAGGCATAACTTAGGACTTGCTGATGGGTTTTTTGTAAATGATAAGGCATCACAGTTGGAGATTATAAAAATAATTAGAAAGTATCAACCAGAAGTGGTTTTGTGTAATGCAATTGACGATAGACATATAGATCACGGAAAAGGTAGTAAGTTGGCTAGTGATGCATGCTTTTTAAGTGGTTTACAGAAAATCGAAACTGTTTATGAAGGGCAAGTTCAAAAACCTTGGCGACCAAAGTTTGTTTATCACTACATTCAATGGAAAAACATTGAACCTGATTTTGTAGTAGATGTAACTGGATTCTTGGATAAGAAATTAGAAACAGTTTTTGCTTATAAAAGTCAGTTTCACCAAGAAGGTGCTAACGAACCTGAAACCCCAATAACTTCTACAAATTTTAGAGATAGTATAACCTACAGAGCTCAAGATTTAGGGCGACTTATTGGAACTGAGCACGCTGAGGGGTTTACGGTAGAAAGATATCCCGCTGTTGATTCTATTTTTGATTTGATTTAATCTTTTTTTTTAAAGAAGATTTCAAATTTTTATGTTTTGATGTTGTACAACAATAAGAATTGATTTATATTTGCAACCGCTTAACAGCGTTGTGTTTTAAAGCACATAAAATGGTGGTTGTAGCTCAGCTGGTTAGAGCGCTTGATTGTGGTTCAAGAGGTCGCCGGTTCGAAACCGGTCTTCCACCCAAAAGACAAAGTCTTCCTTAACGGGAAGACTTTTTTTGTTTTGTGAGTTTTTGTGGGTAAGGTTTAGGTTGAGAAGTTTACACACCGCTCCCGCGCGATTCTATCGCGTGGTGTTATAATTTACTTTCGCTGTCTGAATAATAACAAATTAATTGGCTTGTCAGGTCGAGCGCAGTCGAGACCTAATTTAAGTCAGCCACTTAAAGTTCTCGACTGCGCTCGAACAGACATCAGCGTTTGCTTTTTTGGAAACCGCCACTGCACGATTCTGTCGCGTGGTATGTTAATTTGCTTTTGCTCTCTAAAAAATAAAAAATTAATTAGTTTGTCAGGACGCGCGGTTCTGCTGAGCGTAGTCGAAGCGCAGTCGAGACCTAATTTAAGTCAGTCACTTAAAGTTCTCGACTGCGCTCGAACGGACACTCACGATAATTTTTTAAACGCTCTATTTCTTTAGTTACAAAGGTTGATAAAAAAATCCCCCTAGCAATTTAGGAGGATTTTGGTAATTGTGTATGAATCTTAAAATT
The DNA here is from genome assembly GCF_011065475.1 of Aequorivita sp. KMM 9714. Classification (NCBI taxonomy): domain Bacteria; kingdom Pseudomonadati; phylum Bacteroidota; class Flavobacteriia; order Flavobacteriales; family Flavobacteriaceae; genus Aequorivita; species Aequorivita sp. KMM 9714. The sequence goes on along the minus strand of NZ_JAAGRO010000004.1, from coordinate 92,379 downwards.
ACGACTTACTAGTGTCGTTTAGTTTAATTCTTTCTTCTCTATTTGCAAGTTCCCAAGCTGTTAAGAAGATAAGTTTGGTGCGTCTTTCTAACAAGTCGTATTCAATTTTGTCAGGAGTGTCAGATATTTTGTGATAATCTTCGTGAACCCCGTTAAAGTAAAATATTACTGGGATATTATTCTTTGCAAAGTTGTAGTGGTCGCTTCTGTAGTAAAAACGATTAGGATCGTTCGGTTCGTCATATTTATAGTCAAGTTCCATGTTGATATACTTCTCATTTACCTCCTCAGAAACATCTTGTAATTCTTGACTAAGTTTATTACTTCCTATTAAATAAAGATAATCAGGGTTGTCTTTTTTATCAGGATCTATTCTTCCAATCATATCAATATTCAGATTGCTTACAGTGTTTTCTAATGGGAAAATTGGATTTTCTGAATAGTAGCGAGACCCATAAAGTCCAATTTCTTCTCCGGTAACATGTAGGAAAACCACAGATCGCTTAGGTCTGTATCCATCTTTTACCGCTTGTTGAAAAGCTTTTGCAATCATCATTATTGCTACAGTTCCACTTCCATCATCATCGGCACCATTAAATACATTTCCTTCTTTATCCATCCCTACGTGATCTAAGTGGGCTGAGATAACAATTACTTCTTCTGGTTTTTCTGAACCTTTTATATATGCTATAACATTTTCAGAAGCTTTTGCGTCGCCCCTTCCTTGAAAATAACTAGCAGGAACAACTTGGTAATAATTGTCTTTCTCAATAGGAGACTTTATTCCGTGTTTAACATAAAAATCTCGAATGTATTCCGAAGCCATTTTTTGCCCCTTAGAACCTGTCATTCTACCTTCCATTTCGTCGCTAGCATAAATGTATAGGTGTTCTTTTAGTTCTTTAGCGGTTATTGTATTTGCGTATTTTAAGTTGTTTTCTGTAGAATCGGTTTTAGTTTGTTTCTGAGTAGCGTTACATGATAGAATTAACGAAGAAAAAACTGTCAGAAGTAATAGTTTCATAGGTTGTATTAATTTAATTTATTCGTGGGAAATTAGTTCGTAATGGTTTGGTGAAGTACCATCACCATCAGCTTTGTTATATTTAAAAGTGTGGACTTTTACTATTTCGTTACCATCGCGATCTTGTGATTTGATTGTGATTTTCACCAAATAATTCACCCCAATTGTCCCGTCTTCAACATCTGTTTCTGTGACTTCAATATTTTCATTATTGAATTTTGTTCCTTCAGGTAATTCTAGTTTTTCAATGGCATCTTTTTTTGCCAATTCACGAATAACAGCTTCTCTGTCGCTTTCAGTAGCACAGGATACTATTATTAACGATAATAAAATAAATGCAAGTTTTTTCATCATTTTACATTTTAGGTTAATTGGTAAAGATAAAATAAGTTGTAAGTCTTAATGTAAAAGTTTTGTGAAAAAGACCAGACAAAACTTTAGAAACGACTTATAGTAGTAGCAATTCTTATATTTGCAGAAATTTTGTAATTATGAAAGTAGAACAAATATATACCGGTTGCCTTTCACAAGGTGCATACTATATTGAAAGTCAGGGTGAAGTAGCTATTATCGACCCATTAAGAGAAACAAAGCCATATCTTGAGCGTGCTGAAAAAGACAACGCTAAAATCAAATATATTTTTGAAACCCATTTCCACGCCGATTTTGTTAGTGGACATTTAACGCTTTCGCAGCAAACAGGAGCGCCAATTGTATATGGTCCATTAGCCAATCCTACTTTTGAAGCAATTGTAGCAAAAGACAATGAAGTATTTAAATTAGGTGATGTAACCATAACTGCAATCCATACTCCAGGACACACTATGGAAAGCACAACGTATTTGCTTAAAGACGAAAATGGAAAGGATTACGCTATTTTTAGTGGAGATACTTTGTTTTTGGGTGATGTAGGTCGTCCTGATCTTGCACAGAAAGCCAATGAAGTTACTCAAGAAGACTTAGCAGGAATATTGTTTGATAGTCTTCGAAACAAAATTATGCCATTAGCCGATGATGTTATTGTTTACCCTGCTCACGGGGCTGGGTCTGCCTGCGGGAAAAATATGATGAAAGAAACGGTTGACACTTTAGGAAATCAAAAACAAATGAACTACGCTTTACGTGCAGATATGACACGTGAAGAATTTATAAAAGAAGTTACCGACGGTTTAGCTCCGCCTCCTTTGTATTTCCCAATGAACGTAAAGATGAATCGCGAAGGATATTCAGATTTTAACGATGTACTTGCTGAGGGAACAAAAGCATTAGATCCAGAAACTTTTGAAAGAGTTGCTAATGAAACAAATGCGATAGTATTGGACGTTCGTCATCAAAATGACTTTATCTCAGGTCATATTCCACGTTCTATATTTATAGGGTTAGATGGAGGATTTGCTCCTTGGGTGGGCGCTTTGCTTGCCGATGTGGAACAAAAAATACTTTTAGTAGTTGCTCCGGGTAGAGAAGAAGAAGCCGTTACACGATTATCTAGAGTCGGTTTCGATAAAACTTTAGGTTACTTAGAAGGTGGCGTAGCTGCTTGGGATAAAGCAGGTAAGGAAATCGACACCTTAACTTCAGTTTCAGCGGAAACGTTAAAAGAAAAAATGCAATCTAATGTTCCTATTGTGGATGTTCGTAATGATGGAGAATATAATACGGCTCATATTCCACAAGCCCAACATGCTCCTCTTGGTTTCTTAAACGATTATTTAGATCGTTTACCAGAAAATGAACCTTTTTACTTGCACTGTGCAGGTGGGTATCGTTCAGTAATTGCAGCCTCTATTTTAAAAAGTCGAGGAATTCATAATGTAGTGGATGTTGCCGGAGGATTTAAAGCTATTAAAGAAGCTGGAATTCCAGTGGAAGCTTAATACTATTAATATTTAAATAGAAAACCCCGAATCGTTTTTGACTCGGGGTTTTTTAATTATTTATGCATCATTCTAATGGTCGGCAATATCTTCAAGGGTTCTCACTTTCTTTAATGTGCCGTAAATTTCGGTAGCCTGTTTTTGAACTACTTCAGCGATTTTAGGCGGGAAATTTTCGTGCTTTAGTTTGTCTTCGTATTCATCCCAACTCGCTTTTTCACCTCTTATACATTCTTCTAAGATTGCTTCATCGTCGTGCCCTGTAAATGCACTTTTAACATCTATCCAAGTTCGGTGAAGATCTCCTGCAAAACTTCCTTTTTCCTTAGGTTCTTCATTTAAATTGATAATTTCATTAGTAAGCTCGGTTGCAAAACGACTTCTTTGAACGGCTTGTTGTTTTAAAAATGATTTTAAATGAGGAGTTTTTGCATCAGTCATTGCTTTTGTAAACCCTTTTTCAGCATCGTAATTCTTTTCTAGAAGCTCTTGTAAATTGTTAACCAGATTATCGTGGTTGTATTCTCTTGCTTTTTCATTTGTAGTTTTCATAGTTTTCTTTTTTGGTTGATATAAAGATACTTGAAGTATCTCCTTGAGTATCTTACAGTTTTCTTAATTGAGAAGTGTTTAACGAATGTTGTTAAGATTTGTACAATTCTTATTTTAGGAATATAGTTTTTGCGTTTAAACATCAATTCAAGCTAATTTTCTATCTTTCAATTAAAAACTATGGACTTAAAATCAAACGAGCCTTTTTGGCTAATAAAAAATGAATTCCCTCAGAGTTATCCATCACTTCGAGAATCTATCTCTTCAGAAATTCTAATAGTAGGAGCAGGGATAACAGGAGCACTAGTTGCTTATAAACTTTTAGAAGAAGGTAAAAAAGTGGTGATGGTGGACAAACGTGATATTTGTAACGGAAGTACAGCTGCCAGCACTTCGATGTTGCAATATGAAATCGATGAACCGCTACATAAATTAATCGACCTTGTGGGGGTTACCATTGCGGTATCAAGTTATCAAAATTGTGAAAAATCTATTTCGGACCTGGAACAGATTGTAAAGAAAATTAAAAGTAAATGTGGGTTCACGAAAAAGAAGAGCGTCTATTTTACTTCCACTAAAAAGGATATTACTTTTCTTAAAGAAGAATTTGAAGCCCGTCAACAACACGGTTTTAAGGTGAAGTGGCTTTCCAAAGAAGATTTAAGTGAATTAGGATTAAATGCTTATGCTGCCATCGAGTCGGAATCGGGCGGGGTGATGGATGTTTATCGGTTTGCACACGATTTATTGAAGTATTGCACCAAAAAAGGTTTGCAAATTTATGATAAAACAGAGTTGAATAAAGTGAAATTTAAAGATGAAAAGGTGATTGCTACGGTAAATTCTGATTTCACTATTGAAGTAGATGATATAGTTCACTGTACAGGATATGAAAGTGTAGAGACTGTAAAGGAGAAAATAGTTGATTTAAAAAGTACTTATGCTCTAGCGTCGGAAGCATTTAAAACCGTTCCAAAAGCTTTTAAAGATAGAATTTATTGGAATACCGATGAACCCTATTTATACTTCAGAAGCACTAATGACGGACGAATAGTAATGGGTGGTGGTGACCGAGACTTTAAGAATGCAGCCAAACGGGATGCATTGCTTTACATAAAAGAGAAAGCCTTAACTAAGAGTTTTAGTAAGTGTTTTCCTGAAATTCCATTTATTCCAGATTACGCTTGGGCAGGAACTTTTGGAGAAACAAAAGATGGTTTGCCTTATTTTGGAAAAACAGATTCTAATAAAAACGAACATTATGTATTAGGATTTGGTGGCAATGGGATAACATTTAGTGTAATGGGAATGGACGCTGTAGTAAACTCTATCAACAAAACCCCGCATCCTTATTTAGAATATTACAAGTTCGATAGGTGATAATTGTTGACGCTAATAACTTTTTGTTGTTATTCATTAAATTGTATTTTGTAGCCCCTAACCAAAGCGAGTATGAAATCACTTTTAACAATAGCAATTAAAGCAGCATTAGTTGCAGGTGCTGAAATTTTAAAAATTTACGAAACCGATTTTAATGTTGAAACTAAAGAAGACGAGTCCCCTTTAACTCAGGCCGATACAAATGCGAATACTGCCATAATGAAGTATCTGCTTACTACTGATATTCCAATTATTAGCGAAGAAAACCGTCAGTTAGATTATGAAGAACGAAAAGACTGGAAACGTTGTTGGATTGTAGATCCGCTAGATGGCACAAAAGAGTTTATAAAACGAAATGGTGAATTCACCGTAAATATTGCATTAGTTGAAAATGGCGCTCCGATATTAGGTGTGATTTACGTTCCAGTTTCAAAAGAACTTTATTTTACTTTGGAAACAGGAAAGGAGTCTAGAAAAGTAATTATTTCTTCTGAAGATGATTCGGTTGAAGTTATTTTCGCAAAAGCAGAGATGATAAAACCTTCGGCTATAACTTCTGAAGTAAAAATAGTTGGAAGTCGTTCGCATTTAAATAAGGAAACAGAAGATTTTATTTCTGAAATACAAAAGAAGCATAAGGTTGAAATAGTTTCTAAGGGAAGTTCTTTAAAATTTTGTTTGTTAGCTGAAGGTTTGGCGCATCTATATCCACGATATGCACCTACAATGGAATGGGATACAGCCGCAGGACATGCAATTTGCAAAGCAGTTGGTATAAGTGTTATTGATCAAACAACTGGCAACCAAATGATTTATAACAAGCCTAATTTATTGAACAACTATTTTGTTGCAGAAGTTTGATGAAGGATCCTTCTAGAAAACGACATATTGCAAAAGCCTTAACCTGGAGAATAGTTGGGTCTGTTGATACCGTGTTTCTATCATGGTTAATTACAGGAAACCCTATGACGGGGTTAAAAATTGGTTTCGCCGAGGTTATAACGAAAATGTTGCTGTATTACTTACACGAACGAGTTTGGTTTAATATCAATCTTTCTAAAAGTGGATTGGTTCGCGAAAACAAAATGCGACATCTAGCAAAAACTGTTACTTGGCGAATGGTAGGAACAGCTGATACTATGGTTTTAGCTTGGCTTTTAACCGGTAACCCTTTAACTGGAGTTAAAATAGGTCTAGCTGAACTTTTAACCAAAATGATTTTATACTATATTCACGAACGAATTTGGTTTAGAATCGATTATGGTTTGATTGATAGGATGGAGGGGTGAGGTTTGAGATGGGAGATTTGAGACGTGAGACTTGAGATGTGAGATTTGAGATAATTAAGAATTCAGAATGTAGAATTATGAATCTTCTTTATATAAAGATTAATGACATTAGATAAGAAAAAGGAGATAGGAGAGTTTAGTTGTAAAAAAATACAGCTATTGGTTAAGTTGAAAAAGAATAAACGAAATATCAGTTTTGATAATGAAAGAAAATATTATTCCACATAATTTTAGTGTTTCCCAAAAAGAAAGGAGTGATTTAAAAGAGCAAAAACCGATGTTGCTTTGGTTTACTGGGCTGTCGGGGTCTGGAAAGTCTACCATTGCAGATGCTTTGGAGCGCGCTCTTTTTCAACGTAATATGCATACCTATCTTTTAGATGGTGATAACGTTAGAGGTGGGTTAAATAACAACTTAACATTTTCACCTGAGGATAGAACGGAAAATATCAGACGTATAGCCGAAGTAGCCAATTTAATGTTGGATGCGGGTTTGATAGTTTTGGCTTCATTTATTTCGCCTTATAGAGAGGACCGAGAAATGGTAAAACGGATTGTAGGGTATAAAAACTTTATCGAAGTATATGTAAATACTCCAATTGAGATATGTGAAAGCAGAGATGTTAAAGGTTTATACGCCAAAGCTCGAGCAGGAGAAATTAAAAACTTTACTGGTGTAGATGCACCATACGAGCCCCCTATGGCAGCAGATATTGAAATAGACACTTCACAGATTTCGGTGGAAGATGCGGTTTCATTAATTTTGAATGAGATTGATGATAGAGCAAAGTAAAGGGGGAGAACAGAGAGCGGGGAACATAGAAAAGAGAGTAGAGAAAAGAGAAAAGAGAGCAGGGAACATAGAAAAGAGAACAGAGAACAGAGAGTAAAGAGGTATGCCTCGAATAAATAAAATGCAAATGAGTAAATATTATTTAAATTATTTAGATGAATTAGAATCTGAAGCTATTTATATTCTTCGGGAGGTTTATGCGCAGTTTCAGAATCCTGTAATACTGTTTTCTGGAGGAAAAGATTCTATTCTTGTAACCCATTTAGCAAAAAAGGCATTTTACCCTTGTAAGATACCTTTCCCTTTACTGCATATCGATACAGGACATAACTTCCCTGAAACCATTCAGTTTAGAGATGGTTTAGTGAAGAATTTAGGAGTACAGTTGTTAGTAGGTTCGGTGCAAGAATCTATTGATACGGGGCGTGTTGCTGAAGAAAGAGGAAAGCACGCTACTCGTAATGCCTTGCAAATAACAACTTTATTGGACGCTATTGAAAGCAATAAAATTGATTGTGCTATTGGTGGCGGCAGACGCGATGAAGAAAAAGCTCGAGCAAAAGAACGTTTTTTCTCACATAGAGACGATTTTGGACAATGGGACCCAAAAAATCAACGTCCAGAGCTTTGGAATATTCTTAATGGAAAACATTTTGAAGGTGAACATTTTCGTGCCTTCCCAATAAGCAATTGGACCGAGATGGATGTTTGGAATTACATCAAAAGAGAAAAAATTGAAATCCCTTCTTTATATAAAGCCCATAATCGTGAAGTAGTATGGAGAAGTGATTCTTGGATTCCAGTTTCTGAATACTTAAAACTTGAGGAAAACGAAAAGATTCACACTAAGAAAGTTCGTTTTAGAACCCTTGGTGATATCACTATTACAGGTGGCATTGAATCGGATGCTGATACTTTAGATAAAATTGTTCTAGAAGTCGCAGCTATGAAACAAACTGAACGCGGCAATCGTACCGATGATAAGAGGAGCGATACAGCAATGGAGGACAGGAAAAGAGAGGGATATTTTTAAATTCAGAATTAAGAATTCAGAATTCTGGATTTACTTTCCTGAAGTTAAGAGTTCAGAGTTATGAGTTCATAGTTATGAGTTTGGAGTTTGGAGTTCGGACGAAATCGAGATGCAGGATGTTGAGTGGTAGTTGCAATTTCATGAGGCAAAAGTCTTACGTCTTGTTTCTTGAATCGGAATTATGAATGATGTTGAGATTAGAACACAATACAATAATAAAATACAATACAGTATAAACTGTGATAAGCATTTATAATGGAAATAGATAAGAATCAGTTATTGAGATTCACGACTGCAGGGAGTGTAGATGATGGGAAGAGTACTTTGATAGGAAGGCTACTTTACGATAGCAAAGCTATTTTTGAAGATCAGTTGGAATCGGTGGAAAATACAAGCCGTAAGAAAGGACACGAAGGAATAGATCTTGCATTATTTACAGATGGTTTACGCGATGAGCGTGAGCAGGGAATTACTATAGATGTTGCTTACAGATATTTTACAACTCCCAAGCGTAAGTTTATCATTGCCGATACTCCAGGGCACATACAATACACCCGCAATATGGTTACGGGAGCTTCCACAGCAAATGCTGCATTAATTTTAATTGATGCGCGACATGGGGTAATAGAACAAACTAAACGTCACGCATTTATAGCGTCACTACTGCAGATTCCTCATATTATTGTTTGTATCAATAAAATGGATTTAGTGGATTATTCAGAGGAGGTTTATGAGAATATCGTTAGCCAGTTTGAAGGTTTTTCTTCGAAACTTATTGTAAAGGATATTCAATTTCTTCCTATAAGTGCATTAAATGGTGATAATGTTGTAAACCGCTCAACAAATATGGATTGGTATCAAGGTCCACCTTTATTACACGCGTTAGAAACTATGCATATTGGGAGTGATATCAATAAAATTGACGCTCGTTTTCCGGTACAAACGGTTTTACGTCCGCAACGAGATGGATTTATAGATTATAGAGGATACGCAGGTAGAGTTGCAAGTGGAATTTTCAGGAAAGGAGATGAAGTAGTTGTTATGCCATCTGGATTTAGTTCGAAAATTAAGAGCATCGATACTATGGAAGGGGCTATGGATGAAGTTTTTGCACCTATGAGTGTTTCTATTACTCTAGAAGATGATATAGATATTAGTCGTGGTGATATGATTGTAAAGCAAAACAACCAACCTAAAGCCTTACAGGAGTTTGACGCCATGCTGTGTTGGTTTAATACTTCTGCAGCCAAACCTAGGGCGAAATACACTATAGTTCATACCTCAAACGAACAAAAGGCAATGATAAAAGATGTGATTTATAAAATAGATATCAATACCTATGCCCGTCAAGAGGAGGATAAAACCTTAAATATGAATGATATTGCCCGAATTACTATTCGCACTACACGCCCTTTAATGGTAGACGAATACCGCGACAACCGAATTACAGGAAGTTTTATCTTAATAGAAGATTCAACACATGAGACGGTAGCAGCTGGGATGATTGTCTAAATATTTTCGGTAATTAACCCAAATATTAAATTAGAAACAATTTAGTGTTAATTAGATTAGTATTCAATAAAAATTATCTTATTTTTGCCACTTATTAATTCGAATATTTATAAAATAAAATTATAATACTTTTAAACTAATGAACATGAAGTTAGTGAACATCAAGTTACTTTCAATTGCCGCATTCTTAATTATTGGCATAACAGCAACAGCTCAAAAAGCAGATCGACAATATAACAACTGGTCTATAGAAGCCCAAACGGGATATCACATTCCATTAGCTCCTAATAGATTTGTAGATTTAGGAGATTATGACGGAGCATTTAAGCAATTTCAAGCTGGAGCTCGTTATATGATAACCGATACTTATGGTGTAAGAGCACATTATTCATTTTTAAACTTTGAAAATCCAAGTGAATTTGTAGAGGGTGGTGTGAAATTTAATAGAGTGGCAATTGAAGGGGTTGCCAATGTGTGGAAATTCGCAAAAGTTAAAGGTGAATTTAAAGAAAATATAGGTCTTTTATTTCACTTAGGTGCTGGTGTTACTTTTGCTAATCCATCTGGTTCAAAAGGAACAGATCACATAGGAAATATTATTGTTGGTTTTACACCTCAATTTAGAATTACCGATAACTTTGCATTATTTGCAGATGTATCATATATAGCTAACCTTAAACAACACTATTCCTTAGGGGGGGATCTTTTATATCCAGATTACAAACATGAAACCGGTGGCTTAGTTAATCTAAGTGTAGGGGTTAATGTTAGCTTCGGGGATAGAGAGGAGCACGCAGATTGGTATTATGACAACTAATTGTTTCATTAAATAATTTAATTGGCTTTGGCCATGCATATAGTATGATTTAAAATGGTCTTTTTTGAATTTCAAAAAAGACCATTTTTTTATTGTATGGTTTAAATGTATTTTAATTAGTTTCGTACGTATTTGCATTATTTTTCAATGTTATATTTTTAATATGAATATTTTATTTAACACATTTCTACCTCAGCTATGATAAAATTACTTTACATAACTAATGGTATTGATGGTTCTGGTGGATTGGAGCGTGTGTTATCTATAAAGGCTTCATATTTGGCAGAACACTATAATTATGACGTAACTATACTTTGTTTAAATGGATTAAAAGAACCTTTTTATAGTTTTTCTTCAAAAATAAAATTCGTTAGTATTGACGTATCAGGAAATCCATTGACTTATTTTTTAAGCTATAGACGAGGGATAAAAAATATTGTTAATAACTATAAGCCTGATATAATTTCTGTTTGTGATGATGGGGTAAAAGGATTTTTGTTACCACAAATATTGAATAATAAAATTCCTATTATATATGAAAGGCATGCTTCAGTTTCTCTAAATTTTAATAAGGCAGATAAAAGTCCTCTTCAAAATCTAAAAAATAAATTTACATACTTTATAATGCGTTGGGCTGCTACTAAATTTGATAAGTTTGTGGTGTTAACCAATGGAAATTTAAAGGAATGGAAAGCTGGGAATTTAGAAGTAATTCCTAATCCACTTTCATTTTACCCTAAAGAACTGCCTCAAAAAACTAAATTACCTAAAACAGTAATTGCAGTTGGGAGTCATAGTTATAATAAGGGGTACGACTTATTACTTCAAAGTTGGCAAAAGGTTAATAAGGAATTTCCGGATTGGAAACTTATGATATATGGAAAAAAAGATGCTGAGTGTAAATATGAGGAACTATCTAATCAATTGGGGGTATCGTCTAGCCTAACTTTTAATGACCCTATACCCAATGTAGAAGAGGCTTACGCTAATGCGGCTATGTTGGTTCTTCCTTCGAGGTCTGAGGGCTTTGGTATGGTGCTTATAGAGGCTATGGCTTATGGTTTGCCTTGTGTTTCATACGACTGTCCTCATGGACCAGGGGATATTATTACAGATGGAGAAGATGGATACTTAATTGAAAACGGAAATATTGATGAATTTGCAAATAGGATTATTGATCTTATTAAAAATCCTGAAAATTTAATGCAAATGGGAATTAATGCTCGTATAAACGTTGAGTGTTATTTACCCGAAAGAATAGTGGGGCAGTGGGATAAATTATTTAAAGCATTAATTTTATGAAGATAGTCTTTACAACTGACCAGATTTATCTACACGGAGGGATAGAGCGTGTTTTAGCTACCAAGGTGAATTACTTTGCTGATGTTTTAGGCTATGACGTAACAATTCTTACTTCGGAACAAAAAGAGAAAGAACCGTTTTTTAAACTTTCTGAGAGGGTTAACCTTGTTGACATGTCAATTAATTACAATCGTTCAAGAAGTTATTTCTCTTTTGAAAATTTAAAAAAAGTTCCAAATCATTTTTTTAAAATGAAGAAAGTGCTTAAAAATTTGAATCCCGACGTAATAATAGTTTGTAATAGTTCCTTTGATTTTTATTGGTTGCCTTATATAAATAAATCATCAAAAAAAGTTAAAGAATATCATGCCTCTCAGTTTAATAGAAATGAAACCGCTTCTTCTTTTAAATCTAAAATATTTGTCTCTATTTTAAAGAAGGTGGAAAGTGATTACGATGCTTTAGTCGTTCTTAATCCTGATGAAAAGAAGTTTTTTAGATCGGATAATACTTTTGTTATTCCAAATCCTATTTCATTAACTAATAAAAAGGTTAATTTTCAAAACAAAAGAGTAATTGCGGCGGGTAGGATTGCACCAGTTAAAGGCTTTGAAAGATTAATTGAAATATGGAGTGAGTTTTTAAAGAATAATACGGGTTGGTCTTTAGATATATATGGAGATAATTATATTGGAACGCAAGAACAATTACAAAAACAAATTGATTCTAAAGACTTAAATAATACTATTTTTTTTAAGGGTACGGTAGATGATATTACTGAAACCATGTGTAATTATTCAGCTTATTTAATGACTTCCCATACCGAGTGTTTTCCAATGGTGTTATTAGAGTCACTTTCAGTTGGACTTCCAATTATTTCCTTTGACGTCCCTACAGGACCTAGAAATATAATTACTAATGAGGAAGACGGATTTCTAGTTGAAAACGGTAATGTGATAGAGTATTCTAAAAGAATGGAGCAAGTGCTAAATTCTGAAAATCTTAAAAAGGTTATGAGTGATAAAGCTAAATTAAATAGTCAACGCTTTAGTGTAGAGAATGTTATGAAGAAATGGGGTCAATTATTTAACACATTAGAAAAAAATTAACTATAACTATATATCTTAAAGTTAAATAAATGTTTGACTGGATACCTTTAAACGTCTATGCTACAACACATTATTATATAATGTTGTTCATAGTTTTGTTTACATTTCTGCAATCCCAGAGTCAACCCATTGACAGTAATTCGAATTTTAAATTCATGAATGTGGTTGGAGGAACTTATTTTGTGTTTTTGCTATTTTATATTGGACTTAGGCCTATTAGTGGTAGGGCCTTCGTTGATATGGGAACTTACAATCAATATTTTATACATTATGCTAATGGAGGAGAAATTACTTCGGAAAAAGATGTGTTTTTTCACTTTTTTACTAAGCTTTGTTCCCAAATAATGTCAGCAAACGCCTACTTTTTACTATGCGCAGCTCTATATATAATTCCTTTACTCGTTGTTTGTAAAAAGTGGTTTAAAAATTATTGGTATTATGGTTTTTTATTTATGGTGACAGCTTTTTCTTTTTGGGCTTATGGGACTAATGGTATTAGAAATGGAATTGCGGGGTCATTATTCCTATTAGGAATGTCAAGGGATAAACGAGTTTCACAAATTATTTGGTTTCTTTTGGCCTTAGCTTTTCATAAATCAATGCTTTTACCACTAGCGGCATTTATATTATCAAACTTTTATAATAAACCAAAGATTGTAATAGCTTTTTGGGCTCTGTGTATTCCATTATCACTTGTAGCAGGTGGTTTTTTTGAAAGTTTATTTTCAAGTGTAGGTCTTGGGGATGACCGACTTGCTTACTTGACGGTTGGAGCTGATGCCAATCAGTTTGAAAACACCGGCTTTCGTTGGGATTTTTTAGTTTATAGTTCAACAGCTGTTTTTGCAGGATGGTATTATATAGTGAAACGAGGCTATAAAGATAAAATATATTTTTGGTTGTTTAATACGTATGTCATTTCCAATGCCTTTTGGATACTAGTAATCCGAGCAAACTTCTCCAATAGATTTGCTTATCTTTCATGGTTTATGATTGGTTTAGTGATAATATATCCTTTGTTAAAACAGTTTGTAATTCCGAAACAATATAAAAAAATAGGATTAATTTTATTCTTTTATTTTACATTCACATTTTTAATGGCATCTATAAAAACTCTTTAGAATGAAATTTTCTATAATCATACCCATGTTTAACGCGGCTTCTTTTATAGAGCGTGTTTTAATGTCAGTTTTTGAACAAGATATTGAAGATACGTTGATTGAAATTTTGCTTATTAATGATGGATCTCCAGATAATAGTGAACAATTAGCAAGAGAGATTTCTGGTGCTAGGAAAAATGTAAGAATATTTTCTCAAAAGAATAAGGGTTTGGGCGGCGCAAGAAATACAGGAATAGATCATGCTTCAGGAGAATATATTATTTTTTTAGATGCGGATGACTATTTGGAGCCTAACTGTCTGTCAATTATAAATGAAAAAATTTCTACTCCGAAATTCAAGAATATAGATTTGTTTGAGTTAGGCTGTAAATTAGTATCAGAGGATTTTACCTTACTTTCAGAATTTATTCCTAAGCAACCAGAAAAAATACTGACTGGAATAGAATATTATTTAGAGATGAATAGTATCAACTCTGCCTGTAACAAAATATATAGGCGGGAGTCATTAGCGAATTTAAGATTTAAGGAAAAAATTTATAGTGAGGATTCAGAATTTAATACACGTACATTTTTTCTATTTAAATCGGTTTGTTCTCTAGATTTGGTTTTACAAAGCTTTGTTCAAACTACAGGATCCATTACTAGAAATAAAGATAATAATATTAAAAATAAACTAATTCAGGATTATCTTGAAGTTTTTAAATTTACTAGAAACTTTGAAAATGAGCATAGCTCCAAGTCGTATCTAGAAAAAAAATATTTCGAAAAAAAATATACACTATTTACAGTAAATATTTTCTACCTTTTATTAAAATACAGAATGAGTATCTCTAAAGCTATAGAAATAAAGAAGATGCTAAAAAATGAAAAGCTTTTGACTTTAACATATTCTAAATTAGAAAAAAAAAGAGACATGTTTAGGAAGTTTTTGAAGTATGCTTTTCCTTCTTATCTCTTAATCTTAGGAATAAGAAATAAGTCGATTTAAATTAATTAAGCCCTAAACTTAACTATTTATTGAATTGGTAAAAAACGTAGTTGGGTTAATAAAAAACATTATAAATACAAATTCCAATTTTTAAAACGTTTAAAATGAGGTAGATAGTTGCATTATAAAAAGATTAGCAGTTAGAATTTGAAAAATAAACAATATTAATGTATAAAACCCATTTTAATGATTGATCACAAGCTAATCCGTATTACAACTGTTCCACAATCTCTTCGTGGCCTACTTAAAGGTCAACTTAAATTTATGTCTGAAAATGGATTTGATGTAATTGGCGTGTCAAGTCCTGGTGATGCTTTAGAAGATGTTAAGAAGAACGAGGGGATTAGGGTGAGAGCTTTACAGATGACAAGATCTATTTCGATATTTCAGGATTTAAAGTCGTTATTTAATTTATTTATTTTTTTTAAAAAAGAAAAACCACAAATAGTGCATTCTCATACTCCAAAGGCGGGAACTTTAAGTATGTTAGCGGCAAAGTTAGCTGGGGTTCCCTATAGGCTACATACCATCGCTGGGTTGCCTTTATTGGAAGCAAAAGGCAAAAAAAGATTATTACTCGACATTGTGGAAAAAATAACGTATGCTTGTGCTACTCATATTTACCCAAACTCCGTTGGTTTGAAAGATATTATTTTAAAAGCAAACTATACCAACCCTAAAAAACTTAAAGTTCTTGCAAATGGTAGCTCTAATGGAATTAATACTGCCTATTTTGACCCTAATCTTTATTCAAGTTTTGATCGCACTGAATTAAGAAATAAGTTGCAAATAGCATCTGACGATTTTATCTTTATTTTTGTCGGAAGATTGGTTGCAGATAAAGGAATAAATGAACTAATAGCTGCTTTTACCAATTTTTCTAAAACAAATGATAATGTAAAGTTATTATTAGTAGGGCCATATGAAGAGGTTATGGATCCTTTATACCCAGAAACTATAAGTCAAATTAACACCAACTCAGCTATTATTTCTGTAGGTGTGCAAGCGGATGTTCGGCCATATTTTGCAATAGCTGATAGTTTGGTTTTCCCTAGTTATAGGGAGGGTTTTCCAAATGTAGTCATGCAGGCTGGAGCTATGGGGCTACCCTCTATTGTAACTAATATTAATGGTTGTAATGAAATAATTACACATTTAAGTAATGGATTGATAATACCAGTCAAAAATATAGAAGCTATAGAAAATAGTATGAGCTTTATGTTATTTGAGAAAAATAAATATAATTTAATGAAGGGAAATAGTAGGGAGTTTATAGTAGGTAGATATAACCAACATATGGTTTGGAAGGCTATTCTTAATGAATATGAAAAAATCTTGAACCCCATTAGCAATGAAGAACTTTAAGTGTTTTATAATACCTTAAAACATCCAACATATTTTATTTAAAATGAAGTAAATGAATATAACTAAACTCTTATTTAGAATTAAGGAAAACCTAAGTGGTTCAAGAATTACAAATAATTATATTGAAATTAAGGAGCATTTTCAAACGAAAAATTCTAACTCATCAAAAGATTTATACAATTTGCTGAGTCATGCATCCAAAAATGTTCCCTATTATAATAAATTTGAGTATAAAAGTTTAAAAGAATATCCAATAGTTAATAAAACGATAATTAAATCAAACAAAGATGAATTCAGGGCAAGTAATTTTATAGATAAGGGATTAATAAAAATGACCACTTCTGGCTCTACTGGAACTCCATTTACAATCTATCAAGATAAAAATAAAAAAGCTCGAAATCATGCTGATACGTTATATTTTGGAGAATTGGGAGGATATAATTTAGGTAATAAGTTGATTTATCTAAAGATATGGGTGAAAAAGAATATGCAAGCCTCTTGGCGATTTAGATTGCAGAATATTCTCCCTATAGATGTAATAAATTTAAATGATAAAAATATTGAAAGTTTATTAATTGATTTCAAAAAAAAATCCACGAAAATTCATACTGTATTGGGGTATGTTTCTGCATTGGAACAGGTAGCTAAATATTGTGCAAAGAATAATATATTGGATTTATCTTGCAAATTTTCAGGAGTAATTACTATGTCTGAATCATTATCTCCTGAAACTCGTTATAAATTGCAAAATTTATTTAAATGTCAAGTAGTGTCAAGATATAGTAATATAGAAAATGGAATTATTGCTCAACAGGAAAGTAATAGTGATAATTTTCTTGTAAATACAGCTAGTTTTTTTATTGAAATCTTCCATCTAGAAAAAGATGAAGTTATTGAGGATGGCTTACTAGGTCGAATAGTAATAACTGATCTTTTTAATTATGCTATGCCTCTAATTAGATATGACACTGGTGATTTAGGTGCAAAAATATCAATTGATGGAAGAACCTTTTTAAAGACAGTGGAAGGTCGAAAATTAGATTTGTTGTTTAACACTTCTGGTGAAATTGTTTCTTCTTATATAATGTATAAAAATATGTGGCAATACAGTGAAATAGATCAGTATCAATTGATACAACTTGGAGAAAAATCTTATCAATTTAATATTAATTGTCCAAATGGATTTAAAAGAGAAAAACAGTTAGTTAATGAATTTAAATCTTATTTAGGTTCAGATGCAGATTTTAAAATTAAATATGTTGAAGGAATCCCTTTATTAAGTTCTGGTAAATTTAGAAAAACTGTGAATCTATATAGAAATATTTGACATGTACAGAGCAATATTTAAAAGAATTTTAGATTTTATTATTTCGTTTTGTTTAATTTTTTTACTATCGCCATTTTTAATTCTTACTTCGATTATTTTAATTTTTCAAAACAAGGGTACCCCAATCTTTTTGCAGACACGACCTGGTAAGAATCAAAAGGCTTTTAAGATTATTAAATTTAAAACTATGACTGATCAGCGTAATGAGCAAGGTGAAATGTTACCGGATCATCAGCGCATAACTAGTCTCGGAAAAATAATTCGAAAACTATCCATAGACGAACTTCCACAACTAATTAATGTTTTAAAAGGAGAAATGAGTTTAGTGGGACCAAGACCCCTGCTTTTTAAATATATCCCATTATTCTCTGAAGAACAACTTCGCAGACATGAAGTGCGACCAGGTATAACAGGTTGGGCGCAAGTCAATGGACGAAATTCTATATCTTGGACAAAAAAATTTCAGTTAGATGTTGAGTATGTTGATAATTTAAGCTTAGCATTAGATTTGAAAATACTTTATCAAACTGTTTTGAAAGTTATAAAAAAAGAAGGTATAAATCAGCAAGAGGATAGACCTATGCAACCTTTTAATGGTAAAAATTAAATAGAATGAATGTAACAATTTTGATTAATGGTGTTGGAGGTCCAACCCCTAGGAGTATTGCTCGCTCTTTACTAAGATTTAGTAAATTAAAAGTTCGATTAATTGGAACAGATGTCAATCCTTTGGCTCATGGATTATATGAAAAGGACTTGTATAGTAAAACGTATGTTATCCCTTCTGCTGATAATAGTAATTATTGGTCTACATTGGAAAAGATAATCATCGATGAAAAAGTAGATTTAGCAATTGTGCAGCCTGAATTGGAAGTTCTAGAATGGACTAGATATAAATATCAAGGTAATGATTGGCCTTGTAAAGTCTTATTGCCTGATTATGATATAGTAAAAAACTTGATAGATAAGTCTTTAATGACAAAAATCTTAGAAGATACTGACTTGGTGCCAAATTCATTAAATATTTCTCCAGATAAAATTAATCTAGAAATTATAAAGAAAAAGTTGGGTTACCCATTTTGGATTCGCTCAACCTCAGGATCTAGTGGTCTTGGTTCCTTAAAAATAGAAGATAGTGCTAGTTTAAAGAATTGGATTACAATAAATCCGAATGTTTCTAATTTTATAGGGAGTACATACTTACCAGGACGAAATTTGGCATGTAAATTACTATTCCATGAGGGGAAATTAATAAGATCAGCGACTGGAGAACGTGTTAATTATATAATGAGTAAGGTGGCTCCTTCTGGGATTACAGGTAATACTTCATTCGGTAGATTAATAAATGAGCCCAAACTTATTGAGCTTTCTGAAAAAGCACTTCGTCTCATAGAAAAGAATGCTGGTAAAAAACTTCACGGTTTTTTTACAGCAGATTTCAAGGAAAATGAAAATGGAAAGCCATATTTGACAGAAATTAATGTAAGGATGGTTGCCTTCAACATGCTTTTTGCAGCAGCGGGAGCTAACTTTAGCGAAGATATTGTGAATTTATTGCAAAATCCCAAAGCTTTTGACCTAAATTATAGAATGTATAAATTTGAAAGTGATCTAATCTTTTTAAGAGATGTTGATGCGGAGCCTATATTAATGAAAGAAACTGATTTGTTGGATAAAGTTGAAAATCACTAAGGTTTATTGTAAATATTTGTTTTTGATATTATTTAGACCAAAAGCTTCGTTATAATAAATTAATATTAGGTCATTTTTTTTTTGCTTTTTTAAATTAGGGAAATACAATGTAAGAATTAGGATTTACTTCTTATTAATTAGAGGTTAATTTAAATTGTAATGTTTGCTAAATCTTAAAGAATACTTTTATAATATCGCGTAAATCGATATAGCTCATGACTTCATAAAATTTGAGTTAATTTGGAATCGCTTATTTGTATATTTTTACTTCCAAACTATTCATTGAGTAGTAGGATGTTGTTGGTGAATTTGGGTAAATAATTTATATCTTTGCAACCTCCCTGATTACTGTTTATTTAAACAAAAGAGTCATCTAACTGAAACTTATTATACGTGAGGTGTTTTATTACAAATTTATGTAACTTCACAAGTAGTAGTTTTCAATTATTCTATAATTAATGAAAGATAAGATTTACCTATCCTCACCCCACATGGGCGGTAGTGAATTAGACTTTGTAAAAGAAGCATTTCACACAAATTGGATAGCACCTTTAGGGCCAAACGTTTCCCAATTCGAATCGTTATTGGAGCAATATTTACAGTCAGGAAGTCATGTAGCAGCCCTTAGTTCTGGAACTTCGGCAATTCATCTAGCTTTAATAATTTTAGGTGTGGGAAAAGGGGATGAAGTACTGTGTCAAAGTATGACGTTTTCAGCTTCTGCAAATCCAATTCTTTACCAAGGCGCAACTCCTGTGTTTGTAGATAGTGAAGAGGAAACTTGGAATATGTGTCCTGAATTATTGGAAACAGCTATAAAAGACCGTCTAGCGAAAGGAAAAAAGCCTAAAGCTATAGTGGCGGTTCATTTGTATGGTATGCCGTATAAGGTAACAGCCTTAAGAACAATTGCTGATAAATATGATATCCCTATTGTAGAAGATAGTGCTGAAGCTCTAGGGAGTAGTTATAATGGAAAAAAATGCGGAACTTTTGGTGATATTTCTATTTTGTCTTTTAATGGGAATAAAATAATAACGACTTCAGGTGGAGGGGCTTTAGTTTCAAATCAACTTGCTCATAAAAACAAAGCTATATTCTTAGCAACCCAAGCTAGAGATGACGCACCACATTATCAGCATTCTGAAATAGGGTATAACTATAGGCTTAGTAATATAAGCGCTGGAATAGGCTGCGGTCAAATGGAGGTTCTCGATAAACACGTATCCTTAAGAAGAGGTATGAATTTATTTTATCAAGATCTTTTTAAAGATGTAAATGAAATTGAGGTTTTTAAGGAAGCAAATGATGCTATTTATAGTAATCATTGGTTGAGTTGCATTACATTTACAAATACAACAGCAAAATTAAATCCTGAAGCCCTACGCACATTTTTATTAAATGAAAACATCGAGGCAAGACCTTTATGGAAACCAATGCATTTACAACCTGTATTTAAAGATGCTCCTTCCTATGTAAATGGGGTAGGAGAACGACTTTTTAAAACAGGTTTGTGTTTGCCTTCAGGAAGTAATTTAAATGATGCAGATAGATCAAGGATTACAGAGACCGTTATTAATTACTTAAAAAATAGCGTATAATGAAAATGCCAGGAAAATTTACTTTTCTTGCCTTTAGACTTTACAGTAGGTTTAGAGACTTTATTTTAGGACAACGCTATTTACCGCGTTGGATGGTGGCATTAATAGATCTTTCTATTTGTGGCGTCTCTTTTTTGCTTACTTGGCTTATCTTAAGTGAAACTCCAGTATTTTTCAATCAATTTTTATCGATACCACAAAAAGCTTTATTGCTAATAGGCCTACACTTCTTGTGTTTTATTATATTCCGAACCTATTCTGGGATTATAAGGCATAGCACTTTTGCAGATGTTTATCGTTTTGCAAAGTCTACCTTGGCATTTCTAGTTATTACTATGGCAGGGAATATGGTGTTCTATTATTTTAATGGTGCAAAGCTATTCCTTACTACTACCATATTACTATACACCTTTTTATCGTTAACCTTGTTACTTGCCTTTAGAATTACCATAAAAGAAATGTACCGCTTTCTTCGCGCTGCAGCTACTTCGGGGCGTTTAAAAAAGCGCGTTATTGTATTGGGAATTGACGATAAAACAATTTCGCTTTCACATGCTATTTTATCCGATTCAGCTTCTATTTATCGACCTGTTGCATTTTTAACCACTAAAGAAAAGCGAAAGAGATTTAAAATTTTGAATCTTCCTGTTTGTTATACCGATGATGATATTGAATCAAACTTAGAATCAACCAAATCTAAGCACAATGCAGATGGGGTATTGTTTGTTGGAGATTTGCTTTCCGTTGATGAACGAAACTCTATAGCAGAAGCGTGTTTTTCTGTGGGACTTGAGGTCTATAATTTATCATTGCCAGAGCAATGGAGTGATATTTCAAAAAAACCATTAAAGATTGACCCTCTTAGAATCGAGGACCTTTTGGAGCGAAGTGTTATTGAAACCGATATCGAGCTAATATCAAAAGATCTTAAAGATAAAACGATTCTCATTACTGGAGGCGCAGGGAGCATAGGAAGTGAATTAGTTCGACAAATTGCTGAAATAAACCCTAGACTATTGGTTGTTTTAGACAATGGCGAAAGTCCTTTACACGGGGTAGAAATATATTTAAAGAATAACTTCCCACATCTTAATTACAGTATTTTCCTTGCTGATGTAACTAAGAAAGGGAGAATGGAGGGTATCTTTAAAAAGTTTAAGTTTGACGTAGTTTATCACGCTGCAGCATATAAACACGTGCCTATGATGGAGCGTCATCCAAGGGAGGCAATTAGAACAAATATAGTAGGAACCCGTACGTTAGCAGAGCTTTCTGTAAAGTATGGATGTGAGCGTTTTGTAATGGTTTCTACAGATAAGGCAGTAAACCCTAGTAACGTAATGGGTGCATCAAAACGTGCTGCTGAAATGTTTGTACAGTCCTTACAACGTACTCCGGGGATAACCACAAAATTTATCACCACGCGATTTGGAAATGTATTGGGCAGTAATGGCTCGGTAATTCCTTTTTTTAGAGAGCAAATTAAAAATGGAGGTCCAGTAACGGTGACGCATAAGGATATTATTCGTTATTTTATGACTATTAAAGAAGCTTGTCAGCTAGTATTACAGGCGGGAACAATGGGAAAAGGAGGAGAGATTTTTGTATTTGATATGGGTAAACCCGTTAAAATATTAGACTTGGCCGAACGAATGATTAAGCTTAGTGGCTTTAAACCCTATAAAGATATCCCTATTGAAATAGTAGGATTAAGACAAGGTGAGAAATTGTATGAAGAGCTATTGATAGACGGGGAAAATACACTTCCGACATATCATCCAAAAATTATGGTTTGCAGTACAGTGCCTCATGACTATAATGTTATTTGCAATGCTATTGATGAGTTAGAGCTTATGGCGGATAGTGTGGGAAAAAAGAAAGACATCATTAAAAAGCTAAAAATATTAGTGCCAGAATTTGTAAGCCAAAATTCGGAATATTCAACTTTGGATAAACAAATTGAATAAAATTCTATATAGAATTACCATTTTAACACTATAAATAAAAAATTATATTTGCAATAAATAATCTTAAATGAAACAATTCGCAACTAAAATATTTTTCTCAGTGTTTTTCCTTTTACTGATAGCTTCTTGCACATCCAAAAAGGAAATAGTTTATTTTCAGAACTTACCTGAACAATTAGCGCAATTGGATAGTGTTCAAAGTAATTTTAAGATAAAGCCTAACGATATTTTAAATATTACTGTTACAGCTTATGATCCTATTGCGGTTAAACCCTTTAATTTAGTTTTAGAATCCAGTGGGGGATTACTAGCAGAACGTCAAGGGTACTTAGTTGGCGCAGACGGCACTGTTAACTTCCCTGTTTTAGGAAAAATTAAAGCCGCAGGACTTACGAGAGTAGAGTTAAGTGAAAAACTTACCGAGCAAATCTCTGAATATATCCTAGACCCAATTGTGATTATTAATGTTTTAAACTTTAAAGTGAGTATACTTGGAGGTGTTAATAGTCCAGGGACTTACTCTGTACAAGGAGAACGACTTACGCTTACTGAAGCGATAAGTCTTGCAGGGGATTTAAGTGTATATGGCAAACGCGACAATATATTAGTACTTCGTGAGAATAATGGGAAAAAAGAATATGCTTATTTAGACTTACGAGATGTTAATATTATGGAAAGCGAATTTTATTATCTACAGCAAAACGATGTTGTATATGTGGAACCAAATAATGTAGTGGTTCAACAATCTGGAATTAACCCTATTGCAACATACCTAATATCTATAGCTACTTTTATTACAACTTTAGTAGTCGTTTTCATTAAATAAATAAAATGCAAGATCTTCCTCAAAATACTAATCAGCAGCAAGAATTATCTATAAGAGAGCATATTGACGTATACCTAAGAAATTGGCCCTGGTTTATAGGATGTGTTATTATTGCATTAATTGTAGCTTTAATTTATTTGCGCTATACGCCTCCTACCTATAGTGCTAAAGCAACAGTATTAATTAAAAATGAAGATAAATCTGAACTGGCCGCTTTTCAGGATATGGGCTTAGTTTCCAAGATGAGCTTTTCCGACTTTGCAAATGAAATGGTAGTTCTGCAGTCGAGAGGACTTACAGAACGAGTGGTTGAAACACTAAACCTAAATGTTTCCTATATCAAAGAAGGAAATATTAGAGATGCAGTAATATTTGTAAATCCAGCTTTCGAGGTTAAAGTAATTGCACCAAATGGTGAGGTGAATAATTCTAGCGGTTCATTTTATATTCTTCCACTTTCTAGTGTTGAATTCAGTTTAAAAAACAGTGAAAAAGAAGAGATAGGAGTCTATAACTTTGGAGACCTTATAGATTTGGGATGGACTAATATATTGGTAACTCCAAAAGTCGAAGCCTTAAAAAGAGCTGAGAAAAGTGGAGAATTTGATGAAATTAGGGTCTCAATAAAAAGCAAATCCTCAGTAGCTGCTGGTATACGTTCTTCAGTTGAAGTAGGCCCCTTAAACGATAAAAGTAGTGTTATTCTTATTACGTTAACTTCCGATTCTCCTGAAAAAGCGAGGGCGACCCTTAGTGAGTTAATAGATCAGTATAATGCTGACTCTATGAACGATAGAAATATGATAGCTCAAAACACAGCTGATTTTATTCAAGGGAGGTTAGAGTTAATCACTAAAGAGCTCGACAGTGTAGAAACTGGAAAAGTAGAGTTTAAAGAAAAGAACCTACTTACAAATATTGAAGCAGAGGGAGGTATGTATTTGCAAAATTCAAACCAAGTAAATCAAAAGCAAATAGCAGTTGAAACTCAGATAGCCTTGGTTAATACTATGATGGATTATTTAAAAAATAGTTCAAATACAGATTTACTTCCTGCAAATCTTGCTGGAGGAGAGCAAGGATTTTCGGCTGTGGTGGATGAATACAATCAACTAATAATGGAGCGAAATCGCTTGTTGCAGAGCAGTACCACTAAAAATCCATTAGTTGTTGGTCTTGATGAGCAGATTAGTGAGGTGCGTGCTAATGTTTTGGAAAGCATGCTAAATGCCAAACAGTCGTTGAGGGTAAGTTTAGGGGAAATTAATAGGGAAAAGGGAACCGTTGGTTCAAACATTCGTCAATTTCCTGATAAAGAGAAAACATTTAGAAGTATTGTTAGACAACAAGAAGTAAAAGAGACTTTGTATTTATATCTACTTCAAAAAAGAGAAGAAAATGCAATTGCTATGGCAGTTACTTCTCCTAGAGCAAAAGTGGTGGATCAGGCTTATAGTCAAACAATACCTGTAAAAAAAGAGATTTATTTGCTTGGCGCTATAGTTATAGGACTACTTCTACCGTTTTCTGTTATTTATCTAAGACAACTTTTAGACAACAAAATTAGAAATCGTGTTTATTTAGAACGTCATGCGGAGGAAATAGGGATAGTTGGTGAATTGCCAGAATTAGGTAGAAAGGAGGAAGACTTAATAACTGAAAATGACACTTCAATTCTAGCAGAATCTTTTAGGATACTAAGTACTAATTTAAAGTATCTGTTTTTAGATAAATTAGTAGATAAATCCAGAGGGAAAGTTATTTTTGTAACCTCTACAGTAAAGGGAGAAGGAAAAACTTTTGTCTCTGCAAACTTGGCAGTTACCTTAGCTAATGGAGGTTCTAAAGTTGTGGTAGTAGGTGCCGATATTAGAAACCCTCAGTTACACCGCTATATTAATGGACAAAATGATAAAGGTGTAGTAGAATATTTGGTTTACTCTGATACATGTGCCGAGGATTATTTACAACCTGCCTCTAAACAAAAGAATTTATGGCTAATGCCTGCTGGGGCAATTCCACCTAACCCTGCCGAATTATGGATGCAAAAACGCACTGAAGAACTGTTTAACGAGTTAGCTGCTAAATTTGATTATGTAGTGGTGGATACAGCACCTTCAATGTTGGTAACTGATACGCTATTGATAAATAAGTACTCTGATATAACAATTTATACAGTTAGAGCTGGATATACACATAAAAACCTACTTAACTTTCCTTTAGATAACAAAAAAAGCGGGAAGTTAAAGAACCTAGCTTTTGTTCTAAACAACGTATCAATGACCAATTTTGGATACGGTAATAAATATGGTTACACTTATGGACAGAATAAGAAAACTTTCTGGCAAAGGATGTTTGGGAGGTAATACAACGATATAATTTCAACTATAAAAAATCCGAAATAGGTTTAGGCTTGTTTTGGATTTTGTTTTTGATGGATAGATGTTTTATAGACAGGATTCAAGATACAAGAAACTAGAGTCTAGACACAAGATACTTATTAGAATAGAGATTAGAGATTTTAGTGGTGAGAGGGGAGATTGTAGTGGGTAGTTTGTAGAGAGTAGTTGGTAGATGCCTCGGTAA
Source organism: Aequorivita sp. KMM 9714 (assembly GCF_011065475.1). Taxonomy (NCBI): domain Bacteria; kingdom Pseudomonadati; phylum Bacteroidota; class Flavobacteriia; order Flavobacteriales; family Flavobacteriaceae; genus Aequorivita; species Aequorivita sp. KMM 9714. Next base: position 66,218 of record NZ_JAAGRO010000004.1, on the reverse strand, counting down.
TGAGGCACCAAGAAACAAGAGCCAAGAGTCAAGATACTTATTAGAATAGAGAGAAGAGAACAGAGATTGTAGTTGATAGTTGGTAGATGCTTCGGAAACAGGACCTAATGTAGTGATACGTAGGACATAGGACATAGGACATAGGGTTTATGACGTAGGAGGCACGAGTCATGACGTAACATTTTGCCTTTATATAGAAATATTCACGCTGAATTCAGCATTCATAATTATCTTTAGTCTCCTTCACGCCGCATCTAACACGACTCTTAACTCAAAACTCTAAACTAGAAAATTCTGAATTCTGCATTCTGAATTCATAATTTTTTAATCTTCACTCATAACTAATAAATCCCAAATTCATAATTCTGTGTTCCTAATTTTGAATTAAATAATGTCTTAATCACAAACACCCTAGATTTAAACTCCACTCCGAACTCTGAATTCATAACAAGTAAATCCCAAATTCATAATTCTGTATTCCTAATTCTGAATTACAAATAGTTTTAATCACACACCCCAGATTTAAACTCCACTCCTAACTCTGAATTAGTAAATTAACCTCATAATTCTGAATTCTGCATTCTAAATTCATAATTTTTAAACCTGTACCCTGAACTCATAACTAGTACATCCCAATTTCATAATTCTGTATTCTTAATTCTGAATTAAATAATGTCTTAATCCAAGCACCTCAAAATTAAACTAACTCCTAACTCTCAACTCTTAACTCATAACTTTTAAAACCTAACTCTGAATTAGTAAAGTAACCTCATAATTCTTAATTCTTAATTTTAAACTCCTTACTCCTAACTCTGCACTCCTAACTTAAATTTTACTTAATCTTCATTTTAGAACTAAAAATTTGTTATATTTTTTCACAATAATTCAAAGAATTGATGTGTTAATTTTGAAATGCTGATTATAGCAGTTAGTTTTGTTTTTGATATAACCATAAATTTTTAAACTATGAAAAAGTTACTATTAGTTTTTGCTGCCGCTTTAGTTATGAGCTGCGGAGATAATAAAAAAGAAGAAAAAACTGAGATGAAAATCGGAACTCAGAAGACAGTAGAGAAAGAAGTTACTGAAGATATCGATGCAGATCCGAATTTAGCTGTTATTACTATAGAAGGAAACGACCAAATGAAATTTAACAAGAGTGAGATTCGCGTTAAAGCAGGTCAAAAAGTAAAATTAACCCTAAAGCACGTAGGTAAAATGTCTGAAGAGGTAATGGGTCATAACTGGGCATTACTTACTGCAGATGCCGATATGGCTACCATAGGACAGGCTGCTGCTTTAGCTAAAGAAACAGATTATATCCCTGCAGATATGAAAGATAAGTTTATCGCCCACACCGAAATGATTGGTGGAGGAGAAACAACTACAATAGAGTTTGACGCACCTGCAGCAGGTACCTATACCTTCCTATGTACCTTCCCAGGACATTACGCTCTTATGCAAGGGAAGTTTATTGTTGAATAAACTATTGTATCTATAATTATTAAAAAAGCCGCATTTTAAATGCGGCTTTTCTTTTGGACAGATTTGAGATGGTAGTAGATAGTTTGTAGTGGGTAGATGGTAGATGCTTTGTAAAAACGACTTAAGATAATAAGACGTAGGACGTAGGACATAGGAGTTACGAGTCAAGAATCACGATTTTTCCTTTTGATACTGAAATACTCGCTCTGAATTCTGCATTCATAATTATTAATTCTGCATTCTTAATTCATAATTTTTAACTCTTAACTCTTAACTCTTAACTCTTAACTCCTAACTCCTAACTCCTAACTCCTAACTCCAAACTCTGAACTCATAACTAATAAAGTAACCTCATAATTCCGCATTCTGCATTCTGCATTCATAATTATTAACTCTGCATTCATAATTCACAATTATTAACTCTGAACTCCTAACTCATAACTCATAACTCCGCACTCATAACTTTTAAAACCTAACTCTGCTCTAATAAAGTAAATTCATAATTTCCTCTTCCTTCTATTTTCTCTACTCTTTACTCTCTTTTCCTTTTTCTCTCAAAATCTACTCATCATCCCCATAAACGAGGTTTATAAACTCTTCTTCATCGATGTCTCCAAAATATTCTTTTAGGTTAATGTCTTTAAGAATTTCTGTGATGTTTTCTTTTTCGTATCGGGTTTCTAATAATAGGTTTTCTAAAGTTTCTACAGGTTCTTTTCCAAAGAAATCCCCATATACTTTAAATTCCTTGATAAGCCCTTTATCAACAAAAATTCGCAAATCTATTTCTCCAACTGCGAAGCGTTTGTTGCGTTGAATATTAAACTTTGGAGAACGCCCATAATTCCAATCCCAAGTGTCATACTTTTCTTCTTTCAATTGGTGTACACCTTTCCACTCATCTTGCGTTAGGCGGTAGGTTTCAAAGGGCTCACTTTCTTCATAAAGGCCTTCAAGAAGTAGTGTTCTAAATGCTTCTATAGTGAGTGGTTCATTTAAAAACTCTGAGATATTAGCAACTCGACTTCTAACTGATTTGTGACCTTTAGACTGGATTTTGCTCATTTTTACATTAAGGGCATTTACTACTTCTCCTAAATCTGTATCAAAAAGTAGCGTACCGTGGCTCACCATTCTCTTCCCTGTAGAAAACTGGGCAGTGCCAGATATCTTTTTCTCGTCTATTAATATATCATTACGCCCTTTCAGTTCAGCATTTAGTCCTAAGTTATTTAAAACCTTAATTACGGGGGCTGTAAATTTTTTAAAATTGTTTAAACTTTTTACGTCGTGATTGGTGATAAAACTAAAGTTAAGATTTCCAAAATCGTGATATACCGCACCACCACCAGAAACTCTTCTTACAACATGAAGATTATTTTGCTCTACATATTCATGGTTAATTTCTTCTAAGGTGTTTTGATTACGTCCTATAATTATAGAAGGCTCGTTTATATAAAACAATAAATAATCGTTTTCTGCACTAAAATTTCGCAAAATATATTCTTCTAAAGCTAGGTTTAGGCGTGGATTGGTTACATCCTCATTTTCTATAAAAATCATAGTTTTTTATTTGTGTTCTAAAAACTCAAAGATAAGATTTATCAGTGGTTTTTTAGATTGAGGGTGTTGAAAAAAATAGTTGAATTGGATGAAGAAGAGAATAGCTTGTAGATGGTGAGTGGGGAGTGGTGAGTGGGGAGTGGTGAGTGGTGAGTGGTGAGAGGGTAGTGGTGAATGATGAGTGGGGAGACTTAGAGTTTATTTAGGTGGTTATCTATATTGGATTTAATTGGTTTATAATATGTAAATTAGTTTTGAGGTAGTTACTTGCATATAAAACTTAAAGAACTATTAATTAATATTGGTTTTAAAATTAAATAGACTCTTTTATCTTATATTTGCTGATAACAAAACCGACTTTCTCCCCAGTAATTCTTATTAATTAACAATAAGCTGATAAGCCTATGGATAAAGTTGTAATTTATGGTACCGGCCGTCATGCTGAACTAACTGCTTTTTATATGAAGCAAAATGGACAGTATGAAGTGGTTGCATTTACTGTAAAAAAAGAGTTTTTAGATAAATCTACATTAGCAGACTTGCCTGTCGTTCCCTTTGAGAACATAACAGAAATTTATCCTACTGATAAATTCAAAATGTTTATAGCTATAGGTCCCCAAAATCTTAATCGTATACGTGAAGAACTATTTATAGAAATTAAAAGTAAAGGTTATAAATTTGTAAATTGTATATGTTGTTCCGAACATAAGCTTTCTAGCTATACTGTTGGTGAAAACGTATTTATTGGGCCCTCTACTCTCATTTCTGCATTTATTTCTATAGGTAATAATGTAATAATTATCGATTCACATATTGGACATCATTGTACTATTGATGATAACACTTTTATTTCTGGAAGTATTTTAGGAGGTAATATAAATGTGGGTAAAAATGTATTTATAGGCTTAGGGTCTATAATTGGTCCAAATATAACATTAGGAGATTATACTGTTGTCGGAATGGGATGTACAATATCTAAGAGTACAGCTCCCGCTTCAGTTTACTTAAACAAAGCTACTGAAAAGCAAAGTTTTGATTCTTCGAAACTGAAATTTTTATAATTATAAACTTGAAAGGATTCGCTTGTTGCACTTTATTTTGAGCGAGCAGGATAAATCCTACAATTTCACTATAATTCAAAATTGAAACTATGAAAAAAGTATGGATCCATATGGGTTACCCGAAGTGTTTTTCCACCAGTCTTCAAAAGGCTTTCTTTGAAAAACATCCGGAAATTACATATGGAGGAATGGGTGTAGGAGATCATCTTAGCTATGCTAATAACGGTTTAGAATTTGTTTTTCAGAGCTTATTGCAGCATGCTAACAAACCATTTTTTGACCGTAATTCTAAGGAAGCCAAAAACATAGTAGATGAATTTGTTAATAGCACGAATCAAATAACTGTTTTTTCATTAGAAACGCTGGTTTTCCCATTTTCATCTTTAGATTTTGAGACAATTACAGAGCGAATCAAATTATTATTTGAAGGCTATGAAATTCATATTTTATTGGTGATTCGAGAACAGCTTGGGTTTTTAAAATCATTATACGGTGAATTTTTGAGGATGGGATATCCTGAAACTTTTTCCAATTTTATTCAGTGGGTTTGGAGTTACAGAGACCGAAATTTTTGGGAGCTTCTAAACTACCCTCAAGTATATGATTTTCTAAAACAAAGTTTTGGCGATACGAATATTCATTTGCAGTTTTTTGAAACTTGGAAAAGTAATCCTGAAATTGAAATTAATGAGAGCATTTCACAGCTTTTGGGGATTACAAATAAAAATTTGCCAATTTGGAATGATAATCCATCGCTAACAAAACAGGAACAGGCCAATTTATTACATGTCAATCAGGAATTTCGGAGGGGGATGGGTGAACATGTGTTATTTCCATATTTAAATCATCTTAATAGAACTAGTTTAGAACGTTTGGAATCAGGTTATAGCAGTGAAGAAATATTTGAAAATATATTAACGAAACGTTTGGCTCTGAATAAGATGAGACGTATACCGCAACAACCATTTGAGGATTTTTATAAGCTCCGTGCTCCGTCAGATGATATTATAAAAAGGATGCAACAGGAATGGAAAATAACCAATCAGCAATTAATGGATGAATTAGGAACTATCCCTAAAGTTTACCTCTCATAATATAAGTTAAATGAAATTTAATTATTTGTAAGGTTTTCTTTATAGATGCCATTTTTATTAAATTAATTAAGGAAAAAGATTCTAATAAAACTATAAGTAAAATATAAATGAAGAAAATTGGAATTATGCAACCCTATTTTTTACCATATATAGGGTATTTTCAATTGATGGAAATGGTAGATGAATTCGTAATTTACGATAACATAGAGTTTTCGAAAGCCAGTTGGATTCGCCGAAACCGTATGCTTCAAAATGGAAAAGATGCATTTTTTACGTTGCCAATAAAGAAAGATTCCGATTTTTTAGATGTAGATCAGCGTTATTTAGCCGACAATTTCGATAAAGAAGCAGGTAGATTATTGAGGCGTATAGAAGCTAATTATTCAAAAGCTCCTTACTTTAATGATTTTTTTCCAGTAGTTCAGGAAATTATATTTTGTAAAGAACGTAATCTATTCGATTACATTCTTAATAGTGTATATTGTATAAAAGATTACTTAAAAATTGAAACTCCTATTAAAGTATTTTCAAAATTGGGGAAGGATGTCCACTTATTGAGGGCACAGGATAAGGTTATAGGAGTTTGTAAAGCATTACAAGCAACTCACTATATAAATTCCTTTGGAGGGAAGCACCTATATGACTCAGAAAGTTTTCAAAAAGAAAATTTGCAATTACTCTTCTTTAGAACAAGTCAAATAGAGTATTCGCAATTTGAAAATGATTTTATACCCTTTCTATCAATTATGGATGTTTGTATGTTTAACGATGTTTCTCAAGTACGTGAGTATTTAAAACATTTTGAAATAATAAATCCATGATATCTCTTACATATACCTTTAATAAATCTACTGAACAGCAAATAAAAGAACATCTTTGGCGAGTAGATAAAGACTTTAAACCAGCATTACATACTTATGTCGATATAGATAGTTATTCAAAGAAATTAGCAAATAGTGCAGTTCGCTTAGAATATTTCAATGAAAACCAATTAATCGGACTAATGGCTAGTTACTTCAATTTAGATAATAAGTTTCTTTTTATAACCAACTTCAGTATTGAAAAGGAATATCGTGGCCAAGGGATGAATATAATTGTGGGGTTAATAAAATTTTTAGAAGGTAAATATTCAGAGATTTCAACAGAAACGCTTAATATGGGTTTAGATTTTGCAAAGGCACTTCACATTAAAGTTGAATCTAACAAAACTCCTATTAAAAGTATACATACCGAAGTTCGTAACGATAATCAGATTCTAATATATGTATACAAAAAAATAGGGTTTTATATAAAAAATATAGGTGAAACATCCACTTATTTGATTAGAGAAATATGAACCATCCGTTAGTTTCTATATTGTGTATCACTTATAATCATGAGCAGTATATTCGTAAATGCCTTGAAAGCTTAGTAAACCAAATTTGCGATTTTAGTTTTGAAATTTTAATTCATGATGATGCCTCTACCGATGGTACACAGGCCATAATTAAAGAATTTCAACAGAAATATCCAGATATTGTAAAACCAATTTTACAAACTGAAAATCAATGGTCAAAAAAAGCAAGTGGTATTAATTTGAGATTTAACTACCCAAGGGCTAAAGGTAGATATATAGCACTTTGCGAGGGAGACGATTATTGGATTGGTAATGATAAACTTCAAAAACAAGTAACTTTTTTAGAAAACAATCCTGATTATTCCATGATTTGTAGCGCCTATAACTTAGTTACTGAAGAAGGTATAAAACCGATTGTTAAGGAGGGTATAGTTTCTGCAGAAAAAGAAGATGATAAAGGTTTCTATTTTGATTTAGGAGACTTAATAAAACATTGGTTTGTAAGACCTTCAACAGCTCTTATCAAAAACTTGTCGGATAAAGCTAAGGTTCTAGAAGATTACGAATCCCCATTTGACGTTCATCTCTTTTATCATATTTTAAAAACTAAAAAGGGATATTATAGTAAAGAAATATTAGCAGGGTATAATCGGCATAATGGCGGAGTATATAGTGGAAGGTCACCTCAGGAATTGTTGTTAGCACATTATTATATCTTTAAAGAGATCTATGAAAAGGATAAAAATAAATTTATAAGAGAGCAATATTTAGAGTTATCGTACAAGGTTATTAATCTTAGGGTTTCTGGGTTGATGCCTTCATCAAAAATTCAAACACCCGAACTTAAAGCGAAAATTGTAACAGCAAGAAAAGTTTATAAGGATATTAAACCTATTCTTAAAACTAAAAAGGAGCGAAATAGGTTGTATAAAAGTTTAATACCTCTTCAATTAAAAATTCTTAAAGGTAAAGCAGTAAATCTAATTTTCAATAAATAAAATAATGGAATTCAATAACATGAGTACTATAATTTTAAAATCAATTTATTTTCTATAGACATGAGTAAATCTAAAGGAATATTTAAGGAATATTCATCAGTTTTTTCCTTTTTCTACAACCATCTTGGTAATAAAATTTATTTAATTTTATTATTAAGTGTTGTAATTAGTCTTTTGGATGCTTTAGGGCTTTCCATGTTTATTCCTTTATTGCAAGTGCTTAATCAGGAAGGTGGGATTGATTCATCGTCTATGGGGAAAATAGGTTTTCTTGTAGAAACCATTCAGAATATAGGTATTAGTTTAAGCCTTACAAAGATTATTCTTGTAATGCTGGTCTTCTTTATTTTAAAAGGAATTGCGAAATACTTCAGCAGTATCTACTTTATCATTTTACAGCAGTATTTTATTAGAAAAATTCGGTTTTATTTACTCAGGGGGTTAAATCGCATTAGTTTCAAGCAATTCATGTTATCTGATTCTGGTCGAATTCAAAATACCTTAAGCGGAGAGGTAGATCGAGTTTCAAATGCCTTTACCACCTATTTTGGAACGCTTCGAAATGCCTTGATGGCTTTGGTGTATCTTGGTTTTGCATTTCTTATAAATTCAGGATTTGCTCTTTTAGTAATCGTTTTTGGGGTTATTTCACATTTTTTATTCAAATTAGTCTATAGTCGCACGAGAAAGGCTTCGCAAAATTTAACTAATCAGAATCACGTTTTTCAAGGTCAAATTATTCAGCATGTAGCGCATTTCAAATATTTACGTTCTACAGGAATGGTCGACAAATTCTCTAAAAAACTCGAAGAATCTATTGTTTCTATTGAAGATTCTCGGAAACGTCTAGGAATGCTCTCAAGTATAGGTGGCGCAGTTGTTGAGCCGTCTATTATCGTTGTTCTGGCAATCGTTATGTGGGTACAGTTTCATTTTTTTGGAGGTACATTGAGCACTGCAATGGTCAGTTTGCTATTTTTCTTTAGAGCATTAACTTCCTTAATTAATTTACAAGCGCAGTGGAATACATTTCTCAAAGTTTCAGGTTCCTTAGAAAATATAGATTCATTTTCCGAATCTCTTAAGCAGCATCAATTCGAAGACGGTGAAATTCCTTTTAACTCTTTTGAAAGTGGAATTTCTATTGAGAATCTAAATTTTTCATATGGTTCAAAACTAATATTAAAAAATATAAATCTTCAAATTTCAAGAAATGAAAGCATTGCTTTTGTCGGAGAAAGCGGTAGTGGTAAAACTACGCTTATAAGTTTAATAACAGGGCTTCTACACCCAGACAGAGGTAGTATAAAAATAGAAGGTTTTTCCTTAACGGAATTCGATTCTAAATCCTACCAAAAACGTATTGGTTATGTAAGTCAAGATCCAGTAATTTTTGATGACAGCCTTTATAACAATATAACATTTTGGGCACCAAAAACACCTGAAAATATTCTTAGATTTAATGACAGTGTTCGAAAGGCATCTTTAAATGATTTTATGATAGAATTGGATGAAAGGGAGAATACTATCTTAGGTAATAACGGAATCAATTTAAGTGGCGGACAGCGACAAAGGGTTTCTATTGCTAGAGAGCTTTACAAAGACATTGATTTATTGATTTTAGACGAAGCAACTTCTGCATTAGATTCTGAAACTGAAAAGGCTATTCAAACTAGTATTGAAGCCTTACATGGGAAATATACTTTATTAATTGTTGCCCACCGTCTTTCAACGATAAAGAATACTGATAGAATAGTGTTTATGGATAAAGGCCAAATTATTGATATTGATTCTTTTGATAATTTAATACAGAAACAAGTTAGGTTTCGAAAAATGGTAGAATTACAAGAGTTATAAGAACTTATCGATACAATAGTTTTTATTTAATACAATATTTGATTATCACCGTTTCAGTTAGAGTTGTGTTATTAAACTATTAAGGTGAAATAATTTATAAGAATGAAAAAGATATTAGTTACCAAACCATTTATGGCTCCACGGAAGGAGTACGAGGTTTATATTAAAAAAATATGGGATAATCAATGGTTGACAAATATGGGGCCATTTGCTGTGGAATTGGAACAAAAACTTCAAACTCATTTAGATGTTGAAAACTTAATGTTTGTCTCAAACGGTACTATTGCATTACATATGGCAATTAAGGTCTTGGGATTAAAGGGTGAAATTATAACTACTCCGTTTTCATTTGTGGCTACGTCTAATAGTATTATGTGGGAAGGGTGTACTCCAGTTTTTGTCGATATAGAAAAAGGTAGTTTAAACATTGACCCTAGTTTAATTGAAGCTGCAATTACTGAAAAAACTACAGCTATTCTGGCAACTCATATATTTGGTAATCCCTGCGATGTGGAGGCTATTCAGGAGATTGCAGTTAAGCATAAACTAAAGATTATTTATGATGCTGCACATTCATTTGGGGTGAAATTTAAAAATAATTCTATATTTAAATATGGAGATATTTCGACCTGTAGCTTGCATGCAACAAAGTTTTATCACACAGGGGAAGGTGGTCTGATAATAGCGAATGATGCTGAAATTTTAAAAGCACTTGGCTATATCAGGAATCACGGACTTCAGGAGGATCAGGGATTTGCTTCAATAGGTACGAATGCTAAAAATTCAGAATTTCACGCTGCGTTAGGATTAGTAAATCTGAAGTATGTCGATGACATTTTAAAGAAAAGAAGAGAAATAGCCAAGATATATGAACGAAAGCTCAAGAATAAATTAGAATTTCAGGTTTGGAACAATAGCGCTTCAAAAAATAACTGTTATTTTCCAGTCGTTTTCAGTTCAGAGAAACAATTGCTTCATGTAAAAGAGCGCCTAGAGCAAAACAATATATATACCAGGCGTTATTTTTATCCATCATTATCATCTTCACTACCATATTTAGATCCAGTTATTTTACCAATTACTGAAGATATTTCTAAAAGGTGTTTATGCCTTCCTATTTATTTCGATCTAAATTTAGAAGATGTAGAGAATATATGTAATTTAATTTTATCTGAAATTTGATGTTAATATATATAAATATCAATATTCAATTTAAATATATAATAGAGAAAACCTATATTTATTAAACACTTAAAAGAGTGTCACCTTTAAAATAATAAGTATGTATAAACAAATAATACATTTGTAATAATCACAAACAGAAATAAATGAAAGACTTGCCAACAAAAGCACTGGTTAGTGTGGTTATGATTACTTATAATCATAAAGACAATATTCATAAAGCAATAGAAGGTGTACTAATGCAAAAGACAAATTTTCCATTTGAGCTTATTATTGGGGAAGACGCCAGTACAGATGGTACAAGAGAAATAGTTGAAAATTATGCTAAAAAATTTCCTGGAATTATTAAAATATTAAGTTCTGATAAAAATTTAGGAATGACGAAAAATTACATCAGAACGGTACAAGGGGCAAGTGGAAAGTATATTGCATTATGTGAAGGTGATGATTATTGGACAGATGCTTTAAAGTTACAGAAGCAAGTTGACTTTATGAATTTTAACCCAGAATGTACATTGTGTTACCACGCATATCAGACTATGAAAGTAAAGCCTGATAGTTCAATTTCGATTGGCCCAAAAATTGGTGCTGAAGTAACAACCAATAAAATAATTTCTGGAAAAAAAGCAATAGAGAGTGTTTATGCTCGAACAGTAACGATATTATTTCGGATCTCTGTTCTCGACCCGGCTCCAGAATGGATTTACAAGGCTCCATATGGTGATTATCCATTGTTGCTTACCTGCGCAGACAAAGGTAGTATTGGTTACTTAGCGGGCCCTCCTATGGCAGTATATCAAAGAGGTAATAAAGGCTCGTATAATGAAAAAGCTTTTGGGAATGAAAATGAAGTTTTAAAGTTAAATTTAAAGAGGTTAAATGATCACTTTAGATGCTTTGATTTGTTTAATGAATATACTAATTTAAAGTATAATAGTATTATTCAAACTAGAAAACGAAGATGGCTTTATAGATTTCTTTTTTATTTCCTTGATAATAATAATAGACAAACAGTATTGAAAACTTTCTTTAATTTTAGGAAAGAACTACCGCTTAAATTAGATTACTATGCTAAATTATTTTGGCTTAGATATATTTTAGGTGAAGTACTCTATAAGAAATTAATTAATAAATATCCTAAACCATTTTAGGTTTAAACATATCAAATAAAATTCACAATTTATTAATATTCAAAAAATTTAAGTTGTTGATTCTAGAGACTATAAAATACAATTAAAATAAGAAAAGTATATTTTTGAATAAAAATTAAGCTAATTTTTAATAAAATCATTATGAAAGTTACAATTATAGGTGGGGGGGCTTTTGGAACAGCTTTGGCTAATCAATTAGCACAAAATTCCAAAAGCGAGATTGTGCTTTTACTTAGGAATGAGAAAACTAGAGATGAAATTAATTCCCAAAATATTAATTCCCTTTATTTTTATAAACGTGTTTTATCTACAAATATAAAAGCCACTACAAGTTTTAATGTGTTGAATGACACAGATGTATTGTTTATCGCAATTCCTACAAAAGAGATTCCTAATGTATTACAAAACTTAAAGAGTCATTTATCTGAAAATTGCCTAATAGTGAATATGTCGAAAGGTTTATTACCTAATGGGAATACTATAGTTGAAATTATTAAAAGTTATTTAGAGTATGCTAATGTTATTACTATGAAAGGTGCATCATTTAGTACTGAAATGATGAATAGTATGCCTACGCTATTTACCCTTGGTTTTGAACGAAGAAAACAGTTAGATGTTATGCTTAAAGTTCTTGAAGGGACAAATATTTTTTTAGACTATACCAATGATATTCGTGGAGTCGAATTATTAAGTGCGTTAAAGAATATTTATGCAATTGCATTAGGTAATATGGATGCTCAATTTAATTCGCTTAATACTAGGTTTTTAATTTTAACAAAAGTAATTGAAGAAATAAAAACCATAATGCGCTCCATGGGTGGTTTAGATGAGACAATATTTTTAAGTTGTGGAATAGGGGATATAGCCCTTACTGGGTTGAGTGATTTAAGCCGAAACCGAACGCTTGGCTTATTAATAGGTAAGGGGTTTTACAACCAATCACTTTCCTATAATTCCGTTGTGTTGGAAGGTATAAATACACTAAACATAGTAGACAAATTCCTTTCCGCTGATATTAAAAGTAAGTTGCCACTTTTCAATTATGTACAGACGCTTTTAGTAGAGCCAAGTAGGGACAGCAATAAACTTGATTTTCAAAAGGTTTTTAAACGGAATTATAAGACAGTAATAACCTACGGCACTTTTGACTTGTTACATTTTGGTCATTTGGAACTATTAAGACGTGTCAGAAATTTAGGAGATAAAATCATTGTAGGCTTGTCAACTGATGATTTTAATATAATAAAGGAAAAAGAATGTGTAATGTCTTACGAGAAACGAAAGCATTTGTTGGAAGTTTTGCGCTATGTAGATTTAGTAATCCCAGAAGAAAGTTGGGATCAAAAAATTGATGACATAAAAAATTATGATGTAGATTTATTTGTAATGGGAGATGATTGGAAGGGGAAATTTGATTTTTTAAAAGAACATTGTGAGGTGCTATACCTGCCAAGAACTGAAGGGATATCTACAACAAAACTCAAAAGTTTATTAAATGAGTAAAAAGCAAAATGATTACTTATCTAATCGATTATTTTGGTTAAATGTTTTATTTAATGCGAACGGAAAGTATTGAATTTGCATTTTGAACTTTATTAATAGAGAAATTATTTAAATGTATCAAGTTAAGATTTTATTATCAGAAGCATTTTATAATGTGTCACTGTGGTTTTTCAATATTTTATCATATATAATCCCAAAAAGAAAGAATTATTACGCCTTTTACCCATTACATGACACTACAAAGTTTTCTGGAAATCTAAGAGCTATGATTTTTTATTTAATTGAAAACCATAAAGATATTGATATTGTTGTAATTAGTAATAATAAAAACGTTCGAAAAGAACTTAAAGAAATTGGGGTAAAGTCAAGTGCTTTGTTTTCCGCTTTTTCCTGGAGTTTATTGCGATCAGAGTTTATTTTTATAGATGCCTCGAGAACTACTATTTTAAGAGACGCTAAAGTTTATGTTATTCAATTATGGCATGGGGTTGGTTTTAAAAATATAGCGCTACTCAATGATAATGTTAATCAAAATGCAAAAAGAATATTATCGAAGTTTTATAAAAAGTATGTATTGTTGATTACATCCTCGGAAAATGATTTTAAGAAAAAACAAGAGTCTTTTAAATCCCCAAATATTGTAATTACGGGGTCGCCTAGAAACGATGTATTTTTCTCATCCTCCTCTTATTTTGAAGAAATTAAATTAAAATATAATTTAAAGAAATATTCTAAAATTATAAGTTATGCACCAACATTTAGAGATTTCAAAACAACAAGTCCATTTTCTGAAGAATTTTGGTATTTACTTCAAAAACATTTAGAAAAGAATAATGAAATTTTTATCGTTAAAAAACATCCTTGGGATAAATATCTAGATGTTCCAAAGAACCTTGCAAATATTAAAGATCTTTCAAAAATTATTGCAGATCCACAAGAGTTGTTGTTAATTACAGATTTATTAATCTCAGATTACAGTAGTATCACTACCGATTTTACATTAACAGGAAAACCGATACTTATATATGCTTTTGATTTAGAGAATTATAAAAATAACTGTCGTTCAATTTATTATAATTTAGAGGAGGTTTTACCGCAACCGTTTATCTTTGATGAAGATGATTTACTTGAAAAAATCAAAAATGAAACATGGACAACAAATTCAATTTACATTGAAAGTTATAAAAAATTCAAAAGGATCTTTCATAAGTATAATGACGGAAATTCAAGCCAAAGAGTAATGAATGAAGTTTTAAAATTAAGTAAAAAATGAAGTTAAGCATAAAAGAACTTCAAGCATTGGAAACTGAAATGTTAAGGGAAGTTTCTGAAATTTGTGAGCGCCATAATATTAATTATTACTTGGCCTATGGAAGTCTCTTAGGAGCTGTGCGACACAAAGGTCCTATCCCTTGGGATACTGACGTTGATATTGCAGTACCCGAAAGTCAGCTTCCAAACTTCATAAAGGTTGTAAGAGCAGAGTTATCAGATAAATTCTATTTAAATTTTTATGACGTAAACAAGAGCTATGTAAATATTTATCCTCGAATAGGGTTGAGGGGATATTCTACTAAACTCTTACATGTCGATGTTTATCGTATTGTAGGTGCTCCTCAGGATAAAAAAGAACAACAGGAATTTAAAAAGAAAGCAAATTATTTGTCTTATATATTGCGCTATAAAAACTTAAAAGAAGGATATTTTTCGTTTAAAGAAATCAGTTTAAAAGAAAAGCTAGTAGTTTATTTACGGGCATTTTTTATGCTATTTGTTTCAAAGAAAAGTTTGTTAAGGAAAATTGAAAATTTATGTGCTTTATATCCTTTTGACACCTCAGAAACAACAGTTAATATTTCTGGCGGTTATGGAGAGAAAGAATTTGTTTCTAAAAAAGTTTATGGCAAAGGTGTAATTGTAGAGTTTGAAGGTATTAGCATAAGAGTTCCCGAAAACTATAAAGAATATCTTGAGCATTTTTACGGGGATTATATGCAGTTACCCCCTAAACAAGAACAAAAAATAAAAGATTATTACTGTGTTTTTAAGTCTAATTTTAATAAAATAAAAACTTTCTCTTAATACATAGCTTAAGTCCTTAAAAAGTGTAGTGGAACTAAATATTATAAGTATTTACTTATATTTTATAGTATTAAATTTAAAGTTTCAATTGTTGAATGTTAAACAGCTATGTTTTCTTATTAAATATTCATAAACGGAAAACTACTTACATATATTTGCAAATTAAAAATCATCATTCAGAGGCTATTCTATATAATTAAATTTATTTCTAACTTACTGTTCACAAATTATCTGGCCTTAGTAATAAAATACGGGTTTTTAAATTTAGATTTTTTTTTATTAAACTTTTAATTCATAATCTTAATGAGCCAATTGAAAAAAGGTGCTATTTTATCATATGTAAATATTGGATTAACGAATGTTATAGGTTTAATGTTAACACCTTTTATTATTCGTTCTTTAGGGAATTCAGAATATGGATTGTATCTATTAATAGGTTCTATAATTGGATATATCAGTATCCTAGATTTAGGATTGAATAATGCTATAGTCCGTTACGTATCAAAATATCAAGCTGAAAAAGACATAGAAGGGGAAGAAAATTTTTTAGCAACAACCATGTTAATTTATGCAGGTATATCTATGGTTATTATTGCTATAGGTTTAGTGATATATTTTAATATAGATTTCATTTTTAAAGACTCATTAAAAGCAGATGAAATAGTAAAAGCTAGAAAAATGTTCTTAATTTTAATTTTCAATTTAGCTATAACACTTCCGGGAGGGGCTTTTACTGCTATTTGTAACGCTTATGAGCACTTCGTGTTTCCTAGGCTATTATTAATATTAAAATATATTAGTAGAGGGGCTTTAATTTTCACTTTGTTACTTTATTTTCCTTATGCCTTGACCTTAGTTTGGATAGATACTATTTTAAATGTTGTTATAATTGGGATAAGTATTTATTATGTAATTAAAGTGTTAAAGGTGCGTTTTAAAATGCATGCCTGGCGTACCAAACTGATTAAGGATATCTTTTCCTATTCAATTTGGGTATTTATACTAGCTTTAATTTTACGCTTACAATGGAATGCAGGACAAGTAATTTTGGGAATATCTTCTGATACTATATCTGTAGCAATTTTTGGTGTCGGGATTATGTTAGGTGGATATTACGGTGCTTTTGCAGGTGCAATAAATACATTACTATTACCAAAAGCAACTCGGATGAGTGTAAATGAAAACGATGAAAAATCCTATAATTTTGCCATGCAAAAAATCGGTAGGCTTAATGGGTTTATTTTATTCTTAGTACTTACAGGCTTTTATGTTTATGGCAGAGAATTTATAATATTGTGGGTAGGGGAGAGTTATTTATCAGCATATGAAATTGCTTTTCTTATTATGATCGCGATGACATTACCATTAATGCAGAGTTTTGGAAACTCTATCTTAGAAGCAAAAAAAAAGAATAGATTTAAATCTATAATAAGTATTATAACCGTGACTTTTGCTGTATTTATGGGTATATATTTAGTTCCGGAATATCATTTTCAAGGTGTGATATACCCACTATTTATAGCAATGTTATTAAATAGTGCGATAATGACTTGGTATTATAATAAAATATTTGGTTTTAATTTTATCAATTTTATTAAAAAGACAATTTTACAACCATTGATATTTGGAGCCCTGCCAGTTACCATAATTTTTTTATTTGTAAAAAATTATTGGAAAATAAGTTCTTGGATTGATTTAAGTTGGCAGGTTACATTATTCACTGTGGTCTATTTGGTTGTCAATTATTTCGTTGTTATGAATGTGGAAGAGAAAGAAATATTAAATCGAATAAAAAGATAATATTAATTAGTAATATATAATTTACAGAAAAAAGTTTTAATTATTATAAAGTTATTAAATAGGGACAATGAAAATCGGTATACAAAGTATTCCAAAAGGATTTGCAACAAGGTGGATTAAATATTGTGAAAGGAGCAATATTGTATATAAACTTATTGATGTATATCAAAATGATGTCATAGATCAACTTAGGGATTGTGATGCATTTATGTGGCACTATGATCATTTAAGCAAAAAAGATTATCAACTTGCTAAAAGATTATTAACAGCTGTAGAACATTCAGGAAAGGTTTGTTTTCCGTCAGTATTTGAAAATTGGCATTACGACGATAAAATAGGCCAAAAATATTTATTAGAAGCCGTAGGTGCTCCTTTAATATCTTCATATGTTTTCTATGATCAAGAAGATGCAATGAATTGGGCTTCAAATACAACGTGGCCAAAAGTGTTCAAGCTTACTGGAGGAGCAGGTTCTAGTAATGTGAAATTGATATACTCAAAGACAGAAGCAGAAAAAATAATACGTAAATCTTTTGGGAAAGGACATGTATTATTTAATCAGAGAAAATATCTATTTGAAGAAAGAATTTCTAGTTATCGACAGCATAAATCAATTTGGAAGTTGATAAAAAGTTTTTATCATCTTTTGAAGCCAATAAATAAAAGTCTTGTTGATCATATTGAAAAGGATTATGTGTATTTTCAAGAATTTATGCCTAACAATGATTATGATTTACGGTTAGTCGTAGTCAATCAAGAAAGGATATTCGGATTAAAGCGTTACAATAGAAAGGATGATTTTAGAGCCTCTGGAAGTGGCAATATGGATTTTTTAAACAATGATGTTGATAAATCTATTTTAAAACTTGCATTAGAGGTCGCAAAAAAATTGAAAATGAATAGTGTGGCTTATGATATTGTTTTTGATGGGAATAACAATCCTGTTATTATTGAGATTAGTTATGCTTATTCTACAAGTGCTTATGAAAAATGTCCTGGTTATTGGGATGAGAATTTAAATTGGATCGATGGTGAAATTGGGAATTACTCAGCTTGGATGGTTGATAAAGTGCTTGAACAGATTAATAATAAAAAAATATAAAATTTAAATACTGTTTCATTTAAATGGTGAGTAATACATCAATTTCTATAATAGCTCCAGTTTATAATGCTGAAAAGTATTTATCTACCATGATTGAGTCAGTGCTTATGCAATCTTATACTAATTGGGAGTTGATTTTAATAAATGATGGCTCTAAGGATGCATCAGACTCAATTATCAATAATTATCGACAAAAGGATAACCGGATTCGTTGTTTTAATCAAATTAATTCTGGGCCCTCTATAGCTAGGAATAAGGGTATTACAGAAGCTAATGGCTCATACCTCACATTTATAGATTCGGATGATTGGGTTAGCCCTGATTATCTTGATAAATTAGTTCAACCAATGCTAACCTATGACACTGATTTAGTTTGTGCAGGTTATTACGAAGTTAATTCAAAATTTCCACAAGGTTTAAAATTACATGATTTTAGTGAAGACCAGTTCAATCAAAATATTGATAGAAAAACTTATCAATCAAATCTATTCACCGGAGTAAGTGGGGTACTCTGGGGAAAACTATTTAAAAAGAGTATTTTTCAAAACAATAACATCGAACTCCATCCTAAATTAAGGCTCTCAGAAGATTTGCTAGCTGTTTTAGAATATTCTCGCTTTATCGATAAAGTTTTTATTATTCCTGACTCTATTTATTATTACAATCGTTTAGATGATGGCGGACTAAGTGGAAAGTTGAATATTGAAAAATACGCTAATCTTGAAACTTTATTTCAAGAAATAGATAAGTATAGTGAAGATCTAAATTTTTTGGATTTGGAAGCTATTAAAAGTAAAAGGAAGTATTCTTTTATGGTTCAACTTTTAAAAGATAACTCCTATTCAAAAAAAGAATTTTATAAAATTGCAGAATTTTTAGTAGAAAAAAATTCTTCTTTTGATCCAAAATTTTTACAGCAAAATAAGGTCAATAACCTAATTCTGAAGAATATTTTTAATGGTAATTATCTTATCTCTTTTACAATAGTAAACGTTTATAAATTTTTAAATCGGATTAAAAATGGCTAAAAAAACAATTTTAGTAGATATATATTTAGCACATAACTTAGGGGATGATCTTTTTTTAGACCATTTATCGCATTCTTTTCCTGATCTGGATTTTGTGCCTTTCCACCCAGGAAAAAACTATACTTTATTTTTCGAAAATTATAAAAATATTAAACAATTTCCTTATACGATTATAGATAAAATTGCTGCGCGCTTGGGTAAAAATAAGTTGATAGATTACCATCACTTAAGCAAAAAGTACGACGGCTTGTTGTTTTTGGGTGGCGGTATCTTTAGAGAAGAACCTTACTGGAAAGAAGTGTATGAGTATCGTTATCAAATAACAAAAGCTTTTAAATCTCAAAATAAAAAAGTGTTTTTTAGTGGATGTAATTTTGGTCCTTATAAGAGTTCGGAATTTATTGATGCGCATAAGAGTCTTTTTCAAAAAATTGATAAGATTGTTTTTAGAGATCTAAAATCATATAAATTATTCTCTCAATTAGATAGGATATATTATGCACCTGATTTGCTTTGGTCGTATGACTTGCCCGAAGTCTCTAAGAATAAAAAGATTATTGGGATTTCCGTTATAGACCCTAGACATAAGGAACAGTATAAAAACACTTATCATAATTACATAAGTGAGCATAAAAAAATGTGTATGAAGTATATTGAAGAAGGTTATAAGGTGAGATTGTTTAGCTTTTGTAAACCTGAAGGTGATTTAAAAGTGGCGGAACAAATTGCAGAAGTGGCTCCTCAAATTGAAATTTATAACTATACATCTGACATATCATCTTATATAAGAAACATAGGAGAATGTAGTGCTTTTGTGGCGGCTCGTTTTCATGCGGTTATCTTGGCCTTTAAGTTCCAAATTCCGGTTATTCCTGTCATTTATGGGGATAAAACAGAAAATTTATTAAGAGATTTACAGTTTAAAGCACCATTCTTATTTCTAGACACAATTGCGAGTTGGAGAGATGTAAATTTCCTCGAACTGAGTGAGAAACAAATTATGATTTTACAAGAGGAAAGTAAAAAACATTTCGATCTGAATTTATAGTTATGGGACAAAAGATAAAACTCCTATTCGTTATAGAGTCATTAACTTTGGCCGGAAGTGAAAAAAGCTTAATTGCTTTACTAACTAATTTAGACTCTGAATTATATGAAATTGATTTGCAGTTATTTCGTTACGGGGGGGAGTTAGAGGGCTTTTTACCTAATTATGTGAATGTTTTACCCGTTTTACCTTATAATGATTTTGTAAGCAGGCCTTTTATTCAAAATTTCAAGTCCTTAAATTTCAAGTTTATAAAAGCGAAACTCACGTACTCATTAGGTTTACGAAAGAGAACACGAAATCACTCTGAAATAGCAAAACTCTATTGGGAGTCAGTTCAAAATACGTTTAGTATTCAAAGCAAAAAGTATGATGTCGCTATAGCTTTCGCGCAAGGTGTTCCTACCTTCTATGTCATGGATAAAGTTAAAGCAACAAAGAAAGTAACATGGGTAAATGCAAATATGCAATTCACTAAAAATAATATTGAGTTTCAAAGATTATATTATTCTAAATACGACTACATTGTTGCAATATCTGAAGGTACTAAAGATCATATGATCAATTATTTTCCAGATTTAAAATCAAACTTTATTGTTATTTCTAATATTATTGATAGTAAATCTATTTTTCAAATGGCGCGTTTATATAAGCCGGAATTTTATCATAACAAATTTAATATTTTAACCGTTGGTCGTTTAGATGAGGGAATGAAAGGAATGGATATCACTATTGAAACATGCAAAGTTTTAAAAGAACATGGTGTTAATTTTCATTGGTATATCATTGGCGAAGGAGCTTTTAAAAGTGAAATGGAATCATTTATAAAGAACAATGAACTTCAAAATGATGTTTCATTATTAGGCTCTACCGATAACCCTTATCCTTTTTTTAAAGTAGCAGATTTATATGTTCAAACTTCCCGTCACGAAGGGTATGGGCGTACAATAGCAGAAGCTAGGATGTTAAACCTTCCCATAGTAACTACCAATTTTGACACTGTAGGCTTACAAATAAAGCATAAAAAAAATGGTATTATAACAGCAATGAATCCAGAATCCGTGGCGGATGGTATTATTGACATAATGAATGACAAAAAATTATATAATACCATTCAGGATAATCTGAAAAAAGAACCTAAGGAAAATACAGAAACAATTAAGCGTTTCGATGCAATGATTAATAACTTGATTTCAAATAATTAATACGTTTCTTTAATGCAAATTAGCATCCAAAAATCCAATCAGCTAAAATCCATTGCAATATTGATGATGCTGTTTTTGCATTTATTTAATACTGATTACAAAGGACTGTTTCACCCCCTAATTTTTATAGGCAGTCAACCTTTAAGTTATTACATTTCTTTATTCTCCGATGCTTGTGTGCCTATATTCGCCTTTGTATCTGGTTATGGACTGTATTATAGTTATTTAAATAATAAGAACCTATATTTTGAAAAAAATATAGAAAGGACAAAAAAGCTTTATTTTAGGTATTGGATAATACTTTTGCTATTTGCGGTTTTATTGGGGTGGATTATGGGTACAGATGGCTATCCAGGGAGTTTGCAAAAATTCGCCTTAAACTTTACAGGGTTAAAAGGTAGTTATAATGGGGCTTGGTGGTTTTTTACCATTTATATATTATTTGTCTTTACTTCAAAGTTTTGGTTTAAATTGTTGGATAAAGTAAATCCTTATTTTTATTTGGGCTTACTACTTATTATATACATCGTCGCATTTTATTTTAGAATATATAATAGTAATATTTTCCAAAATCCTATACTTCACTGGGCGCATACTCAATCAGCCTTATACTTTTGTACGCTTTTCCAATTTATGTTAGGGAGTTTTGCCCTGAAATATCAATGGCATAAGAAAGTTTTAGAAGTTTTCAATAAATTTAAATGGCCTACCTTAGTTGCTATTTTAGGGATAATTGTTTTGATAGTATTTCACGGGTTGATTCCAAATTTTATAGTAGCACCCTTTACAGCTTTGGGATTTATTTTTCTGTTTCTACAAATCAAGTTTGGAAAGTCTGTAGATAAAAGTCTGGATTTCTTTACTCCACACGCTACTAATTTGTGGTTGATACATATGTTCTTTTATATAACATATTTTAAAGATATAATTTACGCACCACAATATCCTCTAATAATTTTCACATGGTTGGTTTTATGGTGTTTAGTAGCTTCGGTTGTTGTTAATTTTATTTACAATAGAACTTATTCACTAATAAAATAAATCGCTTTTTTAAATAGCCAGTAAAAGTTATAATTCAGTAACATTGTTTTAATTTACAACACCGCATCTATTTTTTATTTCCTTCAGTCTAACTTCTACTCTCTACTCTCTAGTCTCTAGAATCTTGTTTCTAGATTCCTGTTTCCCTTTAATCTTGACTCTTGACTGTGATTCCCCTTAGTAGTGGTTCCGTTTACACCAAAAAAAAGACCACCATAATGGCAGTCTTTTTTAAACTATAAATATCTAAATGATTACTTAATCTCAAGTAATTCTAGTTCGAAAGTTAAATCTTGTCCTGCAAGTGGATGGTTGGCATCAACGATAATAAAATCGTCTTTTACATCGGCAACGCGAAGTTGACGCTCAGATCCATCAGGGTTTTTAGATACTAACCCCATACCAACTTCTGGCTTTATTTCTTGCGGTAGATTTTCATTAGGTATTTTTTGGAAAAGCTCTTTTTGAACATCCCCGTAAGCTTCCTCTTTTGGGATGGTGATGGTTTTCTTCTCATTCACTTTCATATCCACCAACCCCTTTTCAAAACCAGGGATTAAACGGCCTTCCCCAAGCTTAACCTCTAAAGGCTCACGCTGTAGCGAACTATCAAACACTTGTCCGTTGTTTAATTTTCCTGTGTAATGAAGTTTTACGGTTTCATTTCCTTGTACTTGACTCATAAATTTGTTTTTACAATTATTTCAATAAGTGAACAAAACTATAGGTTTGAAATGCCAATTCCACAGAAAATAGCTTATAATTCAAAGTTTTAGGTAAATTTTAGGAAAAAAAATAAAGAACAGAGAGAAGAGAGAAAAGAACAGAACAGAGACAAGAGAACAGAGACAAAAGACAAGAGAGCCAAGAGTCTAGAATCAAGAAGCTAGAACCAAGAACCAAGAGGCAAGACATAATGAGCAAGAGTATAGAACAGAGAGTATAGAACAGAGAAAAGAGAACAGAGAAAAGAAAAAAGAGAAAAGAGAAAGGAGAGCAAATATCTAGGAGCCAAGAGTCAAGAGCCAAGACGCAAGACAAAACGATTAAGAGTATAGAACAGAGAGTAGAGACTTTAGGAAGGATAGTTTGTAGAGAGTAGTTTGTAATTGTTTTAGGAAAAAGAATCAAGAAGCAGGAAACATGTCACAGAACTTTTTCTTTAAGAAATTGTTACAATTTATTAAAAATTCATAATTGTCAATAGTTTCCTACATTTATCACCTTTCACCTAGCAACCCGCAATTCTGCACTCTGCACTCTGAACTCTGAACTCAAAACTCTTAACTTTACACCATAACTTTATAGTTCTTTTTCCTATAATTTTTGATGTTGTTAATTCCTAATTCATAATTCTGAATTCCGAAATGACAATTGTGAATATCTATTCTATTTTTTTTAAGTCGGTGGAGTTATAAATGATATTTTTGGGGTTTTAAAAAAAATATTATGAGCGTAACTTGGTATGAATGTAAGGTGAAATACAAAAAAACACACGAAACAGGAGAGCAAAAAGTAACAACTGATACATATCTGCTTGATGCAGTTTCTTATACGGAAGCAGAAGCTAGAATTACCGAAGAGATGAAAACGTTTACTGAGGAAGATTTTAGGATTATGAATATTAAAGTAGCCAATTTCTCAGAAGTTCATCCTTTTGAAAATTCAGACCGCTGGTTTAAGTCTAAGGTTTCTTTAGTAGCACTTGATGAAGAAAGTGGGAAAGAGAAAAAGACAAATATCTACTTGCTAGTTCAGGCAAACGATGTAAAGGAAGCTTTTGATAACACTACAAAAGCTATGGAGCAAACCATGGGAGATTATAACATTCCTTCTATCACAGAGTCTCCAATTGTAGATGTTTTTCCGTATTTTACAGGAGAAGAAGAACAGTTAGAAAAGTTTAAAGTACTCGATTCTCCAGAATTGGTTGAACAAGAAGACTAGGGTTGGAGGTTAGAAGAAAGAAAAGAGAACAGAGAACAGAGAACAGAGAAAAGAGAGTCTTTGGTCTAACAAGAAGCTGTAATAGAAGTCTAGAATCTAGAGATAAGAGCCAAGAGCCAAGAATCAGGAGGTTGAGAGTAGAGAGCAGAGAAAAAAGAAAAGAGAACAGAACAGAAAAAGAGAGACTTGGATAACGATAAATTGAAATATGAGCCTAGCGTCTAGCATCCAGAGACAAGAGCCAAGAATCAAGAGATTGAGGTTGAGAACAGAGAACAGAGAACAGAGAAAAGAGAAAAGAGAAACAGGAGAGCCTTTGTCTAACAAGTATCTGAAATAGGAGTCTAGCGTCTAGCATCTAGCATCTAGCATATAGAGTCAAGAGGTCTTAGCTGTAATGGTAGCATATTAAAAAAAGGAGTTGTCGTCTTTATTTAAAACTAAATGAATTATGAATAGTAATAGAAAATACGGGATTGGTGGGAGTACTGCTGAAGTAGAATTATCGAAATTAACCGAACCTACAGTAAAACCGTCTCCAATTAGTAAAGAGGAGTATCAAAATAGAATTGATAAAGCTTGTGCAGCTTTAAAAAATAACGGATTAGACGCATTATACATCAATACGGGTACTAACTTATATTACTTTACAAATACCAAATGGAATCCTTCCGAACGCTTAGTAGGGGCAGTTCTTTTTGCTGATGGGAGTTTAAAATATGTGGTTCCTGAGTTTGAAATAGGCACCTTTAACGATTACAAAGGAATCGATGGCGAAATAATTGCTTGGGCTGAACACGAGTGTCCTATACAAAAAATTGCTGATAATGTTGAACAGGGGCTAAGCCTTGCTTTAGACGATGTTACTCCATTTACCTTAGTTTCTCGTTTTCAAAATAACGAGGTGTTTCAAATAAGCAGCGCCGAAACCCTGATTCGAGATATTAGAATGCTTAAGAGTGATGCGGAAATTGCACAACTTCAATATGCAATGGACTTGACAATGCAAGTGCATAAGGCAACAGCCAAAATATTAAGACCAGGGATTACAACTGCTGAAGTGGAAGACTTCATTAATAAAGCACATAAAATACTTGGAATTGCAAGTGGATCGTACTTTTGTATTGTTCTATTTGGAAAGGATTCTAGTTTTCCTCACGGGGTGAAATTGCCAAAGCCACTAGAAGAAAATGATATAGTGTTAGTAGATACTGGAGCGCAATTCAATGGATATCTTTCCGATATTACTAGAACTTATATTTTCGGGGAAGCAACTGCAAAACAGAAAGAAATCTGGACAAATGAAAAAGACGCGCAACTAGCTGCCTTTAACGCTGCTCAACTAGGGAAGCCTTGTGGATATATTGATGATCAAGTACGCGTACAGCTTGTAAAAGATGGTTTAGGCCCAGATTACGATCTTCCCGGTCTGCCACATAGAACAGGACACGGAATCGGACTAGATATTCACGAACATCCGTTTATTCTTAGAGGAAACGACATTGAATTACAAGCGGGAATGACCTTTAGTATAGAACCTATGATTGTTGTACCCAACGAATTTGGTGTCCGTCTAGAAGATCATATTTACATAACCAATGAAGGACCAAAATGGTTTACAGAGCCGGCACATAGTATTGATAATCCGTTTGGAGTTTAGCGAATTAGCAAAGAACTTTTAAATAGTTGGTTTCAAATTTTTAGTTTAGCATTCTTTTAAGTATTAGATTAAGGGCTTATCCTTTAAAATTGTTATTTTTGCACACTTTTTTAAATTGAACTTGAATAAATATAATCAGTTAAATCTGATTGAATTGTGATGACTAATAGCCCTAATAAACAACCTGATTTTGATAAGTTGACACTCTGTGATAATGCTGTGCTTGCTTCTAAATACACTGCAAAGAAAATAGCAGAACTTATTCTTCAAAAACAAAAGGAAGGTAAACGTGCAATTTTAGGCCTTGCTACGGGTAATACGCCTAAAATGGTTTATGAGGAATTGATTCGTTTACATAAGTATGAAGGTTTGAGTTTTAGCAATGTTGTAAGTTTTAACCTAGATGAATACTATCCAATAAGTGTAGATGACGAGCAGAGCTATACGTATTTTATGAATAACAACTTGTTTAATCATGTTGACATTAAAAAAGAAAATATTCATATTCCACACACAGACTGCTCTTCAAACCAGATAAGTCAATACTGCTTAGATTACGAAAATAAAATCAAGAGTTTTGGTGGCTTAGATTTACAATTATTGGGTATTGGCAGAAATGGACACATTGGTTTTAATGAGCCAGGTTCTAAGTTTGATTCTATTACGAGGTTAATTGATTTACATCCGCTAACAAGGGAAGATGCCATCGAGAATTTTGGAGATTTAGATAATGTTCCTCATCAGGCTATTACTATGGGCATCAATACCATTGTTCAAGCAAAAAAAATATTATTATTAGCCTTAGGGGAAAGAAAATCTGAAATTATTAAGAAAGCACTTAACGGTACTATCGCTACTGATGTTCCGTCATCTATACTTCAATCGCTACCACAAGTGGAATACATACTCGACCGAGAAGCAGCAGCATTGATACAGAAATAGTTTGCTTTATTAACGATTTAAGGCTTACGACTTTTAATTTTCCATAAATGAAAAGCCGTAAGCCTAATTCTTTATTAAAAGAATTATTCCAAAGCTTTAATAACCGCATTTACAAATTCTTTACGTCCTTTAGTTAGTTCTTTCGAGCTAGCTCTAGGCCAAGCTGCAATTTGTGCGATTACGAGGTCTTTACTAGGGTCGATATAAATCATCTGTCCAAATATGCCTACAGCAGCATAGCTTCCGCTATTTGAACGCCACCACAAATATCCGTATCCGTCGCCTTGCTCGTTTGTTTTATATAAAACAGAAGTAGCGTCTTTTACCCACTCTTCAGCTAAAATATTATTGTCGTTTAATTTGCTTTCACTCAGCATAAGTGTTCCTATGCGTGCAAAATCTCTAAGGCTAGCAGAAAGACCGCTTCCGCCAATGTTTTCATTGCTGCATTCGTCAGCAAGCCAGTACGCACAATTCTCCATTCCCCAAGGCTTCCAGATTTTTTCAGAAAGGTATTCAGCCAAACTCTTTCCGGTAGCTTTTTGAACCAGTATCCCAACTAAATCGGTTTCACCAGTACTGTAATTCCAAGTAGTGCCAGGCTTATTTGAAAATTTTAATTGCTTCATATAAGTTAATATATGCGACTCGTTACCTTCACAAGGTTGTAAGTACATTTGAGCCACATCTGAATTATGATTTTCATAGTCTTCGTTCCAAGCAATACCTGAAGTCATTGTTAGTAATTGACGTACACTTACTTCTCCATAATCGTATCCTTCAAGCTCAGTGATATATTTTTTTAAAGGATCGTCTAAACTTTCAATATCACCTTCTTTTAATGCAATTCCAACTAACATAGAAGACACAGATTTTGCAACAGAAAACGAGGTCCATAAGGTTTCTTTATCAATTCCGTTTGAATACTCTTCGAGTTTAATTTTATTGTTTTGAATTACAATTACTCCCTGAACGTGATTGTCGCTCATATATGAAGTTAAAGTTGTTTTATCATCCCACTTCGGCTTAAGGTTTTCGGTTTTTTCTAATGCAGAAGTATGAGTAGCTGCTGGAACAAGTATGCTTGGAAAAAGTTCCTGCATAATAGGAAAACGTCTTTCTTTTTCTTCTTGCGACCAAAAGAGCAAACTCTCAAGTTTTTGCCCCATAGTTGAACCTGAAATATTTGCTATTTCGTCACTGCGGTCTATTGATTCTAGTGTTTCACAATTTTGGGCAGTTGTAGCTAACGTTACCAACGTTAACAACATAGAAAATAGGAAGTGTTTGCAATTGATCATTTTATAGTGATGTTTAGTTTTGTAAAAATCCATGTTAGTGGAAAAATATAAAAAGCGTAATTGTTGTTGTAAGTAGCATAATCCTTACCAACCTAACTTATTAACTTAAAATGTCATTTTAAGTGCGTTTCAGTAGGTCTAGATTAAAATTGAAATATAGAAACATACACACTTTCAGAACATATTTATAGCTAAATAAATTTGCTGATTAAGCTCAGAAATTAGCTGCAAATATACCATAAAAAAAACCGCTCCTTAAGAGTGGTTTTTACAGATAAAAGTTCAGTTTTAACTTCGAAAATCGAGCTTAGAAAGGTGTCTCTTGATTTTTTTGGTTATTGAAACTTCAATGATAAGCCGTTATTAAAATACTTCTTTTTGATTTTTAGTTCTTACACTAACTTCGATTTAACAAGAACTTCTCCTTTAATTATTTTTTCGATAGGGCATTTTGTGCCAATATCGTGTAATTGAGTGCGTTGTTCCGCATCCAAATCTCCAACTAGTTCAATTTCCTTTCTGAATGTGATTGCTTGAGTATTAAGGTTTCGCCTTAAACTTACGCTTACTTTGGCTTCCTTTAAATCCCAACCTTTCTTATCTGCAAACATTCGGATAGTCATTGCTGTACATGTAGCTAATGAAGATTCTAGTAGTTCAGAAGGAGTAAAGCCTAAGTTTTCCCCGCCTAATTCTACGGGTTCATCTGCAATAAGCATATGGTTTTTTGCTTGAACTTCAGTCTTATATTTCTGCTCTCTTATAATTGCTTTTACATTTTTCATATGCACGTTTGTTTTTAATACTGTTTAAAATCCTGTAAAACTAAAAACTCTATTCATATGAGTTTTATGAAAAAGAAATGTTCAGCAAAAATAAAAAATGGCAGTTTCATTTTAATTGAAAGTATTGTTTTAGTTGCTGTTTTTTTCTCTTTAAATAATTACAACAGATTTTATAAACGAACTCTTTAGGGTAGAAGGTGAGTTAAGAAAGCTAAAAATGATGTTAGCTTTCCAATTAACACCTCAAATAGAGTTTTCTTCAAGTCGATTAAGCTTATTTAAAGCTTGTCATATCCGTTAAACTTAGGGCTTACGATACGTTTCCATTCTGGATGTTTCTTTATGTATGCGAATACATAAGGACAAAAAGGAAGTAGTAAAATATCATTTTCATCAAGGTATTGTAGTGTTTTTTCTACTACTGCGCTGGCTGCTCCTTTCCCTGCCAATTCAGGATCTGTTTCGGTGTGAACTAATGCAATTTGATTTCCAAATTCACCATAATTAATAAAAGCAAAATGGTTGTCTATTTCTATTTCGAAGCGTTTTTTTTCTTCGTTTTTTACTAATGGGATATCGATATATTCTGTTTTCATAGATTTAAATTTTATAAAATTTGATTAATCACTTAATATAGAAGGTTCATAATACCTGAACTTTCACATTAAAAACTTTAAAACTCTTTTTAATTTCTATAAAATTAGGAAAACTAATCTTACGATTAGTGATTTATCAATTTAATCTCTCTGTAGTAAAAGTATGGTTATTTCCCGATACAATAAGTAACTATCCGCGTAGGTATTGAGGTCTGTGAGTTTGGGCAACAAATAGGATACAAATCAGCAAGCAAAAGAATAGTCACAAGGTAAACAAGAATGGGACAAATTTAATGAAAAAACATAAAAAAACCGCTCAATATGAGCGGTTTTCAGAGAAAAGCACCAACATTTAATTAGCTGTTCCAGAGCCTAAATAAACGCTATTCGATACAACACTACCATCAGCAGAAATAAATGCCATAAAAAGTTCAACAGTATCACCTGCATATGTATTTGGAATTGTAATGATTTGAGATCCTACAGTTCTATCAGCTCCTTCTAGGTTATAAATTGATTCCTTTTTACTTGGATTGTAAACTAAAATCATGGCCTTATCGGTTACATTTGCATTACCTTCAGCTGAATTATCATCCCAAGTAAACTCTACTTGTCCGGGTGTTGCTAAATCGAATACTGGGTTTAGTACTCCTGACAAAGTTCCTCTACTTAATAAAGCTAATGAATAGTCTACAGTAAAGTTTGGAGCGGTTCCTGTAATTGCGTTATTCAATACATATGACATCGCTGCGTTAAATTCCGTTTTCTTTACTGCATAAGATTTATATCCTTTTTTAATAAATCCTAAATTCGGCTGTAAATACTCCAATGTTACTGTAAACTTGTTTCTTTGGTTCACCTGCCCTTCTGTTCGTGGGTTTGCCACATGAGAAGGCTTAATTCTTAAATAGTCGATTCCTTTCCATGAGGCACCAACTACGTTTCCTACTTTTCCTGATACACCGCCCAGGATTCCTTTTGAAATTACTCCCATTATAATAAATATTTAAAATTACAAACTATTCGAAGTTGGTACGGACTTGGTATAGACCTGAACCAACACAATTAATATATGGCAAATACTATGCTAATGGATTGATTTCGTTTTTGTTGCTTCCTATTACGTGATTTTGCTTTTTAGAAAATAGGTTTTGAATATATGTCACCTTTAAATCTGCTATTTTGGAAATGATTTTTTTAAGTTCAGCTTCTTTTTTACAAATTGCTGACACTATATTAATATGCTTTTGCAGCTGCATTTCATCATTAAACAATGAATTGTAGCTGTTTTTTAAGGTGTTTCTACAATCATCTATTGATATGAACGGAATAACACTTCCTTTTAAATAGTAAGCGTAGAATCCACCTATTTGCAACATCAACGACAGGTGAAAAAGATTATTTCTATCTATTTCAGTCTTTGTGATTACTACAAAACAGTTAGGACAAGGATCTGGTAGTGGTTTTCCACTATTTAGACCTTTGTTTAAGATGAAAAAATGAGGGTTTGAGTAGGTTCTTCCGACTTGGTGTGTTTTTAGTTCAAAAGATGACATAGCTATCCAATTTAAAATTATCAACTATGTTTCTATTTGATATTTAGGTCTTGATGAATTCGTTCCTCATTTGCTTCGCTACGCTTCGCATATTATTTTTTTTGAAAAGAAAAAAAGATAGCTATAGTTGTTGTGGCGTGGGTAAAGCTGTCAAGGTTTTTGGAAAAAATACTACCTGGAAGGTGGAGATTTTTTTCAAAACCCATAGGGCTTGACCTTGATAGACTTGTGCGGCTGGAAGTGGTAGCCACATATATTTGCTACCTTTTTTTATTTTATTTCGATTGATTCTTTTTTAAAATATCGATAATTTCTTGCTTATTGTAGTAACGTCTATTACCTATACTATAGCTTATCAGTTTACCTTTATTTGTCCAATTCCAAATAGTTGATAGATCAACCTTAAAATAATCTGCAGCTTCTTGCCTTGTTAAATAAACGTTGTTTTCTTTAGTGTTTAAATCATCTAAATAACCTTGTATTTTATCCAATAATTTATCAGCTACTTTATCTGCTAATTCGTCAATTGTTACTTCCTGGATTTGAATTGTTTTTGTAATCATGATTTTATTTTTATTTCAAATATACTATAACACTTTTGGGGTATTAACACTTAAAAAAATAGGTTGTATTTCTACATTGAGGGGTGGATGAAGCGGTTGTATGGGTAGCGTTTTAAATTGTTGCTTGGTAAAGCTGCTTTTAAACAAGCTACTCATACTGGGCATTTAGCCGATAGCTCTTTTCTTTTTTGAGGCACGAGAAAAAGGAATGTGCTATGGCGTAGTACTAAAGTTTCTAAACCTATTTTTTTATATCCTTTGAAAAGGGTGGTTGGGGAAAAGTGGAAATTATAATCGTAAGGGATTGGTAGTACTACAGTTTGAGGTTATTCGGTTGTTTGTTGGGTGTTCGGATGTGCGCGTGGGCTGAGGGGATATTTTACATAATGACAGTTATAGCGCTTCTAGTTGCTATAACTACGCATTATGTAAACATAGCTTGGGGTTGTTTTTATGGCGGCATAGTTGTTTGAGCGTTGGCAATAGCTCTTGGCTTTTTTATTGTACCAATTTCCTAAAATAGATTGTTTAGATAAAACAAGCCATGTGCTATTATAGCGGTGGGTACAACTATTGTGACATAAAAACAACTATGTGGTGGGGTGCGGAACAACACAAAAGACAGAGGGGTTTTGCTTTTTCGCAAAATTCTGGGTTTTGTGTTGTGGGGATTATCTGTTAAAATTGATTTTAGAACTAAATACTTTATCCCTTGAAAGTAAGTTATTACCTCTTGGTTTAGCCACACCAGAATTTATCAAAGAATCATATATTCTTAAAGCTTCTATGTATTTTTTGACATTAGATATTTCAGAAGAAGTCACTTTGTTTTCTTTAAGAACCTTATCTAATTTGTCAGAAATTAAGGTACTCATATAAATAATTTTGTTTGAACAAAAATAGACATTTTATTCGATTTCACATAATCAGAAAGTAAATCATAGTATTGACGAATTAAAATACGTAAAGGTTCATTATCACTATAATCTTCAATTTTTAAACGCAATTTATCTTCTAATGTTTCAATATTTATAGGTCTACCGTGAGATTTCCACTCATTATTATTGCTTAATATATCGGCAATTTCTTCTGCTCTTGCTTCTTTTTGCTCAGTAGTTACAGGGGCCCCAAGTAAGACAGGGTTAGTTTGGTGTGTAGCCCAATTTTTAAATTTATATTTTACTAGCCATTTTTTCAACAATGAGATAGTTAATTCTTTAGCTTGCTCATACCCTTTTAGTTCTGCTAAGTCAAAATCTTTTAGTATAATAAATTCAGCTTGTGTAAGGTTTTCATTTTGGGCTTTTTCTATTAATTCATTCACTTTATCTAAATAACCTAATGCAGCAACCCAATTACCTTCCTTGTTTTGAACCTGAGGATCGATAGGCCCCAATACGGAAAAGTAATCCATATAAATATTATCACCACTCATACAAAAAATAGTACCCGCACTAAATGCATAATCTGGAATAATAAAATTAACTTCTTTATAGTGGTGCCTGATAATGTTAACATACCTCTCAACCGCAATTGCACTACCTCCTCCTGTGGTTAACACAACAAATAATTTTTCTTTTTTATCAGGAGAATTAGCTAAAGACTCTATAATTTTCAAAATTATACTTTCGTTACCGTCAACAATTTGACCGTAATAGGTAAATATATCTGCGTCTAATAAATTTGATAAATCTTCTAATTTGTCTCCCAATATTTTTTTTATTGAGTCATCAACAGGTGGTTTCATATTTTAATATGGTTTTTATTATAAAATTATAACAGGTTTACATAAACCTATTTACCTTAATTTTTTTGAATTTCTTCCC
The DNA here is from genome assembly GCF_011065475.1 of Aequorivita sp. KMM 9714. Lineage (NCBI taxonomy): Bacteria > Pseudomonadati > Bacteroidota > Flavobacteriia > Flavobacteriales > Flavobacteriaceae > Aequorivita > Aequorivita sp. KMM 9714. The sequence continues at coordinate 32,506 of NZ_JAAGRO010000004.1, read as the reverse complement.
CATTCCAAGAGCAATAGCAGTTGCATCTTTGATTATTAATTCCCCAAGAGCTAATCCAGAAATGGCTTCTTTAATTTCCTGAAAATCATTACCTGAAACACCAAAAAGGTCTTTTATTACTCCATCTGTTATGGATTGCTGCTTCATGATTAAAGGATATTGTGCATTAGCATAGAAGTCAAAATACTTAGACTTATAACTATCCATGTTTTGCGTTGCTAGTATAATGCTTAATCCCTTATTACGGCCAACAGCTATTAAATCTCTTAAAGGTTTATTATCAAAATCTAGCATATAATGTGCTTCATCAATAATTGTGAAATGACGAATTTGAACACACTCTTCTGAAACTTCTTGTTTTGGTAATTTTTCGTAAATGGTATTTAATTTAGATATAATAAAATAGACAATTGCCTTAGCTAAAGGACCATCTTTAGGATATCCATCCATTTTTACAATAAAACTACTATTGATAAGGTCTATGTTATCTTCATTAGAAAATAAATTATTTCGTATTAGTTGCTTTAAAACAGACTTTATACTATCATCCTTAGTTCTGTCCTTTTCATTCTGAAGATTATTATACTCATCTAAAATAATTTGAAAAGAAAGTGGTTTATTTTTTGTTTTCTTATATCCTGCAATTACAGCCTCGGCTAATCTATTACTCATATTAGCACTCATTCTAGCATTGTCAATTGCACAAATAGCATTTGCTAATTCAGTGGCATATAAATTGATTTCATTTTGGGTTTTACCTTCAAAATTTTTAAAGGGTGAGAAAGGCAATGGTTCTCTTATTGGGTCTAGTATTGCATCGTCACTAATTTCAAAATGATTAAACCAAGAGCGGTTTGCTGGATCAGAAAATTCGCCTTTATAATCAAAAAATAAGAAGTTGACAGGATATGCTGTTTCTACAGTTAGAGAGCGCATTTCACGCATTAAAACTGCTAATAAATTGGATTTACCTGAGCCTGTGGAACCTGCAATTAAAATTTGTGTATTTGGGATCTGCCTTCCGTTTAAATTTAGAGTAGCATTAATATCACCTTCATACATTCCTATATTTAGGTCTAAAAATGGAATAGCACCAAATGTTGCATTCCCTGATTTTGCAGTTATATTTAACCAGTTCTCTAAATTATCATCTTCCATCAAATACTTTAAACCTTGTAGCATTTCATAATTAATTATTCTACTACGGTTTGCTGCTACAGACCAATCAATTTCTATGTGGTTATAGCGGTATTTAATTAAACTCGACCACATTAACTGTAAATTAAATTTGGTGAACGTGGTTTCATGAATTCTTAAACTATCCATTGAAAGGGATTCAATATCTGACCAGGATCTTTTGTGATTTTGACTGAGACCAGCTGCCAAAGCTAAACGCTGTAACAAGTTGTTATTTAAACTTATGTGTTTAGTATCCTTTCGATATTCTAACAAGTTTAGTTTCTGTTCAATTTTATGCTTTAAAGGTAATAAGCTATCTATTAAACCTTCACTTTGTCTAATGTTATGTAATGCTACTTCTTCCATATTTAATTATTTATGGTGTTACCAAAATAACCTTCAACAACATCTGTTTTTTGGGCTTCTTTATCTCTTAATAGTGTATAAGACTTAGAAATAAATGGTTCAATTTTTTGATAATCTGAAATTGGACGCACTTCACTATCTGAGCTTAATAAGATTGTTTGATGTGATAATTCCGGGAAATAATTTTCTAGTAAGGTGCTTCTACTAGTTTCATCTAAAACTCCCATAACAGTATCAATCATAACTGGTGGGTCATAATCGCCAAACTCGTGTAGGGCTTTAAGGAGTACTTGCACAACTACTTGTGTTGATGCGGTATTTAATTGGCTTAAATAGATTTCGTTTCCTGCTTTGTGATAAATACTAAAATTTAAATCTTTTAAGTCTTCAGATAATTCTACCCTATCTATAACATCTTGATAAGCTGCAAGATTCACGTTTAAATCTCTTTTCATCTTATCTTCAATCTTATCCTTTTTGTTTTTAAGCAATGTGTTTGCTATCTCATCAAATAAAGGTTGTAATTTTTTTAGTGTTTCAAATTTAGGGTCTGGTTCCTCTGTAGTTGGTATATCAAATTGTTGAAGTCTCTTTGTGATTTTTTTTATGTCTTTAAGCTTTTCTTCAATTTGGTTTTTTAAATTCTTAATTGCTGCCTCATTCTCTTCGTAGGCTTTAATTAAAGAGTAATCTTTCCCTGTGATTTGAGCCTTTAAATCTTCAATTTGCTTTTTTATTTTATGCGCATTTGCAATTTCCTTATCCAAGGTCTGTTTACGATGCATAATAGAACCGTATGGATTTTGGTAATTACCGTTGGCTAGCTTTTTTAAGGCTTCAATTTCAGAACTTTTAAAGTAATCATATTCTAAATCTTGCGCATTGTCGTCTAAATCTTTTAAAACTTTCTCTGCTAACTGACTAATGGAAATATTAGAAAAGTCATGTCCTTTTTTAGATAATACGTTAACCGCCTTTGCTAATACATTTTCTACCGCTTCTTTATTAAGATGTGATAGTGCATCTGTATTGGAGCTTTCTCTTTCATTTAACACCAAAGCAATGTCATTTTTCAATGTTTCAGCTAGTTTAGGCAAGCTTATATGCATTTCAAAATTCTTAATGAACTCATTTACGTCTGCTTTGTATTGCTTTTCTTCTTTGTCGAGGTTGTTTAATTCTTCCTCTAATTGAATTACCTTATTATTGAGGGTAGATTCCACATTCATACCCTCTTTTAATTTATCATACAACTCTTTGTTGGATACTGAAAAATCTAAGGTTTCTTTATGTTCTTCTTTTAACTCTTGTAAGGTTGTTTCTTCTTTACGTTTTAGATTTACTAATTCTAAATACTCCTTTTTTTCATTTTCCAAATCAAGCATTTGAGCGGTATAATCTTCAGATAAGCCTTCTGCTGCTTTGGCTAGAGTAAGGTAACGGTTAAACCCCATTACATTCTCGATATTTTCACGAATTACACTATTTAGCCTATCTTCTTTTAAAAGATTACCAGCTTCCATAGCATCAAATAAAAAGTAACGACTAAGTTCTTCAGGAAGATTACCTTTAATTATTTTATTAACCTGAGCTTCTTGCTCTGCGCGTTGTGCAGCAGGGGTTGCCGTACCGTATTGAAAAATAGAACCATTCATATTTAACTTTACACTTTCTACAGGCATTTTAGCTGTATTAAGCATATAGGTACGCGTGAGTACATAGGCTTGCTCTTGATTAAGCACCCTTCCTGAGAAAAATAATTCTAATTCTATTTTCTCTTCCATTTTACCTAATGCACCGGCGTTTAATAGCTCGATAAAATCCTTTTCGCTATTAATAGACAAACCATATAGAGCACCGTAAATTGCATCAAAAAAAGTAGTTTTTCCACCACCATTAGCACCACCTATTAAAACAATAGGCTTATCTGGGTCTGTTTCTAAGTTTAAGTCTAGTTCTAGATAGGTCTTAAAATTTTTAGCTCTGATCCTTTTTATTAGCATTGTTATTTAATTTTTTGAAGGGCTTTTTCCATCATCTTTTTTAATGCCTTTTCGTCTAAGTCTTCGTTTTTAATTTTCTTTTCGTGATAAGATTTAAGCAGATATTCTTTAAGCCAATCTGGATCAATCTCGTGTTTTTCGCAAATTTGCTCTATGGTAGCCATATCATCTTTACGAATACCATAATGTATAAATAATGAATCTAGTCCTTTGTTACTCATATTCTTTATTTTGTATTAGCAGGTTTCAGGTTTCAAAAACTCCCAGCCTGTTAAATCATTAGTATCCTCAATTCTGTTTATGCAATATCTCCAATGATTAGAACCATTAGAGTCCTCAATTAAGACTCCTCCTATCAAAAGCTCTTCCTCATTAGTAGAATTAACCTCATCCATATAATCTAAAAGTGCATTGTGCTTTTTAGGTGCATCTAAATCTGAACGTTTTGTTTTGGTATCAAACAGTCCTATTTTACCCGACTTAAATTTTATTACAAAGTCTACGTAAAACAAACTATGTCTTTCGAGTTTTTCGTCTGCTTGCTTCACATATGGTACTGCAAAATGTTCTTTACCTGAATCCCCATTCTTATACCACCACTCAATATGATCACTATTACTTTCTAAAAACTCTTTGAATCTTTTTTCTGGACTAGACACATTTGTGTATTCATAAAAAGGCACCATTGCATGACTTTCTATATGTTCCTTGTTAAAATTTTCGCTGTAATAACGGTATTCTGGCACTTGCCAAGAACTATATTCTACTCTTCGATTTTCATTTCCTTTCGCTTTCTGCCATTGCTCAAATTTCTCTAGGGCTGTAACAATTAACTCTTCTAATATTCTCCTGTTTTGAGGAAATAAGTATATTTTTTTGGCATCATGCTCAAAAATCCCCAAATAGTACTCAGCAAAAAATAATAATACATCCCTTAATTTTTTCCAACTTTTAGAACGATTTAAACGTGTTATGTTATCATAACAAAAATGTTCGAACATAATATTGAATTGATTCATGGTTATAGCAAACTGTTTAGTTTGATTCGCATTTAACACAATACTATTTACAATATAAGGGTCGGCTTCTACGTTTACAGGAATTGGAATTTGATGATGGTCTACTTCAAACTCCCAACCGTTTTGCTTCATAGCCAAAAGGTTCGCTTCTTTCACTTTTTTAATTTTCTCACCCTCTTCAGGAGTGAATAAATCAACATCCGGTAGCATTGTTAAGCCGTAACGATGCTCCATTACACCAAAAAAATGTGTTTGGAAAGTAGATGTCAATACACCTTTAGCTGCACGATCATTAATTATTTGGGCAGAGTTTATATTGTTAAAAACCCAACCTCTATCATTTTGACGCTTTGCTAGTTGAAAGTTAATGAAATCAACATCTGAAGGCTCGAAATTTATTTTAGTTGATTCAATATTTGTAAAAACATAACCGTAATTAAGGTCATCTAATTCATAATGTCTACGATGTGGCATTCTCAATATCCTCCCAACTGTTTGAATACCAAAAGAAGGACTGTTTACAGTTCTGTAACTTACTAACACAGCTGCTCTAGGACAATCCCAACCTTGCGCTACGGCTTGTTTAAAAATCAGCACATCTTGAAAACCATTAATATCTTCAATATTATCTTTATCCTTTTCGCCTGACAACCATATAGCCAATCTGCCATTCTGAGTAGAAACATTATACTCAACATTTAAAAGCCCTACTAAGGTATCCCTTATGGATTTATCCTCTGAGCTAAGCGAAACATTATCTGATGGCAGTTGTATAAGCAACAATGGATTTACACAGTTTTCACCTAATTCCTTATTATATAAGGCTTTTAACTCTTCCTTTTTCTGGAAAGCCTTTCTTAATAAGTGCATATGCACATTTTCACCATTTTGTTCTTCTGGATCTAAATCTATATTTAACCGAATCCCTTTCTTAATAAGCTCTTGTTCCACCACTTTATGTCTTGGAACAAAAACAGACAACTGAGGTCTTTGGATATTATGAGCAGTTGCTGTAACCAAAATTTCGACATCTGCCTCTATTAAATTACGCACCGCTATGGCTTGTTTACCACCAAATGCACTTAGGTGTGCTTCGTCTATAACTAAAATAATAGTTGTATCATTTGCTTGAGTATTCTCTATTAAAGTTTCGAGATTGGTGTTAGATTCATTATCCTTGCGCCAAATATTTTTTGCAGAGTGAACACTACTCCAATTAAGAAATAATAAATCATTAGGGTCTAACGTTGGGTTCGTGCCTAAACTATCTAAATCAATACAATTTAGCTTTTTAGTATCTTCGTATAAACTTTGAAGTGCGTGATAACTCTGGATATGTAGTGTGTTAGGAGCCAACCATATAAAAGCAACGTCATTGTTAAAACCAGGCTTTACTCTAAGTTCCTCGGTTAAACGCTCCAAATAAGAAGCCATCATTACCGTTTTACCAGAACCTGTAGGAGATTCTAACAATATTGGGGTTTGCTTTGTAGGCTGTTGTAGTGCAGTATAAGTATGCTCTAACAAACTTTTCACTGCTGTTTCTTGAAAATCTCTTAATATATACATCTTTATTATATTATGCCTCAGCCGTTCTTTTATTGTCAAATTGCTTTTTATCTAGTTTTAGTGTCTTTATAGTTGCTAAATAAGCATTATAAATAGCTTCTGGTAATGGTACAACCTCAACTTTATCCTCTACCTCATAAAACTCTTCAGCTAACACTTCTTTTTCTGGGCTAAATGCATATAAACGCACTTTTTCTGTAGTGTCTTTCAAATTGTCTAACCATATAACTAGCTGTTCTTGAATCTCTAATTGATGTCTAGAATGATATATAGTAACCAAGTACTTACCCTTGCCATTAGTAAATATCTGTGCTTGTTGTGGAGTAATATTTAGCTCATGTTGTACTTCATTATAACAACCTTCTTTTATACATAGTAGTTCAGTAGCTAATTTTGTTAATTGCCTTTTATTATTTAAAGAAGGTTCTCCATCAACAAAAGAGGTTTGGTAATAGCGGAGGTTGTTGTTAATTAGGCCTTTAATATTTTCACCCTTAGTATTGGTATAACCTTGTATAATACGTTTGTTACGCTCATATGTAACTTCTTCCGCAATATTATTTTCGTTATTAGTAACTAGAATACAGTGTCTATTTTTGTTATCAGATGCGTTAAGTTCAATAACAGAGTGTAAAGTGGTACCTGAACCTGCAAAAAAATCAAGTACTATCGAGTCTTCTCCTGCAAACCAACTACAAAAATCTTTTATCATTTCAACAGGTTTTGGATTCGTGAAAACTTCTGTTTTCCCAAATATGGCATTCAACTTTGCAGTCTGTTCACTTACCATACCGTATTCAGGTAATATACTTGGTGGTGTAATTGAACCTCTTTCTTTACGACACTTTACTTTGCCGGTAGATGTAAAATAAAACTCCAACACTTTCTGCCCTTTTGTATCTACTGTATCATTTCCCGAAAACCAGGACTTCATTTGATTTTTCTGTGTCCACCCTGCAGAAATAGTTACTTCTTCCGCAGTACAGCCATTTTTACATATTAATTTCCCAGAAGTAATCGTTAATTTTTCTGACCCTCCATAGGTCCCCTCTATTTCAGTACCTTCTTTAGCTTCAAACCTAACACCTTTGGGAAAAGTAAATTCTGAGGCTGGATTTTTCACAGAAATCTTCTTTAAAGCACCTGCTTCAATAATGCCTGAAGCACCTTTAATATTTTTAACTTTATTCTTGTTTTTAGCATAAACTAAAATATATTCATGATATCTTTTAAAAACTCCTTGTTGCTGAGAATGCTGTTTGTTCCAAATTAATGTACTTAAATTATTCCAGTTATCAGGATTGCTACTGTTTTCAAAAATCTCATCACATAGTAACTTTAATTGAGCATGGCTATAATCATCAATAGAAATAAAGATAACTCCGTTTTCCGAAAGTAATTTCTTTGCAATCAACAATCTTTTCTCCATAAATGACAACCAAGTACTATGCCTGAAAGCATCTTCTTTATCTACATATCGGTCGTTATAAATAAAATCTTTATTCCCTGTATTATAAGGCGGATCTATATAAATCAGGTCAATTTTATTTTCGTGTGTAAAAGTAAGTGCGGTTAGCGCATGTAAATTGTCGCCTTCGATGAGGATATGGTTTGGATGATTTTCCCCATCGGTATCATTAATAATTGCTCGTTCTTTCACCTCTTGCAATACAGGTAATTTAGTACGTAACTGCTCTTCAACATCTTCTGGCTTGTCTTCCCATACGAGACCGTATTTCTTTTTGGTGTTTACTAAGTTTACCAAATAGGCACGTTCCTCTTGTGAAAGGCCATCTAATGATTTTATTTTATTTAGTATGTCTTTTTTGTTCATACGTATTCTGTTGCTTTTTAAACGTTTTATTTTTTAGTATCTAACAATACTTTTGGATCTACATTTAATATTTCTGCTATTTGATACAGCACTTCTAAACTGGGTTGGCTTCTGTTTTGTACGTAGCCATTGACAGTATTAAAACTTTTACCAAGCTTTTCTGCTAACCAGACTTGCTTAATGCCTTTTTCTTCTAAAACTTCTTTGATACGGTTCATGAGGGAGAAAATTGAAACATTAAATATATACTATTTACTTAATATTTATATAACGAAATTCGTTATATTTTTACATTAAAGTATAAATTCTATAAAAACCATAAAGTTTCTTGCCCGAAATTTGGAATCACTTTACTGTCGAAGCGAGGTGCTATTTCGGCAACCATTTCGGGGTATTTGATAGTTATTGGTACGTTTTGTTGGCGTAGTGATTTCCAATATAGTCTGCTGAATTCGTATACTTGCTCTATTAATTTTTTAATTGTTTTACTGTCGTTTAATGCTTCTGGTGTTGGGCTTGTAATTCGAAGTTTTACAGGAAATGGAAAACCTTCTGCTGATGGGTATGCTTTACTATCATCATATCTTGAATTATTAAACAATAGGTATTTATGTTCGGACTTACTTATATTGATATACACTCCACTTTTAGGCATTAGGTTACCATGCCAATTATTATCAAAGGCTATAATATCTTCTGATCTGGTTTTATTGATATTTACGATGTATAAAGGACAGTTTAAGTTAAGGGTGTTCATCATCTCTAAGACTGGATCTATTTCTTCGTTACTCATTTCCTTATAAAAGTGAATAACTACTTTGTCTGGATTTTGTTCTAAAGTAACGTATTGCCATATGGCATCGCTAATGGCTCCTGCTAATTTTTTAGTGTCTGATTTACTGAAATATTGAAATTCATTGAACTTGCCATTACTTTGAAAGCTAAACGCACTGGCTACATATCTTATATCTTCTTCGACATTTTTAAATGCCCCTACTCCAATGATTAGTTCTTTTTTTGGGGTTCTATTTAACTGCCATGGTATGCCTTCTAATTTCGCTAGTATTGCCAATGAAATGTTTGTTAAGTCGAAGAGGTACCCATTACTCTTGGTAGGATTTGCCTTGTACTCGTTGTTCTTTATTTGGAACTTATTTACATCTATTACTTGTGATACTATATGCCTTAGTAATAGTTGTTCCTTTACCTTGTAATAGACTTTCTTTTTAGTTAGGTCTTGTTCGTACTTTGAAAATGGACTTAGATAGATAGCTACATAGGTTACGTCTGGCTTCATTTTTAGATTTTTAATTCCGTTTGTTATTTGCGGTAATGGGTTATCTAAATCGTCGAACACTATACTAAATCCTTTTTCTACATGATATAATACTCCTGCGTATTCTTGTAGGCCTTTATACCATTTTAACCCGTTTTGCAGATAGCTTTGCAAATCTTTAGCTTCATTAATATGATTTTTATGTACTATAAAAAATAAGTGGATGTTTTTATGTATTTGCGTACAGGGTTTAAATGGTTTTAGCTGTTTGAAATCGTACTTTGGTTTTTTCCCTATTAGACCGTTATTAAATACCAATTCATTACACTCTTCTGCTACTTCGCCAATTCGTTTTTTCTCTACAGGTAAGTAGTATTTACAGTTTATTGAAACTATTTCTTTAAAATCGTCTTTTACTATATGCTTCTTAATAAAGTCACCAATTTTAGCTTTGTATTGTATGTATTTATTTCCTCTGTCTTTTTTATCTCTTTCGTAACCTAAAGCAGCTCTTAGGGCGTTGTTATATACTGCATAGACTTCTGAAAAGTCGGTTATGTTTTCAGGCAGTCTCTGGTATTTGAAATAATTACGGTTATATATGACGCCTGTTAGTAAACTGGTAGAAACATCTCCTTTTACTAATTCTGAAATTGGTGTTTTAATAATTTTAGATACTCCATCGTAAGCTATTATTAATTCCCCAAAATCACTGACTTCCTTAAATTGAAGTTTTAGGGTGTACTTATCGTATTTGGCAAAGGTTTCGTTTTTATAAGTTGTGTCTTTTATCCATACTTGATTGTCATTAACAAAATTAGGCTTCACTACTTTGTTTTTGCTTTTGAAGTACTTTTTAATTCTCCAATTATAATAATGCTTCAGCAATTCGATAGGCTGCTCATTTAGATTGAGTGTTAATGGTGTATAGCCTTCTTTTTCGAAGTTAAAAGATGTGTATATGAAATCGGGGTTCTGTTCGTAAATACCAGGGAATATCTCTTCGATATTAGATGGGAATTTGTTTTTATAGAGTTTCTGTGCGTTGCCTATTTTTTCTATACTGAAATGAAATGTTATTGGCTCGTTTGGTATATCGAAGGTTAGAATATTAAAGTAAAGTTCCTGGTTCATGTTTTTCATTTTTAATACATCTTTGTTTCTACATCTTGTTTTTCCTTTTTAAGCGTTTATTGCATATGACAATAGCACGCTATTATTGTATAGCGTTTCTGCTATTTCTGATTGCGATGCCGAGGTTCTACATGCCTCTTGCATCTGGGTGCGTAACTCTTATGGGTTTTGCCTAATGTTTTCTTTAGGCTGTATTGATCTGAAAATCAATATCTAATTTAAGCAAAGGAAAGGAAGAATTAAATAAAAGATATTAACAAGTTATTATCATGCTTAACAGGAAATGAGGAAGTTAAGGATTTGAGGATATATTATAGGCGGGCAAATCCTTATATCCTCAAAATCCTTTAAATCCTTAGTGTGCCTTTTCTATGTTTTAGAGAAGTATTGTGAAGTCTTTTTGAATAGCTTCGATGACTCTTATTGGAGTATCATATTGGGTAGCGTATTCTTTCCATTTAGGTATGATGCCTTGTATTTCTTTAATAATTCCTTTTGGGTTTTTAATTGCGTATGTTTCTGCAATGGTTAGGACATCTTCTAGGTTAATATTGTTTCTTTTATTATTGATGGCTAGAGCTCTGGCTGTATTGGTAAAGTTAAGGTTTATGTTTAATGGATATGTGATGTCATATGCTGGCGCTAAACTCCAATTGTCCTCTTCTTTGTTATACATGAAGCTGTGGTTTTTGAGGTGGTCATCTATGTTAGCAAATACGACATTAAAAATCATACGTCTAAAGAGTTCTTGTATATCTTTGTAAGGTACTCTGAGGTCTAATGCTAGTTTGAATAGGTTTTCGTAGGTGGAATTATCTGTTTTTTTAAAATCCCAACCTGTTAGTCCTGATGCAGTTAAGACATGTTGTTTTTCACCATTTTGTCTGTCGTATCTCAGGGTTGCAAAATGTTTGTTTTCAATGAGCTTTGAAGGCATCATTTTTATTCCAGCATCTAAAGCGAGCTTTGCGTATATATATTCGATTTTTTCTTTATTATAATTGTTTTCTTGTTCTTCGATATATAGTTTTACCAAATAGTGGTTATAGTTGTTTGCATATTCTATATCGCCTGGTATTATTGATCCGGTTTCTTTATGTTGAGAAATTAATATTTTGGGTCTTGCTCCTCCAGCCGATGTACCAATTTTAAAGATATTGAGTAATGCTAAATCTGAAAATTCTTTTTCTGATGTTTCTTTTTTAAGGTCTAACACCTTTTTAAGGACCTCCACCATTTCTTCTATATTAATGGTTGTAGATTTAGGGATTTCCTTTGATGGTTTATATTCTAATGCTCCCATACCACGATTAGACACATAGGTTAACTGTTCTAAGGGTGTTATTTTTTTAAATGATTTATTTTGTGCGTCGAACCATTCTTTAAAAATGATGTTTCCGAATAGATCTGGAAGGGAATCTGCAATCATTGGCGGCAAACCTTTAAAAGTTTCACTATGAAATTGCTTAAAAACTTGGACTGGTTTTATGCGTTTAAATATGTACGGAAATATATTTGTGTACTTATTAGCATCTAAAAACTCTGGGTTATATTGAAAATAAGCAGCTTTTTTGTCTAAATCATATCCCAACTTTCCTAATTCCATTCCAAACATTAGTACGTCTATAATATTATTTTTTGCCATAATTTAGTATAACGAATTTATGTCATTAGATTCTTCTAGGTCTGTAAGTGCCTGGTGCAATTTTTCAAGCAGGTGGAAATGATTTGCTATTTTAAGAACGGTATCTAAGGTTGCATTTTTGCCGTTTTCGAATTTCTGAATTGTATATCTTGAAATACCTAAAGCTTCCGACAGGTCTTCTTGGGTCATTTCGTAGCTTTGCCTTTTTTGCTTACACAGCTCAGCAAGCTTTAGTTTTACGTCTTTAATGGTTACTGCATTAATCATAATTTGTTTATTATAATACACAAATATAGTAAAAATTACCGAGATGTGTATTATAATAAACATCATCAAACAAGCTATCTACATTTTTGGATGTATTTCTAAAGGTTATAATTTGGTATAGGCTATACTTTTTTAGACTTTGCAGGATTTGTGTAGTTATTATGTGCTTCTCTATGTATTAATCCTGATGCTACAAATTTTGTTATATAACCTTCAGCTGTTTTGTGTGGTATTTTGTATTTGTCGGCTATATTTAAATAGTCCTGCCTTGTAAATTGATAAGGCAGCGCATCTAAAAACCGTTCTTTTCGATTTACACGTTTTACATCTTGTTGCTCGATTGGTAAGTCGTTAAACACTTTACTACTGTGCTTTACCAGAACACTTATGATTTGTAATGTGTTATTGAAATCTACATCCTCACATTGCCTGATTTGATTTACATCGCCATCTTCCATAATTCGAAATACTGAAAACAGCATCATGATTCTAAATGCTATTAATCCCAATCGTCTTACTGTTGCGATATATTCATCTGGTTGTACATTGAGATATTTGGTTTGTAGCTTTTCAAAAAACTCATTGAACTTTTGTTGTTGTTCTTCTGTTAAGCTCACTTCTATTGGTGGATTATTTTTCAGTGTTTTATATAGTTCGAAAAACTCTTTACCTAATTGATCATAATATTCATCTAAGCCTTTGGTGGTACTGGTAAGGAATACGTTTTTCCATGTTGGTTTGATATTCATATAATAAAACATAAACCTACTGAATAAACCATTTTCTGCACTTGGCACCAATGCTTGAATTTGTTTAGGTGTACCGGATAAGACAGTGGATAAACAGGGTCTTTCGATATCTACATATTCCCTATCTGTCCTACGGTAATAGCTAATGGTTTCATGATGAAAGGCTTTACGAAATCCATCGGAATAGTTTCCGTAATCACTTTTAAATGCTTGTGCTAATGTATCTCCTTCCGTTTCAAAAATTAATCCTCTACCTTCATTATCTGATATTAATTGATATACACCTGTAACGCTATTATTGGCAGGAATGAACAACATTCTTTCTGGCGGTTTACCTGGTTTTTCTAAGGTTTCGCTTTTGCCCTTATTCAAATTATAAGCTGCCATTTCTACTTGATGTTGTTGCTTTAGGGTTTTAGCTTGTTCCCGTTGTTGTTGGTGCACAGGATTTACTAAATTTTTAATTTGATTTAGTCTTCCTTTTCCTGCTGAAGCTGGTGCTGTAACAAATAGGTATAAGTTGCTGAATACTTTTCTTTGGTCGTACACTCCAAATAGTTTTGGAAAACAAGCACTAAATGCTGTTAAAGCTCCAAGAAGTAAAATATCTCTTTCCTCATTGCTACTTGCAGGCTCTACTATTTCTTGTAGAAATTCTGGTACACTATTGTACACCTGGTCTGGTATTGTTGGCAAAGGTTGTTTTATATCCTCTTGCTGTTCTACCTCAACACGAATTCTTTTTTCGCGATGTGGTTTTATTCCTGCTTGATGTAAATAGTGGTACAAGGTTGCAATTGTAATTCCGTGCCCTTTGGCTTGTAAGCATTTACTATACTGTTCTTCACATTCTTTATGGTCGTAATTCGCATAGTTGCGGCTTATTCTATGGTAATATTCGCGTCCAGCTTCACCATACTCTTCAGAAATAGCAAAACCTATATCCCGCCATTTCCCATAGGTGTCTGTAATATCTATACCAGCTTGTTCTAGTTGACTGATATATGCTTCTATATCGTTTGCAACAACCGTTACTGGGTTGCTTTGGATTGGCTGCTTTGGTGTTTGTTTTGGCTCTGGAACCTGCATCCAATCTTTAGGATTAAAGTGTTTTCTCATGTCTTTATACTTTTAAATAATCTTACGATGTCTTTTATGTAGGTATGCCAAAGGATCGTAGGATAGAAAACATGCTCTAGACACGTCTTTTCCTGATTGGTCTACCTCTATGTTATATTTTTCTTTAATGTAATTAGCTACAGCCTTAAAATATTCGCTGTGCGATACTTCGGAAATATCGATTCGAATTATCCATTTTAGTCCTTGTCCTGAAGGTGATGTAAACAATAATTCTGTTTCGAAATACTCATCTTGTAACAATTGCTCTTTTAGAGTTTCTAGATTATCTAGATGGTCGAAATCGATAGTGAGTAATGAAGAATGCTCTGTTAAGCTTTCATCATTCCGTTTAGAAAACACTCCTGAAAATGTCACATAATCAAATTGATTTGCTTTAAATTTTCGTGCTTCTTTTGGGTCTTTAATGGCTCTAAATGTTTCGGTAATACTTTTGTATTTATCGCTTGTAATTCGTTCAAATACATGATGTAATCTTACTTTTTCAGAAGGAAACACATTTCTAATTGGTGCTTTGAAAAAACTACAGTAAGCATACCAAGTATCATCTGGTTCTTCTAACCATGCTAGATCATTATCTTGTTTAACTTCCAAGTTTAAGTGCATTAGCTCATTGATTTTCTGCAACAGGTCTTGTTCTTCTATTATCTTAAAGTGATAGGATGCAAAATCGAATACATCTCCTTTAAAATCGGCTAACTCGGTATCATAATGCCTAGCAAGATTATCTACTATATTAATTTGTAGCGTTTGCTTCCCTCCATTAAATGGGTTGCGGGTAATTCCGCAGTCCCTTCCTTTTAAGGAAAGGACCGAAGAATTAGAATAATACTGCCGCAATACATAAGCGTAAATATTTAACCCATAATGCGTTTTATCTAAGATGTTTTGTCTACTTATTTCCATCGCATTTGAAGTTTGGGTTATAGTAATTGCTTTGTAACAAGTCCTCTATATCCGTTATTTTGTAGTAGAATTTACCTTTGATTCTACTGTACGGTAGGGTTCCGTTAGAGCGAAGCGTTTGTAAGGTTCTTTGACTAATGTGAAGCATTTGCAATACTTCTTGATTGTCTACCCAGGTGAATTTTAGGCGGTCTGCTCTCATTTCCTTTAATAATTCAATGCGCGCTCTTATATCCTTAATCTCTTGTGAGAGTGCCAAGAGTAAATCGATTATCTCCGTCATAACTATATCCTTCCTTTTTGAATTATATAATTCGCTGCTTGTTGTTCGATTTCGAACTGGGAATCCATACGGTTACGTAATAACCACTGATCTAGCTCCTGACGATGGAAATAGATTTTTTTACCATTCGGTTTATAGTGAGGAATGGCAGACGTACTTGTTAATTTGTACAAGTGCGATTGTGATAGCTCTAAATACCTGCAAGTTTCATTGAAATTGAGTACTTGCTTTTGCAACGTTTGTTGTTCTTGTAACAACTTTTCGATGCGTTCTAATTTTTCGATGATTGTAATGTCCATCTTTTATTGTTATTTGAATAAATGAGGACATCAGGCCTAATGTCATCCTTGGTTATCAAGGACAATACAAAGGTTGAAAATTGGCTATCTAATTTTAGTAAGAGTGTAAAATGAGGGTAAGACAACAGTAAGATTTCTTACTAATCTTACTGTTTTTTATTGCAGTTGTTGGATGATTCTATCTATTACTTCCTTTTCTTTAGGATTATGAACCTTATTTTTATACAGATTATTAGCCTTTAAAGGCGTACCTGTTTTGGTGATAAATTTACCAGACTGTTCAATAACAGATTTTTTTAGGTTACTGAAGTATGGTTTGAGCACATCTAATACATAACTAAATTGTGTTGTTTCACATTGAAGATAAATTTTTGTATCTAATTTTGTAAAATCATCCGTTGTAAAAAGTTTATGTAAATCTTCAATTGAAGTGTTGTTTTGTAATAAATCAATTGTAAATTGAAGTGTTTTTAACACCTCTAACAAAGCATCAGTGTTTCTACTTTTGAACCCAAAGTGGTTCTTATTCGTGAATACGTGTTTAGAAACTCTTTTGTTGGTTTCTAACTTTTCACCGCTATAAGGGATTAGAATTTTCTTTTTAGGTGGTGCTTCATTAAAAAACACTTCATGTATTTCTTCTATTGTGTAGACATCTGCATCACTTAATGATGAAAATCGCTCTTGAAGCTCCAGAAACAACATTATTGCATTAGCCTTTAAAAATGAAATGATATAGGCTTCGTCTGATTGGTCGGTATTTGTTGGTTTTAAATATAAATTTTCATCAATATTATTTTCAGAAATGTAATTGCTAATCTGCGTTAAGTAATTTGTGATTCGGTTATATACTTTATCGTATAGGAAAGATAAATGTAAGGGTGTTGAGTTGGTTCCAAGCTCATTTATTAAGTCATTAAATTTTATGATATAATCGTTTTCTATGCGTTTGAAATAGTATTTACGTTTAGAAGAATATGCTTTTTTGAATTCTACCTCATATTTAGGAGTGGTAATGGGATATTCTTTTTTAAGGCCTTTTATAAGCTCTTTAAATTGATTGTCGGTTCTAGTATCATCCGTAACCTTATCAACGAATAATATATCTGTAAATAAGTCCTTAGCCATTATAAATCAATCTTAATCTTGTTAGCTGCTTCTCTCTTTTTATCATCAATTACTTTGGCATAAATTTGTGTGGTTCTAAGCTCTTTATGCCCTAATAGTTTTGATACTGTATAAATATCTGTTCCTAAAGTTAATTGTAATGTTGCATACGTATGACGCGCACAATGGAAGGTGATTTCTTTTTGGATACCTGCCCTTAACATCCATTGTTGTAATTTCAAGTTAGACCAAGCACTATAATTTAAGCCTTTAAATACTTTTTCTTTAGGCTCCCCTTTTTCTCCTAATAACTCTCTGGCTTGATCTGATATTGGTAGGGTTTCAACTCCTTTGGTTTTCTTCTGTCTGAATCGGATATAATATCCCATTTCTTTAGAGTGTTGAATTTCTGACCAAGTCAGTTTTTCTATATCTGACCAACGTAATCCAGTTAGGGCTGATAGAATAAATGCCGTTTTTAAAACTGGTAGTTCACAATCTGTATTTACCGCTTGTTGTAGCTCATCTAGTGTTAGAAACTCTCGTTGAGGTTCGCCTTGCTTGAATCCATCAATTCCTTTAGCTGGATTTTCTTTTAAAATACCATCAGCAACAGCTTGTTTTAATGCTGCATTAAACTTTCCATAATATGAGTATTTCGTGTTTTGTGATAGTTTCTTTCCTGCTCTGGATGTAGCTTTTGTATCTAAATAATTTTTAAAATTTTGAACAAACACTCTATCTACATCATTAAAACTTGTATCGGCTGGAGAGAAGATTTTTAAATGTTTGAGCATACTATTCCAACTCCCATAATTACCTGAACTTGTATTTTTCTTTTCTGCTAAAGCTGATACATAGGAAATGAAATTGCCTTTTAACTTTTCTAAATCTTGAAATCCATAAATACCGGTCTGCATTTCTAGCTGTCTTTGAGCACATATTGCTTCCGCTAGTTGTTTTGTTTTCTTGTTTGCCTCTCTTTCTGTTTTTGTTTTTGGATTTGGCGTTAGGTACAGACGTAAATATTCGGTCTTACGATTTCCTTTGTGATAGTAATCTAAGTAAAGACTTATTTTATTATTCTTTTTGCGTTGCCTTAATGTTACTTTCATTATGTGCTAATTAAAAAGGTTCTCTATTTGCCATCTTGCAAGAATTCGTTTTCTACCAAAGGGCACCGCTTTTAATCGCCCTTGTTTAATCATTCTTTGAATGGTCCATCTACTAACACCAATCAATTGAGAAGCTTCCGTAACACTTAAAAAGTCTTTGTTGTGTACAGCATTAAGATCAGGATTAGAAACAACTTCATGTTGTTTTTTCATGTCCTGGGTAAGCGTGGCTTGTATTTTTTGGTTACGCTTACGTGCTTTGTATGCCTTTTTAGCACAAGTATCTCCACAGTACTTTGTTACTGTGGTTCGTGCTACAAAAGCATTACCGCAATGCTTACAAGTTTTAGGAATATATAAATTACTGCTCATAAATGGTGCTTTATGTAGCGTCATGGTGCAACATGGGGCAATATGGTGCATCATTTCGCCCATCTTATTGCCAACGGATTTTGGGCAACAAAATCACATATTGGGCAACAGATGAGCAACAAATTTAGAACATAAAAGGCAAATATCCAATAAGAAAGAACATATAAACCCTTGAATAACAAGCAACAAAGAAAGAAGTGAAGGATGTTTATTTCCCGATGCAAAAATTAGCAAAAATATTACCTAGTAGCTCGTCGTTGGAAATTTCTCCGGTAATCTCACCAAAGTAATACAAGGCCTGACGTATATCAATAGCTAATAAATCTCCACTCAGGTTATTGTCGATACCTTGTTGTACTTTAATTATTTCCTCTAAAGCTTTTAGCATCGAATCGTAATGACGGCTGTTTGTAACAATCGTTTCATTGTTGCGTAGGGCGCCAGTGTTTACAAAATCTAATAGTTTGTTTTGAAGTTCTTCAACCCCAAGATTTGATTTTGCTGAAAGCAATAAAGCGGAAGAGTTGTCAATTTCGCTCAGTGTAACTTTTAGTTTTTGTCTTTCCTCTTCAGAAAGTTTATCGACTTTATTGGCTACAATTATTAAGTTTTTCTGTGGGTATTTGTTTTTAATGGTTTCTATTTCAACTTTGAATTTTGATTCTTGTCCCGAAACCTCAGAATTAAACTTTTCCGAATCGAATAAATAGATAACTACCTGGGCTTGTTCAATTTTCTGAAAGGTTTTTTGAATTCCTAACCCTTCAATTGTATCAGTAGTTTCACGTATTCCTGCAGTATCAATAAATCGGAAACCTATACCTCCAATTACAATTTCATCTTCTATAGTATCACGAGTGGTACCTGCAATGTCGCTAACGATGGCTCTTTCTTCGTTGAGTAATGCATTCAATAAAGTTGATTTCCCAACATTAGGCTCCCCAACAATCGCAACAGGAATACCATTTTTAAGTACATTTCCTGTGGCAAACGAATCTATAAGTCGTTTAAGAACTTGAGTAATTTTAGAAATTAGCTTTTGGAAGTCTTCACGATTTGCAAACTCTACATCTTCTTCAGCAAAATCTAATTCTAATTCAATCAACGACGCAAAATTTAGAAGCTCTTCTCGAAGTCGTTTAATTTCAGAAGAGAAACCGCCACGCATTTGCTGTATTGCTAGTTGATGACTAGCAGCACTATCACTCGCAATAAGATCGGCAACGGCTTCGGCTTGACTTAAATCCATTTTTCCGTGGAGAAATGCTCTTAAGGTAAACTCACCAGCCTGAGCCATTCGGCATCCTTTACGAAGACATAGTTGAATAATTTCCTGTTGGATGTAATTACTACCGTGACAAGAAATTTCAATTACATCTTCTCCTGTATAACTATTTGGATTTTTGAAAATGGAAACTAGAACTTCGTCTATAATTTTTTCTCCATCCTTAATATGCCCTAAGTGTACAGTATGCGTTTTCTGTTCTGCTAGGGACTTACCCGAAACTGAAGTAAAAATAGAAGAAGCTATAGTAATAGCCTCAGGTCCTGAAAGCCTTAAAACAGCAATTGCTCCCGCACCTGCAGGAGTTGCCATAGCAACAATAGTATCTGTGTGTGTCATTGAGGCAAAGGTAAGATATAGTTTGATAAAACTTCAACCCTAAGTGGTGTTGAATTAAGCTTATATTTTATCCGAATTCAATTTTCCGTATGCTTATTAAATGATAGTAAGAAAGTAAATAAACAAAAAATGCCCACCAAACCGGTAGACATTTTTTAATTTTACTCTAGCCTCTAGCCTCTAGCCTCTAGCCTCTAGCCTCTAGCCTCTAGCCTCTAGCCTCTAGCCTCTAGTTATTCAACATAACCGGCATTACAAGCATAGTAACTGTTTCACCTTCGTCCAATCCATCAACAGGAGTAAGAATTCCTGCGCGGTTAGGAAGGCTCATTGCCAAAGAAACTTCGTCGCTAGTTAGGTTGTTTAGCATTTCTGTTAAGAAACGGCTGTTAAACCCAATTTGCATATCGTCTCCTTGGTAATCACAAGTTAAGCGCTCTTCTGCTTTATTGCTGTAATCGATATCTTCAGCTGAAATATTCAACTCTGCACCTGCAATTTTTAAACGAATCTGGTGGGTTGTTTTACTTGAGAAAATAGAAACTCTTCGAACTGAATTCAGAAATTGATTTCTATCAATTACCAGTTTGTTTGGATTCTCTTTTGGAATTACCGCTTCGTAATTTGGATATTTACCGTCGATTAAACGGCATACCATTTCGATGTTTTCGAATATAAACTTAGCGTTGCTTTCGTTGTATTCAATAATAACATCTTCCTCACTACCTGCAAGTATGCTTTTAAGAAGGTTTAGAGGTTTCTTAGGCATAATGAACTCGGCAGTTTGCGAAGCGCTTAAATCGTCGCGAGTGTATTTTACTAGTTTGTGAGCATCTGTTGCTACAAAAACTAAATTCTCTGTTGAAAACTGAAAGAAAACACCACTCATTACTGGACGAAGATCATCATTTCCTGAAGCAAAAATCGTTTTGCTAATTGCAGTAGCTAATACATCTCCTTGTACTACTGTAGATGAAGGATCTTTTAACTCTACTGCATTTGGAAATTCCTCACCACTTACGTAAGCCACAGCGTATTTACCGTGATTTGAGCTGATTTCGATAGTGTTGTTGTCTTCAACAGTAAACGTTAACGGCTGCTCTGGAAATGTTTTTAAAGTATCTAATAACAGTCTTGCAGGAATACAAACCATTCCTTTTTCTGTGCTTTCAACTTCTAGTTTTGAAGATACTGTAGTTTCTAAATCTGAAGCAGAAACGGTAAGGCTCTTGTTGTCTAGATCGAAAAGGAAATTATCTAAAATAGGCAAAGTGTTGTTGCTATTGATAATTCCGCCTAAAACTTGCAGTTGTTTTAATAAATACGAACTCGATACGATGAATTTCATTATATGTGTTTTTTATGAAATAATTTTTAATAATACTCTTCAGTAAAATAACAAACAACAAAAATGAAGGGGTGTTGAGCTAGTAAAGCTCATTATTGTTACAACCTATTCATTCTAGTTAAAGAGCATTTCTACAGAGCTCGACTTAAATCTCTTAAATTTTTTTATTCCAAAACAATTAAGGTTGCTGAGCCTGTCGAACCACAAATATATTTCAATTGAAGTGTTTGTTAAAACAAACTTATCAACATTTAGCGAGTGTAATGACGTTTGCGGAAGTAGTGGAATGCAATTCCAAAAAGAGCGAGTAAGGCCAACGGTAACAATAAGTTAAGGGTTTGCCACTTCCCACGCTGTTCACTAACTTTTTGAGGGTCTAGAAAAGGAACCGCAATTTGCCTTGTTCGAATGTTTATAAGTCCGTTGTCGTCTAGAAGGTAATTGACGGTATTCAGCAAAAATTCTTTATTTCCGTAGAAAGAACTCGTCATTTTATCAAAGCCTAATTCCAAAGGGCGATTGCCTTGCATTTGGTTTTTAATGATGTCACCATCGCTAATTACCACCATTTTTGAAGGCTTGCCGTCGTCAATATTTTTAATGCCGGAAAGTTTTATTGGCTTCACTCGGTTTTTATATACCGAATTGAAATTGCCTTCCAACAAGACAGCCAAAGGAATTTCTCCGCCATTGTATTCTTGCATATTTGGTCCCTCATTAATTATTTGTAGGTTCTTAGGTATTTCAACGTCAAAATCAATAGGGAAGGGGAGTCCTACAGTTTTTGATATAGGTGAAGTAGAAAGTAAAACGGTTTTTTTAATTGAGTTTGGAAGCGTGTCTATAGCACTCGCAAAATCAAATTTTACAGCTTCAATATTGGTTACAATAGGATGATTGTTTGCACTGCTTGTCAACGGACTAAAAAACCAAGGATATCTGTTGAATTGCGATTCGCGTTCTTCACCACTAGCCAAAACAATAGGAGCCGAATAAACATCTTTTACAAGGTTTGGATTTACACGAATTCCGTAACTAAAAAAGAAATCGTTTAGGTTTAAATCCCTTCCAAAAGCGAAGTTATTTCCCGAAACCGTATCTCTGTGCATTTGAGTGGCATCCATTAACCAAATAGACTTCCCGCCATTCATTGTGTATTGGTCCAAAATGTATTTTTCAGCATCGGTAAATGGCTCTGTAGGTTGTGCTGAAATAACCAAATCGAAGTTATTTAATGCTTTTAAAGTCTTCTCCGGATTGGTAGCAACAGAATCTAATGTGAAAGGAGCTATAAAGTAATAATCTCTTAAAGTTGAAAAGAAATCTGCAATGTAGCGGTCGTCATATTGTCCGTTACCCTTAAGTACGGCTACTTTTTTAGACTTATCTTGAGCTAACTTTTTAAAGCCATCTACAAAAGCATACTGAAGGTTTTGTAGGGAACTATTTACTCTTTCTTCGGAAGTAGCTCCTAGTTGATTTTTTAACAAACCAATTTTAACCGATTTCCCGTTGTGATGCGCTAATGCCCACGGATAAACAAGTTCTGTACTTTGTTTCCCGCTTTCTGTTACCGAAACTTGAGCAGCCGTTAAACCAAACTTTTCAAATTGAAGTTGAAACTCTTCATTTCCTTCTTCATTTGGGTTTACAAATTCAAACTTAATATTGGGATTATAGGCTTTAAATTCGTCTAAAAGTTGTTCGGTTTCTAACTGTAAACGTCTAAATTCTGGAGGAAAATTTCCTTTTAGAAAAACATCGATTATTAATGGTGATTCTACTTGGTCGATGATTTCTTTAGTTTCTTCAGCTAAAGTAAAACGCTTGTCTTGAGTAAGGTCAAAACGTTTGTAAACATAACCTCCTAGAATATTTACAAGTACAACTCCTGCAATTAAAAGCGCTAGGGAAACGATAGTATTTTTTGTAGATGTCTTCATTATTGTTTCTTCAATTTTAAAACTGTTAAAGCAATAAAAAACACTGTAACACTCAAGAAATATATTAAATCTCGTGTGTCTAATACGCCTCGTGCTACGCTGTCAAAATGTGCTTTCATTCCTAATTGAGAAATATTAAAAGTTGTGGTAGAGAAACCTTCAAACCCATAATAAAGTGTGAAACATAAAAAAACAGCAATTATAAAAGCTACAATTTGATTTTGTGAAAGAGTTGATGAAAATACACCTATAGCAGTATAAGCAAACACTAAAAATAAAAGTCCAAGATAAGACCCAAGGGTGCTACCCACATCCCAATTTCCAGGAGGATTCCCCAGTTCGGAAATTGCCAATACGTATAAGATTGTTGGTATAAGCGCGATAAAAATAAGTATAACAGCTCCAAAATACTTCCCTAAAACTATTTGTAAAAGTGAAATTGGTTTGGTAAGTAAAAGTTCGAGTGTCCCCATTTTCATTTCATCGCTAAAAGCACGCATACACACTGCGGGAATTAAGAAAAGTAACACCCAAGGTGCAAGCTCGAAAAACGGAGAAAGATCGGCAAAGCCTGAATCTGGAATATTAAAATTTCCACTAAAAACCCATAAAAACAAGCCGTTAATCACCAAGAAAATGGCAATCACCAAATACCCGATGGTACTAGAAAAGAATGAATTTATTTCGCGTTTTATGATTGGTATCATTATCTAAAGACGAATTCTCGCCAAGGTTTTTAATTTTTCAAACTACAAACTTACAACAGTATCTACACTCCAAGCTTCAGCTCGTTTTCTAAACATAGGTTTGGTTACACTCCAAACCCCTTTAAAAAGTTCACTTTTACGGTAGTTTTCTAAATCTGATTCATCTTTCCAACGGCTGTAAGTAAAAAAGATTGTTTCATCGTTCTTATCGTTGTAAAGTTCTAGAAAAGTACATCCAGGAAAATTCCTGATTTTTTCCTTTACATCTTCAAAATTTGCAAGGAATGGGGCTACGTTTTCTTTTTCTAACTCTAATTTTACGATTCTTGTAAACATATTCTTTAATTATAGTATGAGCAGACTAGGCTCAAAAGCAATTTTAATATTTATATAGTAATCACTATACTATTTTATAACATCATAGTTTTGGCGTGAAAATCACTGTAATTGTATCTCTAAAATCAAGTCCGAATAAACTTGAAGCACCGCCAACTGTTGTTAGATTACTCTTATAAATTGCCAACTCCAAACAGTTAGATGAATTCCAAAGAGCTATTCTTTTTCCATCTTCTTCTCGTTTTTCAGGAGGTGCATCAAAATTTATAGCATCGCTATAATTTCTATGAATTTTATCGAACTTTACTGTACGGGCTTGGATTATGAAATCTCTTCCTTTTCCTACTTCCTCAAAAAGCTTTCTGTCTATATTCGTAATTACATTGCCATAATTGTCGATATAAATTACATTTCCAATTATCTGACTGCTTTGGTTGCTTGTAACAGGGCGAATGCCTGTTAACTCTTTAGTTTCAGAAATAGGTTTGCCAATTACTTCTAGAGTTCCACCACGAGCAATATGTCCAGCAACTTTTACGAAAACATCTAAAACAGGAAAATTACTAGTAAATCTATCGTGTATGTTTATTTCAACAATTTTTTCTGGTCGCACTTCCGATGTTAGCATCGATATAATGCCATTGTCTGCACAAATAAAATAATGCCCATCCAAATAAACTGCTATATGTTTATTTTCAGGATTTAATTCTGAATCAACACCAATAACGTGAATACTCCCTTTTGGGAAGCTTTTGTAAGCGTTTTTAATGATGTAAGCAGCTTCGTGTAAGTGGAACGGTGAAATGTAATGGGAGATATCAACAATATTTACATTTTCAATTTCTGAAAAAATAGCTCCCTTTACCGCACCAACAAAGTGATCCTTCTGTCCAAAGTCTGTTGTTAGTGTAATTATAGCCATAAATGAATTGTTGATATTTTCTTAAAAGAATAACCACAAAAATAAGTTACTTTTGTTAGTACCAAAACTATTTTTGATTAATAAAAATATATTGCGCCATAACAATTTTAATGGCCTTAATTTTAATGATTTATTACAGTTTGATGTAAAATATAATAACTTCTAACTTAATAAATCTAACGACTAAAAAAAATGCCTTTTGAACGAACTCATTATAGAACTTACAGAAATTAGCCCAAAGGATTTCTTCGGCCAGGAAGATGTTAATATTGGTCTATTAAAAAAATACTTTCCAAAACTTAAAATTGTAGCACGTGGCAATAAGATAAAAGCTTACGGTGATGAAGAGGTGCTCGAAGAGTTTGATCGCCGCATAGCAATGCTATTAGAACAATACGTCAAGTATAACAAAATTGACGAAAATGTTATTGAACGTGTTCTTTTAAGTAAGAATAAAGAAGAATATGAAGCACCCCAGGGTAGTGGAGGCACTATTGTTCACGGTGTTAATGGAAAACCTATTAAAGCTCAAACTGCAAATCAACGCAAATTGGTTTCTTTAATGAGTAAAAACGATATGGTTTTTGCTGTTGGTCCTGCAGGAACGGGGAAAACCTATACAGGTGTGGCACTAGCTGTAAAAGCTCTTAAGGAGAAAGAAGTAAAGCGCATTATCTTAACAAGACCAGCCGTTGAAGCAGGGGAGAACCTTGGTTTTTTACCAGGTGACTTAAAAGAAAAGTTAGACCCGTATATGCAACCGTTATACGATGCTCTTCGCGATATGATTCCTATGGAAAAGCTTACTGCACATATTGAAAACGGAATTATACAAATAGCACCATTGGCCTTTATGCGTGGTAGAACTTTAGACAATGCTTTTGTAATTCTCGATGAAGCACAAAACTCTACACATGCCCAAATGAAAATGTTTTTAACGCGTATGGGTAAAAATGCCAAGTTTATGATTACTGGCGACCCAGGGCAAATTGACCTTCCACGACGTATAACTTCTGGTTTAAAAGAGGCATTACTTGTATTGAAAGATGTTGAAGGCGTTGGAATGATCTATTTGGATGATAAAGATGTGATTAGACACCGTCTAGTAAAAGAAGTAATTGCTGCGTACAAAAAAATTGAAAACGTAGATTAATATAGAAAACAAACAAATTAACTCTCGAATTAACGAAATAACAAATCCCGAATCCTTACTAACAATGAGTAATACAATAACTTCAACAAACTTCAATTTTCCAAATCAGAAAAGTGTTTACCACGGAAAAGTACGAGAGGTTTATACTTTAGAGAACAACTTATTATTAATGGTCGCAACAGACAGACTTAGTGCTTTTGATGTGGTTATGCCAAAAGGAATTCCTTATAAAGGTCAAATTTTAAATCAGATAGCTACCAAAATGATGCGCGATACTGAAGACCTTGTTCCTAATTGGTTAATAGCAACTCCAGATCCTAATGTTGCTATTGGGGAAGCTTGCGAACCTTTTAAGGTTGAAATGGTTATTAGAGGATATATGAGTGGCCACGCTGCTCGCGAGTATAAAGCAGGAAAAAGATTACTTTGCGGAGTTGAGATGCCTGAAGGGATGAAGGAAAACGATAAGTTTCCAGAACCTATAATTACTCCTGCTACTAAAGCTGAAATGGGAGATCACGATGAAGATATTTCAAGAGAAGATATCATCAAAAAAGGAATTGTTTCAGAAGAAGATTACATCCAATTAGAAGATTATACGCGTAAACTTTTTAAACGTGGTAGCGAAATTGCAGCTAAAAGAGGATTGATATTAGTAGATACTAAATATGAATTCGGAAAAACTAAAGATGGAAAAATTGTTTTGATAGACGAAATCCATACTCCAGATTCTTCTCGTTATTTTTATGCTGAAGGGTATGAAGAACGACAAAAAAATGAAGAGCCACAAAAACAACTTTCAAAAGAATTTGTGCGTCAATGGCTAATTCAGAATGGATTTCAAGGACTCGAAGGTCAAAAACTACCTGAAATGAGTGATGAGTATATCGAGTCTGTTTCTGAAAGATATATTGAGCTTTACGAAAATATTACTGGTGAAAAGTTTGTAAAAGCAGATGTGTCGAACATCCAAGAACGTATTGAGAAAAATGTATTGGATTATTTAAAGAAATAAATCAAAACTATTATAAATGTTTCGAAAGCAACCATTCTTTATGGTTGCTTTTTTTTTGGAAGTAGTTGGTGAGTTAAACCTGTGAATATAACCTAAGCTCATTTCGGTAAAATCGGCTTGTCCAAGATTTGAGTTGAGGTGTGCGCCAATAAAGAAGTTATTCTTTGGAGATTTTTCCATTCCTAAAAAATAATATTTTAATCCCAATCTAGAAGAAACGCGGTATTTTTTCTTGAATTTACTGTTTAGCTCACCCAAAACCCATGATTTAGGTATTTCACGAGGGGTTTTATCCCAGCCTTCATTAATCCGCCATTCGGCTTTATATGCTGGTTTGTGAAGATTGTAACCCAGCTGTAAATCGATTCCAAAATGATTTAATAATACTTCACCATGTAATACTACTCCGAAATTACTGGCGTAATACACAGGGTTACTTCTAAAGTAATCAAATTCTCTTCCTGGTTCAACTAAGGATTCTTCTCCTTTTATATAGTCGTAATAATGTTGGTAAAAACGATAGTAAAATCCAATTCCCACCTTAAATGTATTATTATATATTTTTCCATATTCTCCTGCTATGGTGTAAACATTTTTTTTGTCGTTAAAGGCTAAGGCAAAAACGTTCTGACCAATTCCACTTCGTATAGAAATGTAATCATAAACCGAATTTTTAAACTCAGGAATATCTTCAACCTTATCTTCTTCCGATTTATTTAATGGGTTTTTAATGTCTGCAGAAAGACTTAATAAGAATGAATTAAATCCGTTATTCATCAATCGAGTATGCCCATTGGAGTGATGTGAATATCCTAATCCTGCGCGCCAATCTACTTTTTTGGTAGAAAGAAAATGATAATTTAGAAAGAGTCGAAACGCCCACGTAACATTTGTACTTACCGCACGATTATTAGGACTAGTAACTTCATTAAATTTTTCAGTGAAGTAAGAAACTCCTAATCCAGTTAAAACCTTAAAACGATTACTTCCAAAAGCATTAAACTCAATAAAAGGCATGCTAATGATGGCTATCCCTAAGCTGTCAACATTTCCAAAGTCGGTAATACCTACCGACAACCCAGTTTTTGGTCCTTTTAATCTTTGTGCCCATTGCTGTGGATTGTTACCGTGATCTCGACCAAAACTTAAAATAAGTTGCTTCTGAAGATTTATTTCAGGAAAGCCATCGTATGCTTCCATTGTTTTTCCTAAAAGTATTTCAGGAGTAAATATGAACGCATTTTTTTTCCAATCACCTTTAGTTTGCGCAAAGCTTAAAGAAGATATTATTAGCAATAAAATGGTTAGTTGTCTGCTCATTTGCAATTGCAAGTAACAATTTCCGAATTAATTATAAAAATATTAATCATAAATTAGCTGAAATTATAATTATACAATTTGGAAAAGTTAGATAGTTTTATTGCTGACATGGCTTCTGTAGCCTGGGATTTACCACTTTTAGTCATTTTAATCGGAGGTGGATTATGTCTTTTAATTCGAATTCGATTTTTACCATTTCGTTACTTAGGCCACGCAATTTCAGTGCTTCGTGGAAAATATGATGATGAAAATGACGAGGGAGAAATCACACATTTCCAAGCTTTAATGACGGCTTTATCTTCAACAGTAGGAATGGGGAATATTGCAGGTGTTGCAGTTGCAATTGCAATAGGTGGACCTGGAGCTGTATTTTGGATGTGGGTAAGTGCGGTAATCGGGATGTCGACTAAATTTTTCACAGCAACATTAGCAATTCTCTACCGCGGAAAAGATTCAGAAGGAAAGGTTCAAGGTGGCCCAATGTATTTTATAATCGAAGGATTAGGAAAAAAATGGATGCCAATGGCAATGTTATTTAGTGTAGCGGGATTAGTTGGGGCATTACCAGTTTTTAATGTAAACCAACTAACACAAGCTATAAACGATATCCTATTAAAGCCAGCCGGCCTTTATAGTGGTTTTAAAACCGATTTACTTATAGGTTTAGTGTTGGCTGCGATAACAGCCGTGGTAATTCTAGGCGGACTTTCACGCATTAGCAAAACTGCTTCAAAAATGGTCCCTGCTATGGTTTTGCTTTACTTTATATTAGTGCTGATAATATTAGGAGTTCATATTGATGTAGTTCCAAAATATTTAAGTCTGATTTTTACTGATGCTTTTTCCGCAAATTTCTATAAGGGCGATACATTTTTAGGTGGTTTAGTAGGTGGAATAATTCTGTTAGGAATTCGTCGTGGTGCATTTTCAAATGAAGCTGGTATTGGTACGGCTCCGATGGCTCACGGAGCAGCTAAAACAAATGAGCCTATTCGTGAGGGGTTAGTAGCTATGCTTGGCCCAGCAATAGACACTTTAGTAATTTGTACGTTAACTGCATTAGCAATTTTAGTAACCGGAGTGTGGCAGAGTAGCGATGCTAATGGAGTAAGTTTGACAGCTTCCGCTTTTGGAGAAAGTATTCCTTACGTTGGTAAATACGCACTCTTAGCATGTATTGCAGTGTTCAGTATCTCTTCTTTGTTTTCATACTCATACTATGGAAGCAAGTGTATGAGTTTTATATTCGGCGCTAAAAACAAAGGGATTTACAACTATTTCTATATAATCAGTATTCTATTAGGGGCAACGACTTCTTTAAGTATGATGATTAATTTAATCGATACTTTTTTTGCACTTATGGCAATCCCTACAATGACGGCTACTATTATACTAGCTCCTAAAGTAATAAAGCAGGCTAAAATTTACTTTTCGAAATTGAAAGATGCTTAAAACTAATTAAAACGAATAAAACGACCTTCAATAGTTATAGTTATTGAAGGTCGTTTTTTTATGTATCAACAAATAAACTTCTTGTTGGAAAATAAGAGGATGTAATTAACTAGTCAAAATAGCTAAACGTTTCTCCGTCTTTAATTTTTAAAAGTGATTCGTAAATAAGCTTAATTACATTGTCTACATCATCTCTATGAACCATTTCCACAGTGGTATGCATATATCGAAGCGGAAGAGAAATTAATGCACTTGCTACTCCTTCGTTACTGTAAGCAAAAGCATCAGTGTCAGTTCCTGTTGCTCTAGAAAGTGCAGCTCGTTGGAATGGAATTTTGTTTTCCTCTGCTGTTTCAACAATTAAGTCACGTAGTTTTTGCTGAACTGCTGGAGCATAAGCGATAACAGGACCAGATCCAATTTCGGCAAAACCTTGTTTCTTTTTGTCAATCATTGGAGTAGTGGTGTCGTGAGTAACGTCTGTAACAATCGCAACATTTGGTTTAATGCGTTCAGCAATCATTTGTGCCCCGCGTAAACCTATTTCTTCTTGTACAGAGTTTGTAATATAAAGTCCGAATGGCAATTCTTTTTTGTTTTCGTGTATTAATCTTGCAACTTCGGCAATCATAAAACCACCCATTCTATTGTCTAATGCACGACAAACAAATTTGTCTTCATTTAAAATGTGAAATTCATCTGGGTAGGTAATTACACAACCAACGTGAATCCCCATTTTTTCAACTTCATCTTTGTCTTTAGCTCCTACATCAATGAATATATTATCTGGTTTTGGAGCTTCTTCCTTGCTTTTATTTCGCGTGTGAATAGCAGGCCAACCAAATACTCCTTTTACAATTCCATTTTTAGTGTGAATATTCACCATTTTAGAAGGCGCAATTTGGTGATCACTACCACCATTTCTAATCACATAAAGTAACCCGTTATCGTCAATGAAGTTTACATACCAAGAAATCTCATCGGCATGTCCTTCAATAACCACCTTAAACTTTGCTTTTGGATTGATTACAGCCACTGCTGTACCGTAGGTATCAGTAAAAAACTCATCTACATAAGGTTTTAGATAATTCATCCATAACTTTTGACCGTCCCATTCGTAACCAGTAGGTGCGGCATTGTTTAAGTATTCTTTTAAAAATTTTAATGAATTGTCGTTCAATATTGATTTCTTCATAGTTTTTGTCTTATATATAGGTCTTCGGTAAAATTAGCAATTTCTTATTAAGCTTGACCATGCAATTTGCTTAATTTTGGAACGTTTTTGGATAATAGTAGCTTGTTACATTAATACCTAATTTGAATGAAGTTTAGCATACCTATATATATATGTATATTCCTTTTTGGATTCACATCTACTTTTGCCCAAGTTGATACTCTTAAGCTCGAAAAAGAAAAAGATACCGTACAGGTCATGTACTATATCATAGAAGGAGATACAATTGCGCGTGAAATGATTAATCTTGATGAGGTGTATCTGCTGAAGAAAATGCAATTTACTTCTAAAGAAGATAGAAGGCGTTATTTGATATTACGACGAAAAACACGTAAAGTGTACCCTTATGCCAAACTAGCTGCTGAGCGATTAACAACTATGACAGAAAGGTTAAAGACAATCGAAAAGAATAGAGACAAGAAACGATATACTAAAAGAATTCAAAAATATATAGAAGGAGAGTTTTCCGATAGACTGAAAAAACTCACTCATTCAGAGGGGCAAATACTAGTAAAGCTCATCCATAGACAAACAGGAACTACTGCTTTTGATCTTGTAAAAGAATTACGAACTGGATGGCGAGCCTTTTGGTATAATACTACCGCTAGTTTTTTTGAAATATCCTTAAAAGAAGAATACAACCCATTTGAAGTAGAGGAGGACTACCTAATTGAAGATATATTAGAGCGCTCTTTCCGAGAGTATATCCTAGAAAGACAGGAGCCAGCTTTCCCAATCGATTTCGCTGAATTAAGCACGCATTGGAGTAAAGGTGCTGTTAATAAATAAGTTAGGTTTTTATTGCATAGAAGTTACAATGATAGTAAGTTTGTAATTCGCTCTTTTTTCTAAGCTAGTTAATGTGCTTTTAGAGATAACTTATAGTTGTTTTAAGCAATAGCAATTAATTTCTTGGTGGTAGGTTTTTCATCACAAAGCAACTGGAATATACATCAAGGTAAAATACTGATAATTTATTTTTAAATCTAAGTATTGCTTTTTCAAATACTTAGATATTATTATTAATCTTACATTAAAAAAAGTTTAAATTAATGTTGTGGGGTTAAAAAACGGGGTTATATTTGCACCCGCTTAACGAAACAGAATTGCTTGTTTCAAGGGTTAAAAAATCGCTCTTTAAAATTTTATAAAAATACTTTTTCAAAAGTGTTGCAGGTATCAAAAATGGTTT
>NZ_JAAGRO010000049.1:0-321 GCF_011065475.1 Aequorivita sp. KMM 9714 | reverse complement strand
CTGCAGTTTTTACCAAAGATGGTAAAACCATTTACTTTACTCGAAATAGTTATATAGATGGACAAAAAGAACTCGATAAATCTAAAAAACATAAAACCCTTAGACTAAGCCTTTTTAAAGCTGAGAAGACGGGTGAGAATACTTGGTCTAATGTAGAGGAATTACCTTTTAACAATAAGGCCTATTCAGTTGCGCATCCTGCTTTAAGTCCGGATGGCAAAAGATTGTATTTTTCATCTGATATGCCAGGTACTCTAGGTATGTCTGACCTTTGGTATGTAGACATTTTAGAAAATGGCACCTATGGTACACCAGTTAACC
>NZ_JAAGRO010000048.1:0-333 GCF_011065475.1 Aequorivita sp. KMM 9714 | reverse complement strand
ACACTGTTCCTTCTATTAAAATAGTACAACTTTCCCGTACTAGGTAGATATTATCATCAACACTTCCGCGATCTCCATCTCTATTAGAAGATAGATATCCTATTCTAGATTCTTCATCTATAATAAAACCGAAGTCGTCTTTTGCACTATTAGTAGGTGCTCCTAAATTTGTTGGACTTCCTAGTTTTCCTTCTTCATCTATTGATGAAACAAAAACATCATAACCTCCTAAACCCGACCGACCATCACTAGAGAAATAAAGGTTGTTTTTATCGCTTACAAAAGGAAAAGATTCTCTTCCTTCTGTATTTATTTCAGGGCCTAGGTTAACTG
>NZ_JAAGRO010000047.1:0-333 GCF_011065475.1 Aequorivita sp. KMM 9714 | reverse complement strand
ACACTGTTCCTTCTATTAAAATAGTACAACTTTCCCGTACTAGGTAGATATTATCATCAACACTTCCGCGATCTCCATCTCTATTAGAAGATAGATATCCTATTCTAGATTCTTCATCTATAATAAACCCGAAATCGTCTTTTGCACTATTAGTAGGTGCTCCTAAATTTGTTGGACTTCCTAGTTTTCCTTCTTCATCTATTGAGGAAACAAAAACATCATAACCTCCTAAACCCGACCGACCATCACTAGAGAAATAAAGGTTGTTTTTATCGCTTACAAAAGGAAAAGATTCTCTTCCTTCTGTATTTATTTCAGGGCCTAGGTTAACTG
>NZ_JAAGRO010000046.1:0-339 GCF_011065475.1 Aequorivita sp. KMM 9714 | reverse complement strand
CAGATCCTACGTGTGTTTCTACAGCTTTATCTGTAACGATTAATGATGTACCAAATGCACCAGCTACACCAACTGCTGATGTAGTTCAACCAACGTGTGCAGTACCTTCAGGTAAAATTTCAATTACAGCTCCACTAGGTGCAGGATTTGAATACAGTATTGATGGCACGAACTATCAGGCTTCAGTAGACTTTATTAACTTAACCTCTGGCACTTATAGTGTAACAGCTCGAAATACTTCAGATCCTACGTGTGTTTCTACAGCTTTATCAGTAACGATTAATGATGTACCAAATGCACCAGCTACACCAACTGCTGATGTAGTTCAACCAACGTGTG
>NZ_JAAGRO010000045.1:0-358 GCF_011065475.1 Aequorivita sp. KMM 9714 | reverse complement strand
ATGAAATTATCAACCTTATTACCAACACCACAGGTTCAGATAAATTCGTAGATAATGGCGATGGTACGTTTACGCATACTACAGTAAATGGAGATGTAATTACTTTCGATGCAAACACCACTACATTGTTAGATAACGGTAATGGAACTTACACACTAACCAACGCAAATGGTGATACAATTACAATTGATGTTGTAGGAGATGTGGTAACTAACATCCAAAACCAAGGTGATATCTATAATGAAATTATCAACCTTATTACCAACACTACAGGTTCAGACCTCTTCGTAGATAATGGCGATGGTACATTTACGCATACTACAGTAAATGGAGATGTAATTACGTTTGATGCTAACAC
>NZ_JAAGRO010000044.1:0-360 GCF_011065475.1 Aequorivita sp. KMM 9714 | reverse complement strand
ACATACTTATAACTAGAATAAGTTGGTCCTGGCAGTCCCACCTCAAAGCCCTTTACACTTTCCTCACCCATTACCGGTTCCACGTAGCCTTCTGGATGGTTAAAAAACTGAAGTGTCATTTGGCTGCCCCCCGCATTGTTATATATAAAATTGCCAGCGTATTCTGTTTTTATCGTGCCTTCGTCAACTACGGTCTTGCTCAGTTTTGTCCCGGTGGCATCGTACACATAGTTGATCCTTGGAATTGAATTTGCCAAATCAAACCTTATCTCCACTGGTAGATTTAGATGGTTGTAGCTGATCTGGTAGATATCCTTGTTCAGGTCCTGGGTCATATTCCCATTTTCATCATATCTATAG
>NZ_JAAGRO010000043.1:0-367 GCF_011065475.1 Aequorivita sp. KMM 9714 | reverse complement strand
GGTGGTTATAGCGACGGGGCTCACCTCTTACCATTCCGAACAGAGAAGTTAAGCCCGTTTGCGCCGATGGTACTGCAATCCTGTGGGAGAGTAGGTCGCCGCCTTCCTTTAAAACCTTCATCATTTAATTGATGAAGGTTTTTTTTTGCCCTAAACTGAAATAACAAATTACCGATTCAATCTTATAGGAGATTGCTCTTCTTTCTTTTGTTTGAAAGTTGTTTTCTAAAGTTATAAATAAAACAACCTACACTCCCACAGCGTGGGTGGTGATTGCAGCGTTACCAAAGTATAACCCTGCAAGAACCGTTTTTAAATTCTCAAGCCGACTTCCTTTTTTGTAAACCTTATTATTACTGGAGGTGAT
>NZ_JAAGRO010000042.1:0-382 GCF_011065475.1 Aequorivita sp. KMM 9714 | reverse complement strand
TCCTGAGCCAGGATCAAACTCTTCATCGTATAATCTTCAATAATATTGCGACCATACTTCCATAAAGAGCTCGACTCTCAAAAAAATCTCAGAAAATCTCACTTAGTTTAGTTTCTTTGTTGACTAATTTCCTTTCGAAAATTAATCTACGCTGTCAATTTCAATATCTCAATGAACTTACCTTTATCCGAAAATAAAGATTCAATTTTTGGTGATGGATCGGAGTCGAACCGATACTTATTTAACCCCTCATCTTGTCTATGAACTCGCTTATTCGCTAAGCGGGTGCAAATATACAACTCTTTTTTAAACCTACAACACTTTGTAGAAAATAAATTAAAAAAGATTTGAAAGAACTTTTACGCTTCACCCTAAAACTAAA
>NZ_JAAGRO010000041.1:0-396 GCF_011065475.1 Aequorivita sp. KMM 9714 | reverse complement strand
CTAAATACTATTATAGAGCTGCCCAATCCTTAAAGAGTCTTGGTAAACACGATAAGAGCCGTGAGCTATTAGAAACTTATACTGCAAAAGGAGGAACTGGTTTTGTGATAAAAACCTACGATGAGGATATAGACTATTTAAAGAGTACTGTTTTTAAGTCACGACAGTTTGTAATTGAGATGTCTCCAATTAGTTCAGGAACTTCAGATTTTGGACCTGCATTTTATATGAAGGATAAATTGGTTTATGCATCTGCAGCCAATGCAACGGGATTAAATGTAGATCAATGGACTCAAGAGCCTTATTTAGATTTGTTTATTGCTAATAGAGATGAAGAAGGATTGTTAAGTAATCCAAAGCCTTTAGGAGGCGATGTAAATACTCAATATCACGAAT
>NZ_JAAGRO010000040.1:0-396 GCF_011065475.1 Aequorivita sp. KMM 9714 | reverse complement strand
ATTCGTGATATTGAGTATTTACATCGCCTCCTAAAGGCTTTGGATTACTTAACAATCCTTCTTCATCTCTATTAGCAATAAACAAATCTAAATAAGGCTCTTGAGTCCATTGATCTACATTTAATCCTGTTGCATTGGCTGCAGATGCATAAACCAATTTATCCTTCATATAAAATGCAGGTCCAAAATCTGAAGTTCCTGAACTAATTGGAGACATCTCAATTACAAACTGTCGTGATTTAAAAACAGTACTCTTTAAATAGTCTATGTCCTCATCGTAGGTTTTTATCACAAAACCAGTTCCTCCTTTTGCAGTATAAGTTTCTAATAGCTCACGGCTCTTATCGTGTTTACCAAGACTCTTTAAGGATTGGGCAGCTCTATAATAGTATTTAG
>NZ_JAAGRO010000003.1:0-330836 GCF_011065475.1 Aequorivita sp. KMM 9714 | reverse complement strand
ACTGGTGGATTGGAACTACTGACACTGGAGTTAAAGCACAAGGTGAAGATGGTAAATCTGCTTACCAAGTTGCAGTGGAAAATGGTTACGTTGGTACGGAAGCAGAATGGTTGCAATCTTTAAAAGGAGCAGATGGTGCCGACGGTGCTGATGGTTCTGTGGTAACTATTGTAAATGGAAACTGGTATATAGACGGTGTGGATACAGGCGTTGCAGCTGGTGGACAAAACGGTCAAGACGGATTAACGCCAGAAATTGGAACAAACGGAAACTGGTGGATTGGAACTACTGACACTGGAGTTAAAGCACAAGGTGAAGATGGTAAATCTGCTTACCAAGTTGCAGTGGAAAATGGTTACGTTGGTACGGAAGCAGAATGGTTGCAATCTTTAAAAGGTGAAGACGGTGCGGACGGTTCTGTGGTAACTATTGAAAATGGAAACTGGTATATAGACGGTGTGGACACAGGCGTTGCAGCTGGTGGACAAAACGGTCAAGACGGATTAACGCCAGAGATTGGAGCAAACGGAAATTGGTGGATTGGAACTACTGACACTGGAGTTAAAGCACAAGGAGAAGATGGTAAATCTGCTTACCAAGTTGCAGTCGACAATGGTTTTGGTGGAACTGAAGCAGAATGGTTGCAATCTCTAAAAGGTGAAGACGGTGCGGACGGTTCTGTGGTAACTATTGAAAATGGAAACTGGTATATAGACGGTGTAGACACAGGTGTTGCAGCTGGTGGACAAAACGGTCAAGACGGATTAACGCCAGAGATTGGAGCAAACGGAAATTGGTGGATTGGAACTACTGACACTGGAGTTAAAGCACAAGGTGAAGATGGTAAATCTGCTTACCAAGTTGCAGTGGAAAATGGTTACGTTGGTACGGAAGCACAATGGTTGCAATCTTTAAAAGGAGCAGATGGTGCTGATGGTTCTGTGGTAACTATTGAAAATGGAAACTGGTATATAGACGGTGTGGACACAGGTGTTGCAGCTGGTGGACAAAACGGTCAAGACGGATTAACGCCAGAGATCGGAGCAAACGGAAATTGGTGGATTGGAACTACTGACACCGGGGTTAAAGCACAAGGAGAAGATGGTAAATCTGCTTACCAAGTTGCAGTCGACAATGGTTTTGGTGGAACTGAAGCAGAATGGTTACAATCTTTAAAAGGTGAAGATGGTGCTGACGGTTCTGTGGTAACTATTGAAAATGGAAACTGGTATATAGACGGTGTGGACACAGGCGTTGCAGCTGGTGGACAAAATGGTCAAGACGGATTAACTCCAGAAATTGGAGCAAATGGAAACTGGTGGATTGGAACTACTGACACTGGAGTTAAAGCAAAAGGTGAAGATGGTAAATCTGCTTACCAAGTTGCAGCGGAAAATGGTTACGTTGGTACGGAAGCAGAATGGTTGCAATCTTTAAAAGGAGCTGATGGAGCTGACGGTGCTGATGGTTCTGTTGTAACCATTGAAAATGGAAACTGGTATATAGACGGTGTGGACACAGGCGTTGCAGCTGGTGGACAAAACGGTCAAGACGGATTAACTCCAGAAATTGGAGCAAACGGAAATTGGTGGATTGGAACTACTGATACAGGTGTAAAAGCACAAGGAGAAACAGGACCTATAGGACCTGCAGGTGCCACTGGACCTGCTGGACCAACTGGACCTATGGGACCAGAAGGACCTCAAGGTCAAGAAGGAGCTGACGGTTCTATGTGGACTAGTGGTTCTGGCGATCCAACTACAAATGGTATTTCAGGAAATGACGGAGATCAATATCTAGATACAGATACTGGAGATGTATATGAATATAATGGTAGTGCTTGGGTATTAACAGGAAACATTAAAGGTCAGGATGGAGTTGTAAACCCTGCAAACTTAACGGCAGCAGACACTAATGGTGACGCAACTATAGAAATTGTTACTGGCGGAACTGAGGCTGTTTTGGTTGAAACTAGTTTGAAAGTTAAAGATGAATCTATAACATCTACTCATATTAAAAATGGTACAATTCAAGCTGAAGATATAGCTAATGCAGATCCAAACCATGTTCTAGTTACTGATGTAAACGGAAATCCAGTATGGGTAGACAAGTCTACGCTAAACGGAAACGGACCTAAGTTTTTCTATATGCCGGCGGTTATATTTGAAACTTCTCAAACTGGAACTGGATTACAACGAAACCTTTACGATGATTATAAAAAGCAATTTACAGGTGTAGCTTTTGATGTAGCTCACGGCGCAGCTGGTCCTTCTTTAACATACAACGGTGGACTAATTGGTAGCACAAATGCTCCAGCCCAAATACAAATATTCGAAAGCAATGAATTGTATTACTACATAACATATTTTGATGAGAGTGTTTTTGCAAATCTAAGTATTAATGAAAACGGGGTGTTAACGTATGATATTATAGACAGCTCATCTCCTGCTTCATTTATGAATATTGTATTTGTAATTAAATAAAGCTTATAAACCTAGGCGCCTAAAACATTAAGGTGCCTAGGTTACATTAAATTATTTAAGCCTGGAATAAAATTGTGGTTTAGGAATTATTGATTAAAACGTAACAAAATATTGAAGTTTATAAAACTCAAACTAAAAGTTGCCATTAGCTATTTTGTTTTAGCTACAGTTTTAATAGCCTATGATGTTTCTAGCCTCAAAAACTTTTAAAAAAATAATATGAATTTTAATAGATATCTATTCACGAATCCTGGGCGCATCACCAAGCTAATATTATTGCTTGGAGTCTTTATATTCTCCGCACAAACATATACTTGGGCGCAGACTAAGGAATATGCTAGTAGTCAAATAAGTGGGACAAACAGTAAAGGAGTTATACTTGGAATACCTACTGGAAACTATTCCCCAACCAACGACACTAACTTAGCAAAAGTTACCAACCCTAACTTTGCTGTCGATGCTGATGAATCCACACGCGCAACTCTAAATGCAAATAACATAGTAATTTTAGGAACGGGTGGTTTAGGTGAGGCATGGATACAAATGAATTTTGGAAATGAATTAAGTGCTAATACAACAACATATATAAAAATTGACGAACCTGTAGCCACAGGTGCTAGTTTAGATCTTTTAGAACTAGTTGGTGGATTGTTAGGGTTGTTAGACAACAACATTATTACTGAAGTTTATAATGGAAATAACTTAGTGAATGCAACAAATGTACATAGTACAATTGCTGAAGATTCAGAAGGCAATCTATACTTGGCTGTAACTTCAAGTTCAATTTATACGGGTGTGCGCGTGAAATTACGTTCAGAATCGAATTTATTGGATATTTCATTAGGTGGTGGTTTAGAACTTAATGTTTATGAAGCTTTTCACTATACAGATTCTCCTACTTGCGGAAGACCACTTTACACGTATTACGAAGACTCAGGAGTTAGTATAGCTTTACTTGATTTTGATAATCAAAACTTAGGAAATGCCATTGATGACGATATGGAAACCTATTCCCTTGTAAAGTCAGGTGCTTTATTAGGAATCGATGTAATAGGTTCTATGGCTCAAAGTTTTAATTTTATTTCTGAATCTACAGAAACTTCTACATTAAATATAAAATTAGCCTTAGGTTCAGGAGGATTGATTAACACCGACTTATTAGGATCTATCCAAGTGTTGCTTTATGACGCAAACGGTCAAGAAGTTTACAATCAAGCCTTACAAAGTAGCTTATTAAATAATACTGACATCCTAGCTATATTAGGATCAGGTGCTCCTGCAACGCTAACATTTGCTCCAGGAAGGAAATTTTCTCGTGCTGAAGTTAAACTTAATTCTACTGTTGGTGTAAACCTTTTAGGAAATGGAGTTAGAATTTACGACGTTCAACGTTATGACGGGCTTGGGACTTGCTTGAATCCTGAAATCGCCGCCACTCCTGATCCAACTCAAGGGCCTTTAGAAACTCCTTCTTGTGCAACTGCATTAATTGATTTTGAAAATGTGGATTTCCCTCATAATACAGTTGACGGAAATAACGAAACATTTGCTACACTACATGCAGATTCAGGTAGTTTATTAGGAAGTGGACCAACTGCTGGTTTCGTTGAAATGGACTTAGGGCAAACAGTGTCTGCAAACCACACCACTTATGTGCGTATTAATTACGACGAAGATGTTTTAGACAGGC
The DNA here is from genome assembly GCF_011065475.1 of Aequorivita sp. KMM 9714. Taxonomy (NCBI): domain Bacteria; kingdom Pseudomonadati; phylum Bacteroidota; class Flavobacteriia; order Flavobacteriales; family Flavobacteriaceae; genus Aequorivita; species Aequorivita sp. KMM 9714. The sequence goes on along the minus strand of NZ_JAAGRO010000003.1, from coordinate 326,663 downwards.
TGTTAGGTGGTAGTTTAGGGAAATTAGTAGGCGACTTAGCCAATAGTTTACTATTAGGTAATCAGTTTTTTGAAGTCGAAGCTAAAAACGGTAATACCTCTGTTCTTAGCAGAACTAGCTCTGATGCGTTTGAAGGCACTTCAAATGGTGCTGTTACATTAGTGCAAGATAACATAGGACGTTATTATATAGCAATTACACCAGATGCAGATTATAACCGTATACGTATTACAAATCACGTTGTAGCATTATTAGCAACAGGGAAAAAAGCCTCTTTAGATGTTTACAATGCTTGTTTTGACATAGGTACAGACAACTGTTTTCCTGCAAATTTCACTTCATATCGAGGTGGAGGAATTGGACTAAGCTTAGGGAATATTTCTAGTGTAGGGGTAACAGATGCCTATAAAGCTATTAGCGAAAACTCTTCGGACTATTCCGAGATTAATCTTGGTGTAGCTGGTGTATTGGCTCATGTTTATCAAACAGTTTACTTTAGTCAGCCTTCACAAGTTGGAGATAAAGTAAAAATCAGATTGGCATTAGAACCATCATCTGCATTAAGCTTGGATGTTTTAGGTAGATATAGAATTAAATTTTTCAGTGGAAGTACACAAGTTGGTAACGATGAAACTTTAGAAAGTGGATTAATCAATAATTTAGATTTATTGGCATTATTCGGCTCTGCTGGTATTGTAGAATTAGAATATGAACCTTCAGGTATTTTTGATCGTGTAGAAATTGGTGCTGAATCTATTGCAAGTGTGAATGTTGCTGCTGAACCTTTACGCTTATATGATGTAAAACGCTATGGTGACACTTGCCCATTGACCCCTACTCCATTTCCATTTGAAGCACCTTCTTGTTCTACAATTTTAATTGACTCGCACAATGCAGATAACGTTCAAAATTTATTTGATGACGATTTCGATAGTTATGCAACTTTAAAATCAGGAGCAGGTATTCTTTTTGGACTAGGAAATAAGTTCGAAGGTTATGTAGAAATGGGTTATGAGCAACCTGTGGCTGCAGGAGTAACTTCATACATACGTATAGATTTTGACGAAAATATCCTTGGTGCTTTACTTGGGGGTAGTCTTGGAAATATCGTTTCAGGATTGTTGGATGGTATAATTCTAGGAGACCACTTCTTTAAAGTAGAAGTGAAAGATGAAAATGGAAATGTTATCGATTCAGCCAGTAGCAATCAAGCTTCTGATGGTGGTAATAACAATATACGTGTGGTCCAAGATAAGCAAGGGCGCTATTATATAGCGGTAACCCCAACGCAAGCATACAAGTCTATAAAAATTACGGATGCTACAAATAGCGCGTTAGGATTATTGACTCAACCCAACACTATGAATGTGTATGGAATGTGTACAGACTTAGTTACAGATCCATGTTTTGGAGCCTTTGCTACTTCTTTTGAACATACAGGACTTAGCTTAAGTGTTAACGACCTTGGTGGAGCTGGTGTTACCAATATGTCATATACTATCGACGATAACACTACAAACTATTCAGAAATTAGTAATGGAACATTAGGAATTGGTGCTTCTACCAAGCAATGGATATTTTTTAATTCAGTGTCAAACACTAATGATATTGCTGTACTTAAATTGAAAACCGAAGGTGGAGGCATTGATCTAGACCTTTTAGGTGGATTAGAAATCAAAGCGTATTTAGGAGATAATGAAGTAGCTCAATTTGATTTTCAAGATGGGTTAATAAATGGCGTAAACATTCTAAATCTACTGAATAACAATCAAATGGTGGAATTAAATTTTAGACCTGGACTTAAGTACGATAGAATTAGCGTAGGGATTAAAACTTTAGTTCAAGCTTCAGTATTTCCACCAATTCACCTTTACGGAGTAAATCGTTTATGCTCTGGTGCTATGGTTACAAATCCAATGATTTATCAAAAAGTTGATTAAAACACAAATTATGAAAATAACATTATCACATATAATTGTTTTGCTGTTCTTTACTTTCACAACACTTGCACAGACAAGTAATGAAGGGATGCTTTACGTAAGTGAAGGCACAGAGTTTTCAACGGTAGAGCGTTTTAACAACTTAGAAACAGGAGCGTTTTTTAATGATGGTGATGCATTTATCTATAGTCACTTTCACAACGACGGACATGTAGATTTCTATCAAAATACAGGATTAACTAGGTTTATCGGAAACACTGTTCAGTCTATTAGCGGCTCCAAGGTAAGCTATCTTTACGATGTATATTTTAACAATACTAGCAATTCGGTTCCATTTGAAATTTCAGGAGACCTAAACATTAGTGGAGAAGCCGATTTATACAACGGCATTTTAGACAACGATAATTTTGGTGGCGCAATTACTTTTAACACCGATGCTTTCCATATCAATACTTCCGATTACAGCCATATTGATGGTCCTGTAACTAAGTTTGGCGATAAAGCATTTACCTTTCCTATTGGTGATGGTGGATACTATCGTTTTGCTGGAATATCAGCCCCTGCTAATTCGGGTAGCATTTTTGAAGGTAAATTTTACTTTGAAAATTCCGACCCAATGTACTCTCATGATTTAAAAGCAGGTGTAATTGAGGAAATCGACAATCAAGAATATTGGACCATTAACAAGGAGTCTGCTGCAGAAGAGGATATGTTAATTACGCTTTCTTGGCGAGAAGAAACCACCCCACAATCCATGATTGATGCAGCTTCACAAGACGCGTTAACAATAGTGCGCTGGAATGAAGAAACTAATATGTGGGTAGATGAAGGCGGTGTTATAGATATCGATAACAAAACAGTTACTACCGCAGTAAACGGTTATGGAGTTGTAACGTTTGGACGCTTAAATACTGGAGAAGTTTTACCGTGTCATATTGTAGTTTATAATGCTGTTACTCCAAATGGTGATGGTAAAAACGATTACTTCTTAATTGACACATCAAATAATGAATGTGCAAGCAACCTTAATGTACAAATTTTTAACCGTTGGGGGATAAAAGTATTCGAGTCTGACAATTACGGCGTTGATGGAGATGTGTTTGATGGCTTTTCAACAGGTAGATTAACTGTTGATGGAGATAAGCAGTTACCTACCGGAACCTATTATTACATTTTAGATTATCAATACGGTAATCCTTCAGAAAATAATAGACACAAACAAGCAGGTTATTTATACCTAAGTGGAAACTAATAAGAAAAATTCTATGAATATTAATATATCAAAAATATTTGTTTTCGTCCTACTGGCATGTATGTTTTCGGCTTCACAGCAGATGCAGGCTCAGCAAGATTCACAGTTTACCCAGTATATGTATAATAGCGTAAGCATAAATCCTGCATACGCTGGTAACCGTGGATCATTAAGTATGATTGGAGTTTACAGAAATCAATGGGTAGGTTTAGACGGTGCACCTGAAACCTTAAACTTTACAGCTCACTCCCCTATCGGTATTCAAGGCATCGGACTCGGACTTGGTTTTAGTAGTGATAAAATTGGACCTTCTACAGAAAGCGTTATAACTGCAGATTTTTCATATTCTATAAATGTATCAGACGCTGCAAAGTTATCTTTTGGGGTTAAAGGAGGGTTCTCATTACTAGATGTAGACCCAAACAAATTGCTTATTTACGACCCTAATGATTACGACTTGACGCAAAAAAACTATAGTTCACCTATAGTTGGTGCTGGATTATTTCTTCATACCGATAATTGGTATTTAGGCTTATCTTCTCCTAATCTATTAGAAACAGAACACTATGACGATGTGAAAGTTTCAACTGCTACCGAGAAAGCACATTTTTACTTTACAGGAGGTTATATTTTTACGATGAACCCAAACCTTAAACTAAAACCTGCGTTTATGGCTAAAGCGGTTGTAGGCGCTCCTCTTGCTATAGATGTTTCTGCTAACGCATTACTTTATGAGCGTGTAACTTTTGGTTTGGCCTATAGGTTTGATGCAGCTGTAAGTGGATTGGCTGGTTTTCAAGTGAACGACAACATAATGATAGGCTATGCTTATGATTATGACACTACACCACTTGGAAGGTATAACGATGGTTCCCACGAAATATTTTTACGCTTTGAATTAGGCACTAGAGTAAAGGCTAAGTTAAACCCAAGATTCTTCTAGACGAAATGAAGTATCAGCACTACTAAAAATAACAAATATAGACAGATGAAAAATAACATTACTTTATCCCTAATTTTAGTGTGCTTCCTGGGCCTTGCATTAACAAGTAATGCTCAAGAACAAAAACTAAAAAAAGCTGATAAAAAATATGAGCAGTACAATTTTGTGGATGCTCAGAAAATATATCTAGCTGTAGCTGAAAAAGGATATGAATCCGAAGAGTTATTTACAAAACTTGGAAACTCATACTATTTTAATGCTCAATACGACGAGGCATTAAAATGGTATAGCCGTTTATTCAACCTTAACGCAGATCAAGAGCAGTCAATTTTATTGCGTTATTCACAAACGTTGAAAGCCACCGCTAACGATACAGAAGCAAAAAATGTTTACAATAGATACTTGGATAAAAGTAAAGCTACTGCAAATAAATCAATTGACTATCCATCTTTAATAGAGCAAAATTCTGGTAGATATGAATTACAACCTATCGAAGCTCTTTACGATGAAGATAAAATTTCATTTGGGCACACAAAAGTTGACAATAATCTAATTTATGCATCTACTTCTAGTACACAATCATTCTTAAATAGAAAAAGTGCTTGGGATGGCTTAAGCTTCCTATCGTTATATCAGATTGAAATTAATGAAGAAAATATAACTTCAGGAAAACCTAGTAAAATTAAAGGTAAACTTAATAGTAAGTTTCACGAATCTTCTCCAGTATTTACCAAGGATGGTAATACAATGTATTTAACGCGTAACAACCTTACAGCCGACAATAAAGACAACAACCAAAAGCTAAAAATATACAGAGTTAAAAAAGAAGACGGAAAGTGGTTAGAACCTGAAGAGCTTCCATTTAATAGTGACCTTTATTCCTCCGCTCATCCTGCTTTAAGTCCAGATGAAACTAAATTATATTTCTCTTCCGATCGTCCAGGTGGCTATGGTAATTCTGATATTTATGTAGCTTCAATTAAAGAAGATGGCACCATAGGTGAAGCTGTAAATCTAGGATCTAAAATAAATACTGCAGGAAAAGAAACCTTCCCTTTTATTTCACAAGAAAATGAATTATATTTTTCTTCAGATGGTCATTTTGGACTGGGAGGTATGGATGTGTTTTATGTAAAAATTCAGGATAAAGGTTATGGAAATGTTCTTAATGTTGGCGCTCCTGTAAATACCTATGCAGATGATTTTGCTTTCGGAATAGATTCAACCACGAAAAGAGGTTTTGTTAGTTCAAACCGAACTCAAACCACAGGTACTTTTGTTTATGACAACATTTATTCCTTTATAGAAACCGCACCCATTATTGATGTGTTTAAAGCAACAATTGATGGCAATGTTACCGACAAACAAACTGAAGAGCCTATAGAAGGTGCTACTATTACGTTTAAAGATTCCGATGGTAACCACTATACTACGCTAACAACCGATGAGACCGGGTATTTTTCAACCGAAACAAACAAGTTTCATAAATATACCATTCGTGCAAGTCATCAAAACTATGATACCGATGAAAAGAGTTCAACTCCAGGTCTAGAATCACAATCGGTAGATTTCCAATTACAAAAAAACAAAGAACAAATCATATCAGGTACAGATTTAGCTAAGGTGCTTAATATTCCTATGATTTATTTTGATTTTGACAAGGCTAACATTCGTCCTGATGCACAAGTAGAATTAGAGAAAATTGTTGCTACTCTTAATGAGTACCCACAATTAAAACTAAACATACGTTCGCACACTGACAGCCGCGGAAATGATGCATATAACAAAGCCTTGTCTCAAAGACGTGCAACATCTACAATGGACTATATTGGATCAAAAGGAATAGACTCAAGCCGATTAAAAGCTGAGGGACTTGGGGAAAGTGAATTAATAAATAATTGTAGTAACGGAGTTAAATGCTCGGAAGCTGAACACCAGAAAAACAGAAGATCGGAGTTTATTATTATAGAATAAGACCGATATATAAAAGTGATTAAATTTAAAACCAAGTGATTAACAAAAATCACTTGGTTTTTTTTATAGAATTATAAATAAAGACTATTTAATTTTATTATACGCTTTAGTCTCTTGTATTCATAAAATATAGTAATTCATAATCACGCTCCAACATCCTCATTCCAAAGCTCAGGATTTTCAGAAATAAAGTAATCTACTAGTTCTTTGCACCTTCTATCGTTTAGCACAATCACCGAAACTCCATTTTCTATCAACATATCCTCCGCACCTAAATAATTGGTGTTTTCACCAATAACAACCTTTGGAATACCATAATGTAAAATCGCTCCAGCACACATCGGACAAGGAGATAAAGTGGTATATAAAACACTTTCCTTATAAATTGAAACAGATTGTCGGCCAGCATTTTCAATGGCATCCATTTCTGCATGTATAATAGGACTGTCTTTTTGAACTCTTTTATTATGTCCGCGCCCAATAATCTCTCCATTATACACCAAAACAGCTCCAACAGGAATTCCGCCCTCTGCTATACCTATTTCTGCTTCTTTTAAAGCTTCTGAAAAAAATTTATCCATAATTAATATTCAAACTTTTTAAGTTAATAAGTTTCATACTCAAAAGCTTGGCTTTTTTTAAAACCAAAGTATGCTGAAATGCTACAACAAGGGGATTTTTAAATTTAAATCAGAAATTACTGAAGTTAAATTTTGGCAGGAAAGTCTATTATATAAATATTATGGGGTAAATATTATTAATATATCAACAACCCACTAAAATATACTTATACGCTTTCACCAAAGTAACAATTTCCAAGGCATCAAAACAATACGTATCGCCACGTACTTATCAGGTACTTATACTTAAAATTAGCTACAAGATCCAATTTTAAAGCCTTATTCTACATAATTAATCTAATCGACTACCTGCATTTTCACGTGCCCAAACTCGGTAATTTTTAAATTGAGTTTCACTTAATATTTTGCTCAAAATATTGTCTTGAAGTTCGGTGCGCTCAAAGCTATTCATTACTTTATTTCGGTTGTTTTTATTCCAATTTTGCAATGTTCTATTCCATTCACTATTGAATCTATTTACTTGCTCCTCCGTCATAGCAAGATCTACAAACATTTTTTGATTCTTAGCCTTAGCAGCTTCCTCAATCTGTTTACTTGATAATTCTTTGTTAGGAATCTCAGTTGATAGCTGTTGAGATTTATTAGATCTATCACTTTTAACTGGAACATCAGTGTTTGCTCTACCCCTATTGGTAGCTTCAATCGGATTTGAATTAGTGTTTGTATTCGTATCTGTTTTTGTTACGCCACAAGCCGTAAACAGACCTAATAAAGTAATTAATGACAAGCTTTTAACGGTATTCATAGTTATAATTTTAAAATTATTTTTCTCTTAAACATTAAAATTGTTCGTTTTTTCAATGGTTGAAAAAACGAACAAACTAATACTAACTTACGAAACATTTAGATTTTAACTAGTTTCCTATAATAGTAATTATAGCAATTATTACTCCATACTTAAAATTCAGCAACAACCTACAGAATCTAGACTCACTTGCTATCCAAACTGTATAATTGTATATCCAACTGTATAAAATTTATACACTTTTTGTATCTGTAAATCCTCAAATGCTCAATAAAACCTAGTAAACCTCACTCGGCATAACAGTTGCTAAACACTTCCTCGAATTGATAAACAATTTTCAAAAGCGAATAAAAATCAATTAAGGATTTAAAATGAACAACAACACACAAGACACTTCAGTAAATCATTTAGATAAATCTACAGAACAAGTAGCTATTAAGTACAATAATCAAAATAAGTCTGTTTCACGTACAAACCCTTGGGGGATATTTGTGCTTGCTAGCACTTTCTTATTAATTTTTATTGCTACCTATCTATTTTTCTATTTAGATACCGACTTTGCCAATTTTCGTGAAGAACGTATGAGCTCAACCCTAGGTTATGCATTTTTAGTTATGGCCACTGCTCTTTTAGTCTTTAAAGCTGGGTTCTTTATTTATACCCTTATTAGATATTTCAAATACAAACCTATAGCATCTGTAAGTGATGAGGAATTGCCCACTTGTACAGTAATAGTTCCTGCTTACAATGAAGGTAAACAAGTGTGGGAAACATTAAAAAGTTTAGCCAACAGTGACTACCCAGCAGAAAAATTGCAATTATTAGCTATTGACGACGGTAGTAAAGATGATACTTGGCATTGGATGCAACAAGCCAAAAAAGAATTAGGAGATAGAGTTACTATATTTCAACAACCTAAAAACAAAGGTAAACGTCACGCTCTTTATCGTGGATTCAACATTGGTACTGGAGATGTGTTTGTAACTGTGGATAGTGATTCTGTTGTAAATGAAGATACTTTAAGAAATTTGGTTAGCCCATTTATTCTAGATGAAAAATGCGGTGCGGTAGCTGGAAACATTCGAGTATTAAACAATAAAAAAGCGCTTTTACCAAAAATGCTCGATGTAAGTTTCGTACTTAGTTTTGAATTTGTACGTTCTGCAGAAAGTAGTCTTAACTCAGTATTATGTACTCCAGGAGCATTAGCTGCCTACCGCCGAAGTGCTGTTTTTGCTGTACTTCCTGAATGGATAAACCAAACATTTATGGGAAAACCATCAGATATAGGCGAAGATAGAGCTATGACTAATATGATTTTGAAACAAGGTAATAAAGTGTTGTTTCAGCGTAATGCTTATGCTTATACCAACGTACCTGAAAGTTATAAGGGACTATATAAAATGTTCATTAGATGGGGACGTAGTAATGTGCGCGAAAACATTGAAATGTCTAAATATGTTTTTACAAATTTTAGAGAAGAATCAAAATCTGGAATACGATTACTATTTATAAGTCAATCGTTGAAGATTATAATGAGCTATCCATTTATTCTGTTTATGCTATTCTTTATAGTAACACACCCAATATTGTTCTTTAGCTCTACGCTATTCGGAATTCTTATATTCTCAAGTTTCCCGATGTTGTTCTATGCTAAACGATACAATGTATCAGAATCTTTTTGGGCGTATTCATATAGCATATTATACACTTTTGCATTATTTTGGATTACTCCTTACGCAATCGCTACAGCTAGCAAAAGAGGCTGGTTAACGCGAGGATAACAGTTATAAATTTAGATCCGATAGGATTTCTGGCCAGCACCCAATTGACCAACTATTTATGTGCTGGCCTTTTTTATGGCTGTATTTGAAGAAGATTAATAATGAAAAAGACAATTACACTTTTACCCGAAAAGCTGGGATTAGGTAAGGTATTTTTTTAAATATGTATCTATTATAGTTTTAAGGTAATCTTCATTAAGGGGCTTATTATAAAAACCATGTACACTTTTAAATTCCTTAGCTCTAGACTTATCTCTTTCGTCTATAGAATTACTTAGCATTGTAAGCACAACTTCCCCTTGCTGAGACACAGTAAGTTTTTCGTATTCTTCCAAAAACTCCCATCCGTTCATTCCTGGCATATTGATATCCAAAAATATCAATGTAGGTTGAGGGTATTTTCCGTCTAATTCACTTTTTAAATATTCTAAGGCGTCTTGTCCGCTATAACATATATGAATATTATCGCTTATACCCATTTTCTTGATTTTTCGAGCGTGATAAAAATTATCACTTTCCGAATCGTCAATGAGCAATACATTCTTTAATTTTTTCATATAGTTATTTTTTTAAAGTAAAATGAACAGTGGTGCCAACTCCAAAAGTAGAACTTACCCAAATGTTACCCAAATGAAGTTCTACTATTTTCTGACAAAATGCTAAGCCTATCCCCTGACCTTCATAGTCTTTATTGCTATTAAGCCTGCTGAACATATCGAAAACCTTAGTAAAATCTTTCTCAGGAATACCAATTCCATTATCTTTTATATGAAAATTGAAATAGTTATCTGTTTCGTCGAAAGATATTTTAATGTTAGGTTTTACATCTGGTTTAGTGAACTTTATAGCATTAGAAATAAGATTTTGAAATAATTGTTTTAGCTCGATTCTGTATCCTGTTATTGTTGGTAACTGGTCGTGCTCTATTACAATTCCACGTTCTTCAATTACCACAGTAAAATCATCTTTAATTTTTTCTAATGTTTCATTTAAGTTCACTTCCTCCATCTGACCACTTGTACCAATTCTGGAAAAAGAAAGGAGTCCGCTAATAAGGTTTCGCATTCGTTCTACTGCCTTATTTATGAAGTTAAAATACATTACAGCTTCCCCTTCCACTCGTTCCGGGAAATCTTCTTGAAATATTTCTAAGTAATTTGAAACTGTACGTAATGGCTCTTGCAAGTCGTGGGAAGCTACGTATGCAAAATGATCTAACTGTTGATTTTTTACGATAAGAGAATCATTTAATTTATCTGCCTCTTCTATTGCCCTTTCTTTTGCTTTAATTTCCTTCTGCTTTTCAGCATTAGAAATTTTTAAATCTTTTAAAGTATGTTGTAAATTTTTATTTGAACGTTCTAAATCAGATTGTGTTTGAAGAAGCTCTTCGATTAAAGGTCTAATCTTTCTTATTAAGTTAAAAAGACTTAGGAAAACTATGATAGTAGCAATCCCCAATCCTGCCAGAATTATAAGCTTCCAAGTAGTAAACTTCCTAATTCGTTTATCAAGAATAACATCAGCAGTTACTAAAAGATCTTTCAAAATTGATGCTACATCATCATTAAAATGAACATCTTTATGATTAGCTACTTCAATCGGAGAAAAATCAGAAGTTGGATTTAATAAAATACTGTCCAACAGTTTAAGATTAGCATCCATTTTAGCTTCAACGGCATCTACTCGATCTACTTGATGTTTTGTTTCTCGAACTAAATATCTTAACGATTTTAATAATGAGTCGTATTCTTTTTCGGCTAACCTGAATTCTTCTTTATACTCAATATTATTAGTGTATCTATAGGTTAAGCCAAAGCTTTCCATTTTAGATATTGTAGAAGAAATTTGATCGATATTGTTTTTTACCTTCCAACTTTCCGCAATTTCATCGGCAGAATCAGCATTTTGCATAAATGAAAATCCTATTAAAATAATCACAAGAATAAGCGAAGAGACTAGCAATATAAAGTTAGTTAAACCAACTTTTCTGATTCTTTTCATAGGCAAATGATATAAGCTGATTAAAAACACAGCTATCCTTTCAAAGGTAATGAACTAGATTTACATGACAATAAACCAAAAAATAATTCCAAATAACACACCTAAACTATAAAATGACAAAATAATTAGATAAATTTACTAGTCTAACCACAACTTATTCGAGATGGCTTTACCTGATAATATGAATTTTTTGATAGTTGAAGATTTAGTATCAGATACTTTTTTACTTCAACGACAGCTTAAAAAAATTTCAGTAAATCCTGAAATTCGATTTGTAGATAGCGAGATAAGTTTAATAAATGCTTTAAAAACATACATTCCAGATATGGTTATCACCGACTTTAACCTTGTAGGAATGAATGCATTTGATGTTATTAGAATTTCTAAAAATTATAACGACAATATTCCAATAGTAGTTATCACTGGAAATCTAAAATACGAAGCGGATAAGGAAGAATTGTTAAAGAGTGGTGCCGAAGGTTTTTTCCTAAAAGAACCTATTAATACGCTTAATGAAAGGTTACTCCCTCTATTTGAGAATATTATAGCAAATAGCCAAGATAAAATGGACCGCATAGATAGGCAAAGACGCAAATACGATTCTAGCAAATCTCATAGCGACTTTTTAAGAGAATACACTTTTGGCGATGATAATGAAGATGAGGATACAGAAAACCAGAAAGAACCAACGATATTAGAAAAGATAATGAACCTATTTAAGAAATAAAAAAGAGTCTGATTCTACAGTAGAATCAGACTCTTTTTTTGTCTTTAATTTATTATCAATTATGGGTGAATTCCCCAACGGTTTTTATCGGCGTAAGCGAAATCCAACTGGTATTTTTTAGGAATATCACCATTTAGCATAGAACCTTCCTTAATAGATGGGAATAACTCTTCGTAAGTAATCATTTCATTTAATGATACTCTTCTATAAATATGAGTTCGTGTAAGATTTCTAGTTTCATCTACACCAGTAGCTCCTAATAATTCCACGAAATTCTTAATTGTTTTTTCGTGATAATTAGCAACACGTGTTTTCTTATCTTCTGGAACCAAACCTACTGTTAATTTAGGGTCTTGAGTGGTAATACCTACAGGACATTTATTGGTGTTACAAAGTAAAGCTTGAATACACCCAATAGCCATTTTCATACCTCTCGCTTGGTAACACCCGTCTGCTCCTAAAGCAATAGCACGAGCAATATGGAACGCTGAAGTAATTTTACCTGAAGCAATCACCTTAATATGTCTACGAATATTCATACCATTTAAAATGTTATGAACGAAATCTAAACCATCTAACAACGGTGCACCTACATAATTACTAAATTCTGGTGGTGCAGCTCCAGTTCCTCCTTCTCCTCCATCTACCGCAATAAAGTCTGGATACAAATCGAGCTCAACCATTGCTTGACAGATTGAAATAAATTCACTCTTATAGCCAATACAAAGCTTAAATCCAACTGGTTTACCTCCAGACAACTCTCTTAGTTTTTGAATAAACTTAACCATTTCCATAGGCGTATCAAACGCAGAATGGTAAGGCGGAGACACTACTTTTACGTGTGGTTTAATATGTCTAATTTTTGCAATTTCCTCAGAGTTTTTCTCTGCAGGAAGTATTCCACCGTGACCTGGTTTTGCTCCTTGAGAAATTTTAAGCTCAATCATCTTAACATTAGGATGTTTAGCTTTTTCAGCGAATAATTCAGGGTTAAACTTACCATCTTCGGTACGGCAACCAAAATAACCTGTTCCAATTTGCCAGATTAAATCTCCTCCATGCTTTAAGTGATAATGACTTAAACCACCTTCTCCAGTATTATGGGCGAAATTTCCAATTTTTGCACCAGCGTTTAAAGCTTCTACAGCATTAGAACTAAGTGCTCCAAAACTCATCGCAGAAATATTTAAGATACTAGCCGAATAAGGTTGTGTACAATCCTTATTACCGATCATTATACGAGGATCGTTATTTAATGTATCAAAAGCCTTTGGTGCAATTGAATGACAAATCCATTCGTATCCTTCAGCATAAAGATCTAATTGAGTTCCAAAAGGAATAGTATCTCTTACCCCTTTTGCTCTTTGATATACAGTTGAACGATCGACTCTATTAAAAGGACGACCATCAATGTCAGATTCAATAAAGTATTGATACAATTTTGGACGAAGTTCTTCAAGCACATAACGCAAACGACCGAACACGGGATAATTTCGCATAATTGTATGTCGCGTTTGAAGTACGTCGTAATACCCTAAAGCAGTAAATAAGAAAACGATTACAAAAAACACATACCATGAAGGGTCTAGGTAGTAGCCTAATGCAAAAGTTACTATAAGCAAAACACTCGAAAATATAAAGAATTGAGTACGCATAATTGGGATTTATTGAAATTGGGTCTATGTTTTATAGAATATATTAGCTCTTATAAAATATAAAATTCTGATAATCAGTAACCTGTAGATTTTAATTATTAAAGGCCAAATTACAACTTATTTCTCAAGATACTAATATGAAAATAGAGTTTTTAAATGCATTAATTTAAATGATAAATAAATGCCGCTAACTTTAATTCACTTAGAGTTCTTTTAAAATGTTTGTTATTAATAATTCAACAATAATAACTTTTCTACATTCCTGAATTAAAGAGCAAAACTAATTATTCAATACCTATTCAACAACCAAATCACACCCTTTTAACTTGCAATTATGCTAATTGATTGAATACAAATTAGGTTAGGTTAAATTCATATGTTTTCACCTTAATTTCCAAAAGAAAATTTCACTAAGGCTTTACATTAAATAAAAATAAAATAACTAAACATTTATCAACTATTTACAACAAAATCAAAACATAATTATATTTTTTGTCGTAAATTTTCAATATATTCACTCAACTTTAACAACTATACAACCTAAAACACAATCTATCCTATGAAAAAGCTTTATTTACTCCTCAGCTTATTTTTAATTAGCCAGATAAGCTTAAATGCACAAACAAAAAGAGTTCTTATAGAAGAAGGCACTGGTACTTGGTGTAATTGGTGTCCGCGCGGAATTGTTTTCGGACAACAAATGATTTATGAACACGACGTTATTTTTATTGCAATACATATGGGTGATGTAATGGAAAGCACCCCTGAATATGCTGCTGCCACTACCATCACTGGCTTACCTAATGGAAATGTTGATCGTGTAGCACTACGAGTTGACCCATTAGATTGGGAAACTAAAGTACTCAACCAACTTAACAACACTCCCCCAGCTGATATTTCAGTCACAACTAATTTCGACCCTAGCACTCGTAATTTATCAATGACGGTTACTGCCGATTTCTTTTCTGCATTATCAGGAGATTACAGATTAGGAGCCGTGGTTGTTGAAGATGCTGTAACAGGCACTAGTAGCGGTTACGATCAATATAATGCTTACTCTGGTGGCACTGTCGAAATGGGTGGTTGGGAAAATTTACCAGACCCTGTGCCTGCTAGACAAATGGTTTACGACCACGTAGCCCGTTATTTAGCTACTGAATATGTAGGAGATGCTGGAAGTTTACCTAGTACGATTTCTGCAGGTTCACAACATTCACATACCATTACTTGGACATTACCTGAAGAATATGATGAAGAGTACACTCACGTAGTAGGTTACATAACAAATGCAACAACAGGTGAAATACTTAATGCTGGTAAAAGTGCATATCTTCCAGGCCATACTAATGCTCAACCATTTTTTGTATCTGAAGGTGAAACAAGTGCACTGGTTGGTGTGAATTATCATTATGAAATTTTAACCCACGATCCGGACAACTTAGATTTAACGATTACTGCTGTTGATATTCCTAATTGGATGACCCTAACAGTAACAGGTGAAACTACAGCTAGTTTAATAGGAACACCAACTACAGAAGGAACTTATCCAGTTACACTAATGGTTTCGGATGGAAATTCATCCGAACAACAATATTTTGAAGTTGAAGTAGTAGATTCTGGTGGAGTAGATTGGCATGTTGTAGGCCAAGAAGGTTTTACCGATGGCATTGCTTCTGATGTAAATTTAGAAATAAACAGTAATGGAGTTCCTTATGTAATGTCGGCAAATTCAAATAATGAAATATCAGTTTACACTTTCGAAAATGATTCTTGGTCTTTATTAGGTAATAAAATTACTGGAGAACAAGGACAAGCTGCAATGGCGTTAGCTCCTGATAGCACTCCATACATTATAACAATAAATGGTTCACTTAAAGTTTATAAGTACGATGGCTCTAATTGGACTCAAGTAGGTGGTACAGTTGGTGACGGATACCATATGGATATAACCGTTGCAAATGATGGTACTCCTTATGTGTCTTATATGGACGTTACAAATAACACTAGAGGGATATGCAAAAAATGGGACGGCAGTAACTGGGTTACCGTTGGAGGTACTCACTTTACAGCAAGTCAAGTAGCTGTATGGACTAAACTAGCAACTAACAGCAACAACCAACCAGTAGTACTGTACGGTACAGGCTCAGATCCTTATGGACCTAAATATTCTAATGTAAGTAGGTTTAATGGAAGTAGCTGGGAAGTAATTGGTGGAGCAGATATCGACAGTTCTAATGAAACTTACTTTAGTCATTCTTTGGCTATAGACGAAAACGATAATATTTACGTAGGAGCTACCGTAGATTTAGATTTAAAAAAATTAAACGTTTATAAATGGAATGGAGCATCTTGGTCTAATATTGGTGATAATATTGGCGGTGGAGCAACTTATAGCAACAGTATTGCACTCGATTTACAAGGAAATCCAGTTATAGGTTTTAGAGATGAAATGGAAAGTGGTAAAACTACCGTTATGCGATATGACGGCAGCATATGGAACTCAATAGGTTTAACAGGTTTCACAAATATTGCTAGCTATCAATCATTAGCTTATTCCCCAAATGGACACCCTTATATTGCTTATCAAGATGAAGGAAACAACAGTTTAGCTACTGTAAAACGTTATGGAGATGCAACAATGAGTATTGGTGATTTTACAAATAGCAACTTTAATATTGCTGTTTACCCTAATCCAAATTCTGGACAGTTTACCGTACTATCAAACTATAACGGAAAGTTCCAATTATTAGACATTCAAGGCAGAGTAATTTCAGAAGGCATTTTAGAAATTGTAGATGCTACGAGCAATAATTACACCTATACCTTTAATCACTCAAACTTATCAAAAGGATTGTATTTATTAAGTATAGCGAATGAACAAAAAAGAGAAGTAGTGAAAATCATAATTGAATAATTAATCAAGTTTAATGTAGTAAAAAAAAAGCTTCCAAATTCTTGGAAGCTTTTTTAATGTCTTGATTATTTAAGATGTCTCTGAAACTAAAGGATAGAGTAAATTTTAAAACTAAAATGTATATCGTATAGTTTTAGTTTTTTTCTTATTTAAAGTTGTAGTTTTATTCTTATTCCTGGAATCTACTGTAGATTTCGATTTATTATCATTTTCAGCACGGGTTTCATTTTTGGATAACTTAAGCGGTAGATTTAATTGATCCATAAAACTTTCAGCTGAACTGCGAAGTATATCTATCCTATTCATAGCATTGAATTTGTTAGTTTTTATTTTTGGCCTATAAATTTAACATGAATAATAATAGATTCACCCTACATAACATTTTCTTAAGCCTTAATTATCATAAACTTAACATTAGGGTTGTGATAGTAGAAATTCAAAAATTGATTTAGCTGCAAGAAGTAGTGTTTTTAAGTTATTTGGCATTTGGTAAGTCTCTTGGGCTATCGTTCTGTAGTTTTCCTTCCCCTTGGCTCATCAACAGTGGATTTTGAATTTTTAATTACCGACATCCCAATATTGGAGCAAAGCTTACAGTTGCGGGAACAGCTCAGCCTTATTTGAAGTGGAAAACTTCACTTTTCCGAATTCCTTTTATTGTACTGAAATTTTTCAGCAACAAACCAAATGTGGAGCAAAGCCAATTAAAATTTCAATGTGAATTTTTATAAAACAAGAGATTGTCAAAAATGTAAAATAACCTATACATCCTATTGTTTATCCATGAAGTAAGGAGCTAAAGTGAGGGTTAAATAAGTTATCGTGCTTAAAAATCTTCAAAATTGTTGTGGTATTCTTATCTTGCAGACAATTATTCTTTAAAAATTATTCTATGAAATTATTACGTTTACTTTTTATCTTTTTATCAGTCCCTCTCTTTGCGCAGCAAGGTGGAATGTGGATTCCTTCGCTCTTGGAAGGAATGAATGAGTCTGAAATGAAAAACCTTGGGATGAAAATGTCTGCCCAAGATATTTACGATGTAAATAACGCTAGCTTAAAAGATGCGGTACCACATTTTAATGGCGGTTGTACTTCTGAAGTTATTAGTAACCAAGGACTTTTACTAACTAACCATCACTGTGGTTATTCACAAATTCAAAGTCATTCAACTCTAGAAAACGATTATCTAGAAAATGGTTTCTGGGCAATGAATTTGAAAGAAGAGTTGCCAAACCCAGGAGTAACAGCAACTTTTATAATTAAAATTGAGGATGTAACCACTCAAGTAATGAATGATGTTACTGAATCTATGACTGAAGCCGATAAGCAGAAAAAAATAGAAGAAAACATCGCTCAGGTTTCACAAACCTTTCCGAAAGAAGCTTGGCAAGAAAACCGAGTGCGTACATTCTTTGAAGGAAACCAATACATGCTATTTGTAGTTGAAACTTTTAAAGACGTTCGTCTAGTAGGAACACCACCTTCTTCTATCGGAAAATTTGGTAGCGATACCGACAACTGGATTTGGCCTCGCCATACAGGTGATTTTGCACTTTTCAGAATTTATGCAGACAAAAACAATCGTCCAGCAGAATATTCAGAAGACAATGTACCTTATACTCCAAAACACTTCCTTCCAATTTCATTAGATGGAGTAGCTGAAAACGATTTTACAATGGTTTTTGGATTCCCAGGAACAACTGACGAATATTTACCTTCAGTAGCTATTGAGCAAATTATTAACACAGTAAACCCTGCACGTATTGCAATTCGCGATGCTGCCTTAGCTGTACAGGATAAATATATGCGTGCCGACCCACAAATTAAAATTCAATATGCATCAAAATTTGCACGTATCGCAAACTATTGGAAAAAATGGCAAGGGGAAACACTTGGATTAACAAAAAGTAATGCCGTTGGTATTAAACAGAAACAAGAAAAAGCACTTACTTCTCAAATAAACAAAAAAGGAAAGCAAAATGAATACGGAAATTTGCTGCCACAATTTGAGAAATATTACGCCGAAATTGAACCTTACACATTAGCTCGTGAGTATTTCTTTGAAACGGTTTTAAGAAATGTGGAATTACTTCGAACTGGATTCCAAGCATACCAACTAACACAAGTATTTGATGCTAGAGGGGCTCAGTCTTTTGAAGATAGAAGAGATAATATGGTAGAGAGAATGTCTGGCCATTATAAAGACTACAGTGCAAAAGTTGACAAAGAAGTTTTTGAAGCTTTAATTGCTATCTATGCTGATAAAGTTCCAAAAGAGTTCTTACCTGCTTCATTTAATAACATTGATTCAAAAGCACTAACTGAAGAGGTTTACAGTAAGTCTGCTTTTGTAGATTACGACTCATTGAAGAAATTATTAGAAGGTGATGCCGAAACTGTAATTTCAAATCTTAACAACGACCCAGGTTATAAGGTTGTAAAAGATATGGCAGAAGCATATTTCGAAAAGATCGCTCCTAAATATGAAGAAATTCAGCTAAACATTACTGGATTACAACGTGACTATATGAAAGCGTTGATTGAACTAAGCCCAAAAGAAGATCGAATTTTCCCTAACGCAAATGGTACACTACGTGTTACTTACGGGAAAGTAGCGGGTTACTCTCCTGCTGATGCAGTTTATTACGAGCCAGTAACACATCTTGAAGGGGTTATGCAAAAATACATTCCAGGAGATTATGAGTTTGACGTACCTCAAAAATTAATAGATTTATACGAAGCTAAAGATTACGGTCAATATGCTGAAAATGGAAAAATGCCTGTAAACTTTATCGGTACCAACCACACTACAGGTGGAAATAGCGGTAGCCCTGCTATCGACGCACACGGAAACCTAATCGGTCTTAATTTCGACCGTGTTTGGGAGGGTACAATGAGTGATTACTACTACGACCCTTCTCTTTCAAGAAACATTATGGTTGATATTCGCTACGTATTATTTATAGTAGATAAGTATGCGGGTGCAACAAACCTTATTGATGAAATGAAACTTGTTCACCCTAAAAAAGGGAATAAGAAATCTAAGAAGAGAAAGTAAGAAGCCTCGGGCTAATTACCATAAATATTATTTCAGAAAAAAGCCCCCAACTTTCGTTGGGGGCTTTTTAATTTCCATTACACAAATAAAGGGTTTGTGGTTAAAGTTTACTTTGAGAAGTATTGGATTACTCCATTATACTTACTTCTTACTTTAGACCTCTTGCTTTTAACATAGGCTCAATTTTTGGATCACTTCCTCTCCAAGCTTTGTACATTGATTCTAGTTCCATAGTATTTCCTCTAGACAATACCATATCTCTAAAGCGCTGTCCGTTTTCACGAGTTAGCCCTCCATTTTCTTCAAACCAATTGTAAGCATCATGGTGAAGCATTTCGGTCCAAGAATACGAATAGTATCCTGCAGCGTAACCTCCAGCAAATACGTGTGCAAAATACGTTGAACGGTATCTTGGAGGCACAGCGTGAACTACATCCAATTTAGTTCTATTTAAAGCGTCATTTTCAAATTTAGCAACATCTTCTATCTTTTTATCAGCTGAAATAGTATGCCATTGCATATCTAAATTAGAAGCTGCCAAGTTTTCTGTAAGGCTATAGCCCTGATTAAAAGTACCAGAGTTTTTAATTTTATCAATTAGTTCCTGTGGAATCTTTTCTCCTGTTTTATAATGAACTGCATAGTTTTTCAACACTTCTGGATACAAGGCCCAGTTTTCAGTAAACTGTGATGGGAATTCAACAAAATCGCGAGCAACTGCTGTTCCTGAAAGTGAAGGGTATTGTTGGTCTGCAAAAAACCCGTGAAGCGCGTGACCAAATTCGTGGAACATAGTCTCTACCTCATCGTAAGTTAATAATGCAGGTTCATTTCCAGCTGGTTTTGGATAATTACAAACATTGTAAATAACTGGCTTTTTGTTATAAAGTTTAGATTGCGTAACAAAATTAGACATCCAAGCTCCTCCTCTTTTGCTAGGACGTGCAAAATAATCTACATAAAATAGTCCAAGTTGGTCACCATTTTCTTCGAATAACTCATAAACCTTTACATCCTCGTGATATACAGGAATGTCTGTTCTTTCTTTATGTGTAATCCCATAAAGTTTGTTTGCGGCATAGAAAACACCATTTTCCAAAACGTTATACATTTCGAAATAAGGCTTAATCTGATTCTCGTCTAGATCGTATTTTTCTTTACGAACCATTTCGGCGTAATAATTCCAATCCCAAGGCTCTAAGGTAAAGTCCCCTCCTTTAGATTTAACCATCTTTTGAATTTCATCAGCTTCAACCTGAGCTTTAGCAGTTGCAGCAGCTATTAATCCCTCAAAAAACTTATTAATTGTTGCTGGGCTTTTTGCCATTGTTTTCTGAAGACTCCACTCAGCATAGTTGTTAAATCCTAAAAGTTTTGCCTTTTGAGCGCGAACCTCAACTAATTCTTTTATTATATCACTAGTGTTATTTGCTCCTTGATCTGCTCTGTGGAATGCAGCTTTAAATAATTTTTCACGTGTCGCTCTATTTTCTAAAGACGACAATAGTGGTTGTTGGGTAGTATTTAATAAAGCTACTGTCCAACCTTTTCCATCCTCATTTTCTATCGACTTAAGATAATCTTCATCTAATCCAGCTAACTCTTCTTTATTGGTAAAAGTAACTGCACCTGCATTGTTAGCGTCTAAAAGCACTTTACCAAACTTATTAGTAAGGGTTGCTATTTTTTCATTATACTGCTTTAGTTTCTCTTTATCTTCCGAAGAAAGGTTTGCCCCTGCTATTTCAAAATTCTCATAGTATACTTCTAGAAGCTTTAATGACTCAGCATCTAAATTTAATGATTCCCTTTTATCGTATAAAGTTTTAAAACGTTGAAATAATTTATCGTTTAGATAAATCATATCGTTTTGCGCTGCAAATTTTGGAGCCATTTCTTCTTGAATAGCTTGTAAGGTTTCGTTAGTATTTGAACCTGTTAGCGCGTAAAACACTTGTGAAGCTCTTTCTAACAATTCTCCACTTTTTTCCAGTGCAAGAACAGTGTTTTCAAAAGTAGGTTCCTCTTCAGAATTTGCTATGGCTTGCACTGCATTTTTCTGTTCTTCGATACCTTTAAGCAACGCAGGCTTATAGTGATCATCATTTAACTTTGAAAAATCTGGAGCACCATAAGGCAAGGTGCTTTCAGAAAATAATGGATTTTCTGTACTCATTTCATCCTCGCTTTTACTCTTATTCTCTTTCTCTTTAGAATTGTTACAACCTACCACTAGTAAGGCTAGGGTAAGAAACGGAATAACTTTTTTCATTATGTTGATTTTTTAAAAATATAACTGTAAAGATACGCAATAACACTTCGCAACAAAATTGAAAACCCCCTCAGCAAAAGCTGAAGGGGTTTCCTTTTTTTTGATTGGTTATTTTATAGTTTTAATTATTCTACAATCAATCGTTTAACAGTACTTACATTGTCACCAACAATTTGAACAACATAAACTCCTGTAGCAAGAGACGAAATATCTACTGCTTTCTCACCTTGCATAGCGCTTAGGTTTATCTCGCTAACCATTTTACCACTTACGTCGAAGATTGTCATCGACTCAAGAGCAATATTAGTCTTATTCACAAGATTTACCATAGTACTCGCTGGGTTAGGATACAATGTAACTCCAGTTTCTAAAGAGTTTTCATTTGCTCCAAGAACAGATTCCACAGTAAGTTCAAAGCTACAAGTAGAAGTATTTCCATACTCATCTGTTGCAGTTAAAGTGATGGTGTGTACACCATCTGGCAAGGCTGCTCCAGGAGCTGGGTCTTGCGAAGTAGCAGTAACAGGATCTGTACAATTATCTATTGCAGTAGCTTCACCTGTTGCAAAGTAATCTGGAACGATATAGTATAAGTTTCCAGTACCAGGATCAACTGTTTGATCTGCCGGACAAGTAATTTCTGGCCCTAATAAATCTACAACGTTCACTTCTGCTACACAAGAAGCAATATTACCACTTGCATCACTTACAAAAACAGTAACCATTATTGGAGTTCCTATATCTGCACAAGTTACAGTTGTTACATCAGTAGCAATAGTATCTATTCCACAAGCCTCATCTATGTTTGAAAGTAAAGCATAAGGATCTATAGTGGCAGTACCATCTGCACCAAGTGCAATATCTATCATGTTACCAGTTGCAGAAGTTTCGTAGGTAATCTCGAAGTTATCAACTCCAGCACCCCATCCCCATGAACCTTCATCGTCAAAAGTAAAACGAACTTGAAGGTTGGCGTTGGCGTATGGCATAACATCTATACTACCAGAGTTAGTAGGATCAGTATCAACGTCAACAAAAAGAATTTGCTGCCAAGCTGCACCATCAAAAACATCCACTGCAAGTGTACCATCACCTGCAAATTCTTGTAATGCATAGTCAAATGATACAGACGCTGTAACAGCTCCTGTAATATCGTATGCTGGAGAAATTAATGCCGCCTTGTTTGCTTGTCCGCTACCTGCTGCATCGTCATCAAAGATTGCTGCATTAGTAGGGAAATCTCCACCTGTAGGCATAACACCAGATCCGAAAGACCAATCTGCAGTACCGCTAAGCACCTCAGTTGTCCATCCAGAAGGTATTGTTGATCCTTCAAATTCTTCTAATTCTGTAGTTACAGGCACAACACCACAGGTAATTACCGGTGCGATGTTATCAATAACATTAACAACAGCTGTACAAGTCGCAGTATTTCCGCTAGAATCGGTTACAGTAACTTCTACCAAGTTCTCACCTAGATCCGCACATGTAAAATCAAGACCTGAACCACCACCTGTTACATAATGAATAGTACCATTAAATATTCTCGGCGCAAAAACTGGCGTTGTAAAAGGTGTATTAGAAGCAGCTCCTAAAGACAATGACATATCGGCATTAGAGAAGTTTTCATTAGTTCCGTCACCGTTAGTATAGTTATGTCCGTGATTAGCATCTAACACTAATGCAATACCGTATGTAGTGTTCGCACTTAAAGTGATAGGGTTATCAAGAACTGCATTAGAAGGTGAATCTAAACCTGCAGCGGTTCCAGAAGCAACCGCATCGGCAGTTCCCCATGCAGCGGCATTTGCCTCATTACCAACATAAGTACCTACTAAAGTATAAACATCCATAGTGAATGCTCCTGGATCTTCAGTGTTTATATCAATCTCTGTAATATCTAAATCGCTTGGACCGACAGTAATATCAAAATACACAGCTCCACCTAATCCACCGCCATTATTAGATGCAAATAGACTTGATAAAGAACCTTGAGCTCCTCCACCAACACCTCCAGCGGTAATTGTGTATCCACAAGCCTCTGTAACACCTGTTACGAGATCATTAGGATCTATACTTGCCATACCATTAGCATCAAGATACACATCTAATCCACCACCAGAAGCAGCTTGATAGTTTAGTAAGAAGTTGTCTACACCTGCACCCCAATTCCATCCTGTTTCATCATCAAAAGTGAATTTAACTTGGAATGCATTGTTTATATATGCAGTAACATCAATTGCACCTGTATTTGTAGGGTCAACATCTGCATCATCAATTAAGAAAACTTCTTGCCAAGCAGCTCCGTCCCAAACTTCGGCACGTAATAGCCCAAGTCCTGCGAAATCTTGTAGAGCATAATCGAATGAAATATCTGCAGCGGTTGCTCCTGTTAAGTCGTAAACTGGAGAAATTAACTCTGCAATATTGTCTTCACTTCCAGCTGCGTCGTCATCAAAAATTGCAGCATTAGTTGGGAAGTCTCCTCCAGTTGGCATTTCACCTGAACCGAAAGTCCAATCTTGAGAGCCTAAAATTATATTAGTTGACCATCCAGCAGGAACAGAAGCAGCTTCGAAATCTTCAGATATTGAGAAATTTCCAAATCCTCCAACACAGAAAACTTCTGGTGCAGTAGTATCTTGAACAGTAACAGTAGCTGTACAGGTTGATGAATTTCCTGAGTTATCAGTTACCGTAAGAGTTACCGTGTTTTCTCCAATCATTGAACAATCGAAACTTGAAATATCTAGAGTATAAGAAGCAATTCCACAATTGTCGGTAGAACCATTATCTATGTCTGTACCCGTAATTGATGCCATTCCAGTTACAGAATCTAGATCTATTGTAAGGTCTTGACAAACCACAACAGGAGCCTCGTCATCTATTACATTTACTTCAAATTGGCAAGTAACAGTATTCCCATCACTATCGGTTGCAGAATACTCAACAACAGTTACCCCTAAAGGGAAGTCACTTCCACTAGCAGGACCTGCGGTTTGAGTTGTAGGAATCGCACCATCTTCAGCATCAAACGCAATCGCATCGGTAAAGTTTACGACAGCAGTACAAACACCTGGTTCTGTATATGCAGTGATGTCACTTGGACAAGAAATAACAGGTGGGTTACCAACTACGCTACCAACATTTACAGTGTAATCTTCAACTTCTCCATAAGAGAAAGTCCCACAAGGTCCAGGAGATGCAGCACCCCATTTTAACTTAATTCTCATACGAGTATCCCCAAGTGAGGCAGAAGCAGGAACTGTTATATTTAAAGTATGAGGACCATTAGCCCCAGTAGGACCGGCAATATTATATACCTCACCAGCATCGTCTAAGATGCCATTTTGATTCCAATCAATAAATGCATATAAATAATCACCACCATCAGGATCTATAGTGATTGATAATTGTTCAGTCCCTCCAGGACTAAGATTTGCAACCATACCGGTGAAATCGTTATATCCCGAATGTACAGTAGTAGTATTGTTTATGCCCGCAAAGGTGACATTTGTAATATTTTCAAATGTGGTACTGTTACCGGCAGCAGCACAATATTGGGCATTTGCTTGCCACCCCAAGGAGGTAAGAAATAATGCCATTAAGGTTAAAAAGGTAATTTTTTTCATAAAACAAAATTTAAGTTAATAGTTAAAATCACGTTAAATGTACAGCATTTTATATTAAATGGCAAATTATTCTCAAAAGCATAATTAAAATTTTAAACAAACCTCAATTTCATTAATATTTTAGCCTGTTTTTCTAATAAAACACCTAACTGTCTTTTTTACAGAGACATACAAAAATAAGAGACTCAAACTGTGAAAATTTTGTAATGCATTGATTAAAATCAATTTTGTATTAGCCCATTGTGAAGGTAAGTTGTTCATCAATTTATCATATACTCTAAAACAGTATACAAGCTCACATTGTATGTGCTTACTGATTTTATATGAAGTAAATTGTAAAAACTAGAAAAATGGTCTATACTGTTCTACTCGGAAATCTATTGTAGTTTTTTTGGGGAATTCTGCTTTCATATTTTTATACGAAGCAAGACTACCAACTGCTCTATTTGCAGCTCCAGAAGGAGCTATGAGAGAAACTGTTTTTATTTCTCTACCGTTATTTGGCAATTGAAAAGTATGTATACGGGGAACTTTGTTTGAGATTATCTTAAGTGAAATATTGTACTCTTTTAGTTTTCTTCTAAAGAAGTATTCTGGCCCATTTTTACTATTTCCACCTGTAAAAAGCAAGGTGTTAATCTTTGGGTTTTGCTGAAGTATGACCACCAAATCACGTAGCTCTACATCGCTCATTCCAATATCTGAAGCATCAACCTTTTCTCGTTTTGCTGAGGCTACCATATCACAAACACCAATTCCTCGATTTATAAGAAATCGTTCACGTTGATCTATAGCTTCAGCAGTGTTTTCGAATTTTAAA
The DNA here is from genome assembly GCF_011065475.1 of Aequorivita sp. KMM 9714. NCBI lineage: Bacteria > Pseudomonadati > Bacteroidota > Flavobacteriia > Flavobacteriales > Flavobacteriaceae > Aequorivita > Aequorivita sp. KMM 9714. The sequence goes on along the minus strand of NZ_JAAGRO010000003.1, from coordinate 300,299 downwards.
TTTAAATTGAATATTTTGTCTAAAATAAGCCACAATTGTCCATCACGACTTCCGTAACAAAAATCTACATCTCCTTCTTTTAATTCCCCTGTAGTGAAACGTGGTGGTGGTAGCGTTCCCACAATCAACTTCGTTGCTGTTTCAGGAATAAATGGAGGATATGGATGTATATGATAAAACAAATGCAATGTAGAATTTAGATTACTACTTTCAATTTAGGGGTTTTAAAATGCTATCTTATAAAAACCGGTTCATTTTCTTTTTCGGTGTATTCTTCGCTATAACCGTAACCATCGTAATCAAAAGCTTTTAAATCTTCTAGAGTTTTTACTTCTTTATCTATTGCGAAGCGAGCCATACTTCCTCTAGCTTTTTTAGCAAAGAATGATATTATTTTAAGCTTTCCATTTTTGAAATCTTTAAAAACCGGAGAAATCACTGGAACTTTTAATTTTTTTTCGTCTATAGCGTTAAAATATTCAACACTAGCAAGATTGATAAAAATCTCATCATCTTGTAATTCTTTGTTTAAAGTTTCAGTAAGCGTTTTTTTCCAAAATTCATATAGATCTTTTTTTCTATTAACAGAAAACTTTGTCCCCATCTCTAAGCGATAAGGCTGCATTAAATCTAAAGGACGTAGCACTCCATACATTCCTGAAAGAATACGGAGTGAGTCTTGTAAAACATCGATTTTTTCTAGTGGAATAGAATAAGCATCTAAACCTGTATAAACATCGCCCGCAAAAGCATAAACTGCCGGTCGAGCATTTTCTGTCGTGAAAGGAGTAGTAAATTCTTTATAACGTTGGTAATTTAGTTCAGCAAGCTTATCACTAATATTCATTAATTCAGCAATTGCCTTTTTGCTCTTTCTTTCAAGTTTATTATTAATCAGCTCTGCCTCTTCTAAAAATTGTGGTTGAGTGGCACGAGGGGTTGGGAGTTTAGATTCAAAATCCAGCGTTTTTGCAGGGGAAACTACTATTTTCATTTTCTTAGCTTTTGCTTCAAAAATAACGAAAAGAAACACAACTAAGCAAAATGTTACAACCTAGAAATTTCGAAAATAAAAGCGATTATAATTAAAGGAAGTGTAGGCTTATGTTCCCTACTTAATTCTTCTACCTGTTGAGGTAAAACTTAATCCTTGAGCGCCGCGTAGCGATGTCATTATTGCTTCAAACAAAGGTTCTGGGGTTTCCATTTTAGAAGACCAATCAAAAATAAATTTTGCACCGCTTCCACCGTAATTATCAGCTTCATCTATTACAATTTCAACAGTTTCAAGAGGCTTTAAATAAATTGGCTTTTTAAAATATTGTCTAATTAAGTCGCCATTAGTGCTATAATAATCGGCTTTAGATATAAAAACAGTATCAGTTTCACTAACATTTCTCAAACTTATCATAGCGGTAAGATTCTGAGTTTTCTTTAATGAAATACTATAAATGTGAGAATATACACTTAGATAAGTTTTTCCGTTTTGCAACGAATCGTTTATAAGTAAAGAGACATCCTTTTCAATATAATGATCTTCCCAATGATTTGGGCTAAAAGAGCTTATTTCAGTAGTTTCTTCACAAGCCGAAAAAAATCCAAATAGAATAATTAATATGAAGAATTGTTTAATGCTCAACTAGGTTTTCTTTAATTGTTATAACAATAAAATTACGATAATTTATTGGTTTCAAACTTGACTATGCGAATTTCGTTTACGCAGCTGAGAACTCTCGTATGTTTAAGGCTTTAAACACCTTTTTAATTCCTTTTTTATTTTCTGAAAGCACGATAAGGACATCATCTGCATCAATTACAGTATTCCCATTAGGTGTAATATACTTATCCCCTCTTTTTATCATTGCGATTATAGCGGTTTTAGGAAATTCTATATCTACTATCTGCTTCCCAACTACTTTATTTCCATTAGCAATTCCAATTTCGCGCATTTCTGTTTTAGGATGTTCTTCTAAAAACTTCTCTGAAGGTGTTAGTATTTTTTGACTACTTGGAATACTTACATTCAACCATTTTGCAACTACCGAAAGCGTAGTGCCTTGAATTAAAATTGAAGTAAGTGAGATAAAAAATACTATATTAAAGATCATATTTGCTTTGTCGATTCCGGCTAACAGTGGATAGGTAGCAAATACAATTGGCACAGCTCCTCGTAATCCAACCCACGAAATATAAAATCGCCTACGCAATTTCATTTTAAATGGAATTAAGCTTAGAAAAACTGCAACTGGACGCGCAACGAAGATTAAAAACAATGATATTACAAGTCCGATACCAATTACGGGGACAATTTGCGAAGGAAATACTAAAAGCCCTAAGGTCAAGAATAGTACGATTTGCATCAGCCAAGCTAGACCGTCGTACATTTTTAAAATAGTCTTTTTGTGAATTAAATATTGATTTCCTAAAAATACAGCACATATATAAATAGCTAAGAATCCATTTCCCCCCACAAAATCTGTAACCGAAAAAGTGATAAACATCAATGCTATTACCAGCACTGGGTAAAGTCCTTCAAAGTCTAACTTTATTCTGTTTATGATAATCTTACTTAATTTCCCAAAGCCAAAACCTGCAATTGTCCCAAGAATCATCTGCTGAAAAAACAAAGGAATCATAGAGGCCAAGCCTTGGTCTTGATTAACCACTAAGCCTAAAAATGCAATTGTAAGCACATAAGCCATTGGGTCGTTACTTCCGCTCTCCATTTCCAGAGTAGGTCGTAAATTGGCACGTAGCGCAAGGTTTTTAGATCTTAAAATTGAAAAAACTGCCGCTGCATCTGTAGAGGAAACTATACTCCCTAAAAGTAAGCTTTCGTATATCGTAAAGTCTGTGACGTAATACACAAATGTTCCTAAACCAATAGCCGTTAAAAACACCCCAATTGTAGAAAGAGCAAAGCCTTCTTTCATAATGGGTTTTACAGCTTTCCAATCGGTATCAAGCCCCCCAGAAAAGAGAATAAAATTCAGTGAAATAATTCCTATTAACTGCGCTATTTGAGGATTGTTAAAGCTAATCCCTATTCCATCTTCTCCTGCTAACATTCCAATTCCCAAGAAAAGCACCAAGGTAGGAACGCCAAATTTATACGAAGTTTTACCTGCTATAATACTTATAAAAAGTAGAATTGAGCCAACAAGCAGAATGTTTTCAATGGTTAGATTCAATAACTTTATCTTTTAAAATGTTAGGATGATTGCAAAATACAAATTAAAATCTTTAAAATTATCTGCTATTTAAATTTTTAAATCTCAACAAACATAACAACAAGGTACTCATCAAATAATAAAATATAGAAACTTGTTATCATTGGCTGTTCAAGGTTTTGTAAAATTTTAACCACCCACTAATAACTTCACTTGTGTATTCCACTAGCATATTCACAAATAACATTAATTTTGTAAGCGATGACTAAGAACAAAATGGATCTCCGCACCGTTAACGTTACGCGCTACATCACCCCGCTTCGGGAAGGTGGTTCGTTACCAGCATTGGCAGAAGCCGATGACGATTTTAAATACGTTTTAAAGTTTAGAGGCGCCGGACATGGTGTTAAGGCTTTAATCTCAGAATTGTTAGGTGGCGAAATTGCAAGAACAATGGGACTACGAGTACCTGAGTTAGTATTTGCAAACCTAGATGAAGCTTTTGGGCGTAGTGAAGGTGATGAAGAAATTCAAGATTTATTAAAAGGAAGTCAAGGGCTAAATTTAGCTTTACATTTCCTATCAGGTGCCTTAACATTCGACCCTGTAGTTACGGAAGTTGAAGAAGAGCTAGCTTCAAAAATAGTTTGGCTGGATGCTTTTATCACCAATATAGACCGTACGGTAAAAAACACCAATATGCTTATTTGGCATAAAGAGCTGTGGCTTATCGATCACGGAGCGACATTTTATTTTCACCATTCTTGGGGCGATTGGAAAAAAGCTGCACAGAGTCCGTTTCCATATATCAAAGACCATGTTTTATTACCTCAAGCTACTAAGGTTGAAGAAATAAACAGTCAAATGATTTCTCTTTTCCCAGATGAAAAACTACTTGAAATCACAAATCTTATCCCTTTAGATTGGCTAAACTGGGAAGGCACTGATATGAATCCGGAGGAAATTAGAAATGTATATTATCAGTTTTTAGTACTAAGAAGAGACAATGCAAACAATTTTGTAAAACAAATTCAAGATGCCAGGAAAACACTTATATGAATATGCGGTAATACGTTTGGTACCCCGCGTTGAACGTGAGGAGTTCTTGAATGTAGGTATTATACTTTTTAGTAAAGGTGCAAAATACTTGAACTGCAAGTACCATATAGACACCGAAAAACTTAAAGCCTTTTCCTGCGAACTAGAAGCTGAAGAGATTGAAAACAACCTCAAAGCTTTTGAGAAAATTTGTTTGGGAGCAAAGCAAGGAGGGCCAGTTGCACAATGGGAAACTTCCGACAGATTTCGATGGCTTACCGCACAACGAAGTTCATCATTACAAACCTCACGCCCTCACAATGGATTTAGCAATGACCTAGATGCTACCTTAGAGAGATTGTTTGAAGAGTTAGTTTTATAAGGTATAAGAATATCACTATTATGCGAATGTAAACTATACTACAACACCTTAGTGGCTAAATACTTTTGTACTTCGTAGATATCAATACTCTTATTGAATTTCTTACTTACCGTTGGCGTGTCTTCGCTTGAAATCCAAATTTTTAGTTCTGCATCCAAGTCGAATGTTCCAGCTGTCTCTAATGAAAAGCGAGATATGTGTTTATAAGGCAAACATTTAAATTCAGCTTTGCTTCCAGTTACACCTTGAACATCAATTAGAATTAATCGTTTATTTGTAAACATAAAGACATCACGAAAAAGCTTAAAACCAAGTTCTATAACTTCTCCTTCTATTAATAGTCGGCTGTATTTTTCGGTTAATTTTTCTGAAGAAACCTCACTTGCGTTACCAAGTATTTTATTGAATAGACTCATAAATTTTAAGAGTAAAGGATTAGTTGTTAATTATTTCGCGGAAATAATTTCTCCGTAATAGCTTATAGTTCCTCTGTTGTTGCTACTAATAGTAAGCGTAGCATACCCAGAATTACTCACTGAAATTGATATTGAGAAAGTATCGTTATCGTCTTCAACTTTGGTTTGCACGTGATATCCTTTGTCGTTATTTTCTACTTTAAAATCCTGCGGCTTGCCACTAAAACGCATTCCTTTATCCTTACTCATATTCATACCGCTATATGCACGTCCATAAAATGGCAAATGACTCTTTACCATTTTTGGTGAAAAAATAATAGCGTAATCACTCCCAACTAAGTTTTTTGAAGTTCCTCCTGTAGGATAAGCCGTATTTGCTATAAATTCAAAATTTTTAGAGTTTAATAAAGCTTCTATACTATTCTGTTCGGCTGAAATAGAAAGTTTATTTTTTGAAATCTTATTTTGAGCTTGTACGCTCGCAAATCCAAAAGTGAACAGTGCTGCGAATATTAAAATATATTTTTTCATGATATTTATTTTTTTGAGTGTAACAAAGAATACAACTATTATACCGCATTCGGGTTTCAGACTACAATATAAGACGAATTTATTTACGCTTTTAAATCGATTTCTTTTAAGTTTTGAATTCTATTACGTTCAAGGAAATCGTCAATACTTTCAAAATGCTCGATTACTCGTTTGTCTTTAAATTCAAAAACCTTTTCAGAAAGACCTTGAAGAAAATCACGATCGTGGGAAACCAAAATTAAGGTACCATCAAACTGAAGCAGGGCTTCTTTTAAAACGTCTTTCGACTTTAAATCTAAGTGGTTTGTAGGCTCATCGAGAATTAAAACGTTTACGGGTTCCAGCAATAATTTTACCATTGCTAAACGTGTTTTTTCACCTCCGGAAAGCAAGCCTACTTTTTTATCGATATCATCACCGCTAAACATAAAGCGACCGAGAATATTTTTAATTTGGGTTCTAATTTCACCTTTAGCAACCTCATCTACCGTTTGAAAAACAGTAAGTTCCTTATCTAAAAGTGCTGCTTGATTTTGAGCAAAATAACCAACCTTGGCGTTGTGACCTAAAGCACAAGTCCCCTCAAAATCTATTTCGCCCATTATGGCTTTAATCATTGTTGATTTTCCCTCACCATTTCTTCCAACAAAACTTACTTTCTGACCTCGAGAAATACTCATATTAGCATCTTGAAATACCACGTGGTCGCCATATTTTTTTGTAAGCCCTTCAACAATAACAGGGTAATCCCCACTTCGTTGTGCAGGTGGAAAACGCAAAGCTAAAGCCGAATTATCGATATCGTCAATTTCTATAATTTCAAGCTTTTCAAGCATTCGTTCGCGAGAATTTACTTGATTGGTTTTTGAATAAGTTCCTTTAAAACGTTCTATAAACTGTTTTGTTTCTGCTATAAATTTTTGTTGCTCCTCGTATGCTTTTATTTGATGAGCACGTCTATCGGCACGTAATTGTAAATAGTGGCTGTAATTGGCCTTATAGTCGTAAATACGTCCCATTGTTACCTCAATGGTTCTGTTTGTAATATTATCGATAAACGTTTTGTCGTGAGATATTACAATTACCGCTTTTGCTTTATTCAGCAAGAAATCTTCTAACCAAATAACCGATTCAATATCAACGTGGTTTGTTGGCTCATCTAACAGAATTAAATCTGGCTTTTGAAGTAAGAGTTTTGCAAGTTCAATACGCATACGCCATCCACCACTAAACTCTGAAGTTTGTCGATGTAAATCACTTCTTTTAAAACCTAAACCACGAAGTGCTTTTTCAACCTCAGCTTCATAATTTATCTCTTCAAGGGCATAATACTTCTCACCTAGCTCGGCAACTTTAGTAATGATATTCATATACTCATCACTTTCGTAATCTGTACGAGTTTCGAGTTCTTTATTAAGGCGATCTATTTCATCACGCATTTCAAATATTTGTGTGAAAGCTTTAGATGCTTCTTCAAAAACAGTGCAGTTATCTTCCGTTAATAAATGCTGAGGTAAATATGCAATTACCGCATCCTTTGGAGCACGTACATTTCCTCGCGTAGGTTTTTGAACCCCAGCTATTATTTTCATCATAGTACTTTTACCAGCACCATTCTTACCCATTAGGGCTATTTTGTCGTTTTCGTTTACTACGAATGACACATCACTAAAAAGCGTATCACCACTAAACTCAACTGCTAAATTATCTATTGAAATCATATTCTGATAGGTGTTTAATAGAACGTTGAACTTAAATTAAAGGCAAATATTTTATCGTAAAAACATTTGTTACACGTCCAATCGTCTTATTTTTTTAAAGGCTGCAAAACTATTAAAAGAAAGTGGATTATAAGTTATATCCCCAGTAAAGTAAATCGAGATGATGTGAGAAGAATTTTCACCAAATTAGATTTTTTAATTAAATAATTCAGAGTCTATGTTGTAGAAAAAATTAAAGACTTAATAATCTTTAAATCAAATATTTAAATCCACTTTTTATTGACAATAAATACTTGTTTATCAATAAATAAATTGATATGTTTGTTCTTCTATCAAAAAATCCCCCGTTATGATTAGACTTAGTAATTTTAATGAATGCGATAGGAATACTCCTCAATTAAGAAAACCCTTAATTTCTTTTTATAAACTATATACCATCTTTCCGATATAATCACACTATTTGTGTGCTGTATCAGATAATATTTTTAAGGCATTTCAAGCTTTAAGATAAATGTTATACCAAAAAGAAGAGGTTTATAAGATAACGATTCACATTAAAATTCAAAGGCTAAATTTTTTAGCGATTCGTAAAAATTAATATTAGTTTGTTTTTTTTTAAATAGTTGGTTTGATGAAGAAAAGGGCCAATGTCGATTAATTTGACAGGCCCTTTTTCAGTTCTATAAGAAATACTATTTAGCTCTTTTCATAAGTTTTGGACCAACCCAAAGCCAAACTCCGGTAACAACAAATAAGAACAAAGAAAGTCCCATTAAGGTGTTATAAAAAACTTTGAATGCTCCGTTTTTTATATTCAACCAATCGTCAACTATTGAACCGTCGTGAATCTCTTCAATTAAGTCGGATATTCTTCTGTCTACACTTAAAACTTCGCCAGTAGTGGCATCTAGTTGTATTTCGTGATAACCTTCTTCAAAAACGAACTTCATCATTCCCTTGTCTGGTCTAGCATCAATCCGGTCTAATTCTAAAGATAGGTTAGAATCAACTTTTTCGTGAAGAGTTTTTGTCGCTATGCTATGCAATTTATCTATAGGCATCCATTCTTCAATATTTGTGGAGATTCCTTTTTCAGATTTCGGAAGCATTATTCCGTAACTGTGTTTCTTCCATCCCAATAACAACCCCGTAACAGCCATTATCAAAAACAGCACTGCAAGAAAAATTCCCATCAAACGATGAATTTTCCTAGTAGACCGCAATATGGAAGCATGTTTTTTTCTATTCATATTATAAAATACGTGTATGTTTCTTCATTTATAAAGAAACAGCAATTATTACCGATTAAAAGTGAGCAGTTAACGATAAAATAAAATTTCGTCCTGCCCCTGAAATACCCGAACTATAAGAGCGGTAACGTTGATCTGTTATGTTTTCAACCCCTCCACTTATATCAAATGTATTTGATAGCTTGTAATGAGCTTTATAATTTAATGTATACCAAGACGGGGCATAAGGGTTGCCATTTTCATCTAAAGCATATATTTCAGTTTTTCCTTTTTCTCCTTCAGGTAAGTCGTCAAAATCGCGTTTACCTTGGTAGTTCACGTTTAACTCCATTCTCAATTTATTCTTCTTGTAATTTAAGCGTGATACTCCAAAAAATGGTGAAGAATGACGTGCGGGACTAGTTTTCCCGTTATCTAATTCTTCTTCTCCTTTCTGAAAGTTTACATCTGTAGAAAATCCAAACCCTTTTGGTAGTTTTAATTCTACTCCAGCCTGAACTCCATAAACATGTGCAACTGCAGCATTCTGAATCGCTTGCACTTGACTTAGTTCTCCTTCATAAATTATACTATCACGGCCATTAAGTTTAAAATCTCTTCGAACTAAAGCATTTTTAAGAGAGGTATAGTATGCTGTAACATCAAGTTTTACAATATCGCCAAACACTTTAGCAATACCTAAATCTGCATTATAAGCATATTCTGGTTTTAAGTCGGGATTAGGAATAACAACACTTCCTGGTTCCGAATCGAAAACTTTCCCGATATCATCCACATTTGGAGCTCTAAATGCTGTACCCAAATTTGTACTTAACACTAATGTTTTTGTTGGTCTGTAAACACCTCCTATGCTCCCAGTAAGTGCACCTTTGCTAATACTCGCTTTTGAAAAAGGAAAAGAGTAAAAACTTGTATCAAAGTCTGAATCCAATAAAATATGATTGTAACGCGCTCCTGCACTTAAAGTAAAATCTTCAGAAGCTTTATATTCATCTGTGAAGTAAACTGCTAACGATTGCCAAGTTGAAACAGGGTATCTTGAAGGAGCGGCCTCCGTAATATCTGTAATAATATCTTTAGTTTCCCCTTTAGAATTCACATCGTCTATTACATATTCCACACCATAAAAAAAGGTGTTATTATCGCTAGTACTTTTCACAAAATCTAAGTTTACAGAATATGCACTAACTTCTTCCTCTTGATTGCTACGCGAAGTTTTATTAAAGTTTCTACTTAGCCTGCTCTCCTCAAACCATTGATGCGCCAATCGTATGCTCATTTGATTAAAAACTGGGTTGTTGGCGGTATGGTTAATATTTAAAGTATTCATCATCCATATTTGTGGCCCATAATCCCACTCGGCATATCTTGGCACTCCATCTTTTAAGCGGTTATGCCTGTCGTATCTGCCATATGGAGAAGTTTCTGAATAGTGAAATCCATACTGAAAATCCCATTTGTCATTTGGTTTAAAGCGAATTTTCTGCATTAAATTAACTTGTGAATAAGCTGAAGGGATTTGGAGTAATTCGTCATCTTGCTTAATGATAATGTCCGAATCTCCTTGTCGCTGAACATAGAAATCTTTTATATAATCGTCTGGACCGTGTCTCCCTTGACGAAGATGATCGTAATCCCAAGAAGTAAAACTTGTAATGAACGCCCAGTTTTTAAAACCTAGATTTACATCTAAATGTCCCGTTTTTTCATTATTTGCTGAAGAATATCTAGCACTTGTTTTCCCTGTGATATAAGGTTTATCAGTGAAGGTGAATTTTGGGGTTAATGTTTGAAAGCTCATTACCCCACCAATAGCATCACTACCATAAATTACAGAACCTGGACCAAAAAGCACTTCGGTATTTTCAATTGCAAAAGGATCTAAACTTATAACATTTTGAAGGTTTCCAGAACGAAAAATTGCGGTATTCATTCGTACACCATCTATAGAATATAGTAAACGACTAGTAGCAAAACCTCGAATTATAGGGCTTCCTCCTCCCTGCTGACTCTTTTGCACAAAAACCTTTCCTGAAGTACCCAGCAAATCTGCAGCTGTTTGAGGGTTTTGAAGTGCCACTTCCTTAGCAGAAATAGAAATAATTTTGGAAGCTACATCATCACTACTTTGTCGCCAACGCGAGCCAGATATAACTACTTCATCTAAGTTGAAATTTGATATTTCTAAATAAATTTCAAAATTTTCAGATTCTAATTCAGCGTAGCTTTTAGTGACAGATTTATATCCTAGTGTTCGAATCTCTATCTTTTCAATGTTTTTAAAAGCTGAAATATCAGCCTGTCCTTTGGCATTTGTAGTGGTATATAAATTCAATTTAACATTAGAAAGAGTAACCAGTTCAATAGGCTCATTAGACTCTTCTTCCTTAATGGTTATTGTTTGACCAAAGACATTAATCGCACAACCTATTAATAAAATTAAAGTGAAAATATATCTCATAGTTATAATCCTGAAGTAAAAACTTATTTCAGATGTTTGAATACTCTAAATTAAAATTTGTGCTATTTATCTCCTTTGATAACCTTCCAAAGCTTTTTCGCTCCTATTACAACAAGTAAGCAAATAAAGCCAATAATTAAGCCAACAATAAATTCACCTACAAAAGAAGGTAATGTTGGTAGGAAACCGTGAAAGTAATCTACATTATGAACAAAGATTCCTCCAGCAACCAATAATAAAGCAATAGTTCCAATTACACTTAAACTTTTAATTATAACTGGTAATGCCTGTACTAAGAAAAGCCCAAACGACTTTTTAAAGCTTTTTCCTTCTCTGCTGCTTTTTATAAGCTTATACCCTACTTCATCCATACGCACTATAAGTGCTACAATACCATAAACACCTACAGTAGCCAATAAAGCAATAATACTTACAACTATTATCTGTGTAGCAAGTGGCTGCGTAAGAACAGTTCCTAATGCAATAATCACAATTTCTAGTGAAAGAATAAAATCGGTTACAATGGCAGATTTCACACGCTCATTTTCGTAAGCTAGTATTTCTGCTTCGCTCATCTCTACGTCTACTTTCTCTTTTTTGGAATGAGCCTGAGGGAAAATGAATTCATATATTTTTTCTGCTCCTTCATAAGCTAGATATAGCCCTCCGAGTAGCAAAATAATTGTAACAGCAATCGGTATAAAAGCACTTAATAAGAATGCAATTGGAAGAATAATCAACTTATTGATAAAAGAACCTTTAGTAATAGCCCACAAAACTGGAATTTCTCTGGAAGAAGCAAAACCGGAAGCTTTCTCAGCATTAACAGCTAAGTCGTCACCTAATATACCTGCTGTTTTTTTTGCAGCAACTTTACTCATTACTGCCACATCATCAAGTAAAACTGCTATATCATCAAGTATTGCGAAGATTCCTGAAGCCATAAAATTTTCTTTTAAATTTTAGCAAAAATAGGCAAGTTGACATTAAACTTCTTATAATTATTGCCCAATTTACTTTACTCCTAGCTATATCAGTAAATTCAACTTATCTCATGACTGCAAGACATCAATTACGTAAATAAATTTCTCCTTTTATATGAAAATAAAAACCCGATTTACTTTCTAAATTGAAAGCAAATCGGGTCTAATAAACAATAACTACTAAAAGACTAATAACGAGTTATCGCTCCAAATCCATTAAACTTTGATAATTCTCCTTTAGGAAGGAAAACCACATCCCCGCCAAAGTCCATATTGGCTTCAATCATTTCGTCATAAATATCGTCAATTACTCCCTTATCGTTTCTCTTCTCATCTGAAACATATACTATTTCATCATCCTTCATAACTGCAGGTTGAAACAAACCTTGTTCGATAAATAGTGTTTGAATTTTCCCTTCAGAAATTGCTCGCCAAATTTCATTCGTATCGCTCAAAAATTTATTCTGCCCAACTGCCTTTTTCAAATCTTCCTTTCTCGCATTATTTTTTTGAACGATATATTCTTTTACAACTTCCCAACTTTCTTCTACTATAGTATGAGCAGGCTCGTTAATCATATTCTTATTAAGATACACCTCAAAAATACTATTCTTATTATCGGCAATCTTTAGGTATTCATTATGGTTTTCTTCTAGCCCACAAATTAGAACTGGTAGAGGGTTATCTTTTCGTACCTCATTCACCAATTTATCCGCTTGGTTAAAGTATTCAGCAATCAAACTTGTTTGTTTGGAAGCAATTGCAGCTGCAGCCCTATTTTTTGAGAAGAACTGGGTGTTTTCATAAGGGAATGGATTTCCTACCTCCTGAATAACTTTGTCATTCATCACTTCAAGAAGTCTAGTTTTCTCCTGACTTAAAACTAAAATATAATAATGAGTTTCTAAATGCATAGCCCTAATTAAATCACGAGTAGCAAAGGTGTCGTCTATTACTACGCGATCTTCAACTTTTATCGGTAAACGAGTAAACTCAGCAATATCATCGTTTACAAACAGCAACAGGCTTTCTAAATTCTGGCTATGGTCGATAGACGAGGCTAGGTTGTTTAGTTTCTCTATCAAGCCTGTAGCATTTCGTTTTGTAGTGTCTGCCATTAACCTATCTTCAGCTTCTTTTATAAGATTTTTTAAACGTAATCCATCATTTAAATAATCTGGTTTTGTTCTATGCGTAGTTGCTATAATTGTGATACAATTTTCAGAACGAATGTCTTTTAGTTTTTTCAGTGTTATGTTCATATTATATATTTTTTAAGTTAATACTATTTCAAGTCACAAAAATTCAGCTATAAATTTCGTGTAGTTTTAATATGAATCTAATTAAGACCCATAAACACTAACATAACCAATATAAACGTAAGAAACTATGACATAAGTCATTAACACAACATTAACGAAGTGTGAGTTTTAAAATTAAAAGAAGTGAAAATCAGTTTTTATTCTTTTACTGAAGGAAATTTAGCTGGGGTTAACAGTAGAATAATTAAAGTAACTAATCCCGCTACTACCATACTTAGATAAACATTATTAGTAGCATAAAAGAAAGATTCTCTTAAATAAAGACTTACTTCCGAAACAGAAGTATGAGTTTGTAAGACCTCAACCATTTTATTTACTCCTGGCAGTTTTCCTTGTAAAACCTCTGGGGCGTTTTGCAACTTATCGGATATTGTAGCGTTAAAGACAGCCGCAAATACAGCTGCACCTATACTCTGCCCAAAATAACGCGAGAATATATTAGTACCCGTTACAACTCCTCTTTGCCCCCATACCACAGTAGACTGTACTCCAACCAAAAGTGGGGTAGTAATTAATCCAAAACCTGCTCCTAATGTCATTTGAATTGCAACTAAGCTCCACACTGGCCCCGGAAAAGGGATTAGCAGGAAACTTGCAGCACCTATTATAACTATTATAATTCCACAAAGTGCAGTGTTTCTGAATCCTACGCGCAGATAAAGCTTTCCTGATAAGGATGAAGACAATGGCCAAGTAATACTCATACTTGCCAAAATAAACCCAGCCACCATAGCACCTACCCCGGAAACTGATTGCGCAAAAACAGGTAAATACATACTTGGCCCCATTGTAGCAATCCCCATTCCTATAGTTGCTAAATTAGCCCTTAGGATAACTTTCTTTTTCCATACCCATGCTGGTAAAATTGGTTCTACTGCTCTTCGTTCTATTCGTATTGTTATGAATATCAATAAAACTGCAAGTAATAAAATTCCCAAAGTATTAAGAGATAACCAAGGCCAAGACTGACCGCCTTGTAGTAAACCAAACATAATAACCGTTCCTGTTACTAACATCGCCAAGGCACCTGCCCAATCTATTTTGTGGAGGTTGTTAGGTTTTTTCTCGTGAAGATAAATGATTATTAATGCTATTGCTCCAGCACCGATAGGGAGGTTTATTAGAAATATCCATCGCCACGATGCATAATCTGCCAAAGCCCCACCCACTGCAGGTCCCATTATTGCAGAAACACCCCAAACACTAGACAACCAACCTTGAATTTTAGCGCGTTCTTGAATAGTATAAATATCTCCTGCTATGGTATTTACAGTAGCCATTATTGCCCCAGCTCCAACAGCTTGTAACCCTCTAAAAAAAATTAGTGAATGCATATTCCAAGCCGCAGCACAGGCAGCAGAACCGAGAAGAAATATTAAAATTCCAAAAATGAGTATTGGTTTACGTCCATAGATATCTGCTAACTTTCCATAAATGGGAATAGTAACCGTTTGAACAAGTAAATAGATTGAAAACAACCAGCTAAAAAGTGAAAAACCACCAAGATCACCAACTATTTGAGGAATGGCTGTAGCAACAATAGTATTATCCATTGCAGCTAGCATCATAGTAATCATGAGTGCAAATAACACCCAATTTCTACGCATTTCTTTTACTGGTTTGTCGTGCATTTTCCTATTTCACTTTTGCGCAAAGATAGCCCTTCAAATACTTCTGTATATTTTGAAATTGAATAAAAGTTCTATTAATATTAAAGCAGTAACAACTAGATTTTCTTTGAAGAAATAATATGAAATAACGAATCTTCAAAAAGATAAAAAGCGCCTAAATACTATAAATAGAAACAATTAAGTTTACTGAAGACTTCTGGTTAACTCCTACTCAGCTTTATCAACGTTATTGAGAAAGTTTAAAATTTTCTTATTAACTACTTCAGCTTGGTCCACCGATACAAAGTGGCCTGCATTTGGAACGACTTCAGCGTGACTGCTTGATATATTTCTTTTTACAACACCAAGAGTTTTTTTGCCGTTAATTATATCATCATCACCAATCAATACAAGTGTAGGCATCTTTAAAGTTTGTAAACTTTTATTTGGAAATGGTGTCATCTGCATCATAAACTTAGGAAGAGTATCATTTTTCACTCCAATTCTATATTGTTTTAAATAATTCTTATTTATTGCGTTTACGTTGCTTGACATCGTTTCAAGCTCTCTTTCTAACTTCTTTTCATCAGAAGAAAGTGCATTGATTATATTTTTAATTAAATCGGTACTAGGCGGAATCCACATAAATGTTTGTGCAGGACTTAACAAAACAAGGCTTTTAATATCTCTTTTACTTTTCGTTGCCAAATCAACAGCAAACCAACCTCCTCTTGAAGCGCCAATAAGATGAAAAGAATCTAGTTTTAGGGCCCATAAAACCTCTTGATACCACTCAGTAATTTCATCTAAATTATTAAAATCGGCTGTCTTATAAGATTTTCCTGGCTCAGATAATAGGTCGATTGCGAATATTCTATAATCTTTCACCAAAGCTTTAGCATTGGGATACCACATAGTAGAACTAGCATTCATTCCGTGTAGCAAAACTACTGGAGTTGCTTTTCTATTTCCGCTTACCACCACATGCGCTATACCGTGAGAAGTGGTTATATAAAGCTCTTCATAATCAACACCCCATTGCTTCATAGTTTCATCATAAGCATCAAAATATGCTTTGTGTTTTTTACTAGGCTTTGTAATGTAATCAGGCTTTTTAGAAAACTCGCCGTACTCGTTTTTACAAGCAGTAAATAATGCTAGAGTAAGAAAGATCAACAGAAATTTAAAGTTTTTCATTCACATATTATTTGCGGTAAAAGTAGTAAAGAACTTTAGTGTTGATGGTTAATCTTTTTATAATAAACATTAGAAATAAAAAAGCCCACAAGTCTTATACTTAGACTTGTGGGCTTCAGTAAAAATTAAAAATTTACTTATTTAGCTATTGTCATTTCATCAATAAGATGAGTTGCACCAGCTAATTTGTCTATAATAAATAGCACATAACGTATATCAACATTGATAGTTCGTTGTAATTGGTCGTCAAAAATAACATCTCCAGCCATTGCCTCAATATTACCATCAAATGCAAGACCAATTAACTCTCCTTTTCCGTTAAGAACAGGAGAACCAGAGTTACCACCTGTAATATCATTATCAGTTAAGAAGTTTACTGGAAGGTATCCATCCTTATCTGCATACTGACCAAAATCTCTCTTTTCATAAAGATCGATTAGCTCCTTAGGCATATCAAACTCATCATCACCAGGCTGATACTTAGCAACTGTTCCTTTTAAAGTAGTGTAGTAGTTTTTGTTAGCGTCGTTACGCTTATCTTCTGGCAATGAAATAACTTTCCCGTAAGTTAAACGCAAAGTACTGTTCGCATCTGGGTAGTATTTCTCATCAGGATTTTGATCTCTCATTCCCTGAACCATCAATCTAAATGCACGGTCGAAATCGTAACCTAATTGAGTTTCTTCTTCCGACTTGAAACGGTAACGCTTTAACAAATCAACAGAAAGTTGGTATAAAGGATCATTTTTAAGAACGTCAGCATCTGGATTAGCCATGAAGCCTTGTAGCTTTTCTTTAGATTCAAAAACACTGTTTTGTAGTGCATTATTTAAATACTCCTTCCACCCATCTTCGGTTTTATTAGCTTCTGTAGCAATCTCAGCTATCATCGGAGCTATGTTTGTAGCTTTAGTAGAGTATAGTTTAAACTGAGCAGCCAATACATCTCTTTCTAATGGAAGGTAAAGTCCGTCGTAAAGATTGTTGATTTCTGCTTCCAATTTTGGCTTTAATTCTGCTCTTTTTGCATCATTTTGCTCGATGTAATATTCAATAGCAGTTCCTAAACGATATGGAAGTGTAGCCATTCTTGTTCTCAACAATAAGCCTAAGTAATTGTTATGACTACTTGCTTCATTTGTTTTTGCGTAGTAATCATTTATAGTTGGAATTACATTAGCATATTTTTTATTAGCTTTTTTAGAAGCCCATTTCTGAAATTTCGC
The DNA here is from genome assembly GCF_011065475.1 of Aequorivita sp. KMM 9714. NCBI lineage: Bacteria > Pseudomonadati > Bacteroidota > Flavobacteriia > Flavobacteriales > Flavobacteriaceae > Aequorivita > Aequorivita sp. KMM 9714. The sequence continues at coordinate 282,992 of NZ_JAAGRO010000003.1, read as the reverse complement.
TTCAGTTTCACGCTTAGTTTCCGCAGTTTTGTGATGTTTTAAAGCATCAATCATCCCTTGACGGTTTTTCCAATAGTTAGCAATAGACGCATAGCTAGATGCATAGTCTAATTTTACTTGCTGGTCGCGGTCCATATAGTCCTTCATTACATCCATAGATGTTTTTGAAGCCTCAACCCAAGCAGGGTAAGCATATTCTACGTTTTGCTCAATTCCACCTGCAGGCATCCAACGGTTTGTACGACCTGGGTATCCAAGAATCATAGCAAAATCGTTTTCTTCAAATCCTTTAATACTTGTAGTTAAGTGATGTTTTGGTTTTAAAGGAACATTATCTTCAGAATATTCTGCTGGGTTACCATCTTTATCCGCATAAACTCTAAAAAGAGAGAAGTCACCTGTGTGTCTTGGCCATTCCCAGTTATCGGTGTCTCCACCAAACTTTCCTATACTAGCAGGAGGTGTTCCAACTAAACGAACATCGTTATAATCTTGGTAAACGAAGTAGTAAAATTCATTTCCTTCATAAAATGATTTAACAGAAACAGTATATTTTCCACCTTCGTTATTCTCTTGTTCGATTAGTGCTATTTCTTTATTGATTGCTGCTTCGCGTTCAAGTTCGGTCATTTTATCGTTAACCTTACTTAAAATACGTTTAGAAACATCGTCCATTCTTACAAAGAAACGAACAGAAAGACTCTTAGGCTTTAATTCCTCTTTGTGGTTTGCTGCCCAATATCCATTTGTTAAATAATCGTTTTCAGCAGTAGATAGCTCAGCAATCTGGCTATACCCACAGTGGTGGTTAGTCAACACAAGACCTTTATCAGAAATTATTTCAGCAGTACAACCACGGTTAAATTGAACAATAGCATCTTTTATGCTAGAGTTGTTTATACTGTATATTTCTTCAGGTGTAAGTTGAAGCCCCATTTTTTGCATATCACGGTAATTCAACCGTTCAATGTGCATTAAGAACCACATGCCTTCATTTGCTTGTACCGGCAAAACGAAGATTGCGATAAATAAAGAAAGAATAAATTTTTTCATTAGTGAATGTAATTATTGATTAAATATGAATTGAAAATGATCTTGTTATCACACAAAATTTTCAGCTTGTAAATATAGTAGATTAACCATTTTAACTGCGGAAATCCCTTTGAAAAGAGTTGCAATCATTAAAATTTAACTTTTTATTAGGAATGAGCAAGTTGAAAATAAAACCCCTTCCGTCTTTTGGCAAAACGCCAAAAGACACCTTCCCCTGGAAGAAGCTTAGAAGATTTCATTAAAAATATTTAGAAGGGGAAGGAACGTTTTGTAAATGATACTATTAAAGTACGCAAGTGAAAAAAAAGGTTTCCCACCCTGAAAGGGAGAGCTGCCCGAACGGCGGGGTGGATTTACAATTAAAATGCAAAAACAATCTAGTCTCCACCCCTTCCGCCTTTTGGCAAAACACGAAAAGACACCTTCCCCTGGGAGAAGCTTAGAAGATTTCATTAAAAATATTTAGAAGGGGAAGGAACGTTTTGTGTATGATATTAATTTTAAAGTACGCCAGTAAGAAAAAAGGTTCCCACCCTGAAAGGGAGGGGTGCCCGAAGGGCGGGGTGGGTTCCAATTAAAACACAAAAACGATCCATACTCCACCCCTTCCGCCTTTTGGCAAAACACCAAAAGACACCTTCCCCTGGAAGAAGCTTAGAAGATTTCATTAAAAATATTTAGAAGGGGAAGGAACGTTTTGTAAATGATATTATTAAAGTACGCAAGTAAGAAAAAAGTTCCCCGCCCTGAAAGGGAGGGGTGCCCGGAGGGCGGGGTGGGTTTACTTCCTGTTTTCTTTAAAATGATCCCGAATATCCTTTAAAACTGATGGCAAAAAATCAAACACCATCTTATTCTCATATCGAAGTACAATAAATCCCATGTTTTCTAAAAAAGCGTCACGTTTTCTATCATATTCTTCAGCTTTGGGGTTCATATGTACCTGGCCATCGAGTTCAATAATCAATCCTTCCGAAGCACAATAAAAATCAACAATATAATTATGAATGCTATGTTGTCTTCTAAATTTTCTACCTTCTAGCTGACTTCTTTGTAGATGCTTCCACAAAAAAGCTTCTGCAGGAGTAGCATTACTACGCAACCTACGCCTAAAATTTCTCAACTCAGGTTTATCATGTATCTTTTTATTCCTCATAACCCTCTTTTTCAGTATATTAAAAATAATAAAATAACGTGTAAAACCTAAAAACCATCGAGCCCTTACCCCTTCCGTCTTTTGGCAAAACGCCAAAAGACACCTTCCCCTGGAAAAAACTTAGAACATTTTATTAAAAATATTTAGAAGGGGAAGGAACGTTTTGTGCATGATATTAATATTAAAGTACGCAAGTGAAAAAAAAGTTCCCCGCCATGAAAGGGAGAGCTTGTCCCGAACTTGTTTCGGGATGTGCCCGGAGGGCGAGGAAGGTGCTGTGTGTGAAAAATATATAGATAAGTTCACTAATTAATTTTATGCTTTTTTGCAAACCCAACATTTATCAATAACTTTAAAATCAAATTACTAAAGAACACCATATGAAAAAAAGACTAATACTATTATCAACACTATTTTTAGGGTTGGTTTCAACATCTATTGCTCAACAGCAAGGGAAAAAGGCATCTTTAAATGAAGATGGAACGATTTCGGTAGAAACAGTTTTACTTCCAGAAAAACATAACAACACTGAACAAACTCAAGAATTTGATTTACTCTGGCGATTTGGCCAAGCTGCTAATCCATCATTTAAAAACTCAAGAGGTGTTACTCTTGCAGATGTTGATAATGACGGGGTAGATGAAATAATATACGGATTTTGGGACACATTATATGTCCTAAAAGGTGACGGATCGGTTTTATGGGAAAAACCTATAAGCGGCAGCATTTTACTGCCTCCTACAGTAGTAGATTTAGATAATGATGGCACCGTTGAAATTGTTGTAAACACAGGAGGTATTCCATTTGCTGGTCGAGTTTATTTGTTAGATAATGAAGGAAACGATCTTCCTGGCTGGCCATTGAATTTTGATAATAATTGGATGATAAACGCACCCGCTGTTGCAGATCTTGATGATGATGGTACTCTAGATATTATTACGTGTGAACGTGTAAGTAGCACTTTAGGAAGAATTCACGCACTTAAAATGGACGGAACGCCAATTAACGCAAATTGGCCAGTTGAAGTTGGAGCTACTCCTGGTTTTACACCTTCAATTGGAGACGTAAACAATGATGGAAATCTTGATGTAGTAATTTCTGCTTCCTCAGGCGGAATGTACATTTTTGACAATCAAGGTCAGATATTTCCAGGTTTCCCTGTTGTAGATCCAAATGTAAAATACTCATACCAATCTCCTATTTTAGCTGATCTGGATGGGGATGATGATTTAGAAATAATTGGTAGTAACCACGGAGACTCACCAGGATTTTACGTTATGGAGCACGACGGATCCTATAAAGCGGGTTGGCCAATTGCACTTACCGGATGGACATATTCTCCAGCAACAGTTCTTGATGTAGATAACGATGGTACATTTGAGATATTTTTATCTGATAGAATTTCAAGTGGTACTCCTGGAGAAGAATTACCAGTAATCTATGGCTTAGACCCAAATGGCGGCAACCTACCTAATTTCCCATTTGAAAAATATGGAGGTACTGAAGGTGTACTTTCTATTGCAGATGTAAATAACGATGGTGTATTAGACATTATTTTCCCAAGCACAATGACTGATGCAGATGGAATTGGATACATACACGCCTACTCTCTGGATGGAAGTGGTGAAGTTGATGGCTTCCCAATAAGACCAAGAGGATTTACTTTTCTAAACGGAGTTGTTCTAGGAGATGTTGACAATGACGGACAACTAGATTTAACTGCGAACAGTTACACACAGACTTTTGGGAGTGGTGTAGATTCAACTTTTGTTAGTGTTTATAATTTAAATGTGCCATACAATCCTGAAAGCATAAAAAGGAATGGTTACAAAGGAAATAATACTCGTGATGGATTAGTAAAGTTAGATGACACTGCTGGAATCTCTACTTTTAGTTCTGTTTCAAAAATATCAGTTTTTCCTAATCCTTCAGATGGAATTTTAAGTTTTACAATTCCTACTGCTATTCAGAATGCCGAAGTAAAAGTTTACAGCATTGACGGAAAATTGGTTTTCTCTAAAAAAGGAAGCCTAGAAAAAACCTCAACATACAATTTGAAACACCTTAACAACGGCTTGTATTTCGTTAAGGTCTCTGATGGTAAAAGCACTTCTACTGCAAAGTGGATGAAGAAATAATCAATTAAAATACACCTATAAAAAACAAGTCCCTTTTCAGCTAATGAAAAGGGACTTTTTCTATTTGTATAAATAATTTAATGTTTCAAAACTACTCTATAACGTTCTTAGAATAGCTGCGCCATTTCTCTAGACACAAATCCATGTCTTCAGGAATAGGAGTCTCAAAACGCATAAATTCTTCAGTAACTGGGTGTACAAATCCTAGTGTTCGTGCGTGTAAGGCTTGACGTGGTAGAATTTTAAAACAGTTATCTACAAATTGCTTGTATTTAGAAAATGTAGTGCCCTTCAATATTTTCTCACCGCCGTAACGTTCATCATTAAAAAGTGTGTGCCCAATGTACTTCATATGCACTCTTATTTGGTGTGTACGTCCAGTTTCTAATCTACAAGAAACCAAAGTAACATAACCTAAACGTTCTAATACTTTATAATGCGTAACAGCTGGTTTTCCTTTTTCTTCGTCGTCATTTTCGTAAACTGTATTTTGCAAACGGTTTTTAGGGTGACGTCCTATATTTCCCTCTATAGTTCCTTCGTCTTCTTCAACATTACCCCAAACCAAAGCAACATATTCTCGCTCTGTAGTTTTATCAAAAAACTGCTTTGCTAGATGCGTCATGGCTTCTTCAGTTTTGGCAACTACTAAAAGTCCGCTAGTGTCTTTATCTATTCTGTGAACTAAGCCAGGGCGATTACTACTGTTGTTTGGCAGGTTTTCAAAATGATAAGTAAGAGCATTTATTAGTGTTCCGCTATAATTCCCATGTCCCGGATGCACTACCATTCCTGCTTCTTTGTTAACTACAAGTACAGCGTCATCTTCATAAACTATATCGATGGGAATATCTTCGGGTACTAATAAAAACTCGTAAGGAGGATGTTCAAATAATACAGTAACTATATCGCCCCCTTTTACTTTGTAATTAGATTTCACAGGAACATCGTTAACATAGATGTTTCCTGCAGTTGCAGCTTTTTGTATTTTGTTCCGAGTCGCCTTTTCAATAAGGTTCATCAGGTATTTATCTACCCTTAATGGATTTTGTCCTTTATCAGCTTTAAATCGGTAATGTTCATAAAGATCATCATTACCTGCATTTTCTTCTATCTCTTCTTCGTTAAAATTCGCCATTGTTTTCTTCTATGTTTTCTATTGGCGTATCTTGATTTTCTTCAGAAGATTCTTCGCCTTCAGTCTGGATTTTATTTAATGATTGATCTCCGACTATTAAATCTATCACAGATGTTTTTTGAATTTTAGTACCTGGCTCTAATTTCTCACCGTTAAAACGCATTTCCAATACGTTATCACTAATATGTGGACGATAGCTAATCTTACCAATTTCAAACCCCATTGCTAAGAGTGTAGGTTCTGCTTGACGGCGGGTTCTTCCTAAAATGTCTGGAACTTCAATTTTTCTATATCCTGATGGATTAAGTGTTAAGTATAATTTCCTGTTTTCTTTTACAAATTTACCAGGCTTAGGTATTTGCTCAATTACAGAATACCTCGGAAAATCGGGGTTGTAATTAGCAGAGTCTAAAATTTCGTAACGCAAACTCATTTCGTCTAACTTTTCCTCAACCTTATCTAAAGACATTTTAGCAAGATTTGGAACTTCGGTAGTTTCGTTATGGTTAGTGGTGAATTTCAACCACCATAAAGTTAAGAATATCAAAGCTAGTAAAACCACTACTGCTAGTAGTAACTGCTTGACAAATGCTTTGGTAAACAAGAACTGAAAAAAGGTCATATGCTTCTTAGTTAAGACACAAAAATATAAAAATCAAAGGTAGTATCTTTTGGTTAAAATTAAATTTAATTGGGAAATGAAATCAAAATCAATTTTTAATAGCTTTTTATAGATATAACTTGATTCGCATAACATACAAGACTAACTTTTTAATACTTTTGTAAACGTAGATTTCCACCCTTTATGATAATGGTTTTAGTGGAATAGTAATCTTTCTTTATGGGCAAAAAAAATATTGCAGTTGCCATGGGCGGATATTCAAGCGAATTTGAAATATCTATTAATAGTGGCGGAGTGGTTTGCGAGTCACTCGATAAAAATAAATACAACGTTTATCCAATCCATATTTTGGAATCGGGATGGTATTATGTTGCCGAAAATGGCACAAAATATCCTGTAAACAAAGCTGATTTCAGTTTTGAAAATGGTTCAGAAACTTCAATTGTTCCTGACGCTGTTTTTAACACCATTCACGGCACCCCTGGAGAAGATGGGTATTTACAAGCATATTGGGACTTACTAGGAATTCCACATACAAGTGCAGATTATTATCAAGCCGCCCTTAGTTTTAACAAGCGTGACTGTCTTTCTGTTTTAAAGAATTTTGGAGTGCTTTGTGCTAACTCATATTACGTTAATAAAGGAACAGATATTAACGTAGAAGAAATTGTTAGAATTACCGGCCTGCCTTGTTTCGTAAAACCGAACCGTTCTGGCTCTAGCTTCGGAATTAGTAAAGTAAACGAAATGTCAGGAATTTTACCTGCTATTGAAAAGGCATTTTTAGAAGACACTGAGATAATCATCGAAACCGCCTTGGTTGGCGTTGAAGTTTCGGTTGGGGTTTATAATGATGGAAATGAAATAATTGCGCTCCCAGTCACTGAAATTGTAAGTGAAAATGAATTTTTCGACTATGAAGCCAAGTATCTTGGCCAATCGCAAGAAATCACCCCAGCTAGAATTTCAGATGAGGAAACTGATGTAGTAAAAAAAGAAGCAGTTCGCATTTACAAATTGCTTAAAATGAAAGGTATTGCACGTAGTGAGTTTATTATAGAAAAAGGGAAACCTTATTTTATAGAAACCAATACCAATCCAGGGCTATCCACCGAAAGCATAGTTCCTAAACAAGTACGTGAAGCAGGAATGACACTAACACAGTTTTTCGATATATTAATTCAGAATGTAATAAATTGATGAATCTTAACTAATGTGATTGGAAAATCGACTTTTCTTTTTACAGTTTGAAGATTCAGCCAAACCTATAAACAATGAAATACTACCTCATAGCAGGCGAAGCATCAGGAGATTTACACGGTGCCAACCTAATGAAAGCCATTCAAAAGGAGGATTCCGATGCGAATTTCCGTTTTTGGGGTGGTGATTTAATGAAGGCTATTGGGGGGACCGAAGTAAAACACTATCGCGACCTTGCTTTTATGGGGTTTACTGAAGTGTTAATGAATTTGCGAACTATTCTGAAGAATATAAAATTCTGCAAACAGGACATTGAAAATTTTAATCCTGATGTTATAATTTTTATTGACTATCCTGGTTTTAACCTTCGAATAGCAAAATGGGCAAGGCAAAAAGGCTACAAAACACATTATTATATTTCACCACAAATTTGGGCTTGGAAAGAAGGACGAATTAAAGACATTAAACGCGATGTTGATGAAATGTATGTTATTCTTCCTTTTGAAAAAGATTTCTACGAAAACAAACACAATTTCCCAGTTCATTTTGTAGGTCATCCACTTATTGATGCAATTTACAATCAAAAACAAATTGACCCTCAAGCCTTTAAGAAAGAAAACAATCTTGACGAACGCCCTATAATTGCACTATTACCGGGAAGCAGGAAACAAGAAATCACCAAGATGCTGGAAATAATGATTTCTGTGGCTAAAGAATTTAAAGAGTATCAATTTGTTATTGCCGGAGCACCAAGTCAGGAAAAATCGTTTTATGAATCGTTCTTAACCACTAAAAACGTTCATTTTATCACCAACAAGACCTACGAACTTTTAAGTATTGCAAATGCAGCCTTAGTAACTTCTGGTACAGCAACATTAGAGACAGCACTATTTAAAGTACCTCAGGTAGTTTGTTATAAAGGTGGAAGAATTTCCTACGAAATTGCAAAGCGTGTAATAAACCTTAAATACATTTCGTTAGTAAACCTAATTCTAGACAGAGAAGTTGTTACAGAATTAATTCAAACCGACTTTAATACCAAACGTTTAAAAGAAGAACTCACTAAAATATTAGAGCCAAAAAAACGAAATGCTATGTTTTTGGACTATTATGAACTTGAAAAAACTCTTGGCGGGAGAGGTGCTAGTGAAAACACCGCCAAACTAATTACCTCTTCTATAAAGGTTAAGTAGAAATTTTTACTAATTTTAGGGGCTAACCCACTATATTCTTGAAATGAAAAAAATACTGTTGCTATCATTTTTCACATTGTTTCTAGTATCGTGTGGTACTACACGAAATACTTCTAACTTCCCGGTTACTGAAACAAGTAAAGTTAACTTGAATAAAAAGCCCATAAAGAATATTACAGTTCAGAAAAGTAATGCATTAACTATTGAGGAACCAGAAGAGGAAGCTTTCTTAGATAGCGCTAAGGAGAATTTAGAAGCTATTAAGCATAAAATTATAAGCTATGCCAAAACTTTTGAAGGAACGCGCTATAAGTTTGGAGGTACTACCGAAGCTGGAATGGACTGCTCAGGATTGGTATGTGTAGCATTTGAAAGAGAAAATATCAGCTTGCCAAGGATTTCACGAGATATGGCAACCAAAGGCATTCCTATTACTAAAGATGAAGTTGAAGAAGGAGATTTAGTATTCTTTAAAACCAGCCGAAGAAACACAATTAACCACGTAGGTATAATAGTTGAAGCAATAGATGGAGAAATAAAATTCATCCATTCTTCAACAAGCGCAGGAGTTATAATATCCTCATTAAATGAAGCTTATTGGAAAAAAGCATTTGTTTCGTTTAGGAGAGTGTTAGAAATTTAAAAAAAACATCGCCTTTACTTTTAGGTAAAAACAATTTAAAATTATTTTTACCCCAAAATATAATATCAGAAATAAATGGACATTGAGCAAATATTTAAAAACAACCAAAATTGGGTTAACAAAAAGCTGGGAGTAGATCCAGATTATTTCAAAAAATTAGCTAATGGACAAAATCCTGATATTCTTTATATAGGTTGTAGCGATAGTAGGGTTACTGCAGAAGAGGTTATGGGTGTTAAACCTGGAGATGTTTTTGTTATGCGAAACATTTCCAACATGGTATCCAACTTAGACTTAAGCGCGATGAGCGTAATTGATTACGCTGTAAGTGTTTTAAAAGTAAAAAACATTGTTATCTGTGGTCATTATGGTTGTGGAGGTGTAAAAGCTGCTATGGAGTCTAAAGACCTAGGAATATTAAATCCTTGGCTTAGAAACATTAGAGATGTTTACCGCATACATCGCGAAGAGCTTAATGCTATAAGTTGTGAAGAAGAAAAATACAGACGTCTTGTAGAACTTAATGTTCAAGAACAGTGTGTAAACGTTATTAAAACAGCCGATGTACAAATTGCTGTTCGTCAAGGAAGATTGTCTGTACACGGATGGGTAATGGATATAGGAACAGGAAAACTTATTGACCTGAATATCGATTTCGAAAAAGTTCTAGAAGGAATTATGGAGATTTATCATTTAGATAAAGATGAAATTAAGTCAAAATAAAAAAAGCCGCTTCAACAAAATGAAGCGGCTTTTTTTTACACCTCCCCTATTAAATAGACGGAAGCATCTCTTTATTAATTCAAGATTACATTCTTTCTGGCACTTGAATACCTAATAGCGCAAACGCACTTTTTACAACTTCCCCAACTGCTGCAGAAAGCTTTACACGGAAAGCTTTTTCAACTTCATTGTCTGTTGCTAAAATTGGCACGTTTTGGTAAAAACTATTAAATTCCTTCACCAAATCGTAGGTGTAGTTTGCAATAAGTGCAGGGCTATAGTTTTGTGCTGCCAACTGAATTGCTTCAGGATATTGCTTAATAATTTTTATCAGCTCTTTTTCTTTTGGATGCATTGTCACTTCGGAAGAGTCTACGCTCTTTGAAGTAGAAGCCGCTTTTCGCAAAATAGACTGAATCCTAGCGTAAGTATATTGAATAAAAGGACCTGTATTTCCATGGAAATCTACACTTTCCTCTGGATTGAATAAAATTCGTTTTTTCGGGTCAACTTTAAGTATGTAATATTTTAAAGCTCCTAAACCAATAGTTCTGTATAGCGCTTCTTTTTCTTCATCAGAAAACTCGTCGATTTTTCCTAGTTCTTCTGAAATCTCACGAGCAGTGGCTGTCATTTGAGCAATTAAATCATCCGCATCAACAACGGTTCCTTCTCTACTTTTCATTTTTCCAGATGGAAGATCCACCATACCGTAACTTAAGTGGAACAGGTTTTCAGCCCACTTATAACCAAGTTTTTTAAGGATTAAAAACAATACCTTAAAATGGTAGTCTTGTTCATTTCCTACAGTGTAAATCATCCCACCAACATCTTGATGATCTTTTACACGTTGTACTGCTGTTCCTAAATCCTGAGTCATATACACCGCAGTACCGTCACTTCTTAAAACAAGTTTTTCGTCAAGGCCATCTTCGGTTAAATCGCACCAAACAGAGCCGTCATCTTTCTTAAAGAAAACGCCCTTTTTAAGACCTTCATCTATAATATCTTTTCCTAATAAATAAGTATCACTTTCGTAGTAATAAAAATCGAAATCTACGCCAATAGATTTATAAGTTTCCTCAAAACCTTCGTAAACCCAACCATTCATCTTACTCCACAAGTCCACAGTTTCCTTATCACCTGCTTCCCATTTTCTAAGCATATTTTGTGCTTCTAGCATAAGTGGGGCTTGTGCTTTAGCTTCATCCTCAGTTTTACCTTCAGCTTTTAAAGCTTCAATTTCCTTCTTGTATTCTTGATCGAATTTTACATAGTAGTTACCAACTAACTTATCGCCTTTTAAATTGGTAGATTCTGGAGTTTCACCATTTCCAAACTTCTCCCAAGCGAGCATACTTTTACAAATATGAATCCCACGGTCGTTGATAATTTGAGTTTTATATACTTTTTTTCCTGCAGCTTTTTCAATTTCAGAAACTGAATATCCAAGAAGAACATTTCTAACATGTCCTAAGTGCAAAGGCTTGTTTGTGTTTGGTGAAGAATATTCAACCATCAAAGCTTCACTTCCTTGCGGCGCTTTTCCGTAAGTTGAAAAATCGGTCACTGAATTAAAGAAATTCAGATAATACGAATCACTTAAAACTATATTCAAGAATCCTTGAACAACGTTGAATTTTTCAATTTCTTCAACATTTTCAACTAAATAATTACCGATGGATTCACCAATTTGTACAGGATTACCTTTAACCACCCGAAGCATAGGAAATACAACTGCGGTAATATCGCCTTCAAAATCTTTACGTGTTGGCTGTAATTCTACCGATGGAAGTTCAGCATCATAAATGCTTTTAACTGCTTCTTTAATTTTAATTTCAAGGGTTTCTTGGAGTGTCATAACATCGAATATAAAGTGGAAAACTCTTTCGCTAATGCCTTAGAGTTAATCGGCAAAGATACTTTTTTGAAACCTTAAATCCGAATTGATATTTCTGAAATTTTCAAACCTATCACTTAACCTTTATTTAAACTTCTGGTAAAGTCAAAGTCGAGAAGCCGTGCGTCCTTTGCAGAAAAAACTATGGACATTTTTTTATACGTATTTGCAGCACTTTTCTCGGTTATAAATCCCTTAGGCACTGTTCCTATATTTGTTGGCTTAACCACTGAAGAGACAAATCGAGAACGCAATCAAACTGCATTGTTAACTTCCGTTAATGTGGTTGTGATTTTAATAATTTCATTTTTTGCAGGAACCTATTTATTAGACTTTTTCGGAATAAGTTTAAACGCTTTGCGAATTGCTGGGGGAATGATAATCGTCACCTCTGGATTTGCCTTGTTAACAGGGAGTTTTTCAAAACACAAGGGAATGAAAAACAAGCGCGTTAAAAAGGATTTAGACAAGCGTGAAAAATTCTCGCTTACACCTCTAGCAATACCAATGCTTGCCGGTCCGGGATCAATTTCATTATTAATTACTTTTAATCAGGAATACCAAGAATGGAGTGAAATGGCATTCGTTATCCTCGCAGTAATAGCCGTTGGTATCGCTACGCTACTTATTTTAAGAAGCTCGCACTATATAAGTAAAATATTAGGAGCTTCAGGAATTAATGCCATCTCCAGAATAGTAGGATTTATTGTAATTTCAATTGGTGTAGAATATATCAGTTCTGCAGTTATTTCAACTTTGAAAACTATATACAACTAAAATCTAACCTCTATTCTTCAATAGTGCTCCGCCTACAAGTGCTAATACACCTATACCTATCATCCCTAAAGTTTGATTAGACAAACCTTCTTTTGCATTAACTTCTAAAGGACCTATTTCTAGAACAGATTGAGGAACAAATGCATTGTAAAGACCAATAATTATTAGAGCTACTCCAATAACAAGAAGGGCTACTTTTAAAATTTTCATAGAAAGATATTTGTTTGGTTGAATTCTTAAAGATAGGATATTACTTATAAATGCCTAATATGTTAACTACAAATTAGCATAGCTTTAATTATTTTCAATTACTTTTAAATAAAACTAGAACCTTTGAAAATACTACTAACTGGAGCCAATGGATATATTGGTATGCGATTACTCCCCGAACTTCTACAAAACGGTCACGAAGTAATTTGCGCCGTCCGAGATAAAAACAGACTTCCTTTAGACCCTGAAACCACAAAAAAAGTATCAGTTGTTGAAGTAGATTTTGCTGAAGAGGTAAACACAGACAATTTTCCAAAAGATATTGATGCTGCGTATTACTTAATTCACTCAATGAGTAGCTCCACTACAGATTTTGACGAAATGGAAGCGCGGTCGGCAATTAACTTTAATAAATATATGGCTACTACTTCTGTTAAGCAGGTGATATATTTAAGTGGAATTGTAAATCAAGAAGAATTATCTAAACATCTCTCCTCAAGAAAAAAGGTAGAAGAAATACTTTACAAAGGAAATTATAATTTAACGGTACTACGTGCAGGAATAGTGGTTGGAAGCGGCAGCTCTTCTTTTGAAATCATAAGAGACTTATGCGAAAAGTTACCCGTAATGATTGCACCAAAATGGTTAAAAACAAGAATACAACCTATTGCAATTCGCGATGTGATTAACTTTTTATACGGGGTTTTAGATAATGATAAATGTTTCAATCAATCTTTTGATATTGGAGGGCCAGACATTTTAACTTACAAAGAAATGCTGATGAAATATTCCAAGATTCGAGGTTTAAAACTTTGGATTATTCCAGTTCCCATTATGTCTCCAAGACTCTCTTCTTATTGGTTGTATTTTGTAACCTCAACTTCATATAAGTTAGCCGTAAACCTAGTTGATAGCATGAAGATGGAAGTTGTTGCTAAAGACAATAATCTTCAAGAAATTTTGAACATTCAGCCTATATCTTATGAAGAAGCAATTAAAAAAGCTTTTGAAAAAATTGAACAGAATCTTGTTGTATCGAGTTGGAAAGATTCGTTAGTAGCTGGAAGAATCACAAATTTGAAACAATATATTCAGGTTCCAAAATACGGGTGTTTAAAAGATGAAAAAGTGGTTGAAGTAGAAAACCCTGAAATGGTTTTGGACAATATTTGGGCTATCGGCGGCGAAAATGGATGGTATTACGGAAATTATCTTTGGAAAATACGCGGTTTCGCAGATCGCTTATTTGGTGGTGTAGGTTTACGCCGAGGACGTACCGACCCAAAAAGGATTAACACGGGAGATGCTTTAGATTTTTGGCGTGTACTTTATGCCGATAAAGAAAACAAAAGATTACTTCTATTTGCTGAAATGAAACTACCTGGTGAAGCTTGGTTAGAGTTTTGTATCAACGAAAAAAATGAGCTTATACAAACGGCAACCTTTAGGCCCAAAGGTATTTGGGGAAGGTTATATTGGTATGCAATGCTTCCGTTCCACTATTTTATTTTTGATGGAATGATTCGCAATATCAGTAAAACTCAGCCGAAAACTTAGCTTATTCTTTTGGAAGAAAAACTTCAGCCATCATACAGCGAGCACTTCCACCTCCACAAGTTTCAATGGTAGTAAGTTCGCTACTTAAAATCTCACAATGCTTTTCAATTTCTGAAATTTGTTCTTTGGTCAAGCTTTTATGCGCCGCAGTACTCATTACTAAGTACTTTTTATCCTTACCTTGAACTTGCAGCATATTCCCTGCGAAATGATGCATCTGTTCTTCAGTAATAGCAATTACTTTTTTACCATCTTCTTTTAAATGGTGAAGTACGTTTTTCTTTTCTTTGGCATCGTCGATGGTATCTAAGCAGATAACACAAAAGTCTTCTCCTAGACACATCATTACATTTGTATGGTATATTGGCAATCGTTTACCATCCACAGTTTGATTTGCTGTGAAGATTACTGGCGTATATTCAAAGTCTTCACAAAACTCAATCAATAACTCCTCGTGAGCACGTGGAGAAAGAGCACAGTATGCTTTTTTATTCACACGATCAAGCAATAAATTACCTGTTCCCTCAAGGAAAATACCTTCATCTTCTGCAGAGGTATAATCGTAAACATTATTAATTACAAATCCTTCTTTTTCTAGACGCTCCAAAATCTCTTCTCGTCTTTCACGACGTCTATTTTCAGCAAACATAGGATACAAACCTATATCTCCATTTTGGTGAAAACTAATCCAATTGTTTGGAAAGATAGAATCCGGAGTATCCATTTCTTTAATATCATTTTCCACAATTACCTGAACACCTACTGCGCGTAATTTCTCTACAAATGCATCAAATTCGAATTGAGCATTTGCATTAATTTCAGCATTTTTTAGTGCTAAGTCCTCTTGAAAAAAGTTATTAACCGCCGTTTCTTCGTTCATCCTAAACGCTACTGGGCGAATCATTAAGATTGTATCTGTAATTTGTTTTGCCAATTGAATAAATTTTAGGCTGCAAATTTAAGTGAAATTAAACAGATAAAAAACGGTTTTAAGAATGTAAATTAATTAGTTAAACGGAAAGTAAAACAGAGAAATAAATCTAATTTTTATTGTGAATTTAGCTAAAGAAATTGACCATTGTTAATGAAAGGTAAATCAATGCTTAAGCACATAAAAACCCAGAATCATCAAAAGGAGTACTGCCATATTCTTGAAGAAAAAGTTCATATCTATGGTTTTGCAGATGTCCCGTTTTAAGACAGCCTAATAACGTTTCTTCTAAATCGGTATATGAAAGCTTATCTGCCAAGGCAGTATTCATATCAAAAAGTCGAACTGGATCTGTAGTAAGAGGCTTAGCGTTTGACGTAAAAATCTGTTTCGCTTCGTAATCTATTTTTACATTTACCGCTTCAAATGAAAATTTAAAAAAGTCTTTGTGGAAATTTTGAAATCTCTCATTTGGCATGTTTTCAAACTTACAACTCTTACTAATTAAAGCTTTTATTTCATTTAAAATTAGCATCTCATCTCTCTCCATATATACTGTATTTTTAATCAATACAATGAAGATACGAAGGTTTCGTAAAAAGATATATGCTTAAATAGCAATTTGGCGTCAGTTTAACACCTAGGTATTCAGTTAGTTAAAAAAATTATGAAAGAAATTACTTTTCAACCTCAAGTCCTTCACTTTCCCAGTTAAGGAACCCGCCTTTTAAATCATAAATTTCTTCAAACCCTAAACCTTTAAGGATAGTTGAGGCTTTTTCGCTTCTTCTTCCGCTTCGGCAATAAAGATAAACTGGCTCTTGGGGATCTAAGTCTTTTATTTTGCTTGTAAAATCATCTTGTAAAACATCGATATTCACAGCATTTTCAATATGTCCAGCTTCAAATTCTTCAGAAGTACGAACGTCTAATAATTGTACTTTGTTTTTTGAAATAGCCATTTCAAATTCCTGTGGTGGAATTACGCTTACTTCTTGGGCTACAGTTTTGTCTTTACACGCAGTAAAAAGCAATAGCATTGTAAGTCCGAATAGGGTTATAATATTTTTCATAATGATGTTTTTATTCAACAACTTCGCCTTCCCACTCTGTAATACCACCTTTAAGATTATATGCGTTTTTTACTCCAACAGAGTTTAACAACATACAAGCTTGAGCGCTTCTACCTCCAGAACGGCAGTATACGTAATAGTTTTTTTCAGGATCTAATTCTTTAGCTTGTTTAAGGAATTCGGCTCCGTTATATATATCAATTTGTTTTGCTCCAGGTATATGACCTTCTTCAAATTCTGCGTCCGTTCGAACGTCAATTATCACTCCTTTATCGTCATTTTTGAGTTGTTCAGCCCACTCTTCTTGTGTAAGATCTGCCATAGTAAAATATTTTTTGGTAAAATTAAGCAATATGTACTAAGCAAAACAAAATTTCAAATATTAATAAGTTGAAATGCAATTTTTCTAAAAATCTTTCTATCTTTAAACTTTCAAATTATGAACACAATTACAATAAATACTTGGTGGTGGAATAACTTACGGAAAACGTCGTGAGCGAAACACCTATGGTATAAATTATATACAAAAAGGCTTGTCATTCACGACAAGCCTTTTTTTTTTGGCTTTGGCTCACTAAGCCGCCAAAAAAGTTATAATAAATAAAACACAAATAGTCGTTGAACAGAATTGAAACGAAGACTTATGAAATACAAGTTAAAAACATATTCAAAAAAGTTACTTTCAGACACACTAACCCCAGTGTCTATTTACCTGCGTCTACGTGATAAATTCCCGAATAGTCTTTTACTTGAAAGCAGTGACTATCACGCCAACGACAATAGTTTTACGTATATATGTTTCAACCCTATTGCTTCAATAAAAGTTGAAAACGAAACTATTTCTCAGCATTTTCCAGATGGAGAAAACACTAGCATTGAGATTAATCAAAACACCTCACTACCTTCATTAATCGATGAATTTGCTTCTTCTTTTACTTCAGAATCTAACGACTATAAATTTATAAATAATGGACTTTTTGGGTATATGGCTTTTGATGCAGTTCGTTATTTTGAAGACATTAAGCTCACAAAAAAAGAAGAGAACCTTGGTATCCCTGATATTTATTACGCGGTGTATCAAAACATAATAGCCATCAATCATTTCAATAACGAAGCTTATATTTTTGCGCACACTTATAATACTGAAAATAACATTGCGGAGATTGAACAAATATTAAAGTCGAAAAGTTTTGCAGAATATTCATTTAAAACAAGTGGCGCTCGAACCACTAATATCGATGATAAAGATTTTAAAGCACTAGTGCAAAAGTGCAAAGAACATTGCCAACGCGGAGATGTTTTTCAAATCGTGCCGAGTAAACGATTTTCGCAAAAATTTACCGGAGATGATTTTAATGTTTATAGAGCTTTACGCAGTGTGAATCCATCACCATATCTTTTCTATTTTGATTATGGGAACTTCAAAATCTTTGGAAGTTCCCCAGAAGCTCAGCTAATTGTTAAGGGAAATACAGCCGAAATCCATCCAATTGCAGGAACATTTAAACGTACTGGAAACGACGATCAAGATGCTGAATTGGCAAGAAAGCTTTCCGAAGACAAAAAAGAAAATAGCGAACACGTTATGCTTGTTGATTTAGCGCGTAACGATTTAAGTCGTCACGGCTCTAATGTAAAAATTGAAACCTATCGCGAAGTTCAGTTTTTCTCACACGTTATACATTTAGTAAGTAAAGTTACTGCAACAAAAAACACGAATACACCCACTATGCAGATTGTGGCAGACACATTTCCTGCAGGAACTTTAAGTGGTGCTCCAAAACACAAAGCCTTGCAGTTGCTAGAAAAACATGAAAACAGAAGCCGTGAATTTTACGGAGGTGCCATAGGGTTTATGGATTTTAACGGTAACTTTAATCACGCTATTATTATCCGCTCTTTCGTGAGTAAAAACCACACCTTACATTATCAAGCTGGAGCTGGAGTTGTTTCTGAAAGTAATGAAGAAAATGAACTACAAGAGGTTTATAATAAATTAGGCGCACTAACAAAAGCACTGGAATTAGCAGAATCAATCTAACTGAAAATTGGTTCTAGCCTATTGGTATAAAAATAATTTAAATGAATAGATCAAGTTTAAAATGAAAATACTAGTAATAGATAATTACGACAGTTTCGTTTACAATTTAGTCCACTATTTAGAGGAATTAGATTGCGAAGTAACTATTAAACGCAACGATAAGTTTTACTTAGAAGAAGTTGAGGATTACGATAAAATTTTGCTTTCACCGGGTCCAGGGATTCCCAACGAAGCAGGTTTGCTGAAGGAAGTAATTCAGAAGTACGCCTCTTCAAAACCAATACTAGGCGTTTGTTTGGGGCAACAAGCAATTGGCGAAGTGTTTGGAGGAACATTAGAAAACTTAAGCAAAGTTTTTCATGGAGTTGCCACCACTGCTACCATTGTAAAAGCCGACGAACCCCTTTTTAAAGGATTGGAAAAAGAATTTGAAATAGGACGATATCACAGTTGGGTTGTTTCAAAAGAAGGCTTTCCTGGAGTTTTAGAGGTTACTTCTTTGGATGAAAACGGACAAATAATGTCGCTACGTCATAAAGTATATGATGTTTGTGGAGTTCAGTTTCACCCTGAAAGCGTACTTACCCCAATGGGAAAACAGATTATAAAAAATTGGATCGAAAGCTAATATGAAACAAATTCTAAACAGATTGATTAATCACGAGCATCTTGAAAAAGAAGAGGCTAGAGCTGTCTTAGTAAATATTTCAGAAGGCAAATACAATCACAGTCAGATAGCTGCTTTCTTAACGGTTTATATGATGCGAAATGTATGCCTTGAAGAGTTAGAAGGGTTTCGTGATGCATTGCTAGATCTTTGTTTGTCGATAGATTTTAGCGATTACAACACTATAGATTTATGCGGCACCGGGGGCGACGGAAAAAACACGTTTAACATTTCAACCTTAGCGTCGTTTGTTACTGCTGGGGCTGGAGTAAAAGTCACAAAACACGGGAATTATGGAGTATCCTCGGTTAGCGGAAGTAGTAATGTAATGGAAGCTCTTGGAATTAATTTCACAAATAATGAAGAAAGCTTAAAGCGCTGTTTAGACAAAGCGGGAATTTGCGTTTTACACGCTCCATTATTTCATCCTGCAATGAAAAATGTTGCTCCCATACGAAGAGAGTTAGGCGTAAAAACTTTCTTTAATATGCTCGGACCAATGGTAAATCCTGTGAATCCGAAAAATCAATTAGTTGGAGTTTTCGATTTAGAAATGGCAAGAATCTATGGTTATCTCTATCAAAAAAGTGAAAAGAATTATGCTGTTTTACACGCAATTGATGGTTACGATGAAATTTCGTTAACAGGACCCACTAAGATAATTTCAAAAAATTCTGAAGGTTTCATAAATGCTGAAAATTTTGGAGTGAATAAAATTCAGGAATCAGAAATCTATGGAGGCAAAACAGTAAAAGAATCGGCAGAAATCTTTCAGAATATTTTAAACGGCAAAGGTACCGAAGCTCAAAACAATGTAGTTTGTGCAAATGCAGGAATGGCAATTTCAGTTGTTGAGAATTGTACAATTCTACAAGGTTTTGAAAAAGCCAAAGAATCACTGCAATCTGGAAAAGCTTTGAATTCATTAAGAAAATTACAGGAACTTTCTAAATGAAAACCTTAAATAAACACCTGCTTAAAAGCGATTAAAAATTTTTCAAATAACCCAAAACTGAACTCAAACGGAAAACTTAATCATAAATAAAATGACAATCTTAGATAAAATAACAGCTTACAAGCTAAAAGAAGTTGCTGCCAAGAAGGACGCAATTCCAACTCGTTTGTTGGAGAGATTTCCATTGTTTAAAAAAGAAACGAAGTCTTTAGCTGAGATTTTACAGATTTCAACTACGGGAATTATTGCCGAACACAAGCGTCGCTCCCCTAGCAAATCGGTTATTAATGATAAAGTTTTAATCCACGAAGTGGTTACGGGTTATGAAGAAGCTGGAGCTAAAGGAATTTCAGTGCTAACGGATTCTAACTTTTTTGGAGGTTCGTTAGATGATTTATTGGTTGCTGAAAAGCATACTTCAATTCCAATTTTAAGAAAAGAATTTATAATTGATCCTTATCAAATTTACGAATCAAAAGCTTACGGAGCAGATGCAATATTATTGATTGCTGCTTGTCTTTCTTCTGAAGAGTTGAAGCAGTATTCCCATCTAGCAAAATCTTTAAATCTCGAAGTTTTGTTGGAAGTTCACAATTTAGAAGAACTCGAAAAATCATTATTACCCAATGTAGATATGATTGGCGTAAACAACAGAAATCTAAAAAACTTTAAAGTAAATATAGAAACGAGTAAAAAATTATCAGAGCATATACCCGATGATTTTGTAAAAGTTTCTGAAAGCGGAATTAGCGATATTAAAACCATTTCAGAACTAAAAACTTATGGATATCAAGGATTTTTAATAGGTGAAAATTTTATGAAAACCGAAAATCCTGGAGAAACTGCTAAACTTTTTATAAGCTCCTTGTAGGTTTCAAAACCTGCAAAGTATATTAAAATACACCTATGAATGTTAAGCTGAAAATCTGCGGAATGAAACACAACATCACTGAAGTAGCAAAACTTCAGCCAGATTATTTGGGCTTCATCTTTTATGATAAAAGTCCGCGATATTTCAATGCGGAAGAAGTCCCACAGTTGCCTGCAGGCGTTAAGAAAGTTGGTGTTTTTGTAAATGAAAAGATTTCAAAAGTTATTGAATTGACTAAAAAACATGCTTTAGATATAATACAACTTCACGGTAACGAAAGCAACGCGTATGTACGGGATTTGCAATCTAATCTTGAGTTTTCGGACACACTTGTTTGGAAAGCTTTTAGTCTTGATGACAAATTCGACTTTAGTGAATTATCGAGTTATGAAAACATTGTAGATAAATTTCTTTTCGACACAAAAGGAAAGGAAAAAGGAGGAAACGGCTACACTTTCAATTGGGAGATTTTGAAAGACTATACGTTAAAAAAATCTTTCATTTTAAGTGGTGGCATTGGTTTAGATGAAATCGAATCGCTAAAAGAGTTTCTACAAACCGACCTCCCAATTTACGCAATAGATGTAAACAGCAGATTTGAAACTAAGCCAGGCTTGAAAAATATTGAAGATTTAAAAAGGTTCAAAAATGAATTATAACGTAAACGAAAAAGGGTATTATGGCAATTTTGGCGGTGCATATATTCCAGAAATGCTTTACCCAAATGTGGAAGAGCTTAGGCAGAATTATTTAAAAGTTATGGGCGAGGAATCTTTTCAAAAAGAATTTCGCCAATTACTAAAAGAATATGTAGGACGCCCTACTCCACTCTATTTTGCAAAACGTCTTTCAGAAAAATACAACACCAAAATTTATTTAAAACGCGAAGATCTTTGTCATACAGGAGCTCATAAAGTAAACAACACCATCGGGCAGATTTTAATGGCAAAGCGACTAGGTAAAACTCGTATAATCGCTGAAACAGGTGCGGGTCAGCACGGAGTTGCAACAGCTACCGTTTGCGCTTTAATGGGGTTAGAATGTATTATTTTCATGGGAGAAGTCGACATAAAACGTCAAGCCCCAAACGTTGCTAGAATGAAAATGCTTGGCGCAAAAGTGGTTCCAGCAACAAGTGGAAGTAAAACATTAAAAGATGCTACCAACGAAGCCATTCGCGATTGGATTAACAACCCTGTTGATACACACTATATTATAGGAAGTGTAGTAGGGCCACATCCATATCCAGATATGGTCGCGAGATTTCAAAGTGTAATTTCTAAAGAAATAAAAACACAGCTCCGTGAAAAAGAAAATCGCGAAAACCCAGACTTTGTTGTGGCTTGCGTTGGCGGTGGAAGTAACGCTGCAGGAGCATTTTATCATTATTTAGACAATTTAGACGTAGGACTTATTGCTGTAGAAGCCGCTGGAAAAGGCGTTGATAGTGGTGAAAGTGCTGCAACTTCAGCATTAGGAAAAGTGGGAATTATTCACGGTAGTAAAACGCTATTGATGCAAACTGCGGACGGACAAATAACAGAACCCTACTCCATTTCTGCTGGTTTAGATTATCCTGGCGTCGGCCCGATGCACGCCAATTTATTTACTTCGGGTCGAGGAGAATTCATCTCAATTACCGATGATAAAGCGATGAAAGCAGGTCTTGAATTGTGCAAACTAGAAGGCATTATTCCCGCAATAGAAAGCAGTCACGCTCTTGCAATTTTTGAAACGAGAAAATTCAAAAAAGATGATGTAGTTGTTGTGAATTTAAGTGGACGAGGTGATAAGGACCTTGACACTTTTATAAAATATTTCAATCTCTAAATAAATCTAGACCTATTTTGGTTTAATTTTTAGCTATGAATAGAATTCAAAATAAACTTTCAGAAAAAAACCAGCATGCCGGCAAGGTAGGAAAACTACTATCAATCTATTTCACTGCTGGTTATCCAAAATTGGATGAAACTGTTGAAATTCTTCAGCAATTGGAGAAAAACGGTGTCGATATGGTTGAAATCGGTTTGCCTTTTAGCGATCCTTTGGCAGACGGCCCCACTATTCAAGAAAGCTCACAACTAGCTTTAAAGAATGGAATGACTTCCGAAACTCTTTTTCAGCAACTGAAAGATGTGCGAAAAACTGTTTCAATTCCACTAATAATTATGGGGTATTTTAATCCTATTCTGCAATACGGAGTTGAAGATTTTTGTAAAAAATGTGCAGAAGTAGGCATCGACGGCCTCATTCTTCCCGACCTTCCCCTGTCGGAATACAAAGAGCATTACCACGAAATTTTTAAAAAGTACAATTTGATAAATGTATTTTTAGTCACACCCCAAACTTCTGATGATCGCATTAGGCAAATCGATACAGCTTCCAATGGATTTATCTACTTAGTGAGCAGCTCAAGTGTTACGGGTAATTCGGATGGATTTGATGAGAATCAAGAAAATTACTTCAATCGTGTGGCTTCAATGCAACTAAAAAATCCTCTAATTGTAGGATTCGGAATCAAGGATGCTACTACTTTTAAACAGGCAACTTCAAAAACTCAGGGTGCTATAATTGGTAGTGCATTCATAAAAATGCTTTCAAAGAATAAAACTTTAGGAATAGCCAGTTTTATTCAATCCATACTTAAGGATTAAATGCTATTAAATATTGATTTACTGTGATTTATGAAGTTAATATAGTAACTTGTTGAAATTAGTAAAAAGTTACATCAGTAAATTTTAATATAAATAAAACTTAGAGTTATGGGGAAAGGAGACAAAAAAACCAAACGCGGAAAAATTAATATTGGGTCTTTTGGAAAATTGAGACCAAAGCGCAAAAAGTTCAAAATTAGGAGTATGCCCACTAAAGGAACACAAGTAAAATAAGAGTAAAATTCCATCAGGTAAACTATAATCGTGACCTTTTGTAAATTTTTAAGGTATTTAGAATGACAAGTTTGTTCTAAATACCTTTTCTTTTTTAAATGATTCCTAAGAAACTAAGTCGAAATACTATCTTTGCAGCGAACTCATATTTAAGTAAATGAATCAGCCCGTTTCTGGATTTTCTAAAAAAACCAAAGCCGAAAAAATTGAATGGTTAGCAGCAAATTATCTGCAAAACAATCCGAATTCCATTCAAATTTTGAAAGATTACTGGAATGAAGATGCTTCTTTACAGCAACTTCACGACGACTTTATTGAAAACACACTTTCTAACTATTACCTCCCATTTGGTATTGCTCCTAATTTTCTAATAAATGAAAAGCTTTACGCTTTACCAATGGTAATAGAGGAAAGCTCCGTTGTGGCTGCAGCTAGTAATGCTGCAAAATTCTGGTTGGAACGTGGAGGTTTTAAAGCTGAAGTGATTTCAACAGAAAAAAATGGACAAATCCATTTGAATTTCTACGGAAAGGAAAAGAGTCTTGAAACGTTTTTTGAAGAAGTAAAACCTAAACTACGCGAGAGCATTCAGTCCATTGAAAAAAACATGAAATCTCGTGGTGGTGGACTTTTAGAACTTTCTTTAATTGACAAGTCGCATATCCTGGATGGCTATTTTTACATCCATGCTACCTTCGAGACCTTAGATGCAATGGGAGCTAATTTCATCAATAGCTGTTTGGAACAGATGGCTCAGGTTTTTGAAAATGAAGCTAAAAGTTTTGAAGCATTTCAAAAAGAAAATACCTTCCCTGAAGTTGTAATGAGTATTCTTTCCAACTATGTTCCTGAATGTTTAGTTCGAGCTGAAGTAAGCTGTAAAGTAGATGAACTTACAACAAAACACCACGATGGGAAACAATTTGCTGAAAAGTTTGTAAGAGCTATTGAAATAGCAAAAACTGAAACAAGACGAGCAGTTACCCACAATAAGGGAATAATGAATGGGATAGATGCAGTGGTTTTAGCTACTGGGAACGATTTCCGTGCTGTTGAAGCTGGAGTTCACGCCTATGCTGCAAAAAATAACTACTACGGAAGCTTAACTCACGCTAAAATTGAAGGCGATACTTTCACTTTTTGGATTGAATTACCTTTAGCAATTGGAACTATTGGAGGGTTAACTTCCCTTCACCCTTTAACTAAGCTTGCTTTTGAAATCCTACAAAAACCAGATGCTAAAGAATTGATGAAGATAATTGCAGTTGCTGGCTTAGCGCAAAATTTTGCTGCAGTACGTTCATTAGTTACTACAGGAATTCAAAAAGGACATATGAAAATGCACTTGATGAATATTATGAATCAAATGCAGGCTACTAAGGATGAAAAAAGTAAAGCCTTAGTGTATTTTAAAGAAAATGCCGTTTCCCATAGTTCGGTAGAAGCATTTTTGAATGAATTGAGAAGCTAAGGATTTTAGAAGAATAGAAAATTGATTAATAACTTTCATAGCAACGGTAAATTACTACTCACAGGAGAATATGTCGTTCTTAGTGGGGCTTCTGCTTTAGCGATTCCAACAGCTTATGGACAAAGTTTAAAAATTGAATTTTCAGAAATCAAGGGGCTTCATTGGGAAAGCTATGATGAAAAAGGCGCTATTTGGTTTTCAGATATTTTCGACTTAAAAAGCTTAAAAAGTAAAAATGCGGATAACCCCATTTCTAAAACTTTATCAAACATTCTACTTGAGGCTAGAAGTTTAAATCCTGAATTTCTTTTAAAAGATACAGGGCTTCACGTTTCTACAACACTCGATTTTCCTCGTAATTGGGGCTTAGGCACCTCTTCTACCTTAATAAACAATATTGCCCAATGGGCCAATGTTGATGCATTTCAATTACTTAAAAATAGTTTTGGAGGCAGCGGATACGATATTGCAGCAGCTCAAAACGACACTCCTATAGTATATAGGTTAAACAATGAAATTCCCGAAATAAATAAAGCACATCTTCCTTGGGGTTTCACCGATTCGATATTTTTTGTTTATCTGAATCAGAAACAAGACAGTAAGCAAGGGATTTCAAGATTTAAGAAAGCGACTGTCAATAAAGAAACTCTTAAGAGAATTTCGGAGATTACAAATTCACTTTTAGTCTGCAATTCACTTGAGGAATTTGAAAGCTTGATGAATAAACACGAGCAAATTATTTCAGAAATAATAAACCTTCCTACGGTTAAATCAAAGTTATTTAGTGATTTTTCAGGCACCGTGAAAAGCTTAGGCGCTTGGGGTGGCGATTTTGTTTTAGCTACGGGAAACAAAACAGAAATGGAGTATTTTAGAGAAAAAGGATTTAAAAAAATCGTATCTTTTGCAGATATGATTAAATCCTAAATCTGTATGAAACATATAATAATTGCCGTTTTTACACTCCTTTCTGTCGGTACATCAAATTCACAAACAAAAGTTTATTCAGGAAATTCCAATTACAGTAGCGATATTATTTGCAATCTTAAGGATGGAAAAGTTTATAAGAAAAACTCAAATTATTCGAGCGAAATTCTTTGTAAAGTTTCTGGAAATAAAGTGTACAAGAATAACTCCAATTACTCAAGTGATGTTCTATTTACCGTAAAAGAAGGAAAGGTCTATAAAGGAAACTCTAACTACTCAAGCGACATCTTGATGAATATCAAAGATGGGAAGCTATATAAGAAAAACTCTAATTACTCAAGTGATGTCATCCTTACTATAAGAGACGGAAAAGTTTACAATGGCAATTCCAGTTACAATAGTGATGTATTATTTACAATAGACAATTTGGTTACTATCGAGGAGTTTGTAGCTATATACTATGTATATAAGTACGTTTATTAAAAATTAGAATTACTATATATAAAACAAAAAACCCGAAACTTGCGTTTCGGGTTTTTAAGTGGTGCCTCCAAGAATCGAACTAGGGACACACGGATTTTCAGTCCGTTGCTCTACCAACTGAGCTAAGGCACCATTGTTTGAGACGGCAAATATAAAGCATATTTCGATTTCACAAAACTTTATTTGAAAAAAATATTGATTTTTTTTCTCTCTATTTAATATGTCCTTAACAATAAGTTAATTAGCATGTGTGTACTTTTACGCACTTAATAATGATTATGAATCTTGTAATTGATGTAGGAAACACTTCAATAAAGTTCGGAGTGTTTGATTTGGAGGCAATTAAGTGGAAAACGACTAGTAACGAGGATAGTTTTCTTAAAACCTTGGATGAAATTTCAAAAACATTTCCTTCTATTAAAAATTGTATTATATCATCTGTCGCTAATCTTTCAAAGGAACATTTATCTAAATTAGAAGAGAGTTTTGATGTTTTAAGTTTGAATCATCAAACAAAAGTTCCATTCAATAATAGATATGCTACACCTCAAACTTTGGGTATAGATCGTATAGCCTTAATGAGCGCAGCATCTTTTCAGTATAAAAATACAAACGTATTGGTGATCGACGCTGGTACTTGCATCACTTATGATTTTATTAATTCAGAAAATGAATATCTAGGCGGCGCAATTTCACCAGGAATCACAATGCGCTATAAATCGCTACATACGTTTACAGATAAACTTCCGTTATTAGAAAAAGCCCATCCAAATTCATATATAGGAAACAACACTGCTAACTCTATACATTCGGGTATAGTGAATGCTGTTTTGTTCGAAATTGAGGGTTATATAGCTGAGTATAAAAAAGAAAACGAGAATTTAACAGTTATTTTAACAGGAGGAGACACACATTTTTTGCGAGATAGTATAAAAAATGACATCTTTGCCAACTCAAATTTTTTATTGGAGGGATTGAACCATATTTTAGAATATAACAAACATTCATGTTTAGAAAAATAGTAATTGGTTTATTTTTGCTAATAGCCGGCTCTACAATGCTAGCTCAAGAAGGAACCACCTCGCCATATTCTTTTTATGGAATAGGATCGTTGAAATTTCGCGGAACTGCCGAAAACAGATCAATGGGGGGAATCGGTGTCTTCACAGATAGCATTCATATAAACTTACAGAATCCTGCGGGATATGCGGGACTACGCTTAGTGAACTTTTCAGTAGGCGCGAGCCATAAAGCTCAAAAGCAAAAAAGCGACACTGGTAGCCAAAACACTTCATCTACATCATTAGATTATTTAGCTATGGGAATTCCTATGGGTAAATTTGGAATGGGATTTGGACTTCTACCTTACACTGCAGTTGGATATGACTTTTATTCGGAAGTACCAGACGGACTTACAGAATACTCTGGAAGTGGTGGTTTAAATAAAGTATTCCTTTCTTTAGCATATCAAGTTACACCTGAATTTAGCTTAGGAGTAGATGCTAACTACAATTTCGGAAAGATAGAAAACACAGCAACTACTCAGAAATCTGATTTACAATACGGAACTCAAGTTTACAATAGCTCAGACTTATTAGGTTTCAGCTTTAATTTTGGTGCCCTGTACAAGAAAATGATTACAGACAAGCTTGAATTAACAGGTTCTGTAACTTATTCACCTGGTACAAGTTTTAATTCAGAAAA
Source organism: Aequorivita sp. KMM 9714 (assembly GCF_011065475.1). Lineage (NCBI taxonomy): Bacteria > Pseudomonadati > Bacteroidota > Flavobacteriia > Flavobacteriales > Flavobacteriaceae > Aequorivita > Aequorivita sp. KMM 9714. The sequence continues at coordinate 254,671 of NZ_JAAGRO010000003.1, read as the reverse complement.
CTTTAGAAGAATAGGAACTGTAAACATCTCCCCTGTTGGGATAATTCCTATTGATGAAAGAGAAGTTGCTGTAGACGATACCGACTTTACTTTCCCTTCACAATTAACTTTAGGAGCAGGATTAAGCAAGCCTAAATATTGGGGAATTGGTGTTGAATACACCAACCAACAAACTAGCAATTTCTCAAATCGCACTTTTACTATAGATCAAGTAACTTACAAAAATGCATCTAAATTCAAATTAGGTGGATATTATATTCCTAACTACAATTCATTTGGAAACTACTTTGACAGAGTGGTTTACAGAGCTGGAGCACGTTTTGAACAGACAGGTTTAGCTGTAAACGGTCAGGACATAAACGAGTTTGGCATATCTTTTGGGTTAGGACTACCTGTAGGTCGATTATTCTCTAACATGAACTTAGGGTTTGAAATCGGCAAACGCGGAACCACCGACTTTGGATTGATTCAAGAAAACTTTTTTAATACATATTTGAGTTTCTCACTAAATGACCGTTGGTTCGAAAAAAGATTATACGATTAATACAATAACAGCAATTCCATGAAAACTAAATTCATTTTACTATTTACCATTGTCTTATTAGCAACTTCAGCAAAAACATTTGCTCAAGCTCCTGATGATTGTGCAATTACTTTATCATACTTTACCGAGCCGGCTAGAATTAAAAATTACGAAGCCGCACTTCCTTATTACGAGCAATTAATTAAAGAATGTCCAAACTACCATATCGCTACTTACCAATATGGTGTAAAAATGTTTGAATACTTTATTGATGAAAAAGGTGATAAAAGTAAAGTAAATGACCTTATTCAAGCTTGGGAATTGAGGCTTGAAAACTTCCCTGCTAAAACTAAGGAAGGAGATGTTCTTTCTACTATCGCACAGTTAAAGTACGACAACAACATTGGAACTAAAAAAGAACAGTTTAACGCTTTTGACACTGCTTTTAACAAGCACCCAGAAGATTTTACTAGCGGAAAGAGCTTGTACACTTACTTCTCTTTAGCTGTAGATTTACACAATTCAGGAGAAAAAGAGCTTCAAGAAATATTTGATCTTTACGACCAAGTAACTGCTAAAATTGATTCTCAAAAAAACTCACTAGCTGAAAAGCTTACTGTTTTATTAAACAAAGCTGAAAGCGGAACAGCGCTTACTAGCAAAGAAGAGCGTGCTAAAGCTGTTTACGAAAACAACTTAGGTGTTTATACAACTGTAGAAGAAAGTGTAAATGGTAAATTAGGTCAGTTAGCTGATTGCCCTAACTTAATTCCACTTTACGAAAAAGATTACGAAGAGAAGAAAAACGATATCGATTGGATTAAGTCTGCAAGTAACAGATTGGATGCAAAAGATTGTGATAGCCCACTTTCAAACAAGTTAGCTGTTCGTCTTCACGAATTAGAGCCAAGTTCAACATCTGCTTACCTATTAGGAAAGCAAGCTGAAGCTGAAGGAAAGTCATCTAAAGCATTAGAGTACTTCAACCAAGCTGCTGATCTTGAAAAAGACAACTCTAAGAAAGCACGTATCTACTACAGTATCGCTGAAAACTACCGTAAGAAAGGAAGCTATGGTACTGCAAGAAACTACTACAACAAAATGTTAGAAGCTAAGCCATCTGCTGGTATTGCTTATTACAAAATTGGAGCTATGTACGCAGACAGCGCAAACGGATGTGGAACTACTGTATTCGAAAAGAGAGCTATGTACTGGTTAGCTGCCGATATGATGGATAAAGCTGCACGTGTTGATGGAACTATCGCTGGAAACGCTAGAGCTGCCGCAAGTAGCTACAGAGGGCGTGCTCCACAAAAAAGTGATATCTTTAGCGAAGGAATGGCTGGAAAAACAGTTACCTTTAACTGCTGGGTTGGCGGTAGCGTTAGGGTTCCTAACTTATAAGAATGATCACAAGTATAAATATTGTTAAAAGCGTGATGGCCATAATTATGGTCATCACGCTTTTTGCATGTGAAAGCAATTACAAAAACGTAAAAAAACTCACACTTTCTGATGGTGCCCCTATCGCAGAAGGTGAAGGAATAAATTTTAAATACACAGATTCCGGCAAACTTATCACCAACCTTTTGGCAGAAAAACTACTAGATTTTTCAAACCAAAAATTTCCTTACAAAGAATTTCCAAATGGAATTGAAGTTAGATTTTGGGATAAGGAAGGTAAAAAAAGTACGGTGAATTCTGATTACGCTATTCAATATGATGGTACAGGATTAGTAGATTTGCGTGAGAATGTAGTAATTGTTACAGCAGATAGTGTTGTACTTAAAGCTCAACAGCTTTATTGGGATCAAAAAAATCAATGGGTATTTACAGACCAACCCTACCAAATAAAATTCAAGGACGGTTCCTATAATAATGGAGGAAGATTTGATGGAAATCAAGACTTCACAATTTTTTCTTCACGAAAAAACGAAGGCGTCCAATTAATCGATAAAAATAAAACTGAAGATGTTAAGTAAAGCTTACTTGTTTTTTGAATACGCATACCTTGCCGTTGCATTGTTTTTTATATACGAAACCGTAAACAATTGGAGTGACGATAGAAGCCGCGCCTATTTATATTTGTTTTTCGCTGTAGTTGCAATTGGAATGTTTTTCTTTAAAAGAAACTTCAGAAAAAAGATGAATAACCAAGACAAATAATTCATTTTAAATTTACAAACTTGTAATTTTGAATATTGAATTTTAAATTCTGACCTTTGAATAACCTATGGATTATAGCATTATAATAATTTTTACAATGTTAATTCTCTCCGCATTTTTTTCGGGGATGGAAATAGCCTACGTTTCTTCCAATAAAATCCATATCGAAATTGAAAAAAAGCAAAACAACTTTTTAGCTGGAGTTTTAAAAAAAATCACAAAACGGCCTTCAAAGTTTATTGCTACAATGCTCGTAGGAAACAATATTGCCCTGGTTATATATGGTTTCTATATGGGTGATTTACTCATGAAGTATATTCCGCTGGCTGGATTTAGCGGTTTATTAATCCAAACCGTTATATCAACTTTAGTAATTTTAATGACGGCGGAGTTTCTTCCGAAGGTGTTTTTTCAAATCTACGCCAACAACTTGGTGAAAATATTCGCGGTTCCCGCCTATTTTTTCTACGTTGTTTTTTCATTAATCTCAGAATTTATAATCTGGATTTCAGACCTAGTTCTAAAATTCGTTTTTAAAACTGAAGGAGATACTGTTCAATTAAGCTTTAGTAAATTAGAGTTAGGAAATTATATTTCTGAGCAAATGGATATAGCCGAAACTAAAGAAGAAATGGATTCGGAAATTCAAATTTTTCAAAACGCACTAGACTTTTCTGAAGTAAAATCTAGAGAAGCTATGATTCCAAGAACTGAAATTGTAGCAGTAGATATTGATACTTCCCCAAAAGAATTAGCTAAAATTTTTACTGAAACTGGGTTTTCTAAAATTTTAATTTACAAAGAAAACATAGACGACATTTTGGGCTATGTTCACTCCTTCGAACTTTTCAAAAAGCCATCGACCATTAAAAAGGTTTTGATGCCTGTGATTTTTGTTCCTGAAACTATGCTCATTAAAGACGTGCTTGCCGTTCTTAGTAAAAAAAGAAAAAGTATAGCAGTTGTAATTGACGAATATGGTGGAACAAGCGGAATTATTACAGTAGAAGATATTATTGAAGAACTTTTTGGAGACATTGAAGATGAACACGATAGCATCGCTTTAATTGAGGAAAAACTCGGAGAAGACCACTACAAATTCTCTGCACGATTAGAAGTAGATTACATAAATGAAAATTACGACTTAAATCTAACCGAAAGTGAAAACTACGAAACATTAGGCGGATTGATAGTTAATTTCACAGAAGAGATTCCCGATAAAGGTGAAACCGTAGAGATAGATAATCACCTTTTCACTATACTTGAAGTGTCTAGCACCAAGATAGAACTTGTGGAAGTTAGAAACATAGGCGAAGATTAGAAATTAAATATTCACCACTTTTTTCAATTTAGTTTTTATTAATGAGTTGAAAATGCTATTTTCGCCACCTATAAATTTGAACATCAAATGGCAATCTTAAACAGCATTAGAAAAAGAGGGATATTTCTTATCCTTATTATCGCATTGGCGCTTTTCGCCTTTATTTTAAGCGATATTATATCAAAAGGAAGTACAGGACCTAAAGGTCAAGATACCATTGCAACGGTAAATGGTAACGAAATTCCAAGACAAAGCTTCATGGAGCAAGTAGAGGCAACCCAACGTAATATGGGACCTAATGCAAATGCTACACAAGCTATGAATATGGTTTGGGATCGTGAGTTACGCCGTGTAATCATGGAAGAGCAAATTGAGAAAGTAGGTATTACTGCAGAAAAAGCTCAAATTGATAATGCATTAAAAACTGCTTTAGCAAACAACCCTACATTTTTAAATGAAGCAGGACAAGTTGAAGACGCTAAAATTCAAGAATACATTGCCAGCATTAAAGCTTCATCACCTCAAATGTATGCTCAATGGCTAACATTTGAAGAGAACATAGCTAACAGTGTAGTTCAAACTACCTACAACAATATGATCATGGGCGGATTACGCGCTACTATTGCTGAAGGTGAGCAAGAATACCATTATAAAAACGACAATTTAAATCTTCAGTATGTTTTAGTGCCTTACACTAAAATTGCAGATGAAGAAGTTAAAGTGTCTGAAGATGAGATTAAAAAATACGTGTCAGCTCACGCTAACGACTATAAGGTAGATGCTCAAGCAGATATCCAATATGTATTTTACGAAGAAACTCCTTCAGAATCTGATTCTGAAGAAGCTAAGGCTGGAATCACTGCTTTATTAAACGACAAAGTTGAGTTCAACCAAGACACAAAATCTAACGATACTATTCCTGGTTTTAGAAACACTAACGATTACGAAGAATTTGTAAATGCAAATTCAGACATTCCTTTCTTTGACCAATGGTTATTCAAAAAAGATCTTCCTGCATCAGAGGCAGAAAACTTAATAAACCTTAACAAAGGTGATGTTTACGGACCATTCAAAGTAGATCACTCTCTTTACCTAACAAAAGTTTTAGACACTAAGCAAATGCCAGATTCTACTGAGTCTAAGCACATCTTAATTAGATATGTTGGTACAATGCGTGCTCCAGAAACAATCACTAAAACTAAAGAAGAAGCTAGAAAATTAGCTGACAGCCTTTTAAGTGTTGTTAAAAGAGACAAATCTAAATTTGCTGAACTTGCTGAAGAATTTTCTGATGATGGATCTGCAGATAACGGAGGTGATTTAGGAAACTCTACTCCAGGTAGAATGGTTCCTCCATTTGACGAGTTTATTTTCAACAACCCAACAGGAACTGTAGGTTTAGTAGAAACAGATTTCGGTTTCCACATTGTTGAAGTTGGAAAGCAATCAGCTGCTAAAAAAGCTCTTAAACTTGCGACGGTTGTAAAAGCTGTAGAGCCTTCAGAAAAAACAATAAACAACGTATTTTCTGACGCTTCTAAATTTGAGCTTGCTGCAAAAGACGGTGACTTTAACGAATTAGCTAAAGCTAGCAACCTTGAAGTAAAACCAGTAAATAAATTAGGTAAAATGGATTCTAATATCCCTGGTATCGGAGATAACAGACCAATTATCAACTGGGCTTTTGAAAAAGACACTAAGGTTGGTGACACAAAACGTTTTAGTGTTCCAAACGGATATGTAATCGCTCAAGTTACACGTAAGAACGAAAAAGGATTAATGAGTGCTGCAGATGCTTCTACTAGAGTTATTCCAATTTTACGCAACGAGAAAAAAGCGAAAATGATTCGTGAGTCAATTACTGGTACTACTTTAGACGAAATTGCTAAAAGTCAAGGAGTAATTGTTCAAACTGCAACAGGTGTAAATATGGCTGCTCCAACAATTGGTGCAAGCAGAGAACCTAAAGCTGTAGGAATTGCATTTGGTACTAAACCTGGTGAAACTACTGCATTGATAGATGGAAACAAAGGTGTTTACAAAATAAAAGTAACTGCCTTCAACCCTGCTCCAAAAATGGAATCATATTCAAATTATGCAAACCAAATGAGCAATCAAGCTGCACCTGGTGCTCAGAATGCAGTTTATAACGCACTTAAAAAGAAAGCAGAAATTGAAGATAACCGCGCTAACTTTTACTAGTCGCTAACTTCACATAAACTTTAAAAGCCCTGTTGCAATTTTTTGTAACAGGGCTTTTCTTTAAAAAGCATTTTTTAACAAACCATACTATAAAAATTCTTTATTTTTAAAAAAAAGAAAAAGACACATCTAATCATCATGGATAATAAAGAACTTATTGAAGCCCTTGTAGAAAAATACACCAATCTAGGTGAAAATCCTGAAACATACCTAAAAGGATTACTACAAGCCAAACCAATTAATTATTGGGATTATATACAAGTAGACACACTGCTATCGCTGCAAAAAACTCGAACTGATTATAAAGACGAAGAGATTTTTGTAATGTATCATCAAGTAACAGAGCTTACTTTAAAAATGATGATACACGAAATCAAGCAACTTTCAGAAGGTGAAAATCTTTCAGAAGAAGTTTGGATTACAAAACTAGATAGACTAAAAAGATACACAAGGATGCTTATTACCTCTTTCGATATTATGAAAGAAGGAATGAGCTATGAAGACTATAACATCTTCAGATCCACACTTACACCTGCTAGCGGATTCCAAAGTGCTTCCTTTCGCTACCTAGAACTATACAGCACTAAACTTGAAAATTTGGTTAATAGCAAGGGGCAAGAAAGATTACCTGAAAACCCGACTTTAGACGATTATTTTGAAAATCTATATTGGAAAGACGCTGGATATAATAGGAAAACCGGCAAAAAGACATTAACTCTTATTCAATTTATAGAAAAATACGAAGACGATTTTAAATCCTTAGCCAAGAAACTTAAAGGGAAAACTCTTGAAGAAAGAGTAATGCAAATGGACAACCCTTCTGATGAACTAAAGGAAAAACTAAAACAGTTTGACCATTTTTATAATGTAGCTTGGCCATTAGTTCATTTAGATACTGCACAACATTATTTAGATAGTAAAGGTGAAAATAAAGCCGCTACGGGTGGTTCGGAGTGGAAAAAATACCTGCATCCAAAATACCAACAACGTAAATTTTTCCCTAACCTTTGGTCTAAAGAAGAACTTGCTTCTTGGGGTGAATAACTTAGGTTGTTAACCAACAATAAGTTGGTAAAGGATAATAGTGAGGTTTGATATTGGGATACAAAAACTTATAGCTTGTGGAAATTCAAATTAAAAGAATTTATGAGGAAGCATCTAAAGATGATGGCTATAGGGTTTTGGTAGACCGTATATGGCCTAGAGGCGTAAGTAAAGAAGAAGCAAAACTTGACAAATGGATGAAGGAAATTGCTCCATCCTCAGATCTTCGAAAATGGTTCAATCATAAGGAAGAAAACTTTAATGAGTTTTCGAAAAAATACAATGATGAACTTGAAAAACATTCAGATTTGGTAACTGAGCTTCTTCAAAAAAGTAAAAAAAATAAACTTACTCTTTTGTTTGGTGCTAAAGACACAAAACACAATCAAGCAATTGTATTAAAGAAGCACCTTGAAAATAAAGTAGACAAATAATCGTAACCCTATTACTTTCTTGACTATGAAGTATATTTTATTACCCTTATTCCTCCTATTATCTTTCAATATAAGCGCCCAAGTTATAAATGCCGAATCCTTTAGAAGAGTTACAGACACATCTGGATTTTCAGGTTCAACTAGTTTAGATTTTGCTTTAAAACGTGATGTTAATGACAAGCTGAGTATCAAGAATAACATTCACGTACAATACAAAATGAATCGACATTTAGTCCTTCTTAAAAATGAAATAGAATTTCAAAGGATTGAAGGTAATAAATTCGAAAACCGAGGTATTCAACATCTTCGCTATAATTACAAACTTTTCCCAAACATAACCTGGGAAGTTTTTGGTCAAGGTCAATACAATAAAGTTTCTAAAATCGACTTTCGCGGTCTTGTAGGAACGGGGCCACGTTTCAAACTTACACAGCTAGAAGACTATAAATTCTATTTAGGAACTTTACTGATGTATGAACACGAAAAACGAGATGACATTCTCAATCCAATTAAAGAAGGGATAAGAGGTTCTATTTACTTTTCATTTAGTCTTTATCCTCAAGACTACCTAACAGTAATTAGCACCACCTATTACCAACCTATGCTTAAAAGTATAACAGACGATTATAGAGTTTCCTCTCAGACATCATTATTGGTTCATCTCTTCAAAAATTTTAGCTTTAAAACTACCTACACTTTTAATTACGATGAAATACCTGCCGAAGGAATCCCAAATTCCCAATACGAACTAACAACAGGGGTGGTTTATTCTTTCGATTAAAAGATTTGAAACTTTAGTTAACATCTATCGTTTTCAAAAACTACTTATCTATATTTACATTAAATGAAGATTCGACCATCTTCAAATACATAAATTTTATAATAAAAATGGCTTCAGATAATTATTACGACCCTAAGGATTTAAGAAAATTTGGTAAAATCACTGAATGGAGTGAAGAGCTTGGTGAGAAATTTTTTGAATACTACGGAAAAGTTTTTGAAGAAGGCGCACTTACCGCTCGTGAAAAAGCTTTAATAGCGCTAGCAGTTGCACATACAGAACAGTGCCCTTACTGCATCGATGCCTATACTAAAGACAGCCTTCAACGAGGTGTTACTAAAGAAGAAATGATGGAAGCCGTACACGTTGGCGCAGCAATAAAAAGCGGCGCAACACTTGTCCACGGCGTAATGATGATGAATAAAGTAAATAAGTTAGACGGATAAATTTCAACGACTACTGATTCTTTTATAGGAATTCAATTAAAACATTCTATGCTGAAAGAGAAAAAGAAAAAACAACAATCACTTCACAAACGCAATAGTGATCTTGCTGTAGCGAATAAACAACTCGAAAAACTCTCCAATGGTATTTTTGCTAACGGAGACCTTCCTACTTTTTCTGAAAAAATAAACGAAACAAATCAATTTCCGCTACGACCAAAAGGTTTAGAAATTCTACAAATCAATGTTGGTTATATGTGTAATCAGGTTTGCGAACATTGTCATGTAGACGCAGGGCCAGACAGAAAGGAGATAATGACGCGGGAAACTATGAAGCAGTGTTTGGATGTAATAAAAAACACGGGAGCACATACCTTAGACCTCACCGGTGGGGCGCCAGAAATGAATCCCAATTTTCGCTGGTTTGTAGAAGAAGCTAGTAAAGTAGGTATTAAAGATTTTATAGTAAGAAGTAATCTTACTATTATCCGAGCCAATAAAAAGTATCACGATTTACCTGAATTTTTTAAAAAACACAATGTTCATATAATAAGCAGTATGCCACATTGGACGCGTGGCAAAACCGACAAGCAACGCGGAGAAGGCGTTTTCGACCAATCTATAAAAGCGCTACAAGAACTCAATGCTGTGGGCTATGGAATGCCAAATAGCGAATTACGTTTAGATTTAGTTTATAATCCCAGTGGAGCGTTTCTTCCTAGCAATCAAGCTAGCATGGAAAAAGATTTTAAAAAAGCACTACTTGAAGATTTTAATATCCAGTTTCATAACCTATTTGCGATTACAAACTTGCCCATTTCAAGGTTCCTTGACTACTTAATAGCTTCGGATAACTATGAAGATTATATGTATTCCTTAGTAGATGCATACAATCCCGCTGCTGTTAAAAACGTAATGTGTAGGAATACCATTTCTATAAGTTGGGACGGATTTTTATACGACTGTGATTTCAACCAAATGTTAGAATTGAAGGTAGCTAGTAAAATCCAACACATCTCTGAATACAATGAGGAAATTCTTAACAACAGAAACATTGTAATTTCTCAGCATTGTTATGGATGTACAGCTGGTGCAGGAAGTAGTTGCCAAGGTACAGTTACCGAATAAATGATGAAACAGTTAAGCACAGGTTTTAGTCTATTTATGAAAAGTTTCATTATCGTATTTTTCCTCTTCGGATTTAGTGTTGCAAGCGGTCAAACTCAAAAAAATTTAGATATTCTATTGCAACAAAACAACTCAGGTAGTATCCCCTATATTTCTGTTGAGGAACTACAGAATTTATTAAAAGAAAATTCAGTAGTTGTTCTAGATACACGAGAAGCAAATGAATTTAGTGTAAGTCACATAACTTCAGCAAAAAACATCGGTTTTGATATGTTTTCTTCGGAAGATAAGCTTCTTCAAAATTTAGATAGAGATACACAGATAGTTGTTTATTGTTCGGTTGGAATACGTTCTGAAAGAATTGGTGAAAAATTAAAAAAAGTAGGCTTTTCAAATGTAAAAAACCTTTATGGCGGAATCTTTGAATGGAAAAATAAAGGCTATTCGGTTCTTGATTCTAAAGGGAATGAAACCGAAAACATCCACACATTTTCTAGACGTTGGAGTCATTATTTAAAAGCTGGCAATCCTGTTTACTAAATCATAAACATCACAGGATTTATATTATAATTGAATAAAAATGAAATCAAATAAAAACGTTTTATTACTAATTGGAGCTTTTATTCTATTAGGCATCAATTTAGGAATGGTGAATTGGAAAAGTTTTGCTTCGGAACAAAACCTTGCGGCTGGCTTTGGAATTATCATAAGTTTGCTTATTATTTCTCTTCAGTTTAAGAAAATAAAAAAGCAGAACTAAGCTGATAGAAAACTATTTTGACTACTGACAAATGGCGATAATAAACCCAAATACTTCAGACGATGCCAATAGTATGGCTGCCGATTTCCACTTCCCTACTTCCAAAAACGCTTTGATTATTTTTACCCGTAACCCAGAATTGGGAAAGGTAAAAACACGCTTAGCTAAAACAATTGGCGATGAAAATGCTTTGGAAATCTATAAGTTTCTTTTAAAGCACACTGCTGAAATTACTGAAAACTTAAATGTAGATAAATTCGTTTTTTATTCAGAAAACATTCATCGTAACGATTTGTGGAATCCAGATGTTTTCAGAAAAAAACTGCAATCTGGAAATGATTTAGGGGAGCGGATGAAAAATGCTTTTTCAGATGTATTTGCAATGGGTTATGAAAGCGTAATTATTATTGGAAGCGATATGTTTGACATGGATACCCAAGATTTAGAAACAGCTTTTGTATCACTGCAAACATCACCCTATGTTATTGGCCCTGCCTCTGATGGCGGCTATTATCTATTGGGAATGAAACAACTCAACACCAAAGTTTTTGAAAATAAAGTTTGGGGTACTGATAGTGTTTTGAAATCTACTTTAAACGATTTAAGACAATTTAAGTACACCTTATTAGATGAGAAAAATGATATTGATTACTATGAGGATATAAAAGATGTAGAAGCTTTTCATCAATTTGTACCACCTCATTTAGATAGTAATTTTATTTAAACAGACAATAAAAAGTAACGATATGAGCGTACCAAAATTTATAAAAGAAGCGGCAGAATACCTTCAAAATCGCGGATTTGAAAAACCAGAAATAGGAATTATACTAGGTACTGGTCTCGGGAAAATAGTTGAGAAAGTTGATATAATTGCCGAAGTTAGCTACAATCACATTCCTAACTTCCCTACTGCGACTGTAGAGTTTCACAAAGGAAAATTAATTTACGGCACACTAGAAGGGAAAAAAATCGTGGTAATGCAAGGTAGATTTCATGTTTATGAAGGCTATACACTTCGCGATGTAACATTCCCTGTAAGAGTTATGCATCTTTTAGGAATTAAGCGCCTTTTGGTAAGCAATGCAGCAGGAGCAATTAACCTCAACTTCAAAAAAGGAGAGATAATGCTCATAGACGATCATATTAATTTACAAGGTGATTCTCCCCTAGCCTTTAGAGGTGTAGAAAAAATGGGCGAACGTTTTGTAGATATGAGCGCCCCTTATGATGCAGAAATGAATAAAATCATTGAACAAGTTGCTACAAACAACAACATAACGCTTCACAAGGGTGTTTACGCAAGCGTTGTAGGCCCGCAACTTGAAACTAGAGCAGAATATCGCTATTTAAAAATTATTGGCGCAGATGCCGTTGGAATGAGTACTGTGCCAGAAATAATTGTTGCAAACCATTTACAACTTCCAGTTTCGGCAATTTCAGTCTTAACAGACGAATGTGATCCAGACAATCTAAAACCAGTCAACATTCCTGATATTATTGCTGCTGCCAACAAAGCAGAACCAGATATGATAACATTATTTACTGAATTGATTAAGCAGTTGTAAGTTGAATTGCGATACCTATTCGAGACCTGTTAGGTTTAAACACGTAAAACATTTTGATTTTGCATCCAATACAGGAACCAATATAATTACTTAGTTTAGTGAGTTCAACAAAATATGTATTTCACAATCCAGACCTGTCAGGTTTCAAAAACCTGACAGGTCTAAACATTCAAAATATTTTGAATTTGCAGCCAAAACAAAACCTGATATAATAACTAAATTTAGCAAACTCAATAAAAAATTTTAATTCACACACCAAACCTGACAGGTTTCGAAAACCTGTCAGGTTCAAACATGCAAAACATGTTGAGTTTACATCCAATACAGAACCCGATATAATTACTTAATTTAGTAAGTTCAACACTAAATTGTATTTCACAATCTAGACCTGACAGGTTTCAACACGTAAAATATGGATTTTTTAGAAGAAACATATTTCTATCACATCTTCAATCGTGGGAATAATAAACAAGATATTTTTAAAGAAGATGAAAACTATTATTATTTTCTAAAATTAGTTAGAAAATACATTCTTCCTATTGCAGATATCTATTGCTATTGCCTTCTCAAAAACCATTTTCATTTACTAATTCAAATTAAAGAAAACGCAGAAAAACCCTCTCAAGCTTTTTCAAATATGTTCAATGCATATTCAAAAGCATTCAATAAAAAATATGAAAGAGTTGGGAGTTTATTTCAACGACCATTTAAAAGAATAAGAATTTCTGAAGAAAAATATTTAAAGCAGCTAATATTATACATCCATTTAAATCCTGAAAACCACAGAATTATTGATAATTTTGAAAATTATAAATTCAGCTCATATAATTCAATAATTTCCCCAAAACCAACAGCTTTAAAAAGAACAGAGGTAATTGATTTTTTCAATGATATTGAAAATTTCAAACTTGTACACAGACAAAGAAAACCAATAAACGAAAATTTAGATTTTATAATAGAATAAGCCAATTTTAAACCTTTTTCGCTTTAGAAAACTGTCAGCTTTCGTATATAAACAATGGAAAAATACATAGAAATATTCAAGAATTCTTACTACGGATACTTTAACTACTTGTGGAAGGAAATCACTCATTTTCATTGGGAAAACTACTTCTACGGACTTATCCTTGTCTCCCTAATAGTTTGGGCATTAGAGCTACTTTTCCCTTGGAGAAAAGACCAGAAAATCTTCAGAAAAGATTTTTGGATGGATACATTCTATATGTTCTTCAACTTTTTCTTATTAAATCTGATTGTTCTTATTTTTCTTTCAAATGCAACCGCTGAGCTTTTTAATGATTTACTGAGTTTAATAGGGTTAAAGATTTCAGATTTTCAGCTTCTAGATTTAAATGCACTCCCATTCGGACTCGACCTACTTGTATTCTTTTTAATTACAGATTTTGTACAGTGGAATACGCATCGTTTACTTCATTACTCTCCATTCCTTTGGAACTTTCATAAAGTACACCATTCAATAAAAGAAATGGGATTTGCAGGACATCTGCGATATCATTGGATGGAACCAATAGTGTATAAGTCTTTACTGTATATTCCTCTAGCAGTAATAGGTGGGTTTGATGTACAATCTGTAGCAATTGTACATTTTTCTGCCCTTACTATTGGGCATTTAAACCACGCAAACCTAGGCTGGGATTATGGTGTGTTAAAATATATTTTCAACAATCCAAAAATGCACATTTGGCATCACGCAAAAGAACTGCCTGAAAATCACCAATACGGAGTAAATTTTGGAATTAGTTTAAGTTTATGGGACTACCTATTTAAAACCAGTCACGTACCTCACGATGGTAGAGATATTGAATTAGGTTTTGAAGGAGACGAAGAATTCCCAAAAGATTTTATAAAGCAAACCATATACCCTGCAAAAACAAAGTAAGGTTTGCTTTATAAACTAAATCTTATTTTGTTTTCTTAAGCTCTAATTTTTCTGCAAAATAATCGCAGAAGTCACGCATTGTATCGCTCATTTTGTCATCGTTTGTAGCACGTTGAAAAGTATCAGCCATCGCAGTTAACGTTTGATGGAAGAAAATTTTCATCTCATCCATTGGCATCTCTTTTGTCCATAGGTCGATACGCAAAGACTCTTTGTTTTTATGATCCCAAACCGACAGCATTACAGCTTTCGATTCTTCGTTTGTAACTCCGCCGTCTTCGGCTGTCCAATGTATAGTTTCAGGGATTTTATTTTCGTCTAAACCAACGTTTAGTCTTATTTCAGATTTGTGTTTTACAGCCATTATTTCTTTGGTTTGTATTTTGAATTATTAAATATTTCGTCAGCACCAGTAATCATTAATTGCTGAACAGTTGTATCATTATTATCCATATATGCGCGCACTATTTGCCAGCCGATATATCTTCCTAACATTCCTGGAGAGTCATTATCTATTTCTAAATAAAACTTAGAAAAAGGAGCCGGATTAATAAATCGTGCACCTAGTCTTTGATCGGTACTATAGAGCAATTCATTTTCTACAAAATAACGCCACATATAGAGTTCATTTTCCTCAGACCATTGTATTTCTTCTTCAGAATATCCCATTTTATCAGCATCTGAAGTTTTTGGAAGCCATACATCTTTTAGATACTGCATTTTTCCATAGTAAATAATTTGTCCTAGGAATGTAGCATTAGTAGGTGGCTTAATATATTCTCTTGAAAAAACTTCAGCTACATCTTGAATGAGCTGTGAAGGCTTCATTTCCTTTTTGATATATTTATCAATCCCTCCATAAAACTCGTGCTCGCTACCTAAATAATTGTCTAGTGCAAGAACCAACATACTATCGGCAAGAATAACTTTATTTCTGTAGTCTACATCAGAAGTTACTGTAACCACCAAAGGAGTCAAAAACTGTGGGAAATAATATTTTATATGCTGAAATAGCGGAATGATATCGTCTTCTATAAGTTGAACTTCTGGAAAAACCTTAAAAACCTCATCTTCCAATTGATTTTGAAGTGTATCTGTTAATTTTTGCACCCAAATGCTATCGTGATATTGCACTGGGAAAAACTCCGGAAAACGCTGCTTTAATACTGGTAAATCGGCAGGCGAGGCATCGGCAAACTCCTTGTCAAAACGCACAATTTGTACATCCATCGGGATTTGTTGAATTTCCTTTTCTAACTTACTATCGCTATTACACGAAAACAAAAGAACTCCAAAAAGAAGTAGAAAAATATATCGCATAGAATTAAAAATGTTTCTATTGGTTAACGCCATTGATTTTAATTAATTTTATCTTTATCAACTTTTTGACGTGCAAAGGTACCTTATTGTTGAATGAGTTTAAAAGTTTAGGGTTTAAAAGTTTTATATAGGTACACCACTGCTTAGGAAATAAATAGACCTTAAATCAATATAAATTTTATAAATATCGAAAAAATGCAAACCGAGAAAGTAATCGAATATATCGTAAGTTGGCTAAAAGACTATGCCGTAAATTCAAAAACTGATGGTTTTGTATTAGGTATAAGCGGCGGAATTGATTCTGCTGTTGTTTCAACTTTATGTGCAAAAACAGGTTTGCCGACACTTTGTGTAGAATTACCTATTCATCAGGCTCCAAATCAAGTGAGTCGTGGTAGAGAGCACATTCAGTTTCTAAAAGATAATTATTCAAATGTTAGTAATACCGAGGTAAATCTTACTTCAGTATTTGAAGAATTCAAAAAAGAAGTTCCCCAAACTGAAGACGATAGTTTCCTCGATCTTTCCCTAGCAAACACTAGAGCGAGGTTAAGAATGACTACACTTTACTATTTTGCAGGCTTACATCGTTATTTAGTTGCTGGCACGGGAAATAAAATTGAAGATTTTGGTGTAGGATTTTACACTAAATATGGTGATGGTGGTGTAGATTTAAGCCCCATTGCAGATTTGATGAAAAGCGAAGTTTACAAGCTTGGCGAGGCTTTAAATATTCCAGATTCTATAATGAAAGCCGCTCCTACCGATGGTTTATTTGGCGATAGCAGATCCGACGAAGACCAACTTGGTGCAAGCTATGATGAATTGGAATGGGCAATGAAAATGACAGAAGCAGGAAAATCTAGTGCCGATTTTAACGGAAGAGAAAAAACTGTATTCGAAATATACACGCGATTAAATCGTGCCAACAAACATAAAATGGTTCCGATTCCAGTTTGTGAAATTCCAAAAGAGTTGCTCTAAAGTTATTTTTAATATAGTATTCGATATTCTTAGAAATAATCGGAAGACACTATATATTTAACTACATTATATCAATTTATTGATTCTAAAACTTGAGTTGTATTCGGAAATGAAATCGATAAATTGAATGTGCTTATACTACCCTATTCAGTTTATTTGAAAGCACTTTTTTAAGGGTTAGGTAATCTACGATTTCCTGTAAACTTGACTCTTTTTCAGGGTTATCATTATCTCTCATCATTTCCGATAAGTCATTTATTTTTTGAGAAACTAAATGACGTCGTAAATTTAAGATGGTCTCACTTACAATTTGGGCAATGGTTTTATCTTTTCCTTTTACATAGATCTCCATACGCTCCCAATTGTGAAGCTCATAGCGTTCTTCTTCCATCAATACATGCGTTACAGCTGTTGCAAGTTCTGGTTCTAAATCGTTAATAAAGGTTTCTGCTTTGGCTTCAGGGTTTTGATTAAAACGATTTACTACTTCATAATATATCTTTTTAAACTCAGGATTTGTGAATTCAATTTCGTCATCCTGTAAGTCAAGATAAATTTTTTCATACACTCGAGCTTTATGGATTTCAGGTTTTAAAGAAATTTCTCCTTTTTCATCAGCTTCAAGTATTAAATCTTCAAAATCTTCTTCAACATTGCCATACAGTAGAAGAAGTTGGATAATTTTTTGCTCCAATTCAAATTGAACATCTATTTTCTTGGCTTTTTTTTCAGAGGAAACTACTTGAAATGCTTCCTGTTTTACTTCAGCTTTTTTTGAAGAATCCTTATTATCTTTTCGAAGTAATTGGGCTAAGGTATTAAACAGCACCTCTTCCGAAATATCCATAATACGCGAACACTCCTTAATATAAATTTCGCGTTTTATTACATCTGGAATTTTAGCAATGCTGTTAACCATATCGTGTATGGTTTCAGATTTTTTAATCGGGTCGTTTTTAGCTTCTTTTGCTAATAATGAAGCTTTAAAAGTGATAAAGTCCTTAGAGTTTTCTTCCAGGTACAGGCTTAAGTCTTCCAAAGAATTTTTCCGTGAAAAGCTATCTGGATCTTCCCCTTCTGGAAAAGTACAGATTTTCACATTCATTCCTTGCTCCAAAATCAAATCTATCCCTCGTAAAGACGCGCGAAGTCCAGCTGCATCACCATCAAATAGAACCGTGATATTTTTGGTAAGCCTATTAATTAGTCTAATTTGCTCTGGCGTTAAAGCAGTTCCAGAGGAAGAAACTACGTTGTGGATACCTGTTTGATGAAACTGAATTACATCGGTATATCCTTCTACTAAGTAGCAATTATCTTCTTTTGATATGCTTTGTTTTGCATTGAAAATCCCATAAAGAACCTTGCTCTTATGGTAAATGTCACTTTCAGGAGAGTTGAGATATTTTGCTGCTTTTTTATCTGAAGTTAAAATACGCCCTCCAAAACCAAGAGTACGCCCGCTCATGCTTAAAATCGGGAACATCACTCTTCCCTTAAAGCGATCGAATTGTTTTTCACCTTTTACAATGGACAAACCTGTTTTCTCGAGGAATTCAAGTTTATATCCTTTTTTAATTGCGTGACTGGTGAATGCTTCCCAGGAATCTGGTGAGTAACCCAATTCAAATTTCTTAATCGTTTCATCGGTAAAACCTCTTTCTTTAAAGTATGAAAGTCCGATGGCTTTTCCTTCTTCGGTTTTTAATAAGGTGTTATGAAAATAATTTTTAGCAAATTCACTAACTAAATAAAGACTTTCACGTTCGTTAGCTTGTTCTTTCTCTTCGCTAGATTGCTCGGTTTCTTCTATTTCAATTCCATATTTCTTAGCTAGAAATTTTATTGCCTCAGGATAGGTAAAGTGTTCGTGTTCCATTAAAAACGACACCACGTTTCCACCTTTTCCACTACTAAAATCTTTCCATATTTGCTTAACAGGACTAACCATAAAACTTGGTGAACGCTCATCTGTAAACGGACTAAGCCCCTTGTAGTTGCTACCAGATTTTTTCAATTGTACAAAATCGCCAATCACCTCCTCTACTCGAGCAGCTTCAAAAACATTATCTATAGTAGTTCTACTTATCAATTTATGGTGAATTAATAGTTTGTTGTTAAGAATTTTGGATTTGTAAAAATAGGGATATTAAGAATGAAAAACCTAAGCCTTTACTATTTCAGTTAAAATAAAAAGAACCTACAAGGAGCCCCGCAAAAACGGGAAACACCTTGCAGGTTAATAAACAAACGAATAAAAAAGAGATTTTGGCTACTCCAAATCAAGCCTTAGGCCCAATGAAACATTGTGTTGATCCACAGCGTTATTTTTAAAGATGGTATTAAGGTCGTATTTAGCATAAATTGAAGTGGCTCCCCAACCTATATAAGCACTTAATCCATAAATAAAATTATTAGTGTTGTAATTAGCTTTCAATTTTTGTTTCTGATTTTCACCATCTTCTTCAAATTTAAGTTTTTGACGAGCGCCTAAATTAATTCCTCCATAACCTCCAATCCCAAATTTGAATTGATCACGGGTTACATATCGAAAATAATCGTCGTGTTCAATCTTTTTTGAAGGTCCAAATTCAAAATGAATCGGAATTACTAAGTTGTCCATTCTAAATTTTGACTTTTTTAAATTTAGCGGATAGGTTTGAAGTTCCGTTTGCTCCCCTGTATCTACAAAAATTCTGTTATCGGTTGGTTTAAGTCCGTTAAACTGAAATGCTAGACCATACCTAACTCGCAACCAATTAGAATTATCGAAAACACGAGTTTTCCAAGTCCACCCTAATTCGGTAAATCGACTACCAGCAACTTTAAAATCTGAATCCTCCAAGGATTCTCCTGAAGTAACAACATTATTTAGTCCAACCGCTATATAACCATCTGAAGTTGTGCGTCTGTCATAAACCACTTTCTTTTCTTTACTTTTAACCGAAACCCCAAAAACCCGAGTGTTATTAGCATCTTCATTACCAAAACTGATAGCCACGTAGGCTTTATCTTCATTTTCTCCTGATTCCCCGTTACGCTTGTATAATTCCATTTTATTATCAACAATAGACAGTCGATTTTCTATATTTAATGCGTGTTTTTTAGCGGCGGCATTTTTTAAGATTTCGGCCTCAGCTTGATTGATGCTTCCTGTTTCAAGACGTTTATTAATATTTTCGACTTCAATTTTTAGGGCATTCTTTTCCTGTTGAACTATCTCTTTTTTAACACGAGAGAATTTTTCGACGACACTTAGTGAGTCCACTTGTTTTTCCTGTGCCTGTGAATAATTACTGGCAAGAAAAAACATAGTTAGGGCTGTTGAAATTGTGATTAATGATTTCATAATTGTTCAATTTTTGATTAATGATGAATGATATTTTTTAGTCGGTAGTCTTTGGTTGGTAGACGATGGTTGGGGTAGTTTTATCTATTTAATAATGAAATTTGATTAAAATTTTAGAAATTTCAAGAACCTCTCGACTGCGCTCGAGGTGTCATTTGCTCAATCGTTTCTTTCAATAACTGCGGTTCTAATTTTTATAAAACCTTCGCCTAGAGCGTCGAATACTTTATCGCGGAAACTCTTTTCTAGTTCCCATTCCACTTCCTGTAGCAAGGCGGTAGCATCTACTTCAGGAGCATTGAGAATTTTTTGAGTTTGAATTTCACGGCGCGCTTTATTTAGCAGATCTTCAACTTCAGTTATACTTACCTCGTTATTGTTCTGCTGTAATTCCTTTACAGATGCAATTACCTCATCTACCTTGGCGTTAATAAGCTCTTCTTCAAACGAATTCTCCTTTTCAGTATTTGCAAGAACTTTAGTTTTATCAATTTTCTTATCAATTTCAGATTTTTTAGTACCCGTTGACAGAGGTGATTCTGGGCTTGACGTCATTAAATTTGAATTTGATTGCGACTTTTCTTTATCCTTATTTTCTTCAGGTTTGTTTACATCAGAATTATATTGTGTCGAAACATATTTTTGAGCATCTTCACTATCCGGAATGATTTTTAAATCGTTATCAATTGATTTTTCATCTAAACTTTCTGTTACAATTTCATCTTTAACTTCAATTGTATTAGTATAGAAAACTGAACTTAAAATTAGGATCCCAATAACACTTGCCGCAACATAATACCACAATACAGTTTTCTTTTGAGGTTGTTCTGCATTCAGCTTTGCTTGTAGCTTATCCCAAGCCTTTTCAGAAGGTTTTAACTCCCTCGACTCTAACTTTTCACGAATATTATCTTCTAATTTATAAGGCGCCATAACTTAAGTTGTTTTGTTGTTTCACTAAATCTTGAAGCATTTTTCGAGCTTTAAAAAGCTGCGACTTAGATGTATTTTCACTTATTTGCAATAACTCTGCAATTTCCCCGTGTTTATATCCTTCAACTGCATAAAGCACAAAAACAGTTTTATAGCCATCAGGAAGACTATCTATAATTTTCTGAATTTCATCAGTTTCCAACTCCGTTTCGATATAAGTTGAATGCTGGGTTGTATTATCTATTTCCTGTTCAGAAACAAAGTGTAATTTTTTGTCTTTCCGAAGTTGAGAAATACTTTCGTTTACCATAATTCTACGAATCCAACCTTCAAAACTTCCTTCATTATTATAGTTACATAAATGGGTAAAGACTTTAAAAAAACCTGAAAGCATTACCTCCTCAGCCAACTCGATATTTTTTAAATACTGTCTACAAACGCCTAACATTTTAGGGGCAAACATATCATACAGCTCTTTTTGAGCTCGGCGATCGCCATTCCCTGCTTTGGCAATTAACTTTGAATAATTTTTATGTAATGGGATAATTTTCAAAATACGCTTCGCTGATTAGGGCTTCTATTTATATAGACGCAAGTTTTTGAGAAATGGTTGTCTGAGGAATGAAAAAGTTTTCTAACTTCAGCAATAGTATACTGTAAGAAGCACAAAAAAAGAGCTTAGTATAAAGATTTAGTCGGGACTGAAGCTTGATTATTAAAAAATCATCTTTAATTTGACTAAAGATTTTATTTAAAAAAAATATGAAAGTTAATCGTTACGCTACTGTTTACTGAATACGGAATACTATTTCTTTCTATCAATAACGTAATTAACCATCAATTCTAGTGATTCTTTATAAGGAGAGTTTGGATAAGAATCTAAAAGCTGCAACGCCTCTTGCTGATAGTCTTTCATTCTAGTAACCGCATATTCAAGTCCGCCGTTGTTTTTCACGAAAGCGATCACTTCATTTACGCGCTTTTTGTCTTTATTGTGATTTTTTACCGAATTGATAAGCCATTTCTTATCCCTAGGTGAAGCATTATTTAGAGCGTATATTAAAGGTAGTGTCATTTTCTGTTCCTTAATATCTATCCCTGTAGGTTTCCCGATATGTTCATTTCCGTAATCGAATAAATCATCTTTTATCTGAAACGCGGTTCCTATAAGTTCCCCAAATTTTCGCATCTTCTCTACCTCTTCATCTGGAGCCATAACCGAGCGAGCACCCATAGCACAACAGGCGGCGATTAAAGTTGCTGTTTTCTGTCGGATAATTTCAAAATAAACTTCTTCAGTGATATCGAGTTTACGTGCTTTTTCAATTTGAAGTAATTCGCCTTCACTCATTTCACGAACAGCGACAGAGATAATTTTAAGTAAATCGAAATCATTGTTATCAATAGAAAGCAACAAACCTTTGGAAAGGAGATAATCCCCAACTAGTACGGCAATTTTATTTTTCCAAAGCGCATTTATGGAGAAAAATCCACGGCGGCGATTACTATCGTCTACTACATCGTCGTGCACTAAAGTTGCTGTATGTATAAGTTCGATAACAGAAGCTCCACGATAAGTGCGTTCATTAACATTCCCTTGCCCGGTCATTTTCGCGATAAGGAATACAAACATCGGTCTCATTTGTTTCCCTTTTCGATTTACTACATAGTGAGTAATTCGATTTAGCAGAGAAACTTTTGAAGACATAGATTGTGAGAACTTTTTTTCAAAAAGCTCCATTTCTTTTTCAATCGGTAGTTTAATGCGCGAGACTATCTTCATAAAGCCCCAAAGATAGTTAAAAATGAGTGATGATTTTCAAGTGAATTTAGCAGTGAATGATTCAAATAAATAAACATATATCAAATATTTAACACTTCTTTTTAAAGCCCATTCTCCTAACATTTCACACAAACCTCAATTAAATTGATAAAAAAATAAGTTTTACATCAAAAACATATGTGAAGAAAATCAATTTCACATAAATAATAATAAAAAAATACGGATTTGAACCGCGGTGTTAAAACCTCTAAAAGCCCCGTGAAATATGGAATCAATCTTTACATTTGGTAAAATTAATTTTATAACAAATAATATTTACAATGAAAAAAATTACTTTTTTAGCTGCATTATTTGCAGGTTTTGCTATGAATGCTCAAACTGTTTTCTTTGAAGACAACTTTGACGATGAAGATGTTTCTGATTGGGAAGTTTATGATGAAGATGGTGACGGATACAATTGGGCAGATTTCTTTTATATTACAGGTACAGATGGAAACCCTGTTACTCCTATTTCTTTAATTTCAAGCTCTTGGTATTTTAACCCATTAACTCCAGACAACTGGATCGTTTCTCCTGCAATCGATTTATCTACTGCTTCTGGAAGTGTTGAATTGAGCTGGAAAGTTTCAGCTGCTGCTGCAACATGGGATAATGAAAAATACAGTGTTTACGTTGGTACAAGTAGCGATATCACTGACCTAGGAGCTTCTAACGTTACTTTTACTGAAGTTTATGATGATCCAAATGATGCTGGAACTCAATACACTCGTACTTTAGATGTTTCTGAATTTACTGGTGAAACTATCTACGTTGCTTTTAGACATCACGATGTTACTGATATGGATTACATCTCTATTGACGATGTAATGGTATCTGGTGTTTTAGCTGTAGGAACTAACGAATTTAAAGGATTCCAATATTCAGTTGCTAACAACGCATTAAACCTTTCATCTAACACTACAATGAATAGCGTTGCTCTATACAATATGTTAGGACAGCAAGTTGTTTCTCAAAAATTAAACAACACTAATGAGTCTGTAAATATTTCTGAATTACAATCAGGTGTTTACATCTCTACTGTTTCTATCGATGGAGCTAGCAAGTCATTTAAAATTGTAAAGAACTAATTTACATTTTAGCATAAAAAGAAACGCTTATTCATTACTTTTTTTTCGCGAAGAAAAGCATAAACAACTATGCGCTTGCCGGAAAATCAAAAAAAATGCTAAACTTAGATATTGCTATTACACTTCTCTAAAAATATCAATAAATCTGTTAGACTTTTGGGAAACATATTTACAATCACGTCTAATTCATATTTTTGGAAGCAAACAATTAATCCCTTAACACTTTACAACATGAAAAAAATTACTTTATTAGCAGCAATAGTTTCTTGCTTTGCTATGACAGCACAATCTAATTATTTCTTTGATGATTTCCAGGATAAAGATATTTCTGATTGGACCCTATTAGATGAGGACGGTGACGGATATTATTTTATTCCTTTTGATCCGACTGTTAATCAAAATGGTGATGAAATTTATTTATCATCACAATCTTTTGATGGCACTCCGTTAACACCTGACAATTATGCGATTTCCCCAGCAATTGATGTAACAGGAAATGTATCACCCATACTAGGATATTTAGTTGGTACGCAAGATACTTCCTATTATAATGAAACTTACACCGTATATGTTTCAACTGGAAACACCGTGGCAGATTTTATGAATACTGACCCTTCAGTTACGGTTAGTTTTTCTGAAAACATTGGTGAAGATCCTTGGGCAAGAGGAACGTTTGTACCAAGAAGCCTTGATCTTTCATCTCTAGCTGGAGCTACCACTCTGTATATTGCATTCAGACATCACGATTCTACGGATCAATTTATCATTAATTTTGATGATGTAAGCCTTACAGATGTTTTAGCTGTAGGAAGCAATGAGTTTAATGATTTCAACTATTTTGTTACAAACAGTCAATTAAACCTTTCATCAAACTTCGCTATGGAAAATGTTGCTCTATACAATATGTTAGGACAGCAAGTTGTTTCTCAAAAATTAAACAACACTAATGAGTCTGTAAATATTTCTGAATTACAATCAGGTGTTTACATCGCTACTGTTTCTATCGATGGAGCTAGCAAGTCATTTAAAATTGTAAAGAACTAATTTACATTTTAGCATAAATTGAAAAGAGCGGCCTATAGCCGCTCTTTTTATTTACTGTTTGTTCGCCAACTGTCCGCAGGCAGCATCAATATCTTTTCCTCTACTTCGTCTTACCGTAACAGGGATATGGTTGTGCTCTAAAGCCTCAATATAACCGTCGATAACGGTTGATGAAGCCTGTTGGAAATTTCCATCGTCAATCGGGTTGTATTCAATAATATTTACTTTACACGGCACATATTTGCAGAAAGCCACAAGCGCCTGTATATCTTCCCATTTATCATTTATATCCTTCCAAACAATGTATTCGTATGTAATTTTACGATTGGTTTTACTGTACCAATACTCCAGTGATTCTCTAAGGTCTTCTAAGGTGAAGCTTTTAGCAAATGGCATGATTTGCTCTCTAGTTTCTTGAACTGCAGAATGCAAAGAAACAGCAAGGTTGAATTTCACTTCATCATCAGCAAGTTTCTTAATCATTTTTGGAACCCCAGAAGTTGAAACGGTGATCCGTTTAGGCGACATTCCCAAACCTTCGTCACTAGTGATCTTTTCAATAGACTCTAGTACGTTTTTATAGTTCATCAACGGTTCACCCATTCCCATAAAAACAATGTTGGAAAGCGGTTTGTTATGATACAACCTACTTTCTCTATCTATAGTAACCACTTGATCATAAATTTCATCTGGGTTTAGATTTCGCATTCGCTTTAACCTAGCGGTTGCACAAAATGAACAATCTAAACTACACCCAACTTGCGAAGAAACACACGCAGTAGTTCTGTTTTTAGTTGGAATCAACACCGATTCGACCACAAAGTCATCAAACAACTTTACGGCATTTTTTATAGTTCCATCACTACTTTTTTGAAAGTGATCAACTTTAATGTGATTAATAACGAAGTTCTCGTTAAGATGCGCTCGCAATTCTTTTGAAAGATTAGTCATATCGTCAAAACTATGACTCCCTTTACTCCATAACCATTCATAAACCTGCGTCCCACGGAAGGCCTTGTCGCCAATGCTAACAAAGAAATCTCTAAGTTCTTCTTTAGATAAGGCTCGTATATCTTTCTTCTGTTCTATCATGTTGCAAAATTAGGTTTTTTAAAACAAAAAAGCCTCTTTTCCAATTTGGAATAGAGACTGTTAAATAAAGAAGTAAATTAAAATTAATTTAATTTTAATTTTTGGTTTCAAGAAGTCGATTTTTAAGTAGATTTTTTTGTTTTTAATCTATAGATTTACTCTTCAATTTAACATATTAAGTAAGCTTTATTAATTCTTAAAAAAGTGTGATGAAATTAAAAAACCTCATAGTTTTATTACTTTTTTCAAATCTAATATTCCTAAATGCAAATGCACAAGTAGGGATTGGAACCACAAATCCTCATTCATCTGCCGCCCTTGATGTATCATCTAACAATAGCGGTTTTTTACCCCCACGAATGACAACCTCTCAGAGAAATGCTATAACTAATCCTGTTGCCGGGTTAATGATTTATAACTTAGAGGAAAACTGCATAAACTTTTGGAATGCTAGTGAATGGATAAGCCTCTGTGGTGATTCCGCTACCACTTTCCAATGTGGCGACCCTGTGACTTTTACTTATAAAGGAACATCAGTAACCTACGGCACAGTAGAAGGTGCTAATGGGAGATGTTGGTTGGACCGTAATCTTGGTGCTTCGAGAGTGGCTAATAGCAAAACAGATTCAAACTCCTATGGTGATTTATTTCAATGGGGGCGATTGGATGATGGGCATCAAACTAGAACTTCTAGTGTTACAAGTGTAAGAAGTAATAATGATATTCCTGGTCACAATAAATTTATAGCAAGTCAGTCATTTAACGACTGGAGAAATCCTCAAAATGATGCACTTTGGCAAGGGCTTAACGGTATTAATAATCCGTGTCCAAATGGATTTCGACTACCTACAGTTGATGAATGGCAAACTGAAGTAGCAAGTTGGAGTTCGTCAAATGCCAATGGCGCATTTAATTTCCCACTTAAACTTACAATAGGTGGAGAACGCTATACTTCATCTGGATCGTTACTTGGAGTTGGAGAAAGAGGTAATTATTGGTCAAGCACCATAATAACCGGGTTTCCTAAATTATCTAGTAAAGTGTATTTATCCAATACCTCTGTATTTACAGACGCTGGTGACTATCGTGCATTTGGAGCATCAGTTCGTTGTATTAAAGAGCAATAGACCTAAGTATTAGTATTTAAGTTTTTCAACATCCTTTTAAATTCTCTATCAGAGAAACCAACCTACAAACAAAAAAGCCTCTTTTCCAATTTGGAATAGAGACTTTTAAACAATATAGAAATTAGAGGGGGTTAGTGTTTTATTATAATTTTTTTTGTCATTGAATCGTTGTTGTCCTGGTTTACAAGGTAAAGAAAATAAATACCTTCCGATATATTATCTACTATTATTGTATTCATCGTATTTGATAATGATCCTGAGTTTATTTCTTGCCCTATCACATTAAACAACTGATACCTTAAATTAGGATAGCGATTGTTTAAAACTGTTAACGTAGTACTGGCAGGATTTGGGTAGATTAATAATTTCCCCAAATCTTCAAAATCAGGCACATTAAGATTGTTTTGCAGAGTTTCTATACTTGTTTGTCCAGATTCAATTGGGTCTAACCAATCAACCAATCTAGTTTCAGGAGTTGTACCGGAATTCCAAGACACACCAAATCTACCATATAAATCGTAGCCGTTATTTGTTTCTAATCCTAAACAAGCCGATTCCCCAGCGTATAGCTGACCTATAATTTTACCGTTCTCATTAAATAATGGTGAACCTGAAGAGCCGCTTTCCGTAGTTCCTATTTCCCAACCATTTCCAGATCCTTGAGACCCGCCTCCAATTATCCATGCTTTAGTTCCGTTGGCATCAATTTTTTGAGCCCCAGAATCGTCTCTACACACTTTCATAATATCTCCTTGAGGATGGTGTATCCCTACTTCAAACAATGGGTCGGTATCTAAATTATCCCAACCTGCAAAAGCAACGTCCCAAGAATTTGGAATGTCATCGTATAATTTCACAAGAGCAAAATCGCTTAAGCTATTGTTGGCTTTTAATTCTGCACCACTTATGGTAAAGTTTGTTTGTATATCACTACTGTCTTCTCCTGTTCCACAAACAGGGTTTGGACTTACCCAATTAAAACGCACAGTCCAAAAGGAAGGGTCGCTATTATCAAGACAATGGTTAGCAGTAAGCAAATAAGGTGTTTTATCGTTTCGGGTGTTATTGATTAATGCAGAAGAACATAACAATCCATTCCCGAGGTTTAGTAAAGCAACAGATTTTTTCAATAAATCTTTTTTCTGATCGAAGTCATTACCAACTGAACAATTAACATCGTAATTACAATCGCCAGACTCATTTATTCCTCTAGAATTATTGAGCATAGTATTTATTGCAGTCATTCTGTATCCGTGAATCACACTCCTTAATTGAAGTTCTGGTTCTCCTTCTACGTTTGGGGGTTGGTAATATTCTATCCAAAGAATATCTCCTTCAACAAACCAAGTACCTATCCGGCCATCATCTCGATTTTGATGACTAGTAAACGTTGAAGTTATATCGGTATGTTCATTATTAAAAAGTTGCAATCTAGAACCTGCAGGCAAATAAAACTTATCGAAATTCACGCTCAAATTTACCGCTTCTGAAGACTGAATCGTTGCCTGCCATATTTTACCTCCATTAGGTAATACAGTCCAAAGACCATTATGTTGCATATCTAATCTAACAGGAATTTCAATACCATACCGCCAAGGCATGCTTTTATCTTGATCGTTTACCTTGTCTTCTCTATTTATAGTTTCTAAATCTATAGTAGGTAACTCGACTATACTGGGTGTGGACTCCATATTCAATCCCCAACTAACAGGTAGCGGTTCTCCATCCCCTTGTGAAAAGGCGTAAAGAAAGGTGAAGCATAAAATGAAGAAAAGAGTAGTTTTTTTCATTCAAATATCCGGTTAGTCTTAAATAGAAGAGACTAAGGTAATTTTTTATTTCCACATTTGAAAACCAAAGACTTACAAATACACTGTACTAACTTTAATTATTTGTGAAATATTCAAAATACCCCGCTATAATGATGATAGGATTAGGATATTATTTAAAAATTAGGAATAAAAAAATCCCGATTTTAGGTCGGGATTTTTCTGATATCTTAAACAGTTATTAGATGATTAACATTGCATCACCATAAGAGTAGAAGTTATATTTTTCTTTAATTGCTTCCGCATAAGCTTCTTTAAGGAAATCGTGACCAGCAAAAGCTGCAGCCATCATCATTAAAGTAGATTTCGGAGTGTGGAAATTCGTAATCATCGCATTTGCTATACTGAAATCATAAGGAGGAAAAATAAACTTATTTGTCCATCCAGTATATGGATTTAAGCGGAAGTTTGATGAAACAGAACTTTCTAAAGCTCGCATAGCAGTAGTACCTACAGCACAAACACGCTTTTTACGCTCTAGACCAGCATTAACTATATCTGCAGTTTCTTGACTAATACTCATTTCTTCTGAGTCCATTTTGTGCTTAGAAAGGTCTTCAACCTCAACAGAACTAAATGTACCTAAACCAACGTGTAAAGTAACCTCAGCCATATTCACACCTTTAATTTCTAAACGCTTTAAAAGGTGTTTTGAAAAGTGTAATCCTGCAGTTGGAGCAGCAACAGCACCTTCAACTTTTGCGAATATCGTTTGGTAACGCTCAGCATCTTCTGGCTCAACGTCTCTCTTTATGTATTTTGGAAGTGGCGTTTCTCCTAATTCAGTTAATTTATTTCTGAATTCTTCATAAGATCCGTCAAAAAGGAAACGAAGTGTTCTTCCGCGACTTGTAGTATTATCAATAACTTCAGCTACAAGAGTTTCATCATCACCGAAATAAAGTTTATTTCCAATTCTAATCTTTCTAGCTGGATCTACTAAAACATCCCAAAGACGCGTTTCTGAATTTAATTCTCTAAGAAGAAAAACTTCAATACGCGCTCCTGTTTTTTCTTTATTTCCGAATAATCTTGCTGGGAATACTTTAGTGTTATTTGTTACCAACACATCGTCTTCCTCAAAATAATCGATTAAATCTTTAAATAATTTATGCTCAATAGTTCTCGTTTTTCTGTCGAGTACCATCAATCTAGATTCGTCACGGTTTTCTGCAGGATATTCTGCTAATAATTCTGGTGGAAGTTCAAAATTGTAATGTGATAGTTTCATTCCCATAATGCATCTTGTCTTAAGGTTTTTAAAAGGTTGCAAATATACAACCTCAAGATAGGCGTTGTCAAGTAATTAGCACTTTATTTTGATTACACCCTATGTTTGCTGGGCTTGCAGAGAGTCGTAAAAACGTTTATTTGTTAAATGATTGCCAATATTATGGGTGCTAAAAAATCTAAAATTTTTATTTAGCAAGAATACTTCAAATGCCATTTATGGAATTAAAGCTAAATCAATTCCGAATTTTTGTAAGTCATTCCAAAAATTTGGGTAAGATTTTGATACAACCTCTGCATTATTAATTGTGAGATTAGTCTTTAAAAATAATGGTGCAAACGCCATCGCCATTCTGTGGTCTTGATAGGTTTCTATTACAGCATTCGTTTTTATTGAAGTAGCACGCTTTAGAGTTAATGAGTTTTCATCTACTTCTACTGTAGCACCTAACTTTTCTAGCTCAGTTTTTAAGGCTAAAAGTCTATCTGTTTCTTTGATTTTTAGGGTGTGTAGTCCTTTTAGTTTACAAGCAATTCCCAATCCAAAACAGGTTACCGAAATCGTTTGAGCTAGATCTGGGGTGTTTGATAAATCGAGGCTTAAAGAAACTGGTAATCGGGTTTCAATTTTCGAAATTGTAATAGATTTCTCTGCATCATTAAATACAGTTTTTACGCCCAATGCCCTATAAATTTCATCCAAAGCTGCATCGCCTTGTAAACTATCTTTTATATAACTCTTTAAAACTACCTTTTTTGTGGCATTTTCACCCGAAAGCGCAATTAAGCTATAAAAATATGAAGCAGAACTCCAATCAGATTCTACAACTAGAGATATATCTTGAATGTTTTTTGTTGAAGAAATAGTTATTTCATTTTTGTTGAATTGGGCCTTTACACCTATTCTTGTTAACAATGAAAGTGTCATTTCGATATAAGGAAGTGAAGTGGTTTTTCCTTCTAATGTAACATTCAATCCATTTTGAAGCATTGGCGCCACCAGCATTAATGCCGATATATACTGACTACTAACGTTAGACTGAATTGATACATTTGTTTTCTGAAGATTTCTTCCTTTAATCTTTAAAGGTGGATAACCATCATTTTTAAGATATTCTATCTCAGCTCCTAAGCTTCTAAGCGCATCTACAAGAATTGCTATAGGGCGTTCTTGCATTCGCTTACTTCCGTTGAGTGTGATTTCTGAACCTTCTTTTACTGCAAAATAAGCTGTAAGAAATCTCATTGCCGTACCTGCATGATGTACATCTACTTCTCCATTAGCAACTTGAAGTCCTTTTTTAAGTACCTCAGTATCGTCACTATCTGAGAGATTTTCAATTGAAATATTAGGAAACTGCGCTTGAAGAATCAACAATCTATTCGATTCGCTTTTAGAGCCACTAATATTAATTTCAACAGAATTATTACTCGGTTGTAAGGCTCGAGTGTGAAAACTTCCTGATTCTAGGACAGCCTTCATTATCTTTGTTCTTTCTCTTTAATCTTAGCTCTAAATTTTCCAAAGGTTACAAAGAAACCATAAACAAAGCCCGCACCGAGAAGTGTAAGCATAAACACCAATGGATTTCTTTCGGTAAAATAAGCCATGTCAAAACCTTCTATTGCCCACTTAATTAAAGCAAACAAAATAGCAAAGGACACTGCTAATGATATTACCGATTTCCAAAAACCTTTGGTGTTTATTACTTTCTTAAACATTTACTTTAATTTTTCGTTGTTGTGGTGCCTATCGTGATCACGCTTTGTCTTAATATCTAGTTTTTTATTAAAAGCTTCTTCAAGATCTACGCCTGTTTGATTTGCAAGACAAAGCACTACAAAAATAACATCTGCTAGCTCTTCGCCCAAATCTTTATTTTTATCGCTTTCTTTTTCGCTTTGCTCCCCGTATCGACGGGCAATAATTCTAGCTACTTCCCCTACTTCTTCAGTAAGCTGAGCCATATTAGTAAGTTCGTTAAAATAACGAACACCATGTTCTTTTATCCAAGCATCTACTGCTTTTTGTGCGTTTTTTATATCCATTATGCTTTTGAAAGTACTACTTTTTCGTTTTCTTTTGCTATTAAAAGTTCAAAGAATTTTTTTAAGTTCCCATATTCTTCCGCAGCGATATACGATTGGTTTATTGCAAATTCAACCGATAGCTGAAGTTTGTTTCCTGCCTGTGAAATTAAATAACGATAACTTCCTTGATTTTCACCTAAATTATAAACCACATTTTCAGGTAGCGACTCAACATTATAACCTTCTGGCAGCGATATAGTAACAATATATCTATCCTTCATCGGATATCCAAAATCTATTGGATACAAACGAGTTTCAGTTTTAAAAGGAGTTTCTTCTGTAGCTAAAAATACCATAGGCGAAAAGTAAAGTTTTCCTGCAACATCTTCTATTAAATCCATAGCTTCAAAATCGTATTTCAAAGATACCGGAGCCCCAGGGGAAGCTAAGTTTTCGAACTCTAAGTTAGCTAATTCTGCTGGAGTTAAATCTTTTTCTATTTTTTTTCGCTGTGCATCTTCATTTAAACTTTTAAAATCTGAGCGGTATTTAAATGCATAATTTCCAGTAAACCTACTTTGATTCTTTCCAGTAAGCATTAAATCTGGAGTAATTTCAGCAGCTATCATAGTGCTTTTTACAGCAGGAATCATCGAGCTTAACGACACCCAACTCGAAGTTCCATCTTTCTTTATTACACGACCTTTCCAATTTTGAACACTAGACTTTAAAACACCTATTTCAGCATCTTTATTTGTCGCATCTAAAAGCAATGTTCCTTGAGGAAGTTCTATTCCCGCAATTACATAGTTAAAACCATTACGCGTAGGGAAAAGTGGAATTCCATGAGATTTTGTACTAACCAATACTGGATTGGCTTCTAAATTCGCGTGGCGAAGCATAGCCACCAACATTAGATTAATATCGGCTACATTTCCTGAACCTTTTTTATACGCATTTCTAACGCCTTCATTAGTATAATAACCATTGTAGCCGTTCCAAGTCATTTTATTTAAAACGAAAGAAAAAATACGCCCAATTTTTTCTTCAGAAGAACTAACCCCTTGAAGAATGTTATTTAAATCTTTTTCAAAATAGTTTTTACGTTCTAATTCAGCTCCAAATAAATCTACTCTATATATACTTTTTGAAACATCTTCCCAATTAGTAGCATAGGTTTTTAACGGCGAACCAGGAAAGTCTATGTAACTCATCTCAAATTGTAGGGCTGTGGTGTAATTGTTTAAATTACCTACAAATGCTTCTTCTTTTAAAGCAGGTACATTATCGATATCTACACTGTATGTATCTTCTTTAAACTTTACCTCACGAGTGGTAGTCTCAGGAATTCCACTACCACTTAATGGTCTTAAATCTCTAGTTGTTTGACGGAATGTGATAGATCTTTCTCTAGTAACTTTATCTACTTTATATGGCACCCACCCTCTTTGGTGTGTTTTATAAATGAAATATTCTGGAGTTTTGAAAACCATATTCACCTTGTCTATCGGAATTGTTTCCTGAAATTTAAACTCATCTATATTAAAGATAAAAGGTGAATTAATTGTGTATTTATACTCTATTACAGCACCTTCGCGAACAGCTGGCATTGTAATTTTTGTCTGTGTGAGATACTTAGAAGTTTCTTCTTCAAAAATTCCATCTTTTCGAAGCTTTTCGTCTTGTACCTTTCCATTTTCGTCCAAGTAATAAGTGTTTCCTCTCAGTCCTAGGAGCTTGTCTTCCCCTTCACCTTTGTACAAATTAATTTCGGCGTTTGCCCAATCAAAACCTTCTTTGTTGTAAATCTTTACTCTTTCGAAGTAATCGGTAACCATATACCACCCTGAATCTTGATTGTATTGAAATTCGGTTTTTACTTCTCGATACAACACTGCAGCGTTTGCAGAAGGATCTGTCGGGTGTTCTTTTTGAAGTAATTCTTCTTTAGAAACCTTTCCAAATCTATAGTCTTGCGCTACTGAAATATTCAAAAAGCACATAGTAATTATTACTGAAAGTAGATTGGTTTTCATAAGTGGTAGTTAGTTATTGAACGTTTTGTTTTAAAAGAATTTTGGTTTTATCAAGCCTCGCAATAGATCTTAAAAAATCACGATATTCTTCATATTCATTTGGAGGATACTCTCCTTCTTCAATACGAAGCTTTCGACTGTATATTAATTTATTTTCATCGGTTTCATTAAAGCTAACTTCGTATTTCCCAAATTTTGTTTCCAAAACCAAATCTTCTGGCAGGCCGTCAATGCCGAAATTTTCTGGAAGAGCAACTTCAACAGTATCTACATCAACAAATCCGTGACGGATAAATAGGTTTTGTTTCCTATCATCAATTCGTGGAGGTATGTATTTATTTTGATTGAAAATATTTGGACAAAAAAGAAAGTCTTCTCCAACTGGGTTGGCATAATTTGGAACTGAAACTTCAATATTTTCAGTAAAAATCACTTCTTCTCTATCATTTATAAATTTAATGTCATCTACAGTAAAGCCATTTACATAACTCCATCTCTTTTTATAAAACCTATCTATATCTTCTTGTTTTTGCTTTGGAAGAAGATACTTGCTGTCGTATTGAATCCCTTCAGAAACACCTTTAAAATGCGCAGTAACATTTCCTTGAGCATCTACTGTAAGATTAGTGAAGTTGGTCTGTAAGTTTTCTTGAGTTGTATACGTTTTGGTACGGGTAACTTTTCCTCCTTCAGGAGTCATTATTAATACGTCTCGATTATCTGTAAAATCTCCTAAATAACCATAAGGTGTATCTTGACTTGTACATTCCAACCAAGTATAACCATCATCTTCAGGAATGGCGAGTATAGCATGATTAAACCAAGGCGTGGCAAAGTTTTCTTCAATCTCCATTATGTTCTCCCCTGCATTTACCAAGGTATAATATGAAGGTACACCTACCACTTCAAGAAGGGATTTCGTATACATCGTCAACGCCTTACAATCGCCATAACTTAACTTATCTACATCCGAGGCAGGCATAGGCTTCCATCCACCAATACCTATTTGAATGCTTACATAACGAACTTTATCTTGAACAAATTGGTATATTTTTCTTGCTTTTCCTTCGTTTGTAGTTTCGTTTGCTACTAAACTTCGAACCTTTGCTTTTGTTCCTTCGGGAAGATCACTTACATCGGCAAGGAGCTTATTATCCAACCAACTACCAAATTTTTGCCAGTTCTCACTTGTTCCGGATGTACCTTTTAATTTGAAATTTTCCAACGCCACCATAACGTGAGGCAATATGCTTCTACTCGACGGACTGTGCTCTTCCAGGCGAACTGCCTTTAGGTTTAGAGCTGTAAAAGTTAGTTCGTTGTCGGTATCTGAAATTGAAATATCAAAATCTTCAATATTTCTTGCGCTATAGTTTGGTTTATTTAATGGATTGTATTTTATCTTAAACACACTCTTTTGAGTGCTTTCAGCATATCCACCTAAGGGTTGCCAAGGCTGTATAAAAGCAGAGTCTCCACTTTCAGTTTCACTTTCATAAACTACGATATAAGGATAGGTAGTAGGCGTGTAATTTAAATAAAGCAAACGGTCGTCACTATAAATACTTATCCCAGTTCGACTTACATCGTTAAAATCTTTCTTTTTAAAACTGGCAATTTCTTTTCCAAAAGCATTGTAAATCCAAACTCTAATGTTTTTTACCTTAGAATTGTCGTCGTAGTATTCATAAAGGTTGGTATCGCCATTGCCCATTTTATTTAAAACGGCAATAACACGGCGCTTACTTGTTTTTACAGTATTAAAATCGGTAACATCTAAGGCAACACTCTCGTCTATTAATACACTATTAGTGTATTCCAACAACTCTTTATTAATAGACGCTATTGAAAAATCGTTTTGGGAGAAGGTTATAACCGTGCATAGAAGTAATACAAGGCAGGTAATTTTTTTCATAATCGGCTTTACAGCTGACCAATATATGAAACTTATAAAAGTTAAAAAAAGGTTAAAGGAATTATTCTCTGTTTTTTGAATCAATCCAAATTGTAACAGGTCCGTCGTTTATTAAACCAACATCCATCATCGCACCGAAACTTCCTGTTTTAACTTTCTTATTGGTGATGTTTTCTAACTGTAGAATAAATTCTTCATAAAGCGGAATTGCAATTTCGGGCCTAGCAGCTTTTATAAACGATGGGCGGTTTCCTTTTTTTGTACTTGCGTGAAGTGTAAATTGGCTTACTACTAAACACTCACCATCAACATCTTGCACAGAGAGATTCATAGCGTCGTTTTCATCCGAAAAAATTCTCATTTTAGCTATTTTACCTGCCAACCAATCTATGTCTTCTTGAGTATCTTCAGCTTCTATTCCAAGTAAAATAAGCAAGCCTTGATTGATTTCAGAGTAAATTTTTCCTTCAATAGTAACTGATGCTTTTTTAACCCTTTGAATTAATGCACGCATTATGATTTAATAATTTTTGTAATTGAATATTTACTTTTCGTTGTTATAAATATCTTTTCTGAAGTGTTCTTCTTCGCCTTCTAAAATTTGCAGATAACTTTTATATCGAGACCAGGCTATTTCTTCTGTTTCTAATGCTTCTTTTACAGCACAATGCGGTTCTTCTACGTGAAGACAGTTGTTAAACTTGCAATGCTCTTTTAATTCGAAAAACTCGGGGAAGTAGTCTCCTAATTCTTCTTTATCAATTTCTACCACACCAAACCCTTTAATTCCAGGGGTATCAATAATCTGTCCGCCAAAAGAAAGGTCGAACATTTCAGCAAAAGTTGTAGTATGCTGCCCTTGTAAATGCTGTTCAGAAATTTTTGAAGTTTTTAAATCTAATCCAGGCTCAATTGCATTTACCAAAGTAGACTTCCCTACGCCACTATGCCCTGAAAACATTGTTACCTTGTCCTTCATTATGGCTTTTACCTTATCGATATTCTTGCCTGTAGTGGCTGAAATACCAATACATTCGTAACCAATATTTCGATATACTGCTGCTAGGTATTTTATTTCTAACAATTCGTCTTCATTGTACGTATCAACTTTATTAAAAAGAAGTACAGCGTTAATATGATAAGCTTCTGCCGTAACTAAAAATCGATCTATAAAAGTGGTAAACGTTGGAGGATTGTTAAGGGTAATTAATAAAAAAGCAACATCGATATTTGATGCAATAATGTGTGTTTGCTTTGAAAGGTTAACCGATTTACGAATGATATAGTTTTCACGCTCTTCAATATGCTTAATCACTCCTACCGTTTCATCTCCTTTTTTATCCACATCAAACAATACGTGATCGCCTACCGCTACAGGGTTTGTGCTTTTTATTCCGCCAATGCGAAATTTCCCTTTAATACGACAATCATAAAAAGTTCCGTCTTCTGCCTTAACAGAATACCAACTTCCGGTAGATTTATAAACTATGCCTTTCATTATAATTCATTGATTCAACGTTTACTATTCAAGATTTACGAAAATACTCAATAATTTTTACGACTCTATTCATTAATCACCTTTTTCTGATGGTTAATAGATTCTTGATGAATAGCTTTATATATTTTTAAAATAAATTCTTCACTTAGGTTGTTTTCTTCTCCTTCTAAAATCATTTTTCCTAAAATCTCATTCCATCGCTTTGTTTGCAGAATAGCTACATTGTTTTTCTTTTTCAACAAGCCTATTTTATCGGCAATTCTCATACGATTCCCTAGAGAGTCGATTAATTGACGGTCTATTACATCTATTTGTGTACGCAGTGTCGCTAGCTTGTTGTTAAACTCAACGGCATCACCTTCTTGTTTTCGAATTCTAAGATCGACCGTCATCTTATCTAAGGTTGTTGGCGTAATCTGTTGTGCAGCATCACTCCAAGCATTATCAGGGTCGTAATGCGTTTCAACCATTAAGCCATCGTAGTTTAAATCTAAAGCTGTTTGGCAAAGTTCAAAAATGATATCTCTTCGTCCTGCAATATGCGAAGGATCTAATATTAAGGGTAAATCTGGAAATTTATTTTGAAGGTCGATTGGAATTTGCCATTCGGGATTGTTTCTATAGCGAGTTTTCTCATAAGTTGAAAACCCACGATGAATTACTCCAAGTTTCTTTACGTCTGATGCGTAAAATCGCTCAACAGCGCCTAACCATAAGGCTAAGTCTGGGTTAACGGGATTCTTTACCAAAACAATTTTATCGGTTCCTTTTAGAGCATCAGCAATTTCCTGAACAATAAAAGGTGAAACAGTTGTTCTTGCTCCTACCCAAAGTATATCTACATCGTGCTTTAACGCTAAATCTACGTGATTGGCGTTTGCTACTTCAGTGGCAATCATTAAACCTGTTTCTTGTTTTGCTTTTTGAAGCCACTTTAATCCTAAAGCGCCAACACCTTCAAAGTTTCCAGGTCTCGTACGAGGCTTCCAAATTCCTGCACGTAATACTGTGGCGTCAGTTTGTTTTAACTGATGCGCTATTTTCAAAACTTGTTCTTCTGTTTCTGCACTACAAGGTCCTGCAATCACCAAAGGATGAGAGAGCTCCATAGCGCTCAACCAATTGCGCAATGATTTAGTGTTTTCCATTTACTAAACTTTAAATTCTAATAGGGTTTTGTACCTTCAAACAAAACATTTGCAAAGTAAACACATTACAATGTTTTAAAGATAATTAGCCAACTATAATATTAGTTATCTTGATTTTTAAACTGTTATTATTAATTTTAAACAAAAAAAGTCCCAGAAATTTTCCGGGACTTTAAATGTTTTATAATACAATTAACTACACAACCATCCCGCTCCTATTTTATTAAATAGAAGTGCCAAAGGTTATTGAAGTTAAAAATCGTGTTCATATTGTGATAATATAGTGCTAAGGTAAACATTTATGTATTGTTAAAAAGACTTAATTTGCCATTTTATTAAACTCTTTGAAAATTTCTACAATCTAAAAAGTTTAAATGCGTTCATTGTGTAACTTTGCTCAACTTATTTCAATATGTCTATTAAAGTAGAAAATATAACCAAAACCTACGGCGAACAAAAAGCGCTGAACAATGTTTCATTTTCAGTAGAAAAAGGTGAAATTGTTGGTTTTCTTGGCCCCAATGGTGCTGGAAAATCTACAATGATGAAGATTTTAACAACCTATATTCCTGCTTCGGAAGGTGTTGCAATTGTAAATGATTTTGAAGTATCTAAAGACGATATTTCGGTTAAAAGAAGTGTAGGATACTTGCCTGAGCACAACCCTCTTTATTTAGATATGTACGTTCGAGAATACCTTCTTTTTAATGCAGGTATATATAATATTCCAAAATCTGAGGTTGAAAGTGTTATTGAAAAAACGGGACTTACTCCTGAAGCAAATAAAAAAATCGGACAGCTTTCAAAAGGATACAGACAACGTGTTGGATTAGCAAATGCACTTCTTCACGATCCAGACGTTTTAATACTTGACGAACCTACAACCGGTTTAGACCCTAACCAGTTGATTGAAATACGTCAGCTAATTAAGAACGTTGGAGAACATAAAACAGTGCTGCTTTCTACTCATATTATGCAGGAAGTGGAAGCTATTTGTGACCGTGTGATTATTATAAATAAAGGAGAAATCGTTTTAGACAAAAAACTCGCCGACCTTAAAAAGAACAAGCAACAAATTATTGAAGTAGAATTCGACTATCGTGTTGAAGATGTTGCCTTACAACAACTTCCAAAAATTGATAAGGTTGAGAACTCTATAGGTTTTGTATATCAGCTATACTTCAATACTGAACAAGATATGCGAGGGAAAGTTTTTGATTTTGCGCACGACAATGGCTTAAAAATCCTTCAACTGCATCAGAAAAACACAACCTTAGAAAAGCTGTTTACCGAACTTACTACTCAAAAATAAGTCTACCACGATATAACTCTTCAACTTCCACTACAGGAGGTCTGTTTTTTGAAATAATATCGCCTAAACCGACAATTTTTCCTTTAATTGATTGTTGAGGGTTTACCACCATTGGTCCCGTACTTCGGTGATATACATTTAAATTTTGAACTACTAAGTCTTCTGAATAAATTCTACAATCGCTAGCAAACAATCCAAAACTAGCATTTGCAGCTTTTCCACTTAAGTAAAACTTAGAAAGTCCATTTGCCGAAACTGTTAGGTTTTCTACCTCCAGATTAATTTTAAAATCGCCATTTGTATGATACTCATCTTCCATCCCAAAA
The DNA here is from genome assembly GCF_011065475.1 of Aequorivita sp. KMM 9714. Classification (NCBI taxonomy): domain Bacteria; kingdom Pseudomonadati; phylum Bacteroidota; class Flavobacteriia; order Flavobacteriales; family Flavobacteriaceae; genus Aequorivita; species Aequorivita sp. KMM 9714. The sequence continues at coordinate 214,320 of NZ_JAAGRO010000003.1, read as the reverse complement.
TCTTCCGAAAGCAAACTCAATTTGGGATATCTCAAAACACCAATACTTTCAGTTAAATATCCTGTACTACTACGAATTTCAGTAAGATTTGGAGAGGTTACAAATATTTTTGTCAGTCCGTAATCTCGAACTAGATTACAGGAATTGTGATTATAAATTTTGAGCACACCATCCACAACTGAAACCTCAACATCGCTTAACAAGTTTTCACCTGTTTCCACCACAACTTTTTGCTCTTCCCCTTGCTGAACGATAAGTTTTGCTCGCTGAGCAACTAGAACTTTGGTAAACTCGGGAACATCAACTTCAGTTTGGATAATATCTCCAGCGGTTTGCATACAGTCCCAACCAGAATCTGAATTGCAGCTAACCGTTAGTAACACTATTAATAGATATGCTATTTTCTTCATTTTTTTCGTACTTAAAGCCTATACCCAATTCCAAATTCAACAGCTTCGGCCTTTGCCCAATGTGCGTGCAATGTTATTGCCGCAAACACCTTATCGTCAAAGAAATATCGTTTCAACCCTAATCGATTATAAACTCTATTCTCAAACTCATAAGGCCAGTAAACATAATACCCTAACTGACTCACAAAAGCAACTTTATTAAAACGCCATTCGTGACCTATAAAAGCCCCAACACGCTTATAATCTTCATCCCCAGACAGGCCGTCTTCAGGATAGGCTATTGAACGATATTTAATCAATTCTTTTAAAAACATTGAAAAGTAAATATCAACACCTGCTGTAAAGGTGCTTTTGTAATTAATCCTTTTATCTACGAACGCTGAAATTACATAGAAAGGCTCCTGACCTAAACCTATTACATCACTTTCGTTTATACCTGTTCTAAAAGCAAGGTTATATTTGAATTTTTCGGCGTAAGTTCTACTAAGGGAATCTTCTTTTTTGATATACTCAGGAAATTCTTTGTAATCTAATTGATAGCTCAAACCTGCGTTTAAAGCAAAGGTGTTGGTGCTATTATTAGGTGCTTTTAAATTTGCATTACTGTAGTGAATAAGAGTGAATCCAGCGTGGAAACCTAAGCCTTTCCAAATATTTTCACGCACAAAATTTCCTTTCAAAAAAGTTGAACTTAGCAAATGGCTTCCGTAGGCACTGTTGTTATAGTTTGTATCGGGGTTAAAAGGATCTGAGGCATAAGCAACTCCTTGTCCAACACGTAACATTAAATGTCTGTTTAAAAAATACCAATTAAAATGGCCGTAAACACCTACAGCTTTGCCTAAAAATTCGTTGTGAAGATTTTGATGCGCTAACGTAAATCCCCAGTCTGGATAGTTATATCTACGCTCCCATTCATTAAAACCATAAGTTTTTCGATTAAACGAAAGTATAAAGCCCGTGGGATGACCCGTAATTACATGCTGAATATCGGAATTGTGTTCTAAAATAGTTCCGTAGAAAAAATCCGCTTCTAAGGAAACAGGCTTCAACTCTTTTTCTTGAGAAAAAAACGGAAGACTTATTAAGAGAACAGTAAATTTTAAAAGAAAATGCTTCATATTTTTTTTATCGGCGATAAAGATAAACTAAACTATAAACATTGAATTAGAGCATTTCTTTTCTTTTTCTCGCTTCTACCTTTATCGTTAACACCCAGGTTTTTACAGAATTTTAATTTGAAATAAAATTTAGAATGGCAAGTTTTTTAAATCCACATTTCCTCCTGAAATGATAATTCCAATTTTCTTTTTCTGAAATCTTTCTCTCTCGCGAAGCAGAGCAGCTAAAGCCACAGCACTAGAAGGTTCTACAACAATTTTTAAACGCTCCCAAATGAGTTTCATTGCTGAAATTATTTCGGTTTCTTCAACTCTGATTATTTCTGAAACTAAATTTTTAATAATAGGAAAATTAACATCCCCAAGAGATGTTTTAAGTCCGTCGGCAATGGTGTTTGTGGTTTCGTTAAACTCTATTTTTCCTGTTTGAAGACTTCGGAAAGCATCATCTACTTCAAAAGGTTCTCCACCAATTGTGTTACAATTCTTTCCGAAATATTTTACTGCAACAGAAGTACCTGCAATTAATCCTCCACCCCCAACTGGCGCAAACAGATAATCTAAATTCTGATGCGTTTTTAACAATTCTAAAGCTGATATCGCATTACCGAGGATTACATTTTTATCGTTTGAAGGGTGGATAAAAGTTGCCGCAGTTTCATTTTGAATCCTCTCCGCTTCCTGCTCTCTTGCAATTGGTGTTGATTCAGATTCTGTGATGATTCCGCCATAACCTTTAACGGCCTCCTTTTTTACTTGGGGTGCGTTTTTAGGCATTACAATATATGCTTTAACCCCTAAGTTTTTCGCAGCTAAGGACAAAGCTTGTGCAAAATTCCCTGAAGAATGCGTTACAACTCCTGCCCTTTTCTGAGCTTCAGAAAGTTGAAGTATAGCGTTTACGGCACCACGCATTTTAAATGCTCCCATTCGCTGAAAATTTTCACATTTGAAATATATTTCAGCACCTGAAAGTTCATTTAAAAAAGAAGATTTTAGCACAGGTGTATTGTGAACGTATGGCTTCACACGTTCATAAGCCTCTTCTACTTCACGCTGGGATGGAATCATTTAAATCGAAATTAGATATAAGCTAATACAAGATTAGCTTAAGCCTCTAGAATATTTAAATTCTTTCCATTTAACTCAATGCTATATGTCACTTTTACAGAAGCTTCCATAGTTATTGAAACTGAACAATATTTCTCGAAGCTTAATTTTGCTGCGCGAACCGCTTTAGCTTCATCAATATCACCTTCCAAATAAAGTGTTACGTGAATAGCTTTAAATGGTTTTGCCTCACGAACTTCTTCGCGTTGACCTTCTACTTCCATTTTATAAGAAGTAATTTCTTGCCTTTGTTTTTTTAATATTGAAATAACATCAATGGCACTACATCCCCCAACACCCATTAACAAAAGTTCCATAGGACTAGCTCCTTTGGAAGCTTCATCTGATTTGTTATCTATATAAACCGGAACTCCAGAATTTCCTTTTGCTTCAAATAAAAACTTATCGTTTTTACGCTCTAAATTTACTTTCATATTTATAAGTTTTCTTTTATTACTAATGCTTAAAACGGCAAGAAATAACGCCTAGTACTATTTTCGTATTTTTAGTTTTAGGTCTAACTTCTTACAACGCAGCCGTCTTAAATATTTTTTTTAATCTTTATCACTTATTCTCAAAATATCTCCAAAAACACCACGAGCAGTAACAGCTGCACCAGCTCCGGCGCCTTGAATTACAATTGGATTATCACCGTAACTCTCTGTATATATTTCAAAAATTGAATCACTTCCTTTTAAAGCGCCTAACATGCTATTTTTAGAAACACTTACTAAACTTACATTTAAAAGAGCTCCCGTTTCCTTAGACAAATCGCCGTGCAAATCTGCTACATATCGAAAAACAAAGTCCTTTGGCTGATTTTTCTTTTTAATTTGAAAAGGAACATCCAACTCTCTCAGTCGCTCCAAAAACTCTTCTTTTGAAACGTTTCGTAAGTCCTTAGGAATTAAATTTTGAATTGTAATATCTTTCAATTCATTGTGCAAATCCAATTCACGCGCCAAGATAAGCAATTTCCTTCCAACGTCGTTACCACAAAGGTCTTCCCTCGGGTCTGGCTCTGTATATCCTTTATCAATTGCCGATCTTAATACTGAACTAAAAGTTCTATCAGACTCTGAAAATGTGTTGAATATATAACTTAGGGAACCAGAAAACACACCTCGAATACGAGTGATATTTTCTCCTGAAAGATGCAATAGTTTGATGGTATCTATCAATGGAAGTCCAGCTCCAACATTTGTTTCATATAAATAATGACGCTTTTTAGCAGCTAACTTTTTTCGAAGGTCTTGGTAAAATTTCAAGTTTAAAGTATTGGCAATCTTATTTGAAGATACCAATTGAAAACCATTTTCAACAAAGGTTTCATAATTATGTACAAATTCAGCATCAGCCGTGTTATCCACTAAAATCAGATTTTGAAGATTGTTATTTTTAGCAAAGGAAATAACATCCTCTACGCTAAATTTTTGTCCAAATTCCTGTTTTTCATCCAACCAGTTTTCCTTTAAACCCTTTTGTTTAATCAAAACCGTTTTTGAATTTGCAACTGCGAAAATATTCAAATCTAAATCGCGCCTTCTAGATATTTCTTCCTTAGAGGATATAATTTGGTCTATTAAATGGCGACCAACATTCCCATGACCGAAAATGGCAATATTTATTTTCTTCTTTTTTATATTATTTAAATCTATAAGGTTCGACACCTCATTATCTAATACTTGAGTGCTCATATTTTATTGTTTTATTAATTTCTTGCCTGTTTTACAGCAAGTCTTCTGAATTAAAAATGGGGTTCAGAATTTCCGCCAATTGTTCGTATTCTATTAAAAATGCATCGTGTCCGTGAATAGAATTTATTTCAGAAAAATGCACTTTACTTTTTTTAGTTTTTAATAAAGAATACGTCTGTTTTATTTCTTCATTTAAATAAAATCCGTCGCTATCTATTCCGACCAAATGAATATCTCCTTCAATTGTTGAAGCTAATTGTAAAAACTCATCTTCAGATTCTAAACCGGCAGTCATCAATAAATGATTCATCAACTTATAGGCTTGTAAATGAAAGCGGTTTTGCAACGTATTACCGTGATGAAGCAACCAACTTTCTACATTATAAAGTGGAGCAATTTCATTTAAACTTCTATTAAATTTTTGTTTAAGAGACTGTGGTGTTCTGTAAAATGTCATCGCGTGAATGCGTGCATCGTGAACAGGATTTTCTGAATTATTTAATAGTTGCTTTTGCACTCTGCATTGTGCAATTACCCAATCGGTAGCTTTCCAATCGGTAGCAATAGGAATTAACTTCTGAAATAATGCAGGTTTTAAAACTGCCATTTGCCATAAAATACTTCCTCCTAATGAACCCCCGATTCCAGCAAATACTGATGAAATTTTAAGTTGTTCTAATCCGTTTATAAACCAATTAGCAACATCGTAGGTTGTGATGTCTTCATAATTTTTAATGAGAAAACCATCGTATCCATTCCCTGGAATATTGAATGAAAGAATGGTGTATTTATTAGTATTTATACATTTTTCAGGACCAATTAAAGCTTTCCACCAACCGTTTTCACCACATACATTGCTGTTTCCAGTTAGCGCGTGAGTTACCAAAACAATTGGAGCTGAGCCTAATTCCTTCCCAAAAACCTGATAGGTTAAGGGAAGGTTTTTTAAGCACAAACCACTTTGTGTAGTGTATTCTTTTATTTTTAGCTGTGTGAGTTGAGACATTATCTTAGCTATAAGAAGATTATTTAAACCAATTGCTCTTTAAAAACTTCCTGAAACGCTTGTTCTAAATCAGCTTTTAGATCTTCTATATTTTCCAATCCCACGGAAAGTCTAATTAAATCTTGAGACACGCCAGATGAGGCTTGATCTACTTCATTTAATTGTTGGTGAGTGGTACTTGCAGGATGTATAATTAAAGATTTTGTATCGCCAATATTTGCTAAAAGTGAAAAAACTTTTACGCTATCAACTACTTTTTTAGCACTTTCATATCCGCCTTTTACACCAAAAGTTACAAGTCCGCTTTGCCCTACTGGAAGATACTTTTGAGCTAAATTATAATACTTGTTATCTTCCAAACCTGGGTAATTTACCCAAGCTACTTCCTTTCTATTTTGTAACCATTTAGCAAAATTCAGTGCATTTTCACTGTGCTTTTTTATTCTGATTTCTAAGGTTTCTAACCCTTGTAAAATTTGAAAAGCACTAAACGGACTCAACGCTGCACCAAAATCGCGAAGACCTTCTAGTCTAACTTTAGCAATAAAAGCAGCTTCTTTTAAAACATCAGCGTAAATCAATCCGTGGTATCCTGCAGATGGCTCAGTAAATTCTGGAAATTTACCATTGGTCCAATCAAAGTTACCAGCGTCGATTATAACCCCTCCAAGAGTTGTCCCGTTTCCGTTTATGTATTTCGTAAGTGAATGGATTACAATGTTTGCTCCGTATTCAATCGGTCGCAATAAGGCTGGGGAAGCAACGGTATTATCAACAATCAGCGGGATTTTATGCTCTCTAGCTTCAGCAGCAATAACTTCGATATCTAATACATCCAACTTTGGATTTCCTACAGATTCGATAAATATTACTCTCGTATTTTCCTTAACGGCATTTCCAAAATTCTCAGGATTTGATGCATCTACAAAAGTTGTTGTAATTCCTAACCGCGGTAAGGTTACATTCAGCAAATTAAAGGTTCCACCATACAAACTACTGGAAGCCACTATATGATCGCCAGCACGAAGCAGCGTCAACAATGCTGTAGAAACAGCAGCTGCACCAGAAGCTGTTGTAACTGCACCAATACCGCCTTCCAAAGCTGCTAATCGTTTTTCCAAGACATCGCAAGTTGGGTTGTTTAGACGAGAATAAATATATCCTGTCTCAGAGAGATTAAAAAGATTTGCCGCATGGTCTGTATCTCTAAAAACGTAGCTGGTAGTTTGGTAAATTGGGACTGCTCTAGTTCCACCGTTTGCAATTACATCATGTCCTGCGTGCAACAAGTTTGTTGCGAAATTGTGTTTTGCACTCATTTTTCTAATTTTTTGAGTTAATAAATAGATTAAACCAATCCCGAAATAAATTCGGGACAATAGAAAAATGTTAAAAAGAATAAATGAAAAGCAGCTTCAGAAAAGAAACTGACTTGTCGTTATCTATCTTCAATCCTAATAATTCGGGATCGTTGTAGAATGTAGCACCTTCATTCCGGAGAAAGGGTTGCTAAGGCGTCATAGGGTCTATTCCCTCGGCCTTTCTTGATAACATTTCAATAAAAGTTTGAACTTTGTGTGTGCAAATATAGGGGCGGAAAAAATTAATAACCTAATTTTTTGTCAAAAATTTTTAAAACAAATCTTCAGTTCATTTTAATTCTATACTTTTGCAGCAGATAATTTAAGAGGAAAGATTTGACTGATTGCAACCTCCCTAAAAAATGCTAAAGGCAGTGAGAACTTCCCAAGGTCGCGACCCGTCAAATCTTCTTTTTAAATAAAAATGACTTAAGACTATAAAATATAGGACTTTAGGCTATTCACATAATTATTAGTCGTACGCCATCAGGCAAGTCTTAAAATATTTTATTCCAGGTCGTTTTTAATATTTTTTTAAAAATTCAAATATAGATTATGGCTTATTTATTTACATCAGAAAGTGTTTCTGAAGGACATCCAGACAAAGTTGCAGATCAAATTAGTGATGCGCTTTTAGATAATTTTTTAGCTTTCGACCCCGAAAGTAAAGTTGCTTGTGAAACCTTAGTTACCACCGGACAGGTTGTTCTTGCTGGTGAAGTAAAAAGCAATACTTACCTAGATGTACAAACTATTGCTCGTGATGTAATTAATAAGATTGGTTACACAAAAGGCGCTTATAAATTCAGTGGAGATTCTTGTGGGGTTATTTCTTTAATTCACGAACAATCCCAAGATATTAACCAAGGTGTAGATCGCGAAAATAAAGAGGAACAAGGTGCAGGAGACCAAGGAATGATGTTTGGCTATGCTACTAAAGAAACAGAAAATTATATGCCATTGGCATTAGATATCTCACACAAAATAATGTATGAATTGGCAGCGCTTAGGAGAGAAGAGGACGAAATAAAATATTTGCGTCCCGATTCAAAAAGCCAGGTTACAATTGAATATAGCGATGACAATATTCCTCAAAAAATTGTTACAATTGTTGTTTCTACACAGCACGACGACTTTGATGAGGACGACAAGGTTATGCTCAAAAAAATTGAAAATGACGTAAAGAAAATTCTTATTCCTCGCGTTAAAAAGCAATTCCCTGAGCACGTTCAAAAATTATTTAATGATGATATTACTTATCATATTAATCCAACTGGAAAATTTGTTATTGGTGGACCACACGGAGATACAGGCTTAACAGGAAGAAAAATAATCGTTGATACCTACGGTGGAAAAGGTGCTCACGGTGGTGGTGCTTTCAGCGGAAAAGACCCGAGTAAAGTTGATAGAAGTGCAGCCTATGCGGCTAGACATATTGCTAAAAACCTTGTTGCTGCAGGTGTAGCTGATGAGATTTTGGTACAGGTAAGTTATGCTATTGGTGTAGTAGAACCTACTTCAATTTTAGTAAACACTTACAACTCTAAAAACGTAGATCTTACTGATGGTGAGATTGCTGAAAAAGTTGCAAAGATTTTCGACATGCGTCCAGCTGCAATTGAAAAAAGATTAAAACTTAGAGAACCTATTTATTCTGAAACGGCTGCTTATGGACATATGGGAAGAACTCCACAGAAAATCACTAAAACTTTCGAAAGCCCATACAATGGGAAAGTAGAAAAAGAAGTTGAGCTTTTCACTTGGGAGAATTTGGAGTATGTTGATGAAGTGAAGGAAGCTTTTGGAATTTAAATTACAATGTCAGGACAAACGGATCTAACACCCGTCAGGTCGGAATCATACACAATTCGTAGTTCTCGACTGCGCTTGAACTGACAAAAATTATAAATCCCAAATTCTAAAGGTTCATCTTTTGGAATTTGGGATTTTTTATTTGGTGCATTTAATGTTTACATTCCTCCTTTTCTCTCTGGAGTTCTTGGCGTAGGCCACTTTTGTTGCTCGCCAGTTCTTTTATTAATTGGAAGATTTATTTGCTCTCTAGAGGTAAACTCTGGATCTTCCGAAGCTTTATAAGCCATGATTGCAGCTAGAATAGCATTGTGTTGCACATCGTCAAAAACAATTTTATCATAGGTATCTAAGTTGGTGTGCCAAGTATAGTTCCAATAACTCCAGCTTAAAGAGCTCAAATTAAAAGCAGGTGCACCCGCAGCTACAAAACTAGCATTGTCTGAACCTCCACTTGACGGCCATCCTGGAAAAGTTGTTTCAATATGTTTGCTAATAGTATCTGGCACTGCAGCTAACCAACGAGAAATATAATCGTAAGAGTGTAAGAATCCTGCCCCGTTAATTTTAACAGCTCTTCCTGTACCATTATCTTGGTTAAAAGCTGCTTGCATATTTTTTACGATTTCTGGATTGTCGGCAACAAAGGCAGAAGATCCGTTTAGTCCTTGCTCTTCACTTCCCCAATGCCCAGCTAGAATTGTACGTTTAGGATTTGGGTACACTTTTTTCAAAATACGCATTGCTTCCATCATCACAAGAGTTCCTGTACCGTTGTCTGTAGCACCTGTTCCTCCGTCCCATGAATCAAAATGAGCAGAAAGAATTACATATTCGTCTGGTTTTTCAGTTCCTTTAATTTCAGCAATAGTGTTGAAAGCAGGAGCTACACCTAAGTCTTTAGATTGTGCTATTATATTTATTCTAGGTTTATCACCATGCTCAACCATTCTATATAACATAGTGTAATCCTCCAATTGAATATCTACAGTTGGTATTTTCTTAGTACGCGCTCCAAAAATTTTATTAGCACCAAAACCTTTAGACCAATAGCTATCAATAATTCCAGCTGCACCTGCATCTTCTAATGCAGAAATAATACTTCTTCGGTTGTAACCTGTTCTACTAATATTTTCATTCCAAGCCTTAGTTTGAGCTTCTCTTTCATTTTTCATTTTTTCAAAAGACTCTGGAGTTGCCCATTCTTCCCAGTTATAATCAGGTCTTCCTGTGGTCTGTTTCATAGCAATCATCACAAACTTACCTTTTACATTAGGAAGCCATTTTTGAAATGATATAGAATCTTTTACTTCTGGAAGAATAATACATTCAGCAGTAACACCTTTTTTTGATGTTCCAGGATTCCAAGCTAGTTGAGTTCCGTTTAAAGATTGTACTCTAGGGTGAACCATATCTATATGAGTAATACCTCGCTCCCAAGCTTTCCATTCACCATACTGTTGATTCTCAGCAGAAATACCCCAAGATTTATATTTTGCAACCGCCCAATCGTGTGCTTTTTGCATTTGTGGGGTTCCCACCAATCGCGGACCAATGTCGTCCATTAATTCGTGACCAAGAGTTTCTAGTTGTGAATTTTCGTAAGCCTCCTTTAAAATGTTATCAATTACAGGATCTTTTTCTTGTGCAGAAATTGTAAAGGTTGCCGACATCAAAAAGGCAAGGGTCAATAGTTTTTTCATAATGAGGGGTTTGTGTTCAGTGTCAAATTTTAAATGTAAATGCTAAAACTACAATTTATTTCAGATTAAGAAAAGTTTTGAAGCGAAACCGCAGAAACACTACAGTCTATCTAAGAATAGCAAGTGTTAAAATCGAAATTAAACAAGTCAATCCTAATTAGAATTGAATATGTGGAAGCCTTTTTTGAAGGGTTGCAACTTTATTATTTAGCTTTTCCAAAAATTGAAGATGCTCCTCACTTTCAGCGTTGAAAGGTTTGTGAAGTAGTCCACTTTGTATCGCTGCTATTTCCTTTTGCAAGGATTGTGTTTCTGAAGAAATCCAAACTTTTGAAAACTTCTGCCAAATAATTTCAATGGCGGTTTTATTAGGATGAAGCATATCTTCAGCGTAAAACCTGTAGTCACGGAGTTCGTCCATCATAATTTCAAAAGATGGAAAGTAGAAGCTTCTCGACTCCATTCGAGATGACAAGGATTGGTGAATTGCCGAAATTAAATGTGCTTTACTAATCGTATTTTCAACAAAACCATCTTTAATATGCCTTACCGGAGATACAGTAAACAACGCAATGGCTTTAGGATTTACTTCCGAGATCTTATTTAGTATATTTTGAATACTTCCTGTAGTCTCTTCAACTGAAAGAAGTTCTTTTTTAAAGTTTTTCTGTGGAAGTTTATGACAGTTAGCTACAATTTGGTGTGTAGCAACCGCATCTGAATCTGGGTTAATATTAGAGGACGAATCTCCCACATACTTATAAACCCAAGACGTACCTAAAGTAATAATAATATGAGTTGAATTTAAAACCGCACTTCTTAAGTTCTGAAGCGCTGCATTTAGACTCTTTAAATACTCATCTTTACTTAGTGAATTCAATTCTGAATGTGTTTCAAAACATTTCCAAATTCCATTGTGGTGAAAAATATCTTCTTCTGAAAAAAGATTGTTTTCAATGGCACGCATCACCAATTTCTCAAGTGAAACGACATTGAATATTATTCCAAATGGATTTTGAATATTTTGAAATTTAAAATAGTCGAACTTCGCTCCAATGTTTTCCGAAAAACAGCTTCCTAACAGAAGAATTTTTGAAGAATAATCTATCTGATTTTCTTCAGGCGTTAAGGGTATTTCGGTTTGAAGTTTCATGATATTTTAAAAACTTCTCCGCATACATTGCGTCTTTGCAGTATAAAATTTACCGCAGAGACGCAGAGCACACAAAGTGATTATATTACTTCAGAAAATCTTTAGCTTTTTCTAAAGCCTCATCAATTCCGGCTGGATTTTTACCTCCTGCGGTAGCAAAGAATGCTTGACCACCCCCGCCTCCTTGGATGAATTTTCCTAGTTCGCGAACAATCTTACCAGCATTCAAATCTTTTTCTGCAGCTAGTTCCTTTGAAATATAACATGCCAGCAAGGCTTTACCGTCATTTTCTGCACCGAATACTAAAAACAAATTTTCAGATTCTCCGCCCATTTCAAAAGCCAAATCTTTCATTCCCCCTGCATCCAAATCTATCTTTTTCGCAAGGAAGTTGATGCCGTTTACTTCTTTTATTTCGGATTTTAAATCGCCTTTTAAATTCTTAGCCTTGTCCTTTAACAACTGCTGAATCTGTTTTTGCAGATTGCTGTTTTCTTCTTGTAAGTTCTCTACCGCCTTCACCGGATCTTTAGCGTTGTTCAGCGCTTTTTGAAGTGATGCAAACGATTCACTTCTATCAATAAAATATTGTTTTGCAGCATCGCCAGTAATAGCTTCTATCCTTCTAATTCCAGATGCAACAGCCCCTTCTGAAGTAATAATAAAATGCCAAATATCGTTGGTGTTGCTAACGTGAGTACCTCCACAAAGCTCCATCGATTTTCCAAACTTAATTGCGCGAACAGCATCGCCGTATTTCTCTCCAAAAAGTGCAATTGCACCTTCGTCTATAGCTTGTTGGTAAGGAATATTTCTTCTTTCTTCTAAAGCAATTCCTTCGCGAATTCTAGCATTCACAAAGTCTTCTACTTGCTTTAACTCTTCATCTGTCACTTTTGCAAAATGTGAAAAGTCAAATCGCAAGTTTCGGCTGTGAACCATACTACCTTTTTGAGCGATATGGTCGCCTAATATATTTCTTAAGCCTTGGTGAAGTAAGTGTGTTGCCGTGTGATTTGAAGCAGTTCTAAAGCGTTGTTTCTCATCCACAACAGCCATAAATGGATCTTCTATGTTACGCGGAAGTGTTTTTGAGAAATGTATAATTAAATTGTTCTCCTTTTTCGTATCAACAATATAAGTTACACCACCATCTGCAGCTTCTAAATATCCTTTATCACCCACTTGACCTCCACCTTCAGGATAAAATGGTGTTAGGTTGAAAACAAGTTGATACATTTCACCATCTTTCTTGCTTTCTACTTTGCGATATTTCGTAATTCTAACTCGAGTTTTTAAAGTATCGTACCCTACAAACTCTTCAACTTCATCTTCTTCTAAGACAATCCAATCGCCAGTTTCAACTTTAGTTGCAGCACGAGAACGATCTTTTTGTTGTTGTAGCTCAGCATTAAATTCTTCTTCATTTAAAGAATATCCTCTTTCACGTAAAATCAGAGCGGTTAAATCTATCGGGAATCCGAAAGTATCATAAAGTTCGAAAGCCTTTTTACCAGAAATCTCCTTAGAATCTGCCGATTCAATTATATTTTCAAGTAAAACTAGTCCTTGGTCTAATGTTCTTAAAAACGATTGTTCTTCCTCGCGGATAACATTTGTCATTAAGTTCTTTTCAGAAACAAGTTCTGGGAAAGCTTCTCCCATTTGGTTTGTTAGTGTAGCCACCAACTTATAAATAAACGGTTCTTTTTTGTCTAGGAAGGTAAAACCATAACGGATTGCTCTTCTTAAAATTCTTCGTATTACATAACCAGCTCCAGTATTACTTGGCAACTGACCATCTGCAATAGAAAATGCAACTGCGCGAACGTGGTCTGCAATTACGCGAATTGCGATATCTTTTTTCTCGTCTTTTCCGTACTTAGTTTCAGTTATAGCTTCAATTTCACGAATTAGCGGAGTAAATACATCTGTGTCGTAATTACTAGTTTTATTTTGTAAAACCGTACATAAACGCTCGAAGCCCATTCCAGTATCAACGTGTTGAGCAGCTAATTTTTCAAGACTTCCGTTTGCTTTTCTATTGAATTGCATAAAAACCAAATTCCAAACCTCAACAACTTGTGGATGGTCTTGGTTTACTAAGTCTTTTCCTGAAATTTTTGCCTTTTCTTCGGCAGATCGAATATCTACGTGAATCTCACTACAAGGTCCGCAAGGTCCTTGATCTCCCATTTCCCAGAAGTTATCTTTTTTGTTTCCGTTTAGAATTCGATCTTCGGGAACAAATTGTTTCCAAAGATTATAAGCTTCAGTATCGCGCTCTAAGCCTTCGCTTTCATCACCTTCAAAAATCGTTACGTAAAGAATGTCTTTATCTATTTTATAAACTTCGGTTAAAAGTTCCCAGGCCCATTCGATTGCTTCTTTTTTAAAGTAATCTCCAAAACTCCAGTTCCCTAACATCTCGAACATAGTATGGTGGTAAGTATCCATCCCCACCTCTTCAAGATCGTTGTGTTTTCCACTTACGCGAAGACATTTTTGTGTATCGGAAATACGGTTACTCTTTGGCTTACCATTGCCTAAAAAATATTCTTTAAACGGGGCCATCCCACTATTAATGAACATTAACGTTGGATCGTTTTTCACAACCATTGGTGCCGATGGAACTACAAGGTGTTCTTTCGACTTGAAAAACTCTAAAAATTTGGAACGTATTTCCTTTGACTTCATGTTTTGTTTTTATTTAATTCTGAAGGTCTTGTCTCATCTTTGGCCTAAACTTTCTAATTATCTTAAGATTTCAGATAAGATGTTTCAATTTATTATAAAATTATGCTAAAATTATTGGTTAGGCGCACTAGCAAACAATTTCTATATTTGTAAAAACGTTACCTTTACTTCGCGCTGACAATCAACGCGCAAAAATAGCAATTTTTTAACGCATGTCTAAGGTTAAATATTATTACGATAGCGAAACACTTTCGTATAAAAAAATAGAGAAGAAAAAAGGGAGAAAAATAAAAATCTTCGCTTTAAGTATTCTAGGGATGTTCTTGAGTGGTTTTATACTTCTCATCATTTACCTAAACCTTCCCTCGGTTCAAACTCCTAAAGAGTTGTCCTTACAGCGCGAGCTTCATAATATGCAATTACAGTTCGAGCTTTTAAACAGAAAAATGGAGCAAGCACAAGCTGTTTTATCTGAAATTGAAGAAAGAGACAACAATTTGTACCGTATATATTTTGAAGCAAACCCTATCCCAGAGGAACAGCGTAAAGCAGGTTTTGGAGGGATAAACCGATATAAAGATTTAGAAGGTTTTGATAATTCTAAGCTAATTACAAATTCGTCGAGAAATCTTGATATATTAACAAAGCAAATTGTTATTCAATCTAGATCGTTAGATGAAATCGTAAAACTAGCAGAAGAAAAAGAAAAGTTATTAGAGGCAATTCCAGCAATTCAGCCGGTTAAAAACAAAGATTTGACTAGAATGGCTTCTGGATATGGCTATAGAACAGACCCATTTACAAAAGCACGTAAATTTCATTATGGAATGGATTTCACCGCACCAAGGGGAACTCCAATTTACGCAACAGGAAATGGAAGAATAGCACGCGCCGATAACACAGCAAGCGGGTACGGAAATCACATAGTAATAGACCACGGCTACGGATATGAAAGCCTTTATGCGCACTTATACAAATACAATGTGAAAGTTGGGCAAAAAGTGCAGCGTGGTGATATCATAGGATTTGTAGGAAGTACTGGTAGAAGTCAGGCGCCACACTGCCATTATGAAGTGTTTAAAGATGGCGAACGCATTAACCCAATAAATTTCTATTATGGAAGTTTAACGGCGGAAGAATTTGCCGACATCTTGAGAAAATCACAAGAAGAAAACCAATCTCTCGATTAATCTAACCCATTATATAACTTAAAAACATTATTAACTCTTAAATTAAATAATGCACATAGACCTCCCAGAAAAAATGTATTACGGCATTGGCGAAGTTGCCAAAGCTTTTGATGTGAACACATCATTAATACGGTTTTGGGAAAAGGAATTTGACGTTTTAAAACCGAAAAAAAACGCTAAAGGAAACAGAAAGTTCACACAAGAAGACATCAAGAATCTAGAGCTTATCTATCATTTGGTTAAAGAGCGTGGATTTACCTTGGAGGGTGCAAAAATTCATTTAAAAGAAAATAAAAAGAAAACACTAGATCAATTTGAAATTATTCGCAAATTGGAATCGGTAAAAGCAGAACTAATTAAAATTAAAGAACAACTCTAAAAATCAACCTCATTATGAAAAAATGGTTACCAATAATTATAATCCTTGGTGGAATCCTATTGATTGGATTATACTTAGCGAAAGTAAATAACAAACTAGTAGTATTAGACGAAAAAGCTACTGCACAATGGTCTAACGTAGAGAGCTCATACCAACGAAGAGCAGACCTTATTCCTAACATTGTAAACACGGCTAAAGGATATGCTGAATTTGAACAGGAAACTTTAATTAAAGTAACAGAAGCAAGAAGTAAGGCAACTTCTATAAACATCGACCCCTCAAACGTTACACCTGAGCAATTAGCACAATTCCAACAAGCTCAACAAGGACTTACATCTGCACTTTCACGTTTATTAGCCGTTTTTGAACGCTATCCAGACTTAAAGGCTAACGAAAACTTTAAGGAGTTAATCAACGAATTGGAACGTACAGAAAACAGAATTAACGTAGAGCGTAATAGATTTAACGAAGAAGCTAGAGTTTTCAATACAGAGGTAAAACAATTCCCAACAAAATTCTTTGCTGGCATCTTAGGTTTCAATGAAAAAGCCTACTTTAAAGCAGACGATGGAACCGAAAGCGCTCCTGAGGTAAATTTTGACTTCGGATCGGACAAATAAAAATCTTTTTTCTGAAAGTACTTCAGCTTGGTTCAGCAATATAGATTGCTATTAATCACTATTTGCTGAAAATTTTTCAGATAATTTAAACTAAACAATATATGTCTAGAGTAGAAGACTTTCTTACTTCAGAAGAAGAATCTGCAATTGTTGAAGCTATTCGCATAGCAGAAAAAAATACATCAGGTGAAATCAGGGTTCACCTTGAAGCAAAATCAATTTCTTCTGAAGAACCCCATGAACACATTGATGCTTTTGATAGAGCTACTGAAGTGTTTGAAATGCTTAACATGCACAACACTAAAGAAAGTAATGGAGTGTTAATTTACGTAGCTGTAGAAGACCGCACATTAGTTATTATTGGCGACAAAGGTATCAATGACGTTGTTAGTCAAAACTTTTGGGAAGGCACTAAAGACGTAATCATTAATCACTTTAAAAATGGTGATATGAAACAAGGTTTAGTAGATGGAATTTTAAAAGCTGGACAACAGCTGAAAAAACATTTCCCTTATAAAAAAGATGATAAAAACGAACTTCCAGACGACATCTCTGTAGGATAGTTTGTAAAAAAAATATTAATGATTAGAATTCAGAAATATTCCACAATTCTCATATTTTTCATTGCTTGGCTTATCTCTGGAAATGTATTGGCGCAATACGAAATTCCGCCTAAGCCTGCAGTTGAAACCTCGGTTTACGATTATATAAATCTTCTAACGCCATCCCAAAAATCGGCGTTAGAAGATAAATTAATTCGTTATGCCGACTCAACTTCTACCCAAATTGTTTGTATTATTATTGGTTCTACAAATGGTGAGGATATTTCTATGCTTGGTGCCGAATGGGGACAAAAATGGGGTATCGGTCAAAAGGGTGAGGACAATGGAATTTTAATAACGCTAGCCAAAGACGATCGAAGAGTAGATATTAACACCGGTTATGGAATAGAATATCGTGTAACCGATTTAATGGCTGAGCGAATCATTAATCGAATTATCATCCCAAATTTTAAAGCTGGTGATTACTACGCTGGTCTTGATCAAGGTAGTGATGCAATTTTTGCAGCTTTAAAAGGTGAGTTTAAAGAAGGCCGTGATTTTGGCAAAAAGGATGCTGCACCCATTCCGTTTTTTCTAATCTTCCTATTTATCATCATTATCATCGCCCTTATGAACAAAGGTGGTCGTGGGGGTCGAGGTGGCGGACGTGGAACCCTATTAGATATTATCGTACTAAGTAGTCTTGGCCGCGGAGGTTTTGGCGGTGGCGGTGGTAGCTTTGGAGGCGGCGGAAGTTTCGGTGGCGGAGGCGGCTTTGGCGGCGGCTTCGGTGGCGGTGGCTTTGGCGGTGGTGGCGCTAGCGGAGGTTGGTAATCTCAAAAATTCATTCACCCAAATTAAGAGCAGAAATTTCTATCTAAATCGAATCGTACCGATCGTATTATGTATTGTTCTTAAAGAACTCAAAGGCGCGAACTACAGAATAGGGATGTTTGGAAATTTTTAAAGGGAAAGCACAATGCCCTCCGTGATGAGGAGTTTCTAGATATAGATATTTATGCTGCTCAGCTATCGCAATAGGATGATCTTCCTTGCCTAAGATAGGATCGTCCCAAGCGTTTATCACTAACACCGGTATATTTATGCCATCGATAGAATATGCAGGAGAGGCTTTTTTATAATAGTCGGCAAGATCTGCATATCCACCGTGTACAGGAACGATAAACCTATCGATTATATCTTCAAAACTTTTAATGTTTTTAGACACTTCTTTTGAAATCAAACCTGGAAATTGAATTGATTTCTGCTGAATTTTTCCTCTTATCTTTCGAATAAATCGACCTAAATAAATTTTACTTATTCCTCCCTGAATTTTCTCAGCGCTAGATTTTAATTGAAAAGGTGCAGAAATAGCCACGGCAGCTTTTATTTTCTCAGAAACTTCCTTTCTACCGAGATAATTCAGTATCTGATCGCCTCCTAATGAAAAGCCCACTAGAAAAACTTCTTCAATATTCTGAGCTAAAACGTAATTTATTACTGCTTCCAAATCTCCTATAGACCCATGATGGTATAAGTTGGGAAGTAAATTCATTTCTCCTCCACAACTGCGATTATTCCAAGCATAGACTGAGTATCCTTTTTCTATAAAAAAGTTAGCACAGGCGTTATTGTAGTTTTTCTTTGAATCGCCTTCTAACCCGTGACACAGTATAATTGCTTTTTTAGAAGTTTGCATCACATAATCTAAAAGTAGAAAGTCACCATCTGCCAATAATAATCGTTTTCGCTGATATTCTGGCGATTCTAATTTTCTAATGATTCCAGAATAAATAGTAGATATATGCCCATTTTGGAAAATGAAGTCCGTTTCATAAGAAGAATTACTTATATAAGGCATAATAACAATCTCTTATTAGTTAATACTTGCTTTCCTTAAAGATAAGCGTAATTTATATTTATATATGAAAAGGGAATAAAGAATATTGTACCTATCACTATCACACTTATCTGTAAATAATTGAGCTCATTAAGCAACGAGAATAGGCCCTAAAGAAAATCACTTTTAAAGCTTATAGAAACTTAGAGATTTCACTGCATTTCCAAGTTTTTATAAGTTGGCTTATTTAGCATGAAACACTATAAGTAAAGAAAAATAAAAAGTATTAGTTAATTTTGGCGTAATAATTGTTCTATTATAAATAGAATATACTATTTTAGTAACTTTAAAATTAAAAATAAAAAAGATGAAAAATTTATTTACAATAATTGCGTTTGCAGCTACTATGCTTTTTGGTATTCAAAACATATCAGCACAGTCTTTATCTGTTGACAAAAACAGACCTGAAGTAATTGCAAAAGCAGAAACTGCTGAATTAACTGAAACTTTAAACCTAAACGGGGAGCAAAGTAGAACGATTTTCAGAGCTCTTGTTGCTAAAGAAATAAATTACCAAAAGCATATTGAAGGTAAAGATGCAACAGACGCAAATGTAATCGCAAATAAGAAAAAATTTGATTCTTCATTAGATGATATTATGAAGAAAACCTTAACCGAGGAGCAATACGCTAAATGGAATAAAAATAAATAATTAGTGATTATAATTATAGTTGCAAAACCCTTTCTCTTTAAGATGAAAGGGTTTTTTTATACTACTTCCGCAACTACAAAAGTACTTCCTCCTATAAAAATCAAATCGTCTTTTGAAGCTGCAATTACCGCTGCTTCATAAGCGCTATTAACAGAAAAGTAGTCATCTCCTTTTAGTCCAAAACCTCTTGCTTGTGATAAAAGTAATGAGGCATCTAAACCACGTGGAATATTTGGTTTGCAGAAATAATAAGTAGCATTTACAGGAAATAGTGGAAGCACAGATGCCAAATCTTTATCGTTAACCACTCCCAAAACTATATGAAGATTCTGATAATCTTCGTTTTGCAATTGTTTAAGAACTAATTTTAAACCTTCCTTGTTGTGACCTGTATCACAAATTACTTTTGGGCTTTTATTCAAAATTTGCCAGCGCCCCATTAGGCCAGTATTTTTGACAGTATTTAAAAGTCCGTTTTGAATATTTTCTTCTGAAATCTCCCAACCTTTGTTTTGTAGAACCTTCAAAGCAGCTAAAACAGTTTTAATGTTTTTCTGCTGATAAATTCCCTTTAAGTCTGAAGAATAGTTAGACGAATCTATTGCTTCGGCAAATTCAATTGCAGAATTTTTCTCTATAGCAATTCTTCTAAAAACATTTTCAGTTTCTGAAACGGCCTCACCAATTACTACTGGAATATTTTCTTTTATAATTCCTGCCTTTTCAAAAGCGACTTTTTCTAGAGTATCACCTAAGAACTTTGTGTGGTCTAAACCAATATTTGTTATCACAGAAACCTCTGGAGAAATAATATTTGTACTATCTAGCCTACCTCCCATTCCCACTTCAATAATGGCTATATCGACCTCCTCCTCTCTAAAATAGTCAAAAGCCAAACCTACCGTCATTTCAAAGAAAGACAGTTGATTGCTTTCGAAAAAAGGTTTATGCTTTTCTATAAATCCTGAAACATATTCTTCAGGTATCATATTACCGTTAATCTTAATTCGCTCCCTAAAATCCTTTAAGTGAGGCGAAGTATATAATCCCGTTTTATAACCAGCCTCCTGAAATACGGAAGCAATCATATGACTCGTACTGCCTTTTCCATTCGTTCCAGCCACATGTACGCTTTTAAAGCTCTTTTCTGGATTGTTTAAATAATTGGCAAGGGTAATTGTAGCAGACAAATCTGCTTTATACGCAGACTGCCCTACTCTTTGATACATTGGCAGTTGGTTAAAAAGCCATGCTATGGTTTCAGAATAATTGATAAGACAGAGATTTAAAAATGAATAAAAAAATTAAGCCTTTATAAATGCATTTTTATTGCACTAATAAAGGCTTAAAGATAACTATAAATGAAGTTTTTTTTGAATCTAAATGATCTATTCAGACAGACTAAATCTGTAAATGATTTTCCCTACTTGTTTTGCAGGTGCTTTATCGTCTGCATTAAACTTTGTAGCTAGTGCAGCACGTCTAGCAGGCTCTATAAGACAGCGAGAGTTGTTGGTTGTTCCACGTACTCCAGGAGTAGCGTTTATTACTTTTCCACTTCTATCTACCTCTATGCTAACTACTACCGTTCCAGCCTCGTTACAGTCCTGTACAAATTTTTCTTTGTTAAGTGCTTTTCTTCCTCCTAACATATAATTTCCATCCCCATCTAGACCTTTACCTGTTCCGTAATAAGAACTTGCATTAGGATCACCGTCTGGGCTACCTTTATCTCCAGGCTTTCCATCGTTCCCTTCGCCACCTTGTGCAGTTCCATCACTTTTAGGTCCATTTAAGATGCTTGATAGTGCATCAGTAGTTGACTTGTCTGGTTTTGGATCTGGTTTTTTTACTTCTTTTTTAGGTTCTTCTTTTACTGGAGTCTGGGTTTGTTCTTTCTTCGGCTTCTCCTTTTTAATAATTGGAGCGTCTTCCGTGTCTTGCGTAACTACCTCTTCTCGTATTTCAGCTTTAGGCTGAGAAACGGGTTCGGGAGTAGTATTTTTTGGTGCAGATTGAATTCTATCTACAGGCTGTACTTCCCCACTTCCAGTTTCAGTTGTTCCAAAATTAATTGCAATTCCTTGCTCTAGTGGTGGGTCGAGATACTTCATACCCACATAAAACAATAGAATTAAAATAATCACATGCACGATTACCGTGATGATCATACTTTTACGTTTATGTTCTGTATCTAAAAGTTTCATGCTTCGATTTCGCTTAGTAACCGAGATTAGGGTTTGTAGTAAAAATTATTTTAATAGTATGCAGACTGCTTACTCCAATAGGACAATGTTCACTTTTAATTAGGTCTTACAGCTAGGACTACCTTAAACTTATTTCTATTTGCAATATCCATTACAAATACAGCGTCTTCAATAGGCACACCTTCTTCGGCTCGTAAGATAATTGTTGGTTCATCTTGACCTGCAAGAACTTTTTTAAGTTCTTTTTCAATACTATACTCGCTTACACGCTCCTTATCTACATAATAAGCTCCATCTTTTGTAATACTTACAGAAGCTTTTTGCACATTAGAAGTTTTTCCTTTTGCCTTAGGTAAAATTAAATCTAAAGCATCTGGTGTAATAGCAGGCGAAGTAAGCAAGAAAAAAACTAACAACAGAAATACTATATCTGTCATTGAGCTCATGCTAAATTCGGCACTAACTTTATTTCTTCCTCTTAAATTCATTATGCAGGTTCGTTTAACATGTCTAGAAAATCTACTGCAGTGGCTTCCATTTGGTGAACCACTTTATCTGTACGCACTACTAAATGGTTGTAACCCATATAGGCAATAATACCAACTATTAATCCTGCTACTGTAGTTGTCATCGCTGTATAAATACCTTCAGCCAAAGCTCCCATTTCTGCTTGACCACTACTTGTTGCAAGTTGGTGGAAAGCTAAAACCATACCAATTACAGTTCCTAAGAAACCAATCATAGGTGCAGCACCAGCAATAGTTGCTAAAACACTTACGTTTTTCTCTAATTTGTAAACTTCTAAACGTCCAGCATTTTCAATTGCCGTGTTTATGTCTTCCAAAGGACTACCAATTCTAGAAATTCCTTTTTCAGTTAGGTGTGAAACCGGTGTATTATTTTGAGCACATAATACTTTTGCAGCTTGAATATTACCAGAGCTAACATTATCTTTAATCTGATTCATAAAGTTGTTATCCATTTTAGAAGCCGCTTTAATCGCAAAAAGACGTTCAAAATAAATATAAACTGCCACAAAAAGAAGGATAAACAGTACACCTATAATTATTTGCCCTGCAACGCCTCCGTTTAATAACAGATCCATTATTGATAAAGTTTTCTCTTGAGCCTCGACTGGTAAGCCTTCAGCGATAGAATCGGTATCTTGTGCTATATCAGCACCCTCTTGAATAAAGAAGTTTAACATAAATAAAGTTTTGTTTTAGTGAATAACGGAAATTGATTATAGAAATTGTTATAAGTAACGAAATATAATTTTTCAAAATAAAAAGAAGTTTAATGCGAAAAAAATATAGCCCAATTGCACCAATTAATTTCTAAACAGAAAACTTCTTCCTATCTCTACTTATTAAATTATAGTAACTCTTTTAAAGCAATTTCGAAAGCTGTTTTACTAATATTCGTCTTTGAGTTATTTTTGTCGAATGTATTCTGAATTGCTTTTTTAATAGTATTTGAAATATCATTAAATATAGCTTCATCAGTCATTTCAACTTTGCCTTCCATAAAATATGCGAATGCACGTGCCATTCCACAGTTACTAATGAAATCTGGAATTAAACTGATACGCTCATCTGTGTATTCCATAATTGAACCAAAGAAAATTTCTTTATCAGCAAAAGGAACGTTTGCTCCACAGCTAATTACTTCAAGACCGCTATCAATCATTTGAGAAACTTGCTCTTTAGTAATCAACCTTGATGCAGCACAAGGCGCAAAAATTTCGGCATCGAGATTCCAGATTTTTTCATTTATTTCATCAAAAGAAAGCATATTATCTGCAACCAAGGTGTTTCCATCTTTATTAAGGAAAAGCTGTCTTACCTCTTCTAGAGAATAACCGTCTTTATTGATGATTCCACCATCGCGGTCGATAATTCCCACAATTTTAGCACCCATTTGCGCTAAGTAATACGCTGCAGCAGAACCTACATTTCCAAAACCTTGAACTATTGCACGTTTTCCTTTTACATCACCACCATAAATTCCGTAGTAGTGCTTAACAGCTTCAGCAACGCCAAAACCAGTAACCATATCGGCTACTTTATAATCTCTTGATACATCTGGGCAGTATTCTGCACTCTCCAATGTTTTGCTTACACCATTTCTCAATTGACCAATTCGGTTAATTTTTTCGGCTTCTGAAGGTGCAAAATGACCATTAAACACCCCTTCCTGTGGATGCCATAAACCGTTTTGTTCTGTAAATGGTATTACTTCAGTTTTCTGATCAACATTCATATCACCACCAGTACCATAGTATCCTTTCAATAATGGGGAAACAGCTTTAAACCATCTTTCTAAAACTCCTTTTTTACGAGGATCGGCAGGATCAAAATTAATTCCAGATTTGGCACCTCCAATTGCAGGTCCCGAAACTGAAAATTTTACTTCCATAGTTTTAGCAAGAGAAAGTACTTCATTCATATCAAGTCCTTTTCTCATTCTAGTTCCACCACCAGCAGCTCCACCTCGCAATGAGTTGATTACTGTCCAGCCTTCGGCTTCTGTTTCAGGGTCTTTCCAATGGAATACAATTTCAGGATCTTTTTCTTCGTACTTTTTAAGCAGTTCTTTCATTATTATATTTAGCATTAAAATTCTCCTTTGCGATTGCTTAGGAGAGCATTGACTATTTATTCATTTATACCATTTCGGCAAAAGCAAATATAAAACTTGTAAGAGTTTATAAGTGAATTTTAAGAAAAATTATAGAAGATAGATTTTTCCTGAAGAATGGTCCTTCGAAGCCCCAGTAACACTAGCTAAACAATTAACTTCGCCACGTAACTTCAAGACTCCCAAAAGCCCAAATATCAACGCTTCTTTATATTCCACAATTTCCGAAGGGGGAATTATAACATTAACAGTTGAAATCTGCTTTAATCTTTTAATCAAAAATGAATTGTAAGCTCCACCACCAGTTATTAAAACGGAAGCATTGTCGTTGAATTGAGCCTCGAGTTGAATAGCTATATGTTCGGTAAAAGTTCGTAAAACATCTTCGGTTGAAATGTTAAACGAATCTATTAAAGGGAAGACATTTTCTTTCACCCACTCAAGTCCTAAAGATTTTGGAGGCTTTTCAGAATAAAATGACAGTGAATTTAACTGCTGAAGCAAAGTCTGATTTAACTCACCTGATTCAGCGATTTTCCCTCCTTCGTCATACGCTTTACCAAGCTTTTCTGCATATTTATTTAATACGATATTCGCTGGGCAGATATCAAAAGCAATTCTTTTATTGTTTTCTTCAAAAGAACAGTTAGCAAAGCCTCCAAGATTCAAACAATAGTCATAAGCTGAAAACAACAACCTATCGCCTATAGGAACCAAAGGCGCGCCTTGTCCGCCAAGTTTTACATCCTCCACCCGAAAATCGCAAACCACTGTCAATCCAAGTAATTTTGAAATATGCGGCAGGTTTCCGATTTGTAATGTTATCCCTTTATCGCGTTGATGCAGGATAGTATGCCCGTGACTACACACCGCATCAATATCTTGAATATTGTGTTTTTCAATAAATTTTGTAATCTCTTCAGCAAGCTTTTCGGTGTACTTTAGGTTTAAATTTTCAAGTTTATCTTCAGAATAATTTATTGCTTCTTGTAAATCGTTTTTCCAACCTATAGAATACGGTACTGTTTCAGCTGCACGAATATGAAAACTCCAAGAGTTGCCTTCAACATCACCCTGAGATTGATTTAAATTCTGAAGCGAAGTAGGAATATCTTTATTTATTGAGACTTTTAATTCTAATTCCACCAAATCTATCCCATCCAAGGATGTGCCGCTCATTACACCAATAATACGATAAGTTTCTTTTGTCAAAATTTGAAGAATATTTTAAATTTAAATATACCAATGATGATACTAAAAATTTCATATTAAGGGAACCAAATTCTAAATAAATTTCAGATAACATAAAAACCGACAGAATTTCGTCCTAATCTATTGAAAAGTAGCGCTTGATGTTTCTTTATAAATTGGGAATTGTCTTTTTGGTATTTACATTTTATAAGTATCTTTGCCCTTTCTTATAAAAACACAATTTTCACTTATAATAAGCCCTATGGATTTCAGTCTATCCGAAGAACATTTAATGATTCGCGACGCAGCTCGTGATTTTGCACGCACCGAACTTTTACCAGGTGTAATAGAACGTGATAACCAACAAAAATTCCCTGCCGAGCAAGTTAAAAAAATGGGCGAACTCGGTTTCCTAGGAATGATGGTAGATCCAAAATACGGTGGAGGCGGAATGGATACTGTTTCATACGTTCTTGTTATGGAAGAGTTGAGCAAAATTGACGCTTCTTGCTCTGTTATTGTTTCAGTAAATAACTCATTAGTTTGTTATGGTCTTGAAAAATTCGGAACTGAAGAGCAAAAACAAAAGTACTTAACTAAGCTAGCTACTGGTGAAAAGCTTGGCGCTTTCTGTTTAAGCGAACCAGAAGCAGGTAGTGATGCTACATCTCAGCGCACTACAGCAATAGATAAAGGTGACCACTACGTATTAAACGGAACAAAAAACTGGATTACCAATGGTGGGTCAGCAGATTTCTATTTAGTAATCGCTCAAACAGATAAAGAGAAAAAACACAAAGGAATCAATGCTTTCATAGTTGAAAAAGGCTGGGAAGGTTTCGAAGTTGGTCCTAAAGAAGATAAATTAGGAATTAGAGGTAGTGACACACACTCTTTAATTTTTAATGATGTAAAAGTGCCTAAGGAAAATAGAATTGGCGAAGATGGCTTCGGTTTTAAATTTGCCATGAAAACACTTTCTGGTGGACGTATTGGTATCGCTGCTCAAGCCTTAGGAATTGCATCTGGTGCTTACGATTTAGCTCGTGAGTATTCTAAAGTACGTAAAGCTTTTGGTACAGAAATTTGTAACCACCAAGCTATCGCATTTAAATTAGCAGATATGCACACCAGCATTGAAGCTGCTCGCCATTTAGTGATGAAAGCTGCTTGGGATAAAGACCAAGGAAATAGCTACGATATGAGCGGTGCAATGGCTAAACTTTACGCTAGTCAAGTTGCAATGGACGTTACTGTTGAGGCAGTTCAAGTTCACGGTGGAAACGGTTACGTAAAAGAATACCACGTAGAGCGTTTAATGCGTGATGCAAAAATTACACAGATATACGAAGGTACTTCAGAAATACAGAAAATTGTTATTTCTAGAGGATTGCTACAAGACTAGATTGAAACATCTATTTTAAGCAAAACACTTTCTTAGATATTATAAAACCCTTGAAAATTCAAGGGTTTTTTTATGTCCTAATTTTTTAAGATTTGCCCGCTAAAGGACAAATTGGATTTTTACAAAGCAATATCTCAACACTCAAATTATATCGAAAGCCAATCGAAGTTTATATTTCGCTAGTAGCTTGATTTCAATATGTTCAAAAAACACAAATGAAAAACAGCAACGAAGTCCTGAAACTATAAAAAGAAATTCCAAACCAATCCAAAGCGCAACACAGCATCGCGATAAGGTTGTCTTGGTGCGGCAAAGTGATCGTTATTCCCGCCAAATAATGAAGTAAGGTTTTCGTAAACGAAGTAAATGCGAGTTTGTCTAATCTTAGCGTTAAAGAATACATCTACCAATGGATATCCTCCCAGTTTCTGATCGTTCTGCACGTAAAACTCAGCAAGTACAGGATCGTAAGCATTCATATTATACTCGGTGAAATACTTGAACGTAACCCCTGTTTGCATAAACAATGCACGTTTAAACCAATGGTCTTGATAGTATAGTGAGTTTCTAGTAATTAATTGAGGCACGTTAAACACATTATCTCCATTAAAAACCTGCTGATACATTATTGTGTTTTCCAAAGCAAAAACCCCAAATGTAAATTCTTTTTGCGCTTTTATTTTAAGGTAATCTACACGCTCAGAAGCTTGTATTGGCGATGGAGTACTGTCGTTTTCTCTAATTCCAAAATAGGTGTAATCGTCAATACCCGTATAGCTCACAGAGGCATTTCCAAACCTCTTGGTGTTTATTTCAAACTTTAGCTCTTGCGTTTTTACATTATTCAAATTGGTTTTCCAGTTGTAATTTTGGTAATCACTTTGATATAATTGAAAATTGAAATTTGGAGCTACAGAGTGAGTTGTTAAAGATGCCTTCGCATTGTACTCTTCATTCAAATCGTATGAAGCAGCGGCTTGCAGGTAATTTGCATCAAAATCTCCAGCCATATTAATTGCTCCTTTTCCGGATAATTTAAACCCGCGATATTCCTTTTCGTATGCTGCTCCAGCTTCTATAATATTTCCTTTAATCCTGTTTGTAATTCTATTTTCATCGAGAATTAAAACCGAATTATACCCATAATTAAAGTCGTTGTAACCTGCCCAAGCAGTAATTTTCCCCAATAATGAACTGTTATAATCGGCGTAAGCTTTTACATTAAAATCTTCTAGCTTTGTTTTTGTGTACAAATCGGCGTTTTCATACGACGGACCAAAAGCCTTAAAAGGTTTATCTTGCTTGTATTCAAAAAACTTATCCTCATAGCTTAACACATTTCCGATTGTTAAAACAGAATAATTTGTACTATCGCGCTGGCTGAGTAGTTCATAATAATGATCTGCGTAAAAACGAAGCCCTTCTAGTTTGTTTTCAGCATCTTCAAAATTTACATCCAATCTACCTCGGTCGCTAAACTCAGGATCACCATTCATAAATAATCGCAGTGAATTATCTGTTAAACCACCATTTTCTTGATTCATTAAATCCTGTGCTGCAACGTGAGCCCGTACAACATATCGATTGTTTTTTGTTCGATAATTTGAAGTAAAAAGAAAGTTTCCTGTACTCGTTAATATATTTTGATATTTCCCAAGCGATCGCACTCCTTTATAACCAATAGAAAAATTAAACTGCGGTGAGGTATTTACCGTGAAAAAAGCATCTAATTGCTGCCCTTGATTGTAAGCCGTTTTAAAATACAAATCGGTAAACGGTGTAGGTACATTATAATAGTTTACCTCTTCAATTTCCTTATAGTTAAAATGTCTCGCTTGCGCCGCAAAGAGTGGCTTTAAGTTTAATTTATCAAAGGAATAGGCTAGTGAATTATATGTTTGACCGACGTTTGAAAACTGTAGTAATTCAAAATTATCTCTTCGCAAATAATTGAATTTGTATTTCTTATAAATACTAAGTGTGGTATCTACATAAGTAGTATCTCTATCGTGCGAAATGATTTTATAAAAATCTATTGGGGGTTTCTCCTTTTTGGGAGTGTTATTTTGCGAATACACAGTTCCCGAAGCGAACAATATAAGAAGTAGCAATAGGAGTTTTTTCATCTTCGAGATAACTTTTGGGCAAAGGTAATTTATTTTTAATTGAATACGAATGGCTAAATTTCAAACATGTAATCCCAAATTGTCGATTTAAATTATCAGCTTCAAGCGTCAAGTGTTACTATCTTTTTAGAATTCTAGTTTTATTTTTATTAATTGGCGTTTCTTTACTTGATGATTCTTTAAAATTTAATGAGATTTGTATTTAGTATGCTTAAACTAAAAATAAACAACAATCTTCTAGAGTGCGGCACCGATGAGGCAGGCCGCGGCTGCTTGGCTGGACCTGTAACGGCGGCAGCTGTAATTCTTCCCAACGATTTTCAGCATCCTTTTTTAACAGACAGCAAGCAACTTTCAGAAAAGAAACGATTAGAACTAAGAGCTATTATTGAAAAAGAAGCTATTTGCTATTCTGTAGTACATATTATGATGGATGAAATTGATAAAATAAACATCCTAAATGCTTCTATTTTAGGTATGCATCGAGCGATAGCAGGTCTATCTACACCCCCTGAATTCATTGCGGTTGACGGAAACAAGTTTAAACCTTTTAACGATACGCCATTTGAGTGTGTAGTAAAAGGAGATGGAAAATATTTGCATATTGCAGCAGCATCAATTTTAGCAAAAACCTATCGCGATGAGTTTATGTTTGAAATCCACGAAAAGTTTCCGCAGTATAACTGGAAGAAAAACAAAGGATATCCAACCAAGGAACACCGGGAAGCTATTCGCGAAATAGGGAGTTCAATTTTTCATAGGAAAAGCTTTAAACTCCTACCCGACCCAACTTTATTAGATTTATAATTTACCTCCTTAATTATTAGGTGGACCAATTACGGAGGAGAACTGTTGACAACCCGTCAATAAACTATTTAAACAATATGCTAAACGATTGCATTACATTGCTATTTTTGTTTTATGGGAAAAATTAATAGAAATTTATTCGCGGTTTTACTTTTCATCCCAATCCTTTTGGGAGTTTTTGCAAGTTGTGATAACTCACCTTCAAAAACAGGAACACTAATGGATTTTGTTCCAGAAAATGCCGCTGTAGTTTTTAAGATCTCAAATTTCGAAAACTTACAGGCAGATATGGAAAATAGCGCACTGCTTTCTAAGTTTGAAAACACCGAGATCTATTCTTATTTCACTAAAAAGGATAAAATCCTTAAAAACCTTCACCCAACTTCGCAGAGTCTTTTAAGTATAAATAAAGTTAACGATTCTGTTTCTGCTTATACTTTTATTACAAAACACACAGATAAACTATTTCAGTTAGATTCTGTTAAAAACAAATCTGTTGAAACTTTAACGTTAGATAAAAAGTCATTTCAAAGGGTTTCAATTGATGAAAACACAGCCTACTCAACAATTATTGATAGTGTATTAGTAGTTTCTTCGTCCCAACAAATTATTCAGGATATTTTAAATGGGAAGACCGAGCATGATGCTACCTTTAAAAAGGTGTTTAATTTACCTTCCTCAAACGACTTTACAGCATTACTTCGCGGCAAAAAAGAGGCTATAAATGACTCAACAAAAATAAATTTCACATCTTGGAGTGCTTTAGACATTACCTTTTCTTCAGAGAATTTTACAGCAACTGGAATAAGCATGGCTACAGACACTATTCCTCAACTGCTTAATATTTTTGAAGGTCAGATACCACAACAAAATGACGTTGCGCTGTTAATCCCTTCGGATGCAAAAAGTGCTTTAAGCTTTACCTTTAACGACGCAGAAAGTATTCAAGAAAAAATTCGCCATTATAAAGGTGATACAAAACCTATACAAACCACTGGTATATTCGGGTCGGTAAGTGAGGCAGGGATAATCGAACTTAAACAAGAATCTGCAATTTTCATAAAAAGCATTGACGCCTTATTAACTAGCGATGCATTAGCCCGCTTTGTTACTTCAAAAAGTTCATTTCGAGAAGTTGATATTAAAAGTTTTAGCGAACCAAAGTTGTTTAGAGAAACATTTTCACCGCTTATAAATTCTGAAAAAGCTAACTATGTTTTTCAGTTAGATAATTTTTTCGTTTTTACAGAAAGTGAAATTTCTGCACAACAGATTATCAGTGATTATCAAAACAACAACACATTAAAAAACACATCATATTTTGAAAACACGATTGTAGATTTAAGCACCGCTTCTTCATTGTTAGTTTTAAAATTACAAGGAGAATTATCTGAGTCGCTATCTATGTTTTTTCAAAATGACAATACTTTTAAGAATATTTCATTTGAAAAATTTCCACTAGCAGCTTTACAATTTAGCTACGATCGTAATTTCGCTCACGTTACATTAAGCTGCAAAGAAGTAGGTGGAAATGTAAAAAAGTCTACAGAAAAAGTTTCAGAAAAATTCAATGTAAAACTTGAAAACACAATTTTAAACGCACCTAAACTTGTTAAAACCAAGAATGGAGAAAGCAAAATTGTAGTACAAGATATTACGAATAAGCTTTACTTCATTTCTGAAAGCGGGAAAATTCTTTGGACAAAAAACCTAGATTCTGCAATTCTCGGCGAAGTAGAGGAAGTTTCTATTTCAGGAAACAAACACATTGCGTTTACCACTAAGAATGCTTTCTACCTATTAGACAGAAATGGAAAAGATTCTAAATCGTTTCCTATAAAGTTTAAAGATGATGTGACACAGCCACTTTCAGTGTTTGACTACGACAACAATGGAAATTATCGTTTTGTAGTTATCCAGGACAAGGAAGTGCTTATGTACGATAAAAATGCGAAAGTTGTTACAGGCTTTGGTTTTAAGAAGGCGAAAAGCTCGATTGTACAATCGCCAATTCACATTAGAATGGGAAGTAAGGATTATATCGTAATTGCAGAAGAAAACGGTAGTTTAAATATTTTAAGTCGAGTTGGGAAATCTAGAGTTTCAGTTTCTAAAAAATTCAATTTTTCAAATATTCCAATTGCCGAAGAAGACAACACTTTTGTGGTAATTACAAAGGAAAACACTAAAGAAAGAATCTCACAAGACGGTAAAGTTTCATCTTTAAAACTAGATGTTGGCGCTAATTATTGGTTTACTATTTCTGGAAATACAAAGGCTACTCTGGATGATAATTTACTGCGTATAAATGGCAAGCTAGCAGAATTACCCTTGGGAATCTACACACAACCTCAGCTTTATAAGATAAACAGAAGTTACTACACCACCATAACCGAAACTCAAGAGAAAAAGGTTTATGTTTTTGATGAAAATGGAAAACTTCAAAATGGGTTTCCTGTTTATGGAACTTCAGAAGCGAGTTTAAGTCAAGGAAAACGAACTACAAACCTAGTGGTTAAAGGGGATGCAGATTCTGTAATAATGTATTCGATGTAAAAATTAGTACGTTAGTTCTACAGTTTTTTCTCTGATAATTTTTAACGCTTAAGGCATTATAAGGCTATAATCATATAATTATCGGATTACTTAAGTAGAGAATAAAAGGTCGTTTTGAGCTGAATACCAATATTTATCTACTAAACTCAACACATAACCTCTTAAATTTTCCTTAAATCTATTAAAGGTTTCTTATATTTACAATTCTAAACATTCATAAAAATTATACCTAAAAATGAAAAAAAGTACTTTTAAACCACTACTGGTTTTAATCATTGCTTTATTTAGCTTTGGATTAAGTGCCCAGAACAATTCGTTGTGGACGAAAGCTCGCAACACAGACACAGAATCTCTGCAAAAAGAATTTCGCAGAACTATGCCTGCAGAATACAGCTTATACAAATTAAATACACCATCGCTAAGATCTGCATTGGCACAAGCTCCAGCTAGAAATACTGGAAATTCAAATGTAATTATAAAGCTACCTTCAAATAATGGTGAACTTCAAAGCTTCCGCGTATATGAAGCTTCAGTTATGTCTCCTGAATTACAAGACAGATACAGAAACATTCGTTCGTACACTGCAAAAGGTATCGACGACCCAACTGCAATAGCACGTTTTAGTGTTTCAGACTTAGGGTTACACGGTATGATTTCTTCTGGTAATCATTCTACTGTTTACATCGACCCATATACACAAAACAAAGATTTTTATATTTCTTACAACCTAAACCAACTTCCTTCTAATCCAGAAAGTTTTGAGTGTTTAGTTGAAGAGGCTGTTGGGCCAGAGCCAAATTATAACGAAAGAAATGCCAATGATGGTATGTTAAGAACTTATAGACTGGCAGTTGCTACAACAGGTGAATACTCTCAATTTCATTTAAATGATCAAGGGGTACCTGCTTCAGCTACAGACGAAGTTAAAAAGGCCGCTGTACTTGCTGCTATAAACGTAACAATGACACGTGTTAATGGTATTTACGAAAGAGATTTATCTCTTACGATGATTCTAGTACAAAACAATACTGACATTATTTATTTAGATCCTGCAAGCGATCCATTTACAAATAATAATGCAGGAACGCTTATCAACCAAAGTCAGTCTGTAATTGATGCTCAAATTGGTCCTGCAAATTACGATATCGGACATACTTTTAGTACAGGTGCTGGTGGTTTAGCTCAGCTAAGATCTCCTTGTACGGCTAACAAAGCTCGTGGTGTAACTGGTACAAGTAGCCCAAAAGGAGATGCTTACGATGTTGATTATGTATCACACGAAATGGGTCACCAATATGGTGCTAACCATACTTTCAACAACGCTTGTGGTGGTAACCGTAACAACGGTACTGCTGTAGAACCAGGTAGTGGATCTACAATTATGGCATACGCTGGTATTTGTAACCCTAACGTACAAAGTAGAAGTGACGATTATTTCCATGCAAGAAGTATCCAAGAAATGTGGATAAATATTTCTGCAGGTATTGGCCAGTGTGGTGTTCAAACACCAACAGGAAACCAACCTCCTGTAGCTGATGCAGGTCCTGGACGTACAATTCCAAAATCTACTCCATTTATATTAATGGGTACGGCTTCAGATCCTGATGGCGATGCTCTTACTCATACTTGGGAACAAATGAATACTGAAATTGCTCCTATGCCACCAAGAAACACTTCTACTGGCGGACCAGCATTCAGATCGGAAGAGCCTTCAGATTCACCTAACAGATATATGCCAAGAATTAATTTTGTTCTTGTTGGTGACCTTGGTGGAAACAACCCTCCAACATCAAACAGATGGGAAGCAGTTCCTGCTGTAGGTAGAAATATGAACTTTAGATATACAGTTAGAGACAACGCTGCAGGTGGTGGTGCTACAGCAAGCGACAACACTTTCGTTACTGTTGATGAAAATAGTGGACCATTTAAAGTAACTTCTCAGTCAGACCCTAACAACCCAATTACTTGGACTACACAAAGTACTGAAGTTATTACTTGGGATGTTGCAAATAGTGATGCGGCTCCAGTAAACTGCTCTAATGTTGATATTAAATTCTCAACTGATGGTGGCTTTACTTACCCAATTACTATTGCTCTTAATGTACCTAACACAGGAAGCGCAACTATCAACGTACCTAACGTAAACACAAACAATGGTAGAGTAATGGTAATGGCTTCTGACAATATCTTCTACTCTATTAACGATACTAAAATTATCGTAGAAGGTACTGTAGGTACTGAAGACTTCTCATTCGAGAACTTCTCTGTATACCCTAACCCATCTAGTGGAGTATTCAACTTAAGTTTTACTCCTGATTCTAGTGAAAACATTGAAGTATCGCTTTACGACTTAAGAGGTAGAATTATCAATCAGTTTATCTATGACGATGTTAATACTTCTGGAGTATTTAACAAGCAATTAGACTACAACTATATTGATAGTGGAATGTACTTCCTAGTAGTTAAAAACGGAAACAAAACTGCTACTAAGAAATTGATGAAAAATTAATTCTTAATTAAGCTTTTTACACCATAAAAAATGGCCGTCTAAATTTAGACGGCCATTTTAATTTTATAGATATTCTATATTAAAGTAAACGTAAGATTTATTCGAACTTTATCATTTCAGAAATATGTCTTACTACCTGAGAGGTTTTATTTACATTGAAAACCAAATCAAATACAAGCCCTTCTTCGCTAACATCAACTAATAGTTTTCCATCTGTTACTGGGTAATACCCCGCTTCTCCTTTACAGAAACAATGTTTTCCATAATATAGGTTTACATCAGCTAAAGCCGCATTTTCCTTTTTAAGATTTGCAGCTGTTTGCGGAATTTCAAAGTGAATAGTTTCAGAATAATTTCCATCTACAGTTCCCTCAGGCCCCTTTCTAAAATACGTATATTCAACCACCATCGCATCTCCTTCTATCATTTCAGGGTATAAGGAACCAGTGCCGTCGTCCAGAATAGTCAACTTTTTATTCTTATATACTTCAATACCACAAGTACCATCGTTAGGACAACCAGTATTCTTGTTTATAGTCTCTTCCATTGTATTTGTGTTGGTAATAACCGAATTGTTTTGTGTTGTTTTACAAGCGCCAACCATTAATAAAGGCAGCATGTATATTAGTAATTTCATATTAAATAGTTTAAGGTTAGTGTATGGATTTATTTATTGTAAAATTTCTATACTTGAAATATACAAATACCAAACCAAATATTAAGGACAAAAGTATTAAGGCTGTATATGACAGCTTCCAAAAAAACAGCATGAAGTATTGCTAAGGGCTTACTTTTCCAATTCTATTTCCAAATCCAATAAGTCTGGATTTTTAAAGTATTCTATAAAAGACTCTTTTAAAATCACTGTTTTTTGATCTGCTGAAAAAGTTGCTTTAGGGTTTGAAGCTTTTTTAATTTTCCTAGGAAAAGTGTAGTTCAACGTGTACTTAGAACTACTTAAAAATGCTTCGGTATTTTTTAAACTATCTACTTCTTTTTTATGACTTGCTTCATCTTTAATATAGGCGTCGCGCTTAAACACACCATTATTAAAGGTGTAAAGCACACCAATACTCTCTTCTGAAGATTCTTTTTTCTTTTCTTCCGAAGAATTTGAATTTAAGTTTGGCGCCATATTCCCCACCTGGCCTAAGCCCTCGTGAATATTATTTGCCTCACTTATATCTTTAAAATTAGTAGCTATATTATAAACCATTTCAGATGCATCAGAATCTATTTTAATTCCAATGTTATAGTTTTCTAAGGCTTTTAATTTTTTTTGTTCAGAAGCTGAAAGCGTAGCTATACTATCTTTTTTCTCCTCCAAAAATTGTTTTATATATACTATAGTATCAAGTTTTACAGGCACCGAATCCCCCATTGCTCCAGCACTAAAAGCCATCATTTCACTAAGATTAACTTCAACGCTTAAATTTCCAGAACCATCTTCGTTCATAACAAGGGTTTCTGAAAATTGACAACTCACAAATGAGATAGCTAACAGTCCTAGAATAATTAATTTTTTCATAAGTGTTTATTTATTAGGATTGTTTAATATAATTAAGGCAGCTATCACACCTGGAATCCAACCCAAAAGGGTTAGTATCAAAACTATTAAAACAGATCCACATCCTTTGTCTATAATTGATAGTGGTGGAAAAATAATTGCAAGTAAGACTCTCCAAAAACTCATAAAACAAATCTACGTTTTTTTTAATAATGAAATTTACATTAATTCGAATTCGTTTGTCCTAAAATTCGTTGAAATCTCACCCAATACATTTCATTTTATTAGAAATAATCACAACAAATAAAACCTTCAAAATATCACTTTTCATTTGACAATTCTCTTCTCTTATTTCACATTTCATTTCCCTATCTTTGCAAATTCATTTTTTACATAAAATATATGCAACTTTCTGAACTAGAAATCATCCGTAGAGACAAATTAAAGCAGCTGCGAGAAATGGGAATCAACCCTTACCCTGCAGAACTATATCCAGTTACCGAAACCTCTAAAAAGATAAAGGAAAACTTTGAAGAAGGTAAGAAGGTAGTTGTTGCTGGAAGACTTATGTCTAGACGAATTCAAGGAAAAGCATCCTTCGCTGAGCTTCAAGACGCCGAAGGTCGTATTCAAGTATATTTTAACAGAGATGAAATTTGTACAGGCGAAGACAAAACGCTTTACAATGACGTTTATAAAAAATTATTAGATATAGGTGACTTTATCGGAATTGAAGGCGAGCTTTTTAAAACTCAAGTTGGTGAAAAAACCATAATGGTAAAAGATTTCACTCTTTTAAGCAAGGCTTTAAAACCACTACCTCAACCTCGTATTGATGCTGATGGTAAAGTACACGATGCCTTTACCGATCCAGAGCAACGTTACCGCCAACGTTACGCCGACTTAGTTGTAAACCCACACGTGAAGGAAATTTTTATAAAACGCACTAAGCTTTTTAATGCTATGCGTGATTTCTTTAATAAGCGTGGTTATTTTGAAGTTGAAACTCCAATCTTACAACCTATTCCAGGTGGTGCTGCTGCGAGACCTTTCGTAACGCATCACAATTCGCTTGACATTCCTTTATATATGCGAATTGCAAACGAATTATACCTAAAAAGATTGATTGTAGGTGGTTTTGACGGAGTGTATGAATTCTCAAAAAACTTCAGAAATGAAGGGATGGACAGAACGCATAATCCAGAGTTTACTGCAATGGAAATTTATGTTTCCTACAAAGACTACAACTGGATGATGGACTTCTGTGAGCAATTGCTAGAGCACTGTGCTATGGAAGTTAATGGCACAACTGAAGCTACTTTCGGAGAACATAAAATCGACTTTAAAGCACCTTACCCAAGAGTTACAATGGCAGATGCTATTAAAAAATTCACAGGGTTTGATATTACTGGAAAAACTGAAGATGAAATTCGTAAGGCTGCAATAGACCTAGATGTACCAGTAGATAACACTATGGGGAAAGGTAAATTAATCGATGAGATTTTTGGTGAAAAATGTGAAGGCAACTTTATACAGCCAACTTTCATTACAGATTACCCTAAAGAAATGAGCCCGTTGTGTAAAGAACACCGCGATAATCCAGAACTAACTGAACGTTTTGAATTAATGGTTTGTGGGAAAGAAATTGCAAATGCTTATAGCGAGCTTAACGACCCTATTGACCAACGCGAACGTTTTGAAGCACAATTAAAACTTGCCGATAGAGGTGACGATGAAGCAACAGCATTTATAGACTTCGACTTCTTAAGAGCTCTTGAATACGGAATGCCTCCTACAAGTGGAATGGGAATTGGTATGGACCGATTGATTATGTTTTTAACAAATAATGCTTCAATTCAAGAAGTTCTTTTCTTCCCGCAAATGCGTCCAGAGAAAAAGAAAGTTGAAATGAGCGAAGATGAAAAAGCTGTTTTCAATCTTTTAAAAGCTAATTCTCCAATTGACCTAGAAGAACTTAAAACACAAAGTGGTTTAAGCAATAAGAAATGGGACAAAACCATTAAAGGTCTTACAAAAAGTAAGATTGCAAAAGTTGAAAAAACAGACGCAGGTTTGACTGTTTCTTTACTATAAATCAAAATTTGAAATTTTATAAAAGGGAGGCTCCATTTTGGATGCATCCCTTTTTTATTTCAGCAATTTAAACTACAAGTCTACACTTTTCTATTAGTAATTCAATATGAAAGAACAACCTAAAGCTACTCCCCTACAAAACATCATCCGCTATGTATTTTACTTTAGCGGCTTAGTATGCTTTGGTCTTGGTGCTGCTTTTTCAATTAAAGTTCAGTACCTAGGTTTACACCCCTGGGATGTGTTAAACGTAGCCCTTTACGATCAACTCGGGCTAACTATTGGAACTTGGAGTATTATTGTAGGTTTAGCTTTAATTGGGGTATCACTCGTAGTCAGTAAGAAATACGTAAACATCGGTACATTTTTAAATGCCTTGTTAATTGGCCCCATAATGGATTTCTTTTTATGGCTAGATATTTTACCTAACGCAAGTAACACTTGGACAGATTATTTAATTCTATTAGTAGGGATTGTACTTATAGGAATAGGAGGCGGTTTATATGTTTCTGGCGGAGTTGGCGCAGGACCGCGAGACGGCTTTATGCTATCAATATCTGAACGCTTGCGATGGTCTATTAGCAAAGCTAGAATCTTGGTAGAAAGTATTGTACTAGTTATAGGGTATTTCTTAGGAGGACCTGTTTTTTGGGTGACTTTTATCTACACCTTCCTATTAAGCCCTATTTTTCAATTTTCTCTTAAGTTCTTCAGTCGTTTGCGATTAAAACTAGATAAAAAAATAAAGGTTCACTCTACTTGAGCAAACCCTTATTTGTAATTGATTTCTTTTAAAAAGAATATTATTTCTTTCTGAAGTAAATAGTAATTGGCACTCCATTAAAGTCGAAATTTTCTCGAAGTTTATTTTCTATAAAGCGCTTGTATGGATCTTTTACATACTGCGGCAGATTACAGAAGAAAACAAAACTAGGATATGGAGTAGGCAATTGCATACAGAACTTAATTTTTACATATTTTGCTTTGTATGCTGGTGGCGGATAATTCTGAATTATCGGCAGCATAACCTCGTTTAGCTCGCTAGTTTTAATTTTTTTGCTTCGGTTATTGTAAACCTCAACAGCTGTTTCAATAGCCTTGTAAATTCGTTGTTTTGTAAGTACTGAAATAAACACAATCGGCACATCTACAAAAGGTTCTATTTGCTGACGGATATACTTTTCGTAATCCTTAACACTACTAGTGTCTTTATCTTCAACTAAATCCCATTTGTTAGCAAGAATCACAATACCCTTATTGTTTCGCTGTGCTAACCAAAAGATATTTTCAACTTGGCCGTCAAATCCTCTTGTGGCATCAAATACAAGAATAATAACATCGCAATGCTCGATAGCACGAACACTTCGCATTACAGAATAAAACTCTAAGTCTTCTTTTACCTTGCTCTTCTTACGAATTCCCGCAGTATCAACTAAGTTAAACTCAAAACCAAAACGGTTGTATTTTGTATCTATACTATCACGAGTTGTACCTGCAATATCTGTTACGATATATCTATCTTCCCCAATAAGTGCATTAATAAACGATGATTTCCCGGCATTCGGGCGACCAACAACAGCAAATCGCGGTAACTCACTATCATCTGGTTCATCAGTATCAGGTAATGCTTTTACAAGATCATCCAAAAGATCTCCTGTACCACTTCCATTTATACTAGATAGGTTGTATTGATATTCAAATCCTAAGGAATAAAACTCTAATGCGGCATTCACACGTGAAGCACCGTCAACTTTATTAATAGCTAGAAATATAGGTTTTTTTGATCGTCTAAGCAGTTTTGCAACTTCTTGATCCATACCTGTAACGCCACTTTCTACATCTACCATAAAGATAATTGCATCGGCTTCATCTATAGCTAACTCTACTTGTTTATCAATTTCAGCTTCAAAAATATCATCGCTCCCTTTTACATAACCACCAGTGTCTATTAGCGAAAACTCTTTTCCATTCCAATCGCTCTTTCCATAATGACGGTCGCGAGTAACACCGCTCACAGCATCAACTATAGCCTCTCTACGCTGAATTAATCTGTTAAAAAAAGTGGATTTCCCAACATTTGGTCTCCCCACTATGGCAACAATGCTCATAATCTTAAATTTAGGGTGCAAAAATAGGTTTTAGTTCGCACAAAAAATACTATTTTAACCGCTTATAAAAAAATAGTTACTATTTGATATTTTAATATCACGTAAAACTGTAACACTTAAGACGAAGGATAAAAGGGTTTTATAAGTTAAAAAACGCCTCAAAAATCAGAAAACTTTCAGGTTTAAGACAAGGTTTATAGAATGCTGAATCTTCTATTAAATTATTAAAAGTACAAGAGTGAATTATGCTTCCGAATGAAATAGTTTTAAGACCGCGGTTTAAAATCGAGTTAGAACAACCACACTCACAAATACTTGGCAAATTCTCAGAAGCAAAAAACGCACAAGAAAGGTTTCACATATCTTGTATAGACGATCATATTTTCATAAAACTTCCAAAAAACGAGCAGCATTTTTGGTCTCCACAACTTCATTTAGAAATTTCTGAATCCGAAAACACTAGTACCCTTCACGGTTTCTTTGGACCAAATCCAACGGTATGGACTATGTTTATGTTTTTTCACGTGGTAGTAGGGATATTGTTTATGGTAGATTTAATCTGGCTTTATTCCAACCATAATTTAGGAAACCCTATAGCTCTTCAAATCGGGATAGCGGTAGCATTGGTATTTATCTGGTTCATGCTCTATTTAGCTGGAAGTATAGGAAAGAAAAAAGGAAAGCCGGGAATGCGAGAGCTCTATGATTTTATGAATGAGGTTTTAAATTCTAAATAGCAGACGAGTAATCCTTTCCAATAAAGTAGAAACATTTTTTAAGCTTCACTTTTTAGACTTTTTCTTCGCTGGGTTTTGCTGAAAACATTTTTCTAGCATTTCATATAGTTCAGGATGTTTTCTTTTAAAAAGCGCTGGCCGCTCAAAAAAATATTCTGAAGCCACTGCTAAGAATTCTACTTCACTAGTTCCGCCATAGGCCCGAATATCAGATTGATTATTATTTATGGCTTCCATTTCCTCGTGCATTAATTTCAACCAAGGAGTAATATATTGTCGTTGTAGTAGTCGCTCAGGCACACCATCTGCTTCCCCATCCATTTTATCGATAAGGTGAACAAATTCGTGAACCGATGTATTTCCTTTATCAGTTTCATTCTTAAAACCGTGATGCAGTGCTTTTTTAGAAAGAATCATTTGTTTTTCAAATCTTCCCGAACCAACAAGGCCGGCGATAATACGCTTTTCACCATTAGTTTCAAACACAAGTTCGTCGTTGAAATTATCTGGGTAAAGAATAATCCCGCTTAAATTGTTATAATGCCATTCTTTAAAACCAAAAACAGGAATTACAGAACTTGCAGCAATTAGCACTTTATCCAATTCCTCTAAATCTGTATTAACGGCTTCAATATAAACTTCGCTTAAAAAAAGCATCATTCGCTCCCGAAACCTTTTTTGTTCAGATTCAGAAAGATTTCTGTAAAAAAGTACATTCTCCTTCAATAGCGGTTTCCATTCCTCAGGAAATGGTTTAACTGGACGTTTTTTGTTTTGTGTAAAAGCATAAAACGCAAACGCCACTAATGCAATAAAGAGAATTACATAAATCATTACTTGTTATTATACCCAAATCGGCGTAATTGTCTCTCGTCGCTACGCCAATTTTTATTCACTTTCACATATAATTCAAGGTGAATTTGTTTTCCGAAGAATTTCTCTAGATCCTTTCTTGCTTCTATCCCTACTCGTTTTAAGGCCGAACCTTTATGACCAATAATAATCCCTTTTTGGGTATCGCGTTCAACCATAATCACACTGCGAATTCGGATTATGTTGTCATCTTCAAAAAACTCTTCTGTATCAATTTCTACAGAATATGGAATTTCTTTCTTGTAGTGAATCAATATTTTCTCGCGAATAGCTTCGTTTACAAAAAAGCGCTCGGGCTTATCTGTTAGCTGATCTTTTGGATAGAAAGCTGGTGATTCGGGAAGTAATTCGATGATTCGATTAAATACTTCAGGAACTCCAAAATTCTGAAGGGCTGAAATAGCAAAAATCTCGGCATTTGGTACTTTTTCTTGCCAAAGCTGAAGGGCTTCAGTAAGCAGCTCTTCATTACCTTGGTCGATTTTATTTATAAGAAGTAATACGGGAATCTTGGCGTTTTTAATTTTATTAAAGAAAGCTTCATCTTTAAGCTCCTTTTCACCTAATTCTACCAAATACAATAATACGTCGGCATCTTCAAAAGCAGATTTCACAAAATCCATCATACTTTCCTGCAACTGATAAGCAGGTTTTATAATTCCTGGGGTGTCGCTCAATAGCACTTGAAAGTCATCCCCGTTTACAATCCCTAAAATACGGTGACGGGTGGTTTGCGCTTTAGAAGTAATAATTGAAAGTCGCTCGCCCACAAAAGCGTTCATTAATGTACTTTTGCCCACGTTAGGGTTTCCTATTATATTTACGAATCCGGCTTTATGTTTTGTCATTACTGTAGTATTAGTATTGCAAATTTAAAGCTTAATTATTGAATGGATGGATTACAATTCATTTTTAAAAATTCATCATCGAAATCCGTACTTTTGTAATATGTTATTTCCAAAGAAAAAAATAGAACTAGAAGAAGGTGATTACTACCTTACTCCTGAAGGATATAAATGTTTTACCGAACAATATCATTTAAAACGTGGGTATTGCTGTCAAAGTGGATGTCGCCATTGTCCGTATGGGTTTGACCCTTCCACTTCGCGGGTAGGTAAGAAAAATATAAAGCGTCAATAAAAACTTTGCATACTCTATACCATTGCGTGAAACCTCGCACCGCAGAGTCGCAGAGGACGCAAAGAAAAATATACAACATGACTGAAAACGAGATTTCTTCAAAAATTATCGGTGCTTGTATAGAAGTTCATAAACAACTCGGACCTGGACTTCTTGAGAGTACCTATGAAATCTGTTTAGCTCATGAATTAAAATTATTAGGTTTGAAAGTGAAACAACAAGTAGCTTTACCTGTAGTTTATAAAGATATTAAACTTAACGCAGGATACAGAATTGATATGATTGTAAATAACAAAGTTATAATTGAAATAAAATCTGTAGATGCATTAGCATCAATCCATACAGCTCAATTATTAACCTATTTAAAATTAAAAGAATTAAAGCTTGGTCTCTTAATCAATTTTAATTCTGTGAAATTAATTGATGGACTTAAAAGAATTGCAAATAACTTATAACTCTGCGAGCTCTGCGCCTTTGCGGTTAACATTTTCGCTGTAAAGCTACAGACGTATCACAGAAAACATATTAAATAATGAACTTTAAAGAACAAATACAACAAGGAATTCCTTCTGTTTTACCAGAAAAGAAGGCCTACGACCCGTCTATTAATCACGCGCCAAAGCGAAAAGAAATTCTAACTGACGAAGAAAAGGAATTAGCTTTACGCAATGCGCTTCGTTATTTTGAACCGAAACATCACGCCACACTCCTACCTGAGTTTCGTGAGGAATTGGAAAAGTACGGACGTATTTATATGTATCGTTTCCGTCCAGATTATAAAATGTACGCACGCCCTATCGAGGAATATCCAGGAAAGAGTGAGCAAGCAAAAGCTATTATGCTAATGATTCAAAACAACTTGGATTATGCTGTAGCGCAACACCCACACGAACTTATTACCTACGGAGGAAACGGTGCTGTTTTCCAAAACTGGGCGCAGTATTTATTAACGATGAAATACCTATCGGAAATGACCGATGAGCAGACATTAGCTGTTTATTCTGGACATCCTATGGGACTTTTCCCTTCGCACAAAAACGCTCCAAGAGTTGTCGTTACCAACGGAATGATGATTCCTAATTACTCAAAACCGGACGACTGGGAGAAGTTCAACGCGCTTGGGGTTACCCAATACGGACAGATGACGGCGGGAAGCTATATGTACATTGGCCCACAAGGAATTGTGCACGGAACTACAATTACGGTTCTTAATGGGTTTAGAAAAATTAAAAAGGCAACTC
Source organism: Aequorivita sp. KMM 9714 (assembly GCF_011065475.1). NCBI lineage: Bacteria > Pseudomonadati > Bacteroidota > Flavobacteriia > Flavobacteriales > Flavobacteriaceae > Aequorivita > Aequorivita sp. KMM 9714. The sequence goes on along the minus strand of NZ_JAAGRO010000003.1, from coordinate 169,825 downwards.
AAGGCGGATTATTTGTAACCTCTGGTTTAGGAGGAATGAGCGGTGCTCAACCAAAAGCTGGGAATATTGCAGGATGCGTTACCGTTTGTGCCGAAGTAAATAAAAAAGCCACAGAAACCAGACATTCTCAAGGTTGGGTAGATGAAGTTATTTCAGATTTAGACGAACTTTCAAAACGTGTAAAAGAAGCTACTGCTAATAAAGAAACAGTTTCTATTGCCTTCGACGGAAACGTGGTTGAAGTTTGGGAAAAGTTTGCAGAAGAAAATATTAAAATTGATTTAGGAAGTGATCAAACCTCACTTCACAATCCGTGGGCAGGAGGTTATTACCCTGTTGGGTTGACATACGAGGAAGCCAACGATATGATGGCCAACAACCCTGAGCAATTCAAAAAGGAAGTTCAGAGAAGTTTACGCCGCCAAGTTGCAGCTATTAACAAACACACTGAAAAAGGAACGTATTTCTTCGATTACGGAAATGCATTCTTACTAGAAGCTTCGCGTGCCGGTGCCGATGTGCTTTCTGATGAAAAAGGAAAAGAATTTAGATACCCTTCATACGTTCAAGATATTATGGGACCAATGTGTTTCGACTTTGGTTTCGGACCTTTCCGTTGGGTTTGTGCTTCAGGAAAAGCAGAAGATTTACAAAAAACCGATGAAATTGCCTGTGAAGTTCTTGAGGAATTGATGAAAAATTCCCCAAAAGAAATCCAACAGCAAATGCAAGATAACATCACATGGATTAAAGGAGCTCAGCAAAATAAACTTGTTGTTGGCTCTCAAGCACGTATCCTTTACGCCGATGCCGATGGAAGAATCCAAATAGCTTCAGCATTTAACAAAGCTATTTCTGAAGGAAAAATCGGACCTGTTGTTTTAGGTCGCGACCATCACGATGTATCCGGAACAGATTCTCCTTACCGTGAAACCTCTAATATTTACGACGGAAGTAGGTTTACTGCAGATATGGCTATTCAAAATGTTATTGGCGATAGTTTTAGAGGTGCTACTTGGGTAAGCATACACAACGGCGGTGGCGTTGGCTGGGGTGAAGTTATAAACGGAGGTTTCGGAATGGTTCTTGATGGTACTAATGACGCACAACGACGACTTGAAAACATGCTTTTCTGGGATGTAAACAATGGAATATCAAGACGTAGCTGGGCAAGAAATAACGAAGCAGTTTTCGCTATTAAACGCGCAATGGACAACAATCCAAACCTAAAAGTTACGCTTCCAAATTTCGTTGACGATAGTTTATTCACCTAAAAAATAAAATCTATGAAAGCACTTAAATTTTTACCGCTGTTGCTGCTTTTCGTTTTCACTTCCTGCTCCACCGTTCGTGTAGCAACTGATTACGATAAAGAAGCAAATTTTAATCAATACCGATCTTTTGCTTTTTATAAGCCTGGAATAGACAAGGCTAAAATAAGCGACTTAGATAAAAAACGAATCCTTCGTGCTATTGATGCAAACCTAAGTGCAAAAGGAATGTCGAAATCTGAAACTCCAGACTTACTTGTAAGTATTTTTACTAAAGAACGCGAGCGTGTTGATGTTTACAACAACAACTTTGGCTACGGTTGGGGATGGAGCCCGTGGTACTACGGAACATACTATGGTGGAAGTAGCGTTTCACGCACTACTGAAGGCACACTTTTTATAGATTTAATAGATGCAAAAACTAACAATCTGGTTTGGCAAGGAATGGGAAATGCAGATTTAGTGACTAGCAATATGGAAAAGAAAGAAGAAAGGATTCGCGAGATTGTAGCTAAAATCTTAGCTGAATATCCACCAGGATTGAAGAAATAACGCAACAAAAAAGGCTTTTACCGAAATGTAAAAGCCTTTTTTATTCTTGTAAGTACTTACTGTTACGAAAGACTTTTAGCAACCTTGCGACAAGCTTCAATGGTGAAATCTAAATCTTCATACGTTAAAGCATCAGAGATAAACCAAGTTTCAAAAGCACTCGGTGCAATGTAAACACCTTCGTTTAGCATTCCGTGGAAAAACTTTTTGAAGTTATCATTACTCGCAGCAGCGGCAGAATCAAAATTGGTTACTGGCGTTTCAGAGAAATGAATTGAAATCATCGAACCAAGGCGATTGATTGTGTGTTTTACATTTTCAGAGGTTAAGGCTTCACTTAATCCTTTATGTAAGTATGCTGTCTTTTCGTTTATAGAATTGTAAATATTGCGATTAGCATCTAATTCTTTAAGCATTGCAAGTCCTGCAGCCATAGCCAATGGATTTCCACTTAACGTTCCCGCTTGATAAACAGGACCAATTGGCGCTAAATAATCCATAATTTCTGCTCTTGCAGCAAAAGCCCCTACAGGCAGTCCACCACCGATAACCTTACCAAAGGTTACAATGTCAGCATCAATGCCGAAAAGCTCTTGTGCGCCTCCAGGTGCAAGCCTAAAGCCAGTCATCACCTCATCAAAGATGAGTAAGATGTCATTATCGTCACAAAGCTTTCTCAACCCTTCTAAGAAACCATCTGCAGGTGGAATACATCCCATATTTCCAGCAACAGGCTCAAGAATGATACAAGCTATTTCGCCTTGATTTGCAGCAATAGTTTCAGCTACATTATCTAAGTCGTTGTAAGTAGCAAGAAGAGTATCTTTCGCAGTTCCTTCGGTTACACCAGGGCTGTTAGGCTCCCCAAATGTAATCGCTCCACTTCCGGCTTGAATTAGGAATGAATCACTATGACCGTGGTAACAACCAGCGAACTTGATAATTTTATCTTTTCCTGTAAATCCACGTGCCAATCTAACAGCACTCATACAAGCTTCAGTTCCACTGTTTACAAAACGAATTTTATCAACATTAGGAACCATAGATACTGCTAGTTTAGCAATATCGGTTTCAATTTCAGTTGGCATACCGAAAGATGTTCCGCTTTTAGTTTTGTCGATTACCGCATCAACTACAGGTTTGTGAGCGTGACCTAAAATCATTGGTCCCCACGAATTAATGTAATCTACCAGCTTGTTGCCATCTTCATCATATATATAAGCTCCTTCTGCTTTTTTTGCATAAATCGGCGTGCCTCCCACCGATTTAAAAGCTCTTACTGGAGAATTCACTCCCCCTGGAATTACTTTTTGTGCTTCTACAAACAAAGCACTACTTCTTTGATAAATCATACTCATAACAAAATTCTTTATTTCTATATCACACCTAACTCCACACCACATAAATAAAAAGTGCTGATAGGTATATTTTAATGCATTATTATTTTGCTGAACCCAAGTATAAAACCTGGCCTACAGAAATGGTATTATCTTTTAACCCATTGTATCTCTTAATAGCCTCCACAGTTAAGTTGAAACGCTTTGAAATATTATACAACGTATCGCCTGGCTTTACGTAATACGTAGCGATTTCGGTATCGTTGGAAGTAGGTTCCGATACTTTTCCGCCTAAAACCTCTTTGTCGAATCTATCTAAACGGTATCTTTCAATAATACTAATTAGTTTTTCTGGGTATTTAGGATCAGTAGCATAACCCGCTCTGCGAAGTCCCCTCGCCCAACCTTTATAATCGTCTATACGAAGACTAAACAGATCTTGGTAACGGCTGCGTTGCGTTAAAAACAACGAATGGTCGCGATAAGAATACTTTGGATGTGTATATTTTCGGAAACACTCTTGCTTTTCATCATCGTCGTGATACGCTCTTTCGCCTTCCCAACCTGTATGGCATTTTATTCCAAAGTGGTTATTTGCTTTTTGGGTAAGTTCGCCCGCACCAGCGCCACTTTCTAAAATCCCTTGCGCTAAAGTTATACTTGCAGGAATCTTGTAGTTTACCATATTGTCCTTTGCAATATCGCGATACTGATTTATATAAAATTCAACTCGCTCATTATACGAAAGGTTTTTAGGAATGATAACCACTTCCGGCTCTTCTGCTTTTGTCCCTTTCTCGTCGGGTTGTTGTATTTTTACAACACGTTCTGTTTTGGATTTTTTAGGATAGTGAGTAACTGTTTTTTTCGATTTACAGCTACCGAAAAATATTACACTAATTAGCGAAAGGGCGATAAGTCTAGCAATCATTTTATTCAATTGTAGGGAGGTTTTTCTTTTTCAACTTTTGATTAATACCAGCAATGCCTTGAAGGCCTCCAGTATGCACGGCAAAAATACAGCTATTTTCTTTGAAATACTCATTTTTAAGTAGCTCAAAAATGCCGTACATCATCTTGCCAGTATAGACAGGATCTAACGGAATTGCTGTTTTTTCCTTAAACTCATTTATGAAACGTATTAATTTAGGATCTATTTTAGCGTAACCACCAAAACAATACGCATCGGTAACAGAATAATTAGTTTTATCGGTGTATTTATTGATTTCAGAAGTCTGAAAATTTCCTTTTAAAGCTGAAAATCCGAGAACATTTTGATGCTCTTCTGAAGCATTTATTAAGCCAGCTATTGTTCCTCCTGTTCCAACTGCAACACAAATAGTATCGAACCGTTTAGTGTGTTCGTCTAAGATTTCTTCACAGCCTTTTACAGCTAAATGATTGCTACCACCTTCAGGAATGATATAAGATTTGCCTGCATTTTTTATTAATGAATCAAGAAAGGACTGACTGTCTTTATTTCGATACGCTTCACGGGAAATAAAAAGAAACTTCATTCCACATTCTTTAGCAAAGCTAAGCGTAGGGTTTTCAGAGATTTTACATTCAAGTTCTTCCCCTCGAATTACTCCGATGGTTTTAAACCCCATTTCCTTTCCTGCTGCTGCCACCGCTGCTATGTGGTTTGAATATGCTCCCCCAAAAGTGAGTAGCGTTTCGTGGTTTTCTTCTTTAGCACGCAGTAGGTTGTATTTCAGTTTTCGGAATTTATTCCCTGAAACGAATGGGTGCAATAAATCTTCGCGCTTTACAAAAAGTGAATATCCATTAATGCCAAACAAACTGAGATCAACTTCTTGAATCGGGCTCGTAATATGAGTGGTTTTTAATGGCATTTGGCAAAGGTAAGAGTATATTTTAAGTACTTAAAAGCACTTCTAAAGAAAAGAGTTTTCTAAAACTCAAACCCAAAAACTCCAGTAACACCAAAGTCTCTTGCCCCTGGATTGTCTAGGTAGTTTCCACGGAAGTTAAAGTCTAACCTAAATACACGGAAAATATTCCCTACACCTACACTCCACTCCCAGTAAATATCTTCAGGAGCTTTGTAAACAATGTTCGATGCATTTAAATCTATATTTTCCTGCGAAATGGTTCCGTAAACAGCTCTAAAGCCAACTACTTCACGTAAGTCTAACTTTCGAAGTAATGGGATTCTAGAGAAAACTCTACCTCCAAAGTTGTGTTGTAAGTGTAGTGAAGCATAAGTATCGCTCACAAATTCGTAATAATCAAGCTGGGTAAAAGTGTTGTATAAACTAAAGTACGTTTGGTTTCCAGGAATTGGGTTTAGCAAACTTAAAGGCACAGCTCCTATGGTTGTTCCTACTTCCACAGTAGATAACAATCGGCCAATTCCGCCAATATTCCATGGTTGCGTGTATAGCGCTTGCAACTTTTTGTATTCAAAATCTCCACCCATTACATCTTTTAAACCATAGCTATAGCCTGCAAAAAACGATGGGAAGTCTCCAGTGTTTATAACTGTTCGTTCCACCCCATACCCTGAAGTTTTTCTACCCGGCGTATAGAAGAATCCAAACTGAATTTCAGCTTGTTTTAAATGACTTTTTACATCTCCAGTAAAAACGCCATCTTCCATCACTTTATAATCGATACTAAAAGTATCGGTAGCCGATTTTAATGTTCGGTAAGATCCTGTTAAGCGAATGACGAAGTTTTTCCAAGGCTCAATATCAAACCCAATTGTACTTAGGTTTATCCTTGAAAGTCGGTCGTTAGACCCTACAGAAAGCAGTGAAGACGACGCAAGGCTACGCCCTAATACATCGTTGCTGTTGGTTAAACTCGAACCTGTTTGTTCTACATCTCTTCTATTCCCCCCAAAAACTGTTAGTCTTGATTTTCTATCTAAAAGCCATTTGGCTGATAGTCCGTATTTAAACCTATCGTCTTTAAAACCATAAGCCCCAAAACCTTCTAAACGCCATTGGTCGTTCTGACTAAAGTACGTACGTCCTCCAAGGCGAACTCGCATTCCTTCGGCTTCATTAAATCCGAAAATTGAAAACACGGGACCAATATCAAAATTGTTTACTTCGTAATACCCACTTGCTAAGGTTGCGCCAAGGTTGTACAAGGCTTTAAAGCGCCCAACCGTTTTCAGGGTGTCGAGCATTTTATAAACTCCTTTTTCATCCTTACCAAGCTTCTCCATTCTGTTTTTATCCCAGAAATCATCAGGACGGTTATAAACATCGTAATTGTATGGATCTACTTGTTTGGTGTAGAATTTCTTGTCCTTAGGAATATCAAAAACATACTTATCATAAAGTGTAGTTCTTTTTCCATAGATGCCTTTGGCAGCTTCTTTCTTTTGAAAACTAAAATCGCTTAAAAAGTAATCGCGGGTAATAAGGAAAATGGAGTCGTTTAACACATCAAACTCCTGCTCGATATACACATCACGTACCCAGTTTAGGTTTGCACTTTTTGAAGCTTGAAGATTAATTTCCTTAATCGCCCAAGTGGTGTCGTTTACCCAAAAATCTCCTTTAAAAGTAAGTTCGTTTTTACGACGTGGATAGTACACAATATTGTAACACCATTTGTTGTCACGATACGCACTGTCTTGAAGCACATAGTTGTACACATCTATTCCAGTACGAGAAAGCGGACTGGTAAAAGCTTTATCAAAAAACTTTAAGTAGTTATCGTAAACGTCGTATTCGCTATAAAGATCTTTTATAAATGCAATAAGCGTTTGATTGTTGTCAAAACCAGAGTTTTTATTCCCTTGAAGCACTTCTTTTTCTTGTTTCAGGGTATTATCACCATACACTTTTGAAACTGCTTCATTTATAAAAATTGGCAAGTAGGTGTTTCCTGTAATGCGAGATGTATCGGTTTGTTCAAAGACAAATTCCATTCCTTTGAAAATACGATTACTCATTAGCGCGCTATCGATTGTGTTTAAATCGAACTCTAACTTTTCATATTTATCGTATTGGTATTGTTTGAACTTTTTAACCCCGTTCTCTCTTCTGTTTTCCCAAATTTTACGCAGTATATCTAGTGCCGGGTTATCTTTTTTAGAAGTTTTTCCGGTATAAATTACTACTTCATCCAGGGCATCGGAAGTTTCTTCTAAAACCACTTCCATATTATAAGTGCTTCGTGCAGTAAGCTCCTGCTCTTTAGTAGTAAAACCCATAAATGAGAATACTACAGCCTTATACGTTTTATCGCTTTCTAAATAAAATCGCCCGTTTTCATCAGAGATAGTTCCCTCTTGCGAATCTTTAAAAATAACATTGGCAAAAGATACAGGATATCCCGTTTCATCCTTAATTACCCCACTAACTTTCGTTTGGGCAAAAATCGAGGCACTTAGAAATAAAAGCGAAATGATTAAAAAGTGCTTCATATGAATTTACTCTGGAGGATAAAATATTTATTCTTTAAGAATGGTTAAATAACAAATCTCAAAAAAACAAATCACAAATAATAAAACATTAATTAAAAGGGAAAACTATTTTGATGATTTTTCAATAATTGCTGAAAGAATTTTCTTAAACGCTGTTATTTAAAAAAGTAAACTTTTAGTTACATTTTAATTCGGCTAATCTGTAATAAGTCAACAAAAATGTCTTTTGCTTCCCAACTACAAATTAGCCACTCCTCGCTACCTTCTACTTTTTATAAAGCACTTTCTTCACTGCCTTAATAACGTCTTCGCTATCTGGCAACCATTCTTTTAAAAGAACAGGTGAATATGGTGCTGGAGTATCAGCAGTGTTAATTTTTACAATAGGAGCATCTAAGTAGTCAAACACATTGTTTTGAACTTGATAAGTAATTTCGGTAGCAACGTTTCCGAATGGCCACGCTTCTTCCAGAATCACCAAGCGGTTTGTTTTCTTCACCGATTCGTAAATTGTTTCGTAATCTAATGGACGAACAGTACGAAGATCTATAATCTCACATTCAATTCCTTCTTCGGCAAGAGTTTCGGCAGCTTTATAAGCTTCTTTAATAATTTTACCAAAAGACACAATGGTTACATCCGTTCCTTTTCTTTTAATATCGGCTACTCCAATTGGGATTAGGTATTCTCCTTCTGGCACCTCACCTTTATCACCATACATCTGCTCACTTTCCATAAAAATAACGGGATCGTCATCGCGAATTGCACTTTTCAGCAAACCTTTTGCATCGGCAGGGTTACTAGGAACAATTACTTTTAATCCAGGACAGTTAGCGTACCAACTTTCAAAAGCCTGGCTGTGGGTTGCAGCAAGCTGACCCGCAGAAGCAGTCGGCCCACGGAAAACGATAGGAATATTAAATTGCCCACCGCTCATCTGGCGCATTTTAGCAGCGTTGTTTATAATCTGATCGATTGCAACCAACGAGAAGTTAAAAGTCATAAACTCAATAATAGGTCTATTGCCATTCATAGCAGACCCTACACCTATACCTGAAAAACCATTTTCTGAAATTGGAGTATCAATTACACGTTTTGCTCCAAACTCATCTAGCATTCCTTTACTAGCTTTGTAAGCCCCGTTGTATTCGGCAACTTCCTCACCCATTAAATAAATAGATTCGTCGCGACGCATTTCTTCACTCATCGCCTCAGCAATAGCTTCTCTAAATTGTAGTGTTTTCATATCTCGTTGTAGTTTATCCTAAGCTTTATTATAAACCTAGTAAGCCTTACATATTTATTTTATAAATTTTTATCCCTGCTCCGCTATTTTAAAACGTTGCAGCCTCTTAAAAAACCCAAAGAATATTTTCTTAAGTTTTTTTTAGGGAAAGCAAAAATACTATAATTCCAATCTGATTAAGTAATATTTCAAAGATTTAACCAAAATTTATTATGCACGCATAGCAAATAAAAGCTAAATTATTATTAACTTCGCCCGCAAGCAAACCGCTGTATATTACCTATAGTAGGTTTGTACAATTTTTACAATTCAAAAACATTATAAAAATGAAGATATTAGTCTGTATTAGTCACGTACCGGACACAACGTCTAAGATTAACTTTACTGATGGCGACACTAAGTTTGATACTAACGGTGTTCAGTTTGTAATTAATCCAAACGATGAATTTGGTCTTACACGTGCAATGTGGTTTAAAGAAAAGCAAGGTGCAACTGTACACGTTGTAAATGTTGGAGGTCCAGAAACCGAACCTACACTTAGAAAAGCGTTAGCGATTGGTGCTGATGAAGCTATTAGAATCAACACTGCTGCAACCGATGGTTTTTCTGTTGCAAAACAACTTGCAAACGTTGCTAAAGAAGGTGGTTACGACCTAGTAATTGGTGGTCGTGAGTCTATCGACTACAACGGTGGAATGGTTCCAGGAATGGTAGCAAAACTAATAGGAGCTAACTTCGTAAACACTTGTATTAACCTAGAAGTTGAAGGCGATAAAGCTACTGCAATTAGAGAAATTGACGGTGGAAAAGAAACGCTTAAAACATCACTTCCGCTTGTAATTGGTGGACAAAAAGGATTGGTAGAAGAAAGCGATCTTCGCATTCCTAACATGCGTGGTATTATGCAAGCGCGTACTAAGCCATTAAACGTAAAAGAGCCTGTTGACGCAAATACTGAAACAAGCACTGTTTCATTTGAAAAACCAGCACCAAAAGGAGCTGTAAAATTGGTTGATAGCGTAGACGAATTAATTAACCTACTTCACAACGAAGCGAAGGCTATTTAATTTGAAGCACCAAATGTAAACACCAAATAACAAAAAATTGGAAGTTATTTGGAATTTGGAGCTTCAGATTTGGAATTCCAATCCCGATAGCTATCGGGAATATAATAATTACAAAATAAAACAGATATGATCTTAGTATATACCGAATCAGAAGAAGGAAAATTAAAGAAAATAGCTTTGGAAGCAGTTTCTTATGCAAAGGGAATTGCAGACCAAATGGGTACTTCCGTTACAGCTGTAGCTATCAATGCGAATGATACTTCAGAATTAGGAAAGTACGGTGCTTCTAAAGTTTTAGAAGTTTCTGACGATAAATTAAACAAGTTTAACGGCGAAGCTTATGCAGATGTAATAGGTCAAGCTGCTAAAAGTGAAGGTGCAAAAGTTATTGTTTTAACATCAAGTGCAAACAGTAAGTTTTTAGCGCCTACATTGGCTGTAAACTTAGAAGCAGGTTTTGTTCCTAACGTTGTTGAATTACCATCTAGCACTTCACCTTTTAAAGTGAAGCACAGCGTTTTCACAAACAAAGCCTTTGCTAATACCGAAATAACAACTGATATTAAAATTGTTGGAATTGGTAAAAACTCATACGGTTTAAAAGAAAACGAAACTTCAGCTACTACTGAAGCCTTCACTGCAAACCTTGACGCTCACGATTTTGATATGGAAGTAGTTTCTGTAGATAAAGCTACCGATACTGTTACTATTGCTGATGCTGAAATAGTTGTTTCAGGAGGTCGTGGACTTAAAGGACCAGAAAACTGGGGAATGATTGAAGAGCTTGCAGGTATTTTAGGTGCTGCTACAGCTTGTTCTAAGCCAGTAAGTGATATGGGCTGGAGACCACATAGCGAACACGTTGGGCAAACTGGTAAGCCAGTAGCTTCAAACCTATATATTGCTATTGGAATTTCTGGAGCAATTCAACATTTAGCAGGAATTAACGCTTCTAAAGTGAAAGTTGTTATCAACAACGATCCGGAAGCTCCTTTCTTTAAAGCTGCAGACTACGGGATGGTAGGCGATGCTTTTGAAATCGTTCCTGAGCTAAACAAAAAATTAAAAGAGTTTAAGGCTCAAAACGCATAATTTTTTATTAATTTGTGCTTCGAAAAAGGCTGTTTAAATAAGGAAACACCCTCATTTAAACAGCCTTTTTAATTGATTTAAATTCGTTATTTTTATAAACAATTGTTTAAAGAACTGCGCAATGACGAAACTCACTGCGTATTGATTACTGAAGAATGAGCTTAGTAAAACTTAGCATAAAAGGAATTTCGTACAGCCAAACGCAAAATGGTGCCTATGCACTTATTTTAAATGAGGTTGACGGCGAGCGTAAACTACCAATAGTTATTGGTGCGTTTGAAGCACAGTCTATAGCCATAGCACTTGAAAAGGAAATAACACCCCCGCGCCCACTCACCCACGATCTGTTTAAAAACTTTGCCGACCGTTATGAAATTGTGATAAAACACGTGATAATTCACAAACTAGTGGATGGCGTATTTTATTCAAGCATCATTTGCGAACGCGAAAAAGAAGAAGAAATAATAGACGCTAGAACTAGTGATGCCATTGCATTGGCACTTAGGTTTAACGCTCCTATTTTTACCTATAAAAACATTTTAGACAAAGCTGGTATATATTTAAAAACACCTACTTCAAAAAAACCACTCTCTAAAAAAGAGGAAGAAGTGATTGAGAATTTAATTTTAGGTGAAGATAAAGAATCTAAAAAACCAGCTGGAGAAGATTACACAAAGTTCAGTTTAACCGAACTGAATAAAATGCTAGATGAAGCTGTAAAAAATGAAAATTATGAAAAGGCCGCTAGCATACGTGACGAAATATCGAAACGAAAGTAAATAAGTGGCAGTAACGGTTAACATAGCAATATGAAATACCGTAAATTCAACCACTAAATATGTTAGAATATAATTTTTGGGATTTTAAGTATATGTATAAATTTACTCTTGTAGCCTTTGCGCTTTTATTCTTCGGAACCGTTTTTGGGCAAAGCATCGAAAAGAATTGGCAATTTACCGAAGTAAAAGATCAAGCCGGGCTCTCTATCATAGATATCAATCCCGAAAAAGACTACCTAAATCTTAAGGATGGTTCTTTTGAATATCTTCTAGCTCCAAAAGATAGCACCCTAGCAAGTGGAGATTATATTCTTCAGAATAACCTACTAGTACTTTTCTTTAATAGTGCAAACGATAGCATTCGTAGATTTCGAGTAGAACAACTAACAGACAGCACACTTACACTCTCCGAAAACAACTTTACATACAGTTTACAAGCCGATACCATTGAAGCTGCAACTGTTTTGGATATCGATACTAGCAATTCGCAAATAATCCCAAGCCAAGGAATTTCATTCAACAGTATTTGGCGTGGTGCCTTAGGAATGATTTCCCTTATATTAATTTCAGTACTTTTCAGTTCAAACCGAAAAGCAATTAACTGGAAGACAGTAGGAATCGGGCTCCTATTCCAAATGGTAATTGCTATTGGCGTATTAAAAGTAGGATTTATAAAAGCTACTTTTGAAGCCATTGGTCAGGTTTTCGTAAACGTATTAGATTACACAAAAGCAGGAAGTGAATTCCTTTTTGGAGGAATGTTAGACGTAAATTCATACGGATTTATTTTCGCCCTTCAGGTGTTACCAACAATTATATTTTTCTCTGCCTTAACCTCTGTGCTTTTCTACTTAGGCATTATACAAATTGTAGTAAAAGGAATGGGGTGGTTACTCACCAAAATCCTACACATTTCTGGAGCAGAGAGTTTAAGTGTTGCAGGTAATATCTTTTTGGGGCAAACAGAAGCTCCTCTGCTTATTAAAGCATACCTAGAAAAAATGAACAAGAGTGAAATGCTCTTGGTTATGATTGGAGGAATGGCAACCGTTGCTGGGGCCGTACTTGCAGCGTATATCGGATTTTTAGGAGGCGACGACCCTGCGCTTAGACTTACTTTTGCAAAACACCTTTTAGCAGCTTCAGTTATGGCGGCACCAGGAGCAATTGTAATTTCAAAAATATTATACCCACAAACCGAATCGATAAACACCGACGTAAAAGTTTCTTCAGAAAAAATAGGATCTAACTTTTTGGATGCTATTGCAAATGGAACTACCGAAGGGTTAAAACTTGCAGTAAACGTTGGAGCTATGTTATTAGTTTTCGTAGCGTTTATTGCTATGATAAACGGAATATTAGGCTGGGTTGGAGACACCACAAACCTTAATGACTGGGTTGCAGCAAATTCGTCGTATAATTCACTTTCTTTAGAAGCTTTACTCGGTACTGTTTTCGCACCATTAATGTGGCTAATTGGAGTGGCTAAAGAAGATATGATGATGATGGGACAACTACTAGGAATTAAACTTGTAGCCAGTGAGTTTGTAGGATATATTCAACTTGCAGAACTTAAAAATGTAGCTAACGGACTTCACCTTAACTACGAGAAAAGTATTATTATGGCTACGTATATGCTTTGCGGTTTTGCCAACTTTGCTTCTATCGGAATTCAAATTGGTGGAATTGGGTCTTTAGCTCCAGGACAACGTAAAACGCTTTCTAAGTTTGGAATGAAAGCATTACTTGGGGGAACAATAGCATCCCTTATTTCAGCAACTATCGCTGGAATGATTATTGGGTAGTATACCGAACAGCTTTTAATTAGAAAGTAACCACTTCTGAAATAGAATGGTTTAACAATTTGATTTCCTTATTCGATAGCAATAATTGTTCTACTTTTTAGTTTAATAATTGGTTTGATTATTTATATTTATTTTCTGAATTATTTTTCTTTACAATGAAACAATACCACGATTTACTTAAACATGTAATTGAAAACGGAACTGAAAAACAGGATCGTACAGGTACAGGCACAAAAAGTGTTTTTGGCTATCAAATGCGTTTTGACCTCAGCGAAGGTTTCCCGATGGTTACTACTAAAAAACTTCACTTAAAATCTATCATTTACGAACTATTGTGGTTTTTGAATGGGGACACCAATATAAAGTACTTACAAGAAAACGGAGTTCGAATTTGGAATGAGTGGGCAGATGAAAATGGCGATTTAGGACCTGTTTACGGACATCAATGGAGAAATTGGAACAGTGAAGAAATAGATCAGATTTCAGAAATTGTTGAAACCCTTAAAAAGAATCCAGACAGCCGCAGAATGTTAGTAAGCGCTTGGAATCCTAGCGTAATGCCCGACACTTCAAAACCTTTTGCTGAAAATGTAGCAAATGGAAAAGCTGCACTTCCACCATGCCACGCATTTTTTCAGTTTTATGTAGCCGATGGAAAGCTGTCTTGCCAACTATACCAACGCAGTGCCGATAGTTTTTTAGGTGTGCCGTTTAATATAGCATCTTACGCACTACTTACAATGATGATGGCACAAGTTTGCGGCTACGAAGCAGGAGACTTTGTTCATACTTTTGGCGATGCGCATATTTACAGCAATCACTACGAACAAGTTGCACTTCAACTCTCTCGCGAGCCTCGTCCACTCCCAAAAATGATTTTAAATCCGGATGTAAAAGATATTTTCAGTTTTACTTTTGATGACTTTACCCTAGTGGATTACAATCCGCATCCACATATTAAAGGTGCAGTTGCCATATAATTTCAAAAACCTATTATGAAAAACCTACTCATTGCCGTTTGTATATTATTTTCCACAACCATCTTTGCGCAAGAAGAATGGGGTGATGTAAATAAAAACGAAGTTACACTTAAGGAAATTGGCCCTGTATGGCCTGGATGTGAAAAAGGCAACGTAGCAGAACGCGACAATTGTTTCAACCAAAAATTAACGGCTCATATTTCTAAAAACTTTAAATATCCTGCCGATGCTTACAAGAGAAATGAGCAAGGAAAAGTAACGGTTGAGTTCGTAATAAATGAAAAAGGATTGGTTGAAGTAACCAAGGTTACAGGGGGAACCAAATCGCTACAAGAAGAAGCAAAAAGGAATATTATGGCCATCCCAAAAATGGTGAAACCAGGAATGATGGCAGGAAAACCAAGAAAAATTAAAATGGCCGTTCCCTTTAATTTTAAAACTGGAAAGTAGTTTTTAAACAGGTTTCTTCTAGTATAAAATTAATTTTATCCCTGCACTTATGAAAAATTTTCTACTCATCTTAGCTTTTGGTTTTACTACAATTTCATTCGCTCAAGACGCTAATGCACCACAGGCGGATGTCCTATTTGCGGTTATCGACCGAGTTCCCATATATCTGGGATGCACTGGAACTGACAATGAAGTATTAAAAAAATGCATGTCCGAAAATATCTCGGCCTTTATCAACCAGCATTTTAATATGAAAAAAATGGAGGCTTTAAATTTACCTCCAAAAATTTACCGAACTGCCGTGCAGTTTAAAATTGATAAATACGGAAACGTAGTAGATGTTCAGGCAAGTGCAGACCGACCTGAAATTGAAGCAGAAGCCGAACGCGTGGTAAGCAATTTACCTAAAATGATTCCTGGAGAACACAGAGGGAAACGTGTGGGTGTATTATACTCACTTCCTATTATCTTTAAAATTGAACCTCCAAAAAGAACGCGTAAAAATTAGAATTTTTAGTTTAACAACTGTTTAACGGGACAATCAAAGCGTTAAACAATATTAATAATTATATTTAAAGTGTAGATAATTCTTGAGTTTACTCAGATAAAACACTTTTTTATGATTGTTACCGATGCTTTGGTTTCATTTTTTCTTGAAACCCGCCAACATACAGAAGACATTTGCAAGCCGCTGGAAATTGAAGATTACGTTGTACAGCCTATTGTAGATGTTTCACCTCCTAAATGGCATCTAGGGCATACCTCATGGTTTTTTGAGGAATTCATATTAAAGCCCTACAAGCCGAACTATAAACTTTTCCACGACGACTTCGCCTTTGTATTTAATAGTTATTACGAGAATGTAGGAAAACGCGTGGTTAGAAACGACCGCGGAAACCTCTCCCGACCTGGCGTAGCCAAAGTCTATGATTACAGGCACTACGTAACTTCAGAAATGAAAGATTTTCTTACTGAACTCAACAACACCGACAAGGGAATTTCAGAAGAATTAAAAGACGTACTTTTAATAGGAATACATCACGAAAAACAACACCAAGAACTACTTACAACCGATATAAAATACATCCTAGGAAATAACCCCTTGTTGCCTAAATACAACGATAACTTTTCTGAAAATCCCATCCAAAACTTCGATAGAGAATGGATAGACATGAAAGAAGGAATTTATGAAATTGGGCATAACAATCCAGATGCGTTTTGTTACGACAATGAGTTGGGACGACATAAAGTATATCTACACGATTATAAAATTTCGAATAAACTCGTTACCAATGCCGAATACCTAGCGTTTATAAATGCTGGCGGATATGAAGATTTCAACCTATGGCACGCCGAAGGTTTAGATTGGGTAAAAACAAACAATATTAAAGCTCCAATGTATTGGCATAATATTGACGGGAAGTGGCATCAATACACCTTACAAGGACTTCAAGAAATAGATTTAGACGCGCCGCTATCTCATATTTCTTATTACGAAGCCTTTGCTTATGCCCAATGGAAATCCTGCCGACTTCCTACCGAATTTGAATGGGAAGCTGCACAAAACAACTTTGAATGGGGCAGCCGTTGGGAATGGACCGAAAGCGCCTATCTTCCCTACCCCAATTACACCAAAGCACCTGGAGCCATTGGCGAATACAACGGGAAGTTTATGGTAAACCAAAAAGTGTTGCGCGGCGGATCTGTTGCAACCTCAAAAAACCACACCCGACCAACCTACCGCAACTTCTTTCAAACAAACCTGCGTTGGCAGTTTACAGGCTTGCGATTAGCAAAATAACGACACCTCACCTATGGATATAAAATCGAAAACTCAAAGAGATACCACATTCAAAACCGAAGTTAAGGAAGGACTTAGCAGCTTCCCGAAATACCTATCGTCTAAATATTTTTACGATAAAAAAGGCGACAAGCTATTTCAGGATATTATGGCTATGCCGGAATATTACCTTACCGGTTGCGAATTTGAAATCCTCGCTACCCATACCAAAACCATAGGCGAACTTTTTCGCAATCGCGAGAATGGTTTAGATTTAATCGAACTTGGCGCTGGTGACGGGAAAAAAACAAAATTGCTGCTCAAGTATATGACCGATAATAACTTCAATTTTGTTTACAAGCCTATAGATATTAGTGAAAACGCAGTAGAATTACTTACAAACAACCTAGCTCAAGAAATGCCATCGCTAACGGTAGATGCTGAAATAGGAGAATATTTTGAAGTTTTAGAACGCCTTAAAGGGTTCAACAAGCGTAAAAAAGTGATTATGGTTTTAGGTAGTAATATTGGCAACTTGCTACATCCAAAAGCCATCGACTTTCTCACCAAACTAAAAGATACTATGTTGGCAGAAGACCTACTGTTTATGGGTTTCGACCAAAAGAAAAATCCGCAGACCGTTTTGGATGCTTATAACGACCAAACAGGAATTACCGCTGCCTTCAACAAAAATATTTTAACCCGAATAAACCGAGAGTTAAACGCGAATTTTGATGTAGATAAATTTACGCATTGGGAATCCTACAACCCAGAAACCGGCACTGCAAAAAGCTTTTTAATAGCTACGGAAGCAATGGATGTACGTATTAAAAACCTTGATCTTGATATAAGTTTTGAACAGTGGGAAACCATCCACACCGAAATATCACAAAAATACGACGATAAAACTGTGGCTTGGTTGGCCGAACAAGCAGGCCTAACCATCGAAACCTCCTTTACCGACAAAAAAGGATATTATAAAGACTATGTATTGAGGAAGATTTAGGAATTATTGTTTAATTTAGAAGTTCTTATTTCTAACTAAACCAGAAGAATCTTGAAAACATCACCCTACTTTCTACTTATATCTTTTTTACTGATTGCCCTACTCATAATTTCTTGCGCAGTAAAAAAACCCACCGACTGTATTGACGAATCTAAAATTAGCGACGGTCCTTGCACTATGCAATACGACCCAGTATGTGGCTGCGACGGCAAAACCTACTCAAACCCCTGCGTAGCCGAAAGAGCTGGTGTAACTACTAGTGTTCCTGGGAAGTGTGGGGAGGATAGGTAAATGCAAAATCACCAATGTTAGAGTAAAAATATAACGGTTACTACATTTTACCTATATTTGATTTTCACCTCCTTTTTGGAGGTTTAAGTTTTAATATAAAGTTTGATTGAACCCCAAAAACTTAACTTTAAATCATAAATAATTAAATTTAATATTTTAGGAATATGAAGAAAATTGAGGTTGTTGCCGCAATCCTAGTATATAATGATGAAATTCTTTGTGTCCAAAGAGCAGAAAATAAATTAAAATATATTTCAAAAAAATTTGAGTTTCCTGGTGGCAAGATTGAAGCCGGAGAAACAAAAAAAGAAGCTTTAAGAAGAGAGTTAAAAGAAGAATTACGTATTGACCCAGAAATTAATGATTTATATATTACTGTTAATCATCAATACCCTGATTTTGAATTAACAATGCATACATATTTATGTGATGTTGATTCAAAAGACATAACCTTAACAGAGCACATATCATCTATTTGGTTAAAAAGAAATGAATTATTAAAATTAGATTGGGCCGCAGCAGATGTACCTATAGTTAATAAATTGATGCTTAATGAATGAAGCTTTTAGTCAAGGTTTTAGTAAAAGTCTTAAAACTGGATTTATAGATAAAAATATTGAATCTGATGTAGTTTATAGACCTCAATTATTAACCAACAAAAATATTCCTAAAGAAAAAGTCTTAACTACTTTATTACATGAGTTTGATACGTGTGATGAGTTTTTTATTTCTGTTGCTTTTGTAACTACAAGTGGAATTGCAGTCCTATTCAACACCCTATTATCGCTAGAAAAGAGAGGTGTAAAAGGGAAAATATTGGTTTCCCAATATTTAAATTTCACTCAACCTGAAGCTCTTAAAAAATTAAGATTTTTTAAAAACATCGAGTTAAAAATATCTGTAAAGGACAACACTCATTCAAAAGGTTACATTTTCAAAAAGAAAGGATATTACAATTTGATAGTTGGAAGCAGTAATTTAACTTCAGGTGCATTAACTATAAACAAAGAATGGAATTTAAAAGTTTCTGGATTGCACTCAAGTGGTATTGTTGAAAATATTTTAAAAGAGTTTAACAATGATTTTGATAATGCTATACCCGTAACAGATGAATTCATTTTAAATTACCAAATTATCTATGAAAAGGAAAAACTCTTTGTTAAGAAATCAGCTACAGATTTTAATAAAATTGAAGAACAAGAAATAAGACCTAATTCAATGCAGAAAGAAGCATTGAATAACCTTTCAAAATTAAGGCAGGAAAATAAAAATAAAGCTCTTATAATTTCTGCAACAGGTACAGGAAAAACATATCTTTCAGCATTTGATGTTAAAAATTTTAATCCTAAAAAATTATTATTCATTGTTCATAGGCTCAGTATTGCTCAAAAAGCTTTAGAAACTTTTAAAACAATTTTTAAAACCCAAAAAACCTACGGCATATACTCTGGTAATAAAAGAGAATTACATGCCGATTTCATCTTTTCAACTGTTCAAACACTTTCAAGAGAAAATCATTTATCTTCTTTTGAAAGAGATGTTTTTGATTATATAATCATTGATGAATCTCACAGATCTGGCGCCGAGTCTTATTTAAAATTAATGGAATACTTTACTCCAAAATTTTTATTAGGAATGACAGCTACACCCGAGCGTACAGATGGTAACGACATTTTCAGCTTATTTGACCATAATATTGCATATGAAATAAGATTGAATAGAGCAATGGAAGAAGGGATGCTTAGTGAATTTCATTATTATGGAATAACTGATTTAATTGTAGATGATGAAACTTTGGAAGACACAAGAGATTTTAGATTTCTTGCAAGTGATGAAAGAGTCGATAAAATCATTAAAACTGCAAAGCTTTATGGAAGTGACAATGGAATTACCAGAGGATTAATCTTTTGTTCTACTAATAAAGAATCCCACTATTTATCTATAAAATTTAATGAACGAGGTTATAAAACCATTGCTTTATCTGGTGAAAATTCGGAAATCGAACGCCAAAATGCAATAAAAAAACTTGAGTCATTGGACAATAACTATAGGTTAGATTACATATTTACTGTTGATATTTTTAACGAAGGAATAGATATTCCGAAAATCAATCAAATATTAATGTTAAGACCTACAGATTCGGCAATAGTTTTTGTACAACAGTTAGGAAGAGGATTAAGAAAATCGGAAGGTAAGGAGTATCTTACAGTAATTGATTTTATTGGTAATCATAAAAACAATTATTTGATCCCCATAGCATTATACGGTGACACGTCATATAATAAAGATACATTACGAAAGCTTATCTCAGAAGGCAGTAAAATGATACCAGGTTCATCAACAATTAACTTTGACGAGATTACTAAAGAAAGGATATTTGAATCAATCGATTCAGCGAATATGAGCCTATTGTCAGATCTAAAAAAAGACTATCAATTGCTAAAATTTCGATTAGGTCGTATACCAATGATGAATGATTTTTTACATAATGAATCACGAGATCCTTTCTTATTTGTTGAATATTCAAAATCTTATTTTAATTTCGTTAAGAGAGTTGATAGTAGTTTTGAAATAGTCTTAGATAAAAAAAGGCAAGTATTACTAGAGTTGTTCTCAAAAGAAATTAATAACGCAAAAAGAGTTGAGGAAAGCTTAATTTTAAAAGAGCTTATAAATAACAATGAACTCAATATCTCAAAACTTATTGATATAGTATTTAAAGAATATAACTACGAACCAACTAATCAAACTATAGAATCGAGTATCTCAAATATTAATTTTGAATTTATTAGAAAAGAACAAAATATACTAGTAAGAGAGAATAATACATTAAAATTTCATGAAGAATTTCTAGAAATTTTAGAAAACCAAACTTTCAAAAAGTTTTTACTAGACTCTATTAATTATTCTATAGCAACTTTTAATAAAAATTTTGACTATAATAATTACAGAAATGGTCTAATACTATATAATAAATATAGTCGAAAAGATGTATGTCGACTTCTTAATTGGGAAAATGACATTAGTAGTACTGTTTATGGATATAGAACAAGAAACAACATTACACCATGTTTCGTAACATATCATAAATCTGAAGATATAGAGGATACAATAAATTATAATGATCATTTTATATCACCATCTGTTTTCGCATGGGAATCAAGATCTAATAGAAAACTAAAAAGTAGTGAAATTCAAAATGTTATATATTCAGATAGAATTCTACTTTTTGTTAAAAAAGAAGATGCAGAAGGGACAGACTTCTACTATATGGGAGATGTTTCAATTATCGAAGACTCTATTGAAGAAGCATTAATGCCTGATTCAAATACTCCAATTGTTCATTTCAAGTTTAAATTAGAACAACCTGTAAACAATGAACTTTATAATTACATCACAACTGAAAAGAAAGATGAAACATTTGATGAAGATGAATTAATTATTGATTTACCTAAAAATAGTGAAAATAAAAATCTTCAATTTACAATTCCATTATTCGATTTTTATGCTGCAGCAGGAACCTTTAGTGAATTACAAGCAGAAAAAGATTATAAAGAAATAGTAGTAGAAGAAAGATATGCCAATAATGAAGATTATTTTGCTTGTAAAGTTATTGGAGAGTCAATGAATAAAAGAATACCTAATGGATCAACTTGTATATTTAAAAAATATACCGGAGGAAGTAGAGACGGAAAAATTGTTTTAGTGGAAAACAGAGACATTCAAGATCCAGATTTTAATTCAGCATTTACAGTTAAAACTTATTCTAGTCAAAAAATAATAACTGAAAACGGATGGACTCATAGCCAAGTTGTGCTAAAACCAAATTCATTAGATGAGAGCTTTTCTGACATTATAATTGATGAGGAAAGTGCTAAGGGCATGAGAGTTATTGGTGAATTTATAACTGTTATTGATATCTAAAACATTCAGGCATTAATCATTTGAAATATTTAAAACTTATATTTTATATTTTTCAGTAAATTAAGGTCCAAAAGTATATTCAAAAGAAAATTTAATTAAAAAAGGATACTCTAATCCATCCCAAGATTACTACTTAGTTATCGAGATAGAAAAAGTAAATCTTTCCGATTTCGGAAATAATTCTTGGGACTTCAGAAAACTAAAAAACTACAAAGATAAACGTGCTTCAGCTATTCCATTTACTGCAACTCTTACGGAATTAATGAATGTGAAAATATAGATTTCGACCTTCTGTAGCCATGATGATTATCCGAGAATTATTTCATCATTTAAAATTTATCACAAATACTCACAAGCCAACACTACTCCTCAAAACTCCTATATCGCGTAAGGAACACATAAAATGCACCATAGGAAATAAAGCCTATGGCAGTAATTGCCATTAATACTTTCCCAAAACTAGATTGATCTAGAAACTTGAATGCTTCTTGTACTCCTTTAATATCATTGCTACCGGTATAAAATCCTGCGTGTAGAAAGAAATAAGCTATAATACCCACAACAAAAGCTCGTGAGTAAAAGCCAAACATCCCCAGCCTTCTGATAACTCCTGAATATTTCTTGCCTTCAAGATTAAATTGGTCTAACATTCCTCCTCTAAAAACACTTATAATTAAAACAGCCGCTTGTATCGCTAAAATAATTCCAATAGCAACGAAGAGAATTGCTAGCGTGGTAGGTTCAAGAAAATTTAGATATGTAGTTTGACTCTTATCCTTTTCAATAGGAGTTAACAGGTGGTAGAATGCCAAAATTCCCACAAAAACGTAAACTAAGCCAGTGATAAATAAACCAGTCCTTTTCAATAGCGCAGTTCGGGTAGCGCCTTTCTTTTCAGGATCTTTTATACTTTGTACAAACATCCAAAACGAATAACAAAACAAACCAACACCTAGAAACAACAAGAGAATTTGTCCGAAAGGTTGCTTTTTTAAAAACGTGAGCGCCTGATTGGTTCCAGAACTTTCTCCTCCCATATTTAATGCCGCCAATAAAGAAAGTATCCCTATTACCAAATAGATAATTCCTTTGGAAATAAAGCCAATAATGGCAAAGGTTTTAAAAGAGTTTTTCACAGCAAACCATCAAGTATTAATACAAAAATATAAAGGTACTACTAGTGGAGATGATAATTATTACTCCTTTAAGCATTTAAACATTTTAAAGCACACCGAATTGGATTATTTCCAATTTAAAGGAATAATTCCAAATATTAAAAATACTTTTCCTACATTTGTTTTTCAAGCAATAAAAAATGCAATCACAACTTTTTGCAATTATAGATGTAGAAACTACCGGAGGCGGTATTGCAGGGAATAGGATTACCGAAATTTGCATCGCACTTTTAAAAGATGGCGAGGTGATAGACAAGTTTACATCGCTTGTAAATCCGGAACGCGAAATCCCGTTGCATATCACCGCCCTTACAGGTATAAACAACGAAATGGTAGCCGATGCCCCACGTTTTTTTGAAATCGCAGAAAGCGTCGAAGAATTTACCAAGGATGCCATTTTTGTAGCTCATAATGTTAGTTTCGACTACAATGTTATTCGAGGGGAGTTTAGAAGAATAGGACAGCATTACAACCGAAAGAAACTCTGTACCGTTAGACTATCTCGCAAATTGATTCCTGGACATCTTTCGTATAGTTTAGGCAGACTTTGCAACACGATAAACATTCCACACCTCAACCGACACCGAGCGGAAGGCGATGTGGATGCAACGGTTATCCTTTTTCAGCGGTTACTTTCGTTGGATGAAAATTGGGAAACCATCAATACGTTTTTAAATCCGCGTTCTAAACAAGCTACACTCCCGCCCCATATTGCTACCGAACAGATAAACGAACTACCGGAAGCACCTGGGATTTACCTTTTCAAAAACCAAAAACATCAGGTGATTTATGCGGGGAAAGCGAAGAATATCAAAAAACGGGTACTCTCACATTTCTACGATAAAAAAACCAAGGAATACCAACTCGGGCAAGAAACTCATTTTATAGATTTTGAAATTACAGGGAACGAGTTGCTAGCACTTTTAGTGGAGTCGGAACATATCCGAAAGCATTACCCAAAGTTTAACCGTGCCCAAAAGTGGCCTACAACTACCTATCAAATTATTAGTTATACCAATCAACGCGGGATAATTCAGCTAGCGCTAAGCAAGACCAAGGTATTGCACGATTCGGTTGGTACTTTCTACAATAAAACCGAGGCTCTTGAAAAGCTAGAGGAAATTTGTGAGACTTATAAACTCTGTCCGAGATTTTGTACGTTGCAAAGCAATGTTGAAATATGCAGTCACTACCGAATAAAAAACTGCGAAGGAATATGTGAGGACACTGAAACTATTGAAGATTACAACGCCAAGGTGCAAGCAGCTCTACAAGATTTATACGAAAACAAACCCAGTTTTGCCATTCAAGGAAAAGGTAGAACGGAAGACGAAATAGCTTTTGCCTTAGTTGTTGAAGGTCAGTATCGAGGTTTTGGATATTTTGATAGAAGCGATGCTATTAGCAATGTTGAAGATTACGAACCTTTCTTAAAACTTCAACAAGCTACTTATCACACCCACGCCATTATAAGAAGTCATCTTAAAAAGCACGGAGAAAATAATGTAGTGCACTTTGATGAATCTCCTCAACTCGCAAATTACAGAGTGGAAACCTTGCGAAATAAAAGAGTTAAATCTACTGTAGAAGATGTTTTTAGCCATTGGGATTTGGCTTAACTGGTTTTTCTACTGAACTTAGACCTGACAGGTTTCTAAAACCTGTCAGGTCTTTGGAAACGTGTCAGAACTTTAAAAACCTGTCAGGTCTTCTTTATAGTCGGCTAGGATAAATCCGTTAATTTCTCGTAAAGAATTTCATCAAAACTGGTAATCACCTTATCTGCTTTGGTGTAGTCTTGGTTTACGGAATGTGGGCTTTTAAAACCTACACAGTAAATATTTGCTGCTTTCGCAGCTTTAATTCCGTTAGTTGAATCTTCAATCACCATACAATTTTCAGTAGGTTGTCCAGCTAGCTCTGCCGCTTTAATAAATATTTCAGGATGTGGCTTTGAAGCTTTTAAATCGGCGCCACTAATTTTCGCTTTAAAATATTTATTTAAATCGAATCGGTCGAAAATACGATTGATATTAGGCATAGAAGCCGACGAAGCCAATACTAAAGTAAGATCGTTTTCGTAATAGTTTTTTATCAAGTCGTAAACCCCATCTAAAAGATCGAGGCTAGTATCATTTTCAAAAAGGTATTTAAAATGCTTTCTTTTAGTTGTAACTAAGTGTTCTGGAGTATCTGTAAGACTAAAATGTTCACACAAAGTTCTACAAATTGGCAAAGTGGCCTGTCCTGTAAACGAATCGTAAAGTTCTTCATTTACATCAATTTTTACCTCTTCAAACATTTTGAAGTAAGCTTTACGGTGTAAAGGTTCGGTGTCTACAATAACACCATCCATATCAAAAAGAACAGCTTTCAGCATTTTTAAAAATTTTTGACGAAGGTACAGAAAACAAAGTTTTTTAAAAACTTCCTTTTAAAAGTATGTGTCAATCCGTTTAGGGTTTAGGCACTATTACTTTAATTCCAACAGTAATTCAAACGATTTTAATCTCGCTTCTTGATCGTGAATATGGGCTACGACAATAATTTCGTCAATTCTTGTTTCTTCGATAAAATTGAGAAGTTTTTTCCGAACTGTTTCCTTGCTCCCAATAAAAGTGAATTCCATCATTTTAGTAATATGCGCTTTTTCCATCGGACTCCACACTTCATCCATATCTTTTATTGGTGGTGGCAGTGGGGCGCGAGTATTTCTGATAATATTCAGCATAAACAACTTCATACTTGAAGATAAATATTCGGCTTCCTCATCGGTATCGGCAACTACCACATTAATTCCAGCCATAGTATAAGGCTTTTCCAATTGTTTTGAGGCTTCAAAATTACCGTGATACAATCTTAAGGCATCGTGCAAATGTGTTGGCGCAAAGTGACTCGCAAAGGCATAAGGCAACCCTAATGCTCCTGCTAGTTGCGCACTATAGGTACTTGAACCTAAAAGGTAGAGTGGCACCTCCAACCCTTCCCCAGGAATGGCTCTCACCAAACTGTTTTGATTGCTTGCAGAAAAAAACTGTCGTAACTCCTGCACATCATTAGGGAAATCGTTTACAGATTCGGTACGCTCCCGCCTTAGCGCTCTCGCCGTAAGCTGATCGGTGCCTGGCGCACGTCCTAAACCTAAGTCAATTCTATCTGGATAAAGCGTAGCAAGAGTTCCAAACTGCTCTGCTACAATTAAGGGAGCGTGATTTGGCAACATAACGCCACCAGACCCCACGCGAATGGATTTAGTGTTTTCGGCAACATAGCCAATTAGTAATGGCGTAGCAGAACTCACTAAACTTTCTGCATTGTGATGCTCCGAAATCCAAAAGCGTTTAAAACCTAGCTCCTCTACTTTTTGAGCTAAAGCCAGACTACTTTCCATGGCCGTTTTATGACTGCTTCCCTGTATTACAGGAACAAGGTCTAAAACTGAAAATGGTATGTTTATTTTATGTTCTTCTTTAGTCATAATATGTTTAGTAGCTATTAATTGTTTTGTATTACTTTAAAATGAATCACAGCGACCATCTAAATAAGCGATTAGGTTTTCGATTGCCACAAGATCAACTCTGTAACTATAATTTAGCTCGTTGGTATTGTATTGGCCACTCGATATCTGCGTTTAGTTCCTTGGCGGCACGTAATGCAAAATGTGGATCTCTTAAACTTTCTCTTCCGTAGAAAATTAAATCGGCTTTACCTTCTTTTAAAATTGCTTCCGATTGCTCAGCAGTAGTAATTTGACCTACCGCACCGGTTAAAATATTTGCTTCTTTTTTTATTTGTTCTGCAAATTTAACTTGATACCCAGGCTCACTCGGTATTACTGCTTTAGGCACATTACCTCCAGTAGAGGTATCGATAAGATCTACCCCTCGTTTTTTTAATTCTACAGCAAGTTTTACCGAATCTTCAATCGTCCACCCTCCTTCTGTCCAATCGGTAGCTGAAATACGAACAAAAAGTGGTTTTTCCTCTGGCCATTCTGCTCTAACTAATTCGGTAACTTCAAGAAGTAAGCGAATTCTATTTTCGAAACTTCCACCGTATTCATCGGTGCGATTATTTGCTAAAGGTGAATAGAATTGATGAAATAAATATCCGTGTGCCGCGTGAATTTCAACCACGTCGTAACCTGCTTTTTGTGCGCGACGCGTGGCAGCTACATAATCTTGTTTTACTTTTTCGATGCCATTGGCATCTAACGCTAGCGGCGCCGGTTCCCCTTCTCTAAAAGGCAATGCTGAAGAAGAGTACGTTTGCCATCCGTTTTTATCGTCTGGTGATATTTTTCTAGCCCCCTCTTGTGGAAGTTGATGACTTGCTTTTCTACCCGCGTGAGCCAATTGAATCCCTATCAACGCCTTTTGTGCGTGGACAAAATTTACTATCTCTTTTGGTTTTAAAATGTGTTCATCACTCCAGATTCCCATATCTCCGTAGGATATTCTTCCTTCAGGTGAAACGGCCGTAGCTTCTTGAATAATTAAAGCCGTACCTCCCAAGGCGCGGCTTCCTAAGTGCACTAAATGAAAATCGTTTGCAAAACCGTCAACGCAGCTATACATACACATAGGTGAAATTACGGTTCGATTTTTAAGCGTTGTATTTTTTATTTTTAGAGGAGAAAAAAGTATGCTCATTTATATTTTTATCATTTATAAAATAGACTTCATTAACATTCTCAGTTTAAATTCATAGACTGAAAATCATTTAGCCTTTTCAAATTTGTTTGTTGTTTACAGGGGTAGTTTTAAAACTTATAAAAACTTTAAAAACCCATAGAACTTTCGTTTTTTCAAGTAACCAAAATCACTTTGATGGGAATAAGCTTCTCTTTCAAATGAAATATTTCTATAAGCTTGATTTCTATTCCGGTATTGTATCCAGCGAATTAAAAACTCAAGGCTATACCAGATATAGAATAGTACAATCAATAGCTCCACTTGTTGGCGCAAATGAATACGTTCGTGATTTAATAATACAGCATCATTCTTTAATTCCTGATGCTTTAAAATCACAAAGGGCCAAATAGTAATTCCGTTAAAATTTTTACGGAGAAGCTTTGATTGTACTATTAATATCAACTTATGGTTACTGTTTTAAAAACTGACGCAAAACATATTGCAAGATTCCTTCATTTTGGTAGTATGCAACTTCAATTGGAGAATCTAGTCTTGCTATGGCTTTGAATTCAATTTCCTTGCCATCCTCAGTTTTGGCAGATACCGTTACTTTCTTCAATGGCGACAAGTCGTTTTCAATACCTAAAATACTAAACACTTCCTTCCCCGTTAGCCCGTGTGATGCAGCCGATTCACCTTTAACATACTCTAGCGGAAGTACTCCCATCATGATTAAGTTACTTCGGTGTATACGTTCGTAGCTCTCTGCCAAAACGGCCTTTACACCCAGTAAAATTGTCCCTTTGGCGGCCCAGTCGCGAGAAGAACCACTACCGTATTCTTTTCCAGTAAGCACAATAAGCGGAGTTTTATCGGCTATATATTTCTGCGCGGCATCATAAACAGACATTTGCTCTCCTGTAGGAAGATAAGTTGTATAGCCTCCTTCTCTATCGGCCAATTGGTTTTTTATACGCACGTTTGCAAAAGTACCGCGTACCATCACTTCATCATTTCCACGTCTAGAACCATAACTATTGAAGTTTTTCTTTTCAACCCCACGAGAAATTAAATACTGTCCTGCAGCTGAGTCTTCCGAAAAAGCTCCAGCAGGTGAAATATGGTCGGTGGTAATACTATCTCCTAGCATCAGCAAAGCTCTTGCTCCTTCAATATTTTTGAGTGGTTGAGGATCGTCTGACAGATTGTGGAAAAATGGCACTTCCTTAATGTAAGTAGAATCATCTTCCCATTGGTAAAGTTTATCTTTTGGAACTTCTAGGTTTCTCCAGATTTCATTTCCTTCAAAAATTTCGTCGTAATTCTTTTTAAAGTCTTTTGGCGTTAGCACCTTACTCATAACTGCATGTATCTCATCGTCTGTTGGCCAAATATCTTTTAGATATACTCTTTTACCATTTCTATCGCAGCTTAGCGGTTCAGTTGTAAGGTCTATATCTACTCTACCAGCAATAGCAAAAGCTACAACAAGCATTGGCGACATTAGGAAGTTCATTTTCACCTGTGAGTGAATACGCGCCTCGAAATTTCGGTTTCCGGAAAGTACTGATGTTACAATTAAATCGTTTTCTTCCACCGCTCTTGAAATTTCTGGTGGCAACGGTCCTGAGTTTCCGATACAGGAAGTACATCCATAGCCTACCAAGTGAAACTGAAGCGCTTCAAGGTCTTTTAGTAAATCGGCTTTTTCTAGATAATCGGTTACTACTTTTGAACCTGGAGCTAAAGAAGTTTTAACCCATGGTTTTACGTCTATTCCGTGTTCTCTTGCTTTTTTAGCAACCAATCCCGCCCCAATCATCACAAATGGGTTTGAAGTATTTGTACAAGACGTTATAGCTGCAATGGCTACTGCTCCGTCTGAAAGCATATATTTTTCATTTCCATGAGAAATCCAAACCGTTTTTAAACCATTTTTAATTTCGGCCTTTTCTATCTCTACATCTGGTGCAGGGTCGTGAGGTTGTTTTGTTGGTTGGCTTCCTCCTTCTTCTTTCCAACGGGTAATCGCCTCTTCCCGTTCAGACGGTTCAATGTACGTTCTGCCAAAAGAAGCGTGTTCTAGCTCGATAAACTTTTCTTTTAAATCTTTAAGAAGAATTTTATCCTGAGGACGCTTAGGACCCGCTACTGTAGGTTGAATGGTTGAAATATCTAGCTCTACAACATCGGTATATTCTATTTTGTCTTCATCTTGACGCCAAAGCATATTTGCTTTGCAATACTCTTCCACTAACTTTATCTGCTCTTCGCTTCGGTTGCTATCTCGCATATATTCCAAAGTCTTGTCGTCTATTGGGAAGTATGTAATAGTACATCCAAATTCTGGCGACATATTTCCGATAGTCGCTCTATCTGGCACAGAAAGATTATCAAGTCCAGGTCCGAAAACCTCAACGAATTTTCCTACTACTCCATATTTCCGAAGTAGGTTAGCAATGGTAAGCACCAAATCTGTGGCAGTAGAACCTAACGGAAGTTTTCCTGTAAGTTTTAAACCGATAACTTCTGGGCTAATAAAATAAATTGGTTGTCCTAAGATGGCTGCTTCGGCTTCAATTCCGCCCACACCCCAAG
The DNA here is from genome assembly GCF_011065475.1 of Aequorivita sp. KMM 9714. Lineage (NCBI taxonomy): Bacteria > Pseudomonadati > Bacteroidota > Flavobacteriia > Flavobacteriales > Flavobacteriaceae > Aequorivita > Aequorivita sp. KMM 9714. The sequence continues at coordinate 139,430 of NZ_JAAGRO010000003.1, read as the reverse complement.
CCACTACTCCAATTCCATTTACCATTGGCGTATGGCTATCGGTTCCTACTAAGGTATCTGGAAAAACCATTCCATCGCGAGCGATTGCACCTTTAGAGAAATATTCTAAGTTTACTTGATGGCAGATTCCCATCCCAGGAGGCACCACGCTAAAATTGTCAAAGGATTGTTGTGCCCATTTTAAAAATGTATAGCGTTCCTTATTTCGCTTATACTCTTCTTCTATATTTTTATCATAAGCGTATTGTGCTGCAAAATAATCTACCTGCACACTATGGTCTATCACTAAATCTACTGGGATAAGGGGATTAATTTTTGAGGCATCTCCACCTTTTCGAGCCATTTCGGCACGTAATGAAGCAATATCCACTACCGCTGGGACTCCTGTAAAATCTTGCATCAAAACACGAGCGGGTTTAAAGGCTACATCTTTTTCACTCTGTTCTGGCGTCCAATTTAATACTGTTTTTAAATGGTCTTTAGTTACAGAAAAATCGTCGTAATTCCGCAATGCATTCTCTAGAAGAATTCGTATTGAGAATGGGAGTTTACTTATGTTATGTCCTTGTTTTTCAAGCTCGGGAAGGCTGTAATAAGAAAGTTTGCCTTTTGAAGTATCGAGCGATTTTTTAATGTTGTAAATATCTTGTTTCATGATAGGAAGCGTTTAACTACTAAAGTTAACCATAATTAACTATCCCTACACATATAGACTTTTGTTTAACAATGTGTTAACAGATTGAAGATAATTTACCGTTAAAAATGAAAAAAGCCCCTGAGACACAATACCTCGGAAGCTTCTTCATATCACGTTCATAAACCTAAACTATTCCTTTATAATCTTTTTGGTAGTAGTGCCATTTTTAGTTTCTATCTGAAGGAGGTAAACGCCTTTAACTAGGTTTTCAACATTCACTTCCCCATTAGAAAAAACTGCACCGGTATTTTTTCCAAGTAGGTCAAAAAGTCTAACGCTATTAAATGTTTCTCCGGTTGGATTGTCAATGTATATCCTGTTAGTTGTCGGGTTTGGGTACACAGTTACTGAGGTCAAATTGTTTTTATTTACCCCAAGAGATTCGCCTTTAATAGCGAAAAGGCTATATTGTCTAGAGCCACCAAACCCAAGTTCTGTAAGTTCACCATTTGCAAGATTAACTGTATAGAATTTATTCCAAATTACCCCATCGCTATTCAGCAAAACGGCATACATCACATTGGTGGCAGGGTCAACAGAAAAACCATTTCGCACTGGATACGTGCCACTCGGAAGCATATTACCTACAACACTCCCCACGCCTGTATTGATATCTACAATGTATAAATTTCCCGTATTGGCATCGGCAACATACACCTTCCCGTTGTTGTCGATTTCCATAGCAACTCCATTTAAAATGCCAGTGCCAGTACCTATTGGCGTTAGTACACCAGTGGAAATATTAACTTCATAAAATTGCGTTCCAGAGTTATTGTTAGGATCCGCACTCAATGCGTAAAAAGTATCGTTTGTAGGATTATAAGATAACTGATTTAAAAATTGTCCACCAACATTGCCTGATACGGTAACAGTATTGTTTATAGCTCCCGTAGTTATATCTACAGTTCCCAATACATAGTCTGGATCTTGGTATACAAATGTATACAGCTCTCCAGCATCGTTGAAATCGCCTCCCAACATTGTAGGAGCACTACCCGTAATTATTGTACCTAACGGATAATAAGGTCCCGCGAGTGGAATAGTACCAAACTGGCCTGGATTGGTGAAATTTTCCATTACATAAACATCTGTTGCAGCCCCAAGTAAATTTTGTGACTTGGCAGGACTTGCAATAAATGTGAGTAAAAGAGTAAAAAGAAGAATTTTTTTCATGACATATAGTTTTAAGGATTATAACTATATATCGAACGAGTATTAAAAAGTCATCATTTTTTCGGAAAAGAAGTTACAGTGTTTAAAGGTTTTGCGAAACGATATAGCCACTAGTCCAAGCATTTTGAAAGTTAAATCCTCCAGTTATAGCATCTACATCAAGAACTTCACCAGCGAAGAAAAGATTTTTACAAACCCTACTTTCGAAAGTTTTAAAGTTTACTTCTTTTAAATCTACCCCGCCGGCTGTGACAAATTCCTCTTTAAAGGTACTCTTTCCGTTTACTTCAAATATTGCTGCAGTAAGTTGATTGGCTAGATTTTGAAAATTCTCGCGGGTTGCCTCAGCCCATGTAAGCGTTTCGGCAATGCCTGCTGCTTTTACTATGCTTTGCCAAAGGCGCTTGGGCAATTCGAATTGTGCGTATTTATAAATTGTTTGCTTGCCTTGTAATATTTTTAAATTTTTCAAGGAATCCAACACATCCTCTTCCGTAAGCGTATTAAGCCAATTCACTTCAATAGTGAAATTGTATTTTATAGGCTCTAATATTCTAGCGCCCCAAGCCGAAAGTTTTAAAATTGCAGGACCACTCATACCCCAATGGGTGATTAGTAACGGCCCGTCGCTTTCCAAAACTGTTTTACCTTTTTTATCTAAAACTTTTACCGAAGCATCTGTGCTAAGTCCGGGTAAATCTGCTATACGACTATCTTTGATGTTGAATGTAAAAAGTGAAGGTACGGCGGGAACTATACTATGCCCTAAATCTTTGAGCAACTTCCAAATTTTAGGATTACTACCCGTTGTAACCACAATTTTTTCTGCGGAAAAAGTATCGGTACTAGTAGTTAAAATATATCGGCCTTCATTTTTCTGAATTTCCTTTACCGGCTGACTAAGCAGTACCTCGACCCCTAATCTTTTTGTTTCTGAAAGAAAACAATCTATGATAGTTTGTGAAGAGTTTGAAACCGGAAACATCCGCCCGTCCTCTTCAATTTTGAGTTCCACGCCTCTTTTTTCGAACCATTCAATGGTATCGCCTGTCATGAATGTATGGAACGGACCTAAAAGTTCTTTTTCGCCTCGTGGATAATTCTGGGTTAAGTATTTTGGAACAAACTGAGCGTGGGTTACGTTGCATCGTCCACCGCCGCTTATCTTAACTTTGGTAAGAACGTCTTTTCCACGTTCTAAAATTACAATTTTAAGATTAGGGTTTTTTTCAGCAGCGTTTATTGCTGTGAAAAATCCCGCAGCCCCGCCGCCAATTATTATAATATCTAAATGTTTTGGCAATGGAAATTGTATTTTGGTTTACAAGCTATAAAAGTAACAAATCAAATAGAAAGCTTATAGTCTAAAGCACAACCTATTTTTTAATAAACCTTTTAAGCAAACTCTCTCCTGCTTCATTATTAAAAATCACAAAATACAATCCTGAATTTAAATCTTTAACGTTTATTGTTGAGACTTTACTTTCCAAAGTATCGCTTACTAATTTTTTACCACCTATATCATAGATTGAAACTGTAACAGATTGATTAAAATTATGATTTATGTGTAAGGTCTCTTGAACTGGATTCGGATATATATTAAAACTTGAATTATCAAATTTTGGAGTATCTAAAAACACGCTATTGTATATTGCAAAATCTCCTACGCCATTTGTTATAGTGAGCTGTAGGTAATCTTCTACAGTTTCGATACTATAATTAAAAGGATTTTTTGAAGTTTGGTGATTGTAAAAATAAACTGAGTTATGCACACCAATATAATCGTTTTGCGGTGGATTACAATTGCCTATTAGTACTATCCATGGCTCATTCTCAGAAACTATGAAAGTATCTCCAGTTATATCCACTTCATTATTATAACACTCATCACAACTGGGATAGCATAAGTAAATTTCATTGTTATTAAAATTTACTTCAATATTGTGTTCTTCTGGAGGTTGAAAAAATATTTCTCCATCCAATTCGCCTGATACAAAATACCAAGTATTATCAAAAAGATTTGGATCTTGTGCATAAAGATTATTTTGCTGCTGATTAAGAATTATATATTGTAGATTAAATAGAAATATTAACAATAAAAGTGATTTTAGATTAATATAATTTTTTGTTTTATTGTTTTATTGTTTTAGTAAATTCTTTGGACATCCGCTTGTTTCACGACAAGGATTTTTCTTCTGCAAAAGATTCGCAAAGTGCGATAGTTTCCTTTACATCGTCTAATGTTGTTCTAGGATTTATCAAGCACATTCTTAGTACTATCTGCCCGTTAAGAACAGTAGTTACCAATAAAGCTTGTTTTGAATCAACCACACTTTGAGAAATTCGTTGGTTAAGCGCGTCAAGCTTTTTCTCTGAGAGTTTATTGCCAATTGGGTTATACCTAAAGTTAATAACCGCCAGTGTTGCCGGTGAAATAACCTCCCAATTGGTACTCGATCTTAGGAAGTCTTCTGCTGCTTCTGCCAACTTAATATTGTAAGTTATGGCCTGCCTGAACTCACCCATTCCAAAAGTTTTTACCGACATATAGAACTTTAAAGCACGAAAACGTCTTGTTAATTCGATTCCGTGATCGTAAAAATTAATTTCAGACTCATTGCCTTCAATATCGCGTAAATATTCAGGTTTTTCGGTAAAAGTTCCTTTAAGCCATTTGTGATTTTTCACTAAAAGACAGCCAATCTCATACGGTTGGTAAAACCATTTATGAGGATCTATAGTAAGTGAATCGGCTTTCCCAATTCCTTTTAAAAGCTGTTTTCCATCTTCTGAAAGTATAGCAAAACCACCATAGGCCCCATCGATGTGAAACCAGATATCTTCTTTTTTACAGATTTTGGCAATGTCGGAAAGTGGATCTACCGTTCCGGTATTTGTTGTTCCGGCAGTTGCAATCAAGCAAAAAGGTTGTAGCCCTTCCAACCTATCTTTTGCAATAGCGTTTTTTAATTTATTCAATGAGAATTTAAACTCCCCATCAGTAGGAATAATTCTAATCTGTTCTTTTCTAAAACCTAATACGCGAATGGCTTTAATATTTGAAGAATGCGCTTGGTCTGAAAGGTAAATTACAGCTTTACTAAAATCGTCCCCACATTTTACTCTTCGAGCAGTAACTAAGGCAGTTAAGTTGGCCATAGAACCCCCACTAGTAAAAATTCCTCCTCCTTTTTTCTGAGGGAAGCCGAACATTTTTAAAAGCCAGTTCATAGCTACAATTTCCATCTGTGCTGCAGCAGGAGACGCTTGCCACCCACCAGAGAATATATTGAAACCAGCTGTTAAGCTGTCTGCCATGGCACTGATATAATTACTTGGCCCTGGCACAAACGAATACGACTTTGGATGAGAAACAATATTACTCTTGGTCATTACTTCCTCCAAAACAAAATCCAACACCTTTTTAGGGTCGGATGGAGTTTCAGGAGCTTCTTCTAGAAATAATGCCTCCATTTCCTTCCTTGTACCCGAAACCACAGGGAGCTTTTCATTCTGTGTAGAAAAATGATCTACTATTGCATCAACTACTTCATACCCATAACTTTTCATTTCGTCATGGCTTAACTCTAATGTCGCTTTATTCTGAATCTTCACGTGTCTTTTTCTTTATTTTTTTCAAAGTGCAAAAATACTCTTTTAGATAGGGAAAAACAGTGTTTATTTCAATAAAAAATGCCTTGATAATTACATCAAGGCATTTTAGAAAATAGCTATTCTAGTCTTTAAAAAAATTAGGCCTCGACTGCGCTCGACCAGACATTCTCCTCGTTTATCGAACAATCATCTTTTTAGTAATACTGTTATTATTATTGCTGAAGTTTACAAAATAAAGTCCAGAAGAAAGGTCGATTGGCATTGTATTAAGCCCTTCAGAAATATTTTCTGAAACGATTAAGTTCCCCTGAACTCCATAAATTTCAACTTTTTCAAAAGAAAAGATATTGTTGAAGTTAATTTCATTTTTAACTGGGTTTGGATAAAAGCTAAAGTTTGAAGCCGCTACATCGTTAACTGAAGCAACTCCACAATCAAATGGATCGAAGGTAACTAAACCTAAAGTTGCATCATCTACTTGGTGGAAAATCACATCTTCAACCTCTTCCATAGTGCTTTCTTCCCCTTCAATCCAGCAGTTGTTTTTTGCCATTACTGGGTTAGCTGTATTGTTATAAAGCGCATAAACTACACCACCATTTCCATTTTCAGAAAACACATTTCCTCCTGGGTTGTCAATGTCATCCCCAAGGTTAATTGTTGCTTGGTCTTGTAGTGTAATACCCCAAATATTTCTTCGTATTGTATTACCTGTAACTACTACTTCATTTCTAGCAGAACTTGTAAGTATATTAATTCCACTTCCACCAAGAGCAGGATCTCCTTGAGTGTTATTGTCTTCAATTAGATTGTTTTTAATTAAAGCAGCATCTACAGGCCCCATAATAGTAATCCCGTATCTGTTGTTTTGAATAACGTTATCTTGAATAACAGCATTTACATTTGCACCTACAAAGTTTGCAATTGCAATACCACCAACCTTAGTTAGGTTTGGATCTCCGATAATCGTGTTTTGGATAATCTGCAAAGGCTCGTTTGCTAATGTAGTTCCGATGTTAATTTGCGGACGGTTAGCATTATCGGTATTATTTCCTTCAATATGGTTATTATAGATATATGGAGAAACCCCAGAGTTTGCAGCAGAACCAACGGCAGGATTTTCATTAAACTGTATAAGGTTGTTCGTAATCTGCGCCATCCCACGAGAAAGCTGAATAACAGCACTTGACGTAGCTCCAGAAACATTATTGGTTATTGTACAATTGTCAATAGAAAAAGTTTCAGTTAACACTCGAAGCCCTCCCCCGTAAGATATAGTTGCGTTTTTAATATCTATTTCTGAAAACTCTTCAAAACGAAAACCTTCATAAGGAGCAGCTTCGTCTAAAGCAGTAATTGTAACTTCGTTGGCACTTACAGTAAAAGCACCATAAACTTTAATTAATAAATCAGCATCAATTAAAAGAGTTAAGTCCGTATCGATAACTACGGCATCATTTTCAGCAATTTCTAAGTTTTCTAAAAGTGTGTATTCAGTACCAGAAACAGTAATTGTAGTAGGGCTTGCTGCAGCAATATCATCTAAAGTCCAAGTAACTCCTGTGTTGGGAGTAGTATAGGTCTGTGCGAATGTTATAGCAAACGCAAAAAAGGTTAATAATGTTGTAAGGGTAATTTTTTTCATTTTATTGGTTTTTATGAACTGTAAAAATAGGTAGTAGAGACTAGGTAAAAAAGAATTTTCAAACCTTATTACATCTCTACAAATTGACTAACTTTGAAATATGGTATTATATATTTTCATAATATTTTTCATCATTAGCCCTTTCTTTCCGGCTACTAGGCATCCTCACTGGTTTTTTCGTACTGCAGATTTTGTGAGACTTCAATCGGTGGTTATACAATTAATTCTTCTCGGAATTTTCATTTACACCGAAGATCACTACAGTACATTTAGTTGGATTTTACTTTTTGCGCTTATTGCCAGCATCATCTACCAACTTTTTAAAATAACACCATACAGTTCACTTTTTCCAAGAAGAAGATCGCACGATGCTACAGACGGATATGTTTCTATTTTAGCAGGAAATGTTTTACAAACAAATAACTGCTACTCAGACTTCCTGAAAGAGGTAAAACGATTTGACCCAGATTTAGTACTCACGATGGAGTCTAACAAGGATTGGGAAAATGGACTTTCCGAACTTGAAAAAGACTATCCTTTTACCGTAAAGGTACCTTTAGAAAATTTCTACGGAATGCATCTTTATTCTAAAGTTGAAGTAAAAAACGTAGAAGTAAAATATCAGATTGAAGACGATAAGCCTTCTATATTTTTCGACTACTATACCGATAAAGATTCGCCTATTTTCTTTTGCTGTCTTCACCCCGCTCCTCCAAGTCCTACAGAAAATGAAACTTCTAAAGAACGGGACGCCGAATTAATGCTTACAGGAAAGAGAATAAGAAAAATCGACAAGCCAACGGTGGTTTGTGGCGATATGAACGATGTAGTTTGGAGCCGCACAACGCGTCTTTTCAAAAAAATGACAGGGATGATAGATCCTCGTGTGGGTCGTGGATTCTTTTCTACTTTTCACGCAAACTATTTCTTCTTAAGGTTTCCCCTAGACCATCTTTTTCACACCCGCGATTTATATGTAGGTAAAATGATACGTTCCAAGAACTTCGGAAGCGACCATTTTGCGATGTACTATGAAATTCATCACAAAAAAAGAGTAGCAACCCCCAAAAATCCTAAACTAAATGGGGATGAAAAGGAAGAAATCGAGGAATTGATTGAGGAAGGAAAAAACAACGCTTAAAACCTTCCACTTTATATAAACGTTTCTATAAGCTGTTGTTATAAGATTGAACTACTTCAGTATTTCATTTCTTTAAAGAATATGCAACATTCAAGTTGTAATATTTGTTTTTATTTCTAAAACATTCTTTTTAATAGCTTAACAGTGCTTAAAACTGATTTATGTCAGTTGAAAAGTTTAGGAATTTTCGTAACTTCATTGGCTAAATCAATCTTAAAACTAAAGTAATGGATAAGAAAAAACCTAAATTAACTAGGCAAACAGGAGCTCCTGTTCCAGATAATCAAAATGTACAAACAGCTGGGCCACGTGGACCCATGTTAATGCAGGATGCTTGGTTTCTTGAAAAAATGGCAAACTTCGACAGAGAAGTTATTCCAGAAAGACGAATGCACGCAAAAGGTTCAGGTGCTTTTGGAACCTTTACAGTTACACACGACATCACGAAGTATACAAAAGCTGACATTTTTAGCGAAGTAGGGAAAAAAACAGAAATGTTTAGCCGCTTCTCTACCGTTGCTGGAGAAAGAGGTGCGGCAGATGCAGAAAGAGATATTAGAGGATTCGCACTAAAGTTTTATACAGATGAAGGGATTTGGGATTTGGTAGGAAACAATACACCCGTGTTTTTCTTTCGTGACCCTATGAAATTCCCAGATCTAAATCACGCTGTAAAACGCGATCCTAAAACAAATATGCGGGACGCTAATAACAACTGGGATTTTTGGACCTTACTACCCGAAGCACTTCACCAAGTAACAATTATTATGAGCGATCGTGGTATTCCAAGAGGATACAGACATATGCACGGATTCGGTAGCCACACCTATAGCTTTATAAACAAAGACAATGAAAGACATTGGGTGAAATTTCATTTTGTAACGCAACAAGGTATCGAAAACCTATCCGATGAAGAAGCGGCTAAAGTTGTGGGCATGGATAGGGAATCTTCTCAGCGAGATCTCTTTGATGCCATTGAAAGAAAAGACTTCCCAAAATGGAAGATGTATATTCAAGTAATGACGGAGGAAGAAGCAAAAACTTACCGTTTCCACCCATTCGACTTAACTAAGGTTTGGTCTAAAAAGGATTTCCCTTTAATTCCTGTAGGGGAATTTGAATTGAATAGAAACCCAGAAAACTACTTCCAAGATGTAGAACAAGCAGCTTTCAATCCGACGAATATTGTTCCTGGAATTGGCTTCTCTCCAGACAAAATGCTTCAAGGAAGATTGTTTTCATATGGTGATGCACAACGCTATAGACTTGGTGTAAACCACTATCAGATTCCGGTAAACAAACCTACTTGCCCTTACCACTCATATCATAGAGATGGAGCTATGCGAGTAGATGGAAATTACGGCGGAACAAAACATTACGAACCAAACAGCTATGGCGAATGGCAAGAACAACCTCAGGCCAAAGAACCGCCTTTAGAATTAAGTGGTGATGCTTACGCCCATAACTTTAGAGATGATGATGAAGATTACTTCACCCAACCTGGTGATTTATTCCGCATTATTAAAGCCGACGGAAAAGCTGATGTTTTATTTAAAAACACGGCTGCACAAGTTGGTGGTGCCGAGAAGTTTATTCAAATACGACATATTAGAAATTGTTATAAAGCCGATCCAGAATATGGCGAAGGTGTAGCAAAAGCACTCGGTTTAACGATGGACGAAGTGAACAACTTCGATATGACTCCTTATAACAAATGGGCACCAAGACCTAGCAATGGGTAACGTTTTTTAAAACAAAAATGATGTAAAAATAAATGCCATAAATAATCGAGCTTCGAGTATTTATGGCATTGTTTTAACCTCAGATATTTATTAACTAATAATAACTTTTAAAATTTAGATACTATGAAAAAAATTATGTCATTAGTTGCAATTGTATTCTTTACAATAGGTTCATTTGCACAAACACAATGGAAGGTAGATCCTTATCACTCCTCGTTAAACTTTAATATTTCCCATTCAGGAATTAGTATTGTAAACGGTAACTTTTTAGAATACACAGGAAACTTAACTACCGATGGAGAAGCGCTAAATAATGCAAACTTCGATTTTACTGTAAAAGTAAACAGTATAAACACCAATGTAACGGATAGAGACAATCACCTGAGAAGTGCTGATTTTTTTGAGGTAGAGAAATACCCAAACATGACTTTCAAAAGCACTAAAATGCTAGCTACAGGAAAGCCAGATAAGTATTTACTATATGGTAAATTAACCATTAAAGACGTTACAAAAGATGTGATTTTTGATGTGCATTATGGAGGATCTGTTAAGAGTGATAAAGGTGAAAAATTAGGTATGAAAGCCAAAACCACCATTAATAGATTTGACTACAACATCAATTTTGATCCAGCTGCTGCGGGTGTTGGAAAAGACGTAACTATTGTTGTTCACTTGCAGTTTGCAAAACAATAATTATGAAAAACTCATCAAAAGCCGTAGTCGAGAAAATGTTTGAAGCTTTTAGTGAAGGGGATGTAGAAAAATTTGTAGGCACGGTTTCCGAAGATACGGTTTGGATTTATCACGGAACCCAAATAATTCCCGCCGGTACTTTTGAAAAAAAGGAAGGTGTTAGAACCTTTTTCACTAATATCATGGAAAGGACTGAGATAATCAATTTTGAACCTCAGCAATATATCGTTGAAGACAATATGGTCGTGGTATTGGGAAAGGAACACCAAAGGGTTAAACGTTCTGGAAGAGAACTTAAGCAAAAATGGGTTCAAATTTATACCGTTGAAAACAATTTAATTACGAAAATGGAAGAGTTTGCCACTTCGGAAGAGGTATCATAAACTTTGTATTTTCTTTTTAAAAATGAACCTAGTGTTAGCAGTTTGTAGCACTAGGTTTTTTTATTTAAAATATTTTCAACTCATCTGAAAATGTCATTTCACACAATAACAATTCACTTACAACCAATAGGTTATATGACATTTATCATTGCAAATTTCACCTTTAAGGTTTAGATTGTGAACTTGTCCTAACGCCAATTATATAGGCGATTTTTAAATTTTGGGCATTACTTAATAGTATTAACCTTAAATGAATGTATAATGAAGAAGAAGTTTTTTAATGCGAAAATCTATCGCAATGATGAAGCCACTGAAATGATTGTAGAAAATGGTAAAATCACCCAAATTGGGAAAAATTTACCTAAATGTGATGAAGAAATTGATTTAGGCGGGAAGCTGGTTTTACCTCCTTATGTAGACCCTCATTTGCATTTGGACTACGTTTATACATTATCGGAACTAGGACAAGAAGGCGCTGGCTCAGGAACCTTATTTGAAGCGATAGAACTATGGCCCAAGTTTAAAGAAACCTTGACTGTTGAAAGTGTGAAAAAACTTGCTATGAAAGGAATTCACGATGAGGTTTCTCAAGGTGTGCAGCACATACGTACGCATATAGACGTTACCGACCCAAATTTCACAGCGTTAAAAGCAATGCTTGAAATGAAAGAAGATTTAAAAGACACGGTTGATATTCAAATTGTGGCTTTTCCGCAGCAAGGAATGTACACATATAAGGGCGGATTAGAACTAGTAGAAGAAGCATTGAAAATGGGAGCTGACGTTGTTGGAGGAATTCCACATTACGAACCAGCTAGGGAGTTTGGAGAAAAATCTGTTCACGACATTGTTAACCTCGGTCTGAAATACGATAAGATGATTGATGTTCACTGCGATGAAACAGATGATACACATTCGCGTTTTGTAGAATTACTGAATGCACTTGTTCTTATGGAAGACTATGGAACTAGAACTACTGCGAGTCATACCTGTTCATTTGGTTCGGCAGATAACTCTTATGCTTTTAGAATGATGGACCTTTTCCAAAAGAGTAAGATGAACTTTATTGCTTGTCCTACTGAAAACGTTTACTTGCAGGGCCGTCAAGACACCTACCCAAAACGTCGTGGATTAACTAGAGTAAAAGAATTTATAGAATTAGGAATTAATGTTGCCTTCGCACAAGATTCGATAAACGACCCATGGTATCCAATGGGGAATGGAAATATGATGAATATTCTAGACAACGGAATCCATTTAGCACAAACCATGTCGCCAGAAGAGATAAAAACAAGTTTTGACTTGATTACCTACAATGGCGCACGTTGTATGAATATTCAAGATAGCTATGGTTTAGAAGTAGGAAAAGCAGCCAATTTTATCGTGCTTAACGAATCTACAGTTTATGAAGCGATAAGAAAAAGAGTAGATGTATTGGCGTCAGTTCGAAATGGTGAGTTTTTATTCCGACGCAAGGAGGTAGAATACGACGTGCCTTTAAATCTTTAAACTTATCTTGTACACTTCTTTTAGGAAAAGCATTATAATTTCAAACCACTAATTTTTCAAAGATTTTATGGATGGATTTGTAGAGTTATCAGAATACATTTTTCGCATAGGCACCGCTTTTATATTAGGCGGAATTATTGGTTTTGAAAGACAGTGGCAACAAAAAAACGCAGGATTACGAACCAATACCTTAGTAGCGATTGGCGCTGCTTCTTATGTTTTACTATCTATAGACCTTTATAGTTTAGCGGGTGGAGACCCCGGCAGGGTAACGGCGCAAATCGTGACGGGTATTGGTTTTATTGGGGCTGGGGTTATAATGAAAGATGGGTTTAATGTTAGAGGACTCAACACCGCAGCCACCATATGGTGTTCCGCAGCAGTGGGAACATTGGCAGGGATGGGCTTTTTGCTTGAAGCCTTGATTACTACCATTGCCGTGGTTTTATCTCACCTAGTCTTAAGACCAATAAGTGTTCGTTTATCAAAGCTTTCAGCATATAAGAAAACCAAAGTAAAAGAAACTTACTACCAAGTTTCCATCCAATGTCTTTTAAATATGGAATCAAACGTTCGGTTTTGGCTATTAAACCATATTGAAGCAAATGATCAGTTATTGGTGCGTTCAATTAATAGGAATACGCTAGAATCTAATCCAGAAGAAATAGTTATTCAAATTGAAGTGGCAACTATTGGCGAACAAGAAAACTTATTGGAAAACTTGGTTACAGGTCTGACTATGGAACTCGAAGTAACTCGAGCAGGCTGGAAATTGGTAGGACGAGAAACAGAGTATTAGCCCCAACTCATTCTATTAAATAATTTGTGTATTTCACACGGTTAAAAACAAAACTATGAGCAAACAAAATATTACGGAAAAAACTAAAAGTGTCTTTCCGTGGTTGATTATGATTTTAATGTCGTCTGTAACCTTTGTGGGAATTCTCTCTGAATTGATGCCATCGGGGGTTTTACCTCTTATGATGGACGATTTAAATATCAACGAAGTTCAGACAGGGAATTTAGTTGGGTATTACGCCATAGCTTCGGCCATTTTTGCAATTCCGCTTATTTCCTTGACGATGCAGTTCAACAGGAAATATTTATTACTCCTTTTGTTGGGAGGTTTTGCTATTTCCAATATTATCTCAGGACTCGTTTACGATTACACCATCATCATTATACTTAGAGTTATTGGTGGTATTTGTGCGGGAGTCATGTGGCCAATGATTGCTGCTTATGGAATGAGGTTGGTAGATGAAAAGCATCACGGAAAAGCGATCGCTGTTATTATGGCAGGAACAACTTTAGGAATTAGCGTGGGGATGCCGATAATGACAACCATTGGGAATGATTACGGATGGCGAACAGAATTTATTGGGCTTGGTGCATTTATCCTTGCTATTGCCGTAGTTAGCTTTTTTGCGTTGCCTTCAACTCCAGGAGAAAAACTAACTAAAAGCTCCTCGCCATTTGCATTACTAAAAATACCGGAAGTGTTAATAATACTGTTACTTACATTACTCGGTGTAATTGCTCACTATGGTGTTTACGTGTATATCACTAGCCTTGTAAATGAAATTCAACTTGCTGGAGGTGTTGAAATGGCACTGTTATTTTTTGGAATTGGATCATTAATTTCAGTCTTGATAGCTATAAAATACACCGATAAATATTTAAGACTACTAACCATAGCCATGTTTGGGTTGATCATTATTTCAATGGTTATTTTCCTGATGTTTGGAGGTGCTACCGGAATTGGACATTTCGCCTTCTTTCTATGGGGAGTTTCCTTTGGTCCGTTAGTGACTCTATTACAAGCCGCGGTTAGCAGACAAGTAGAAACTGCTAAAGATGTGGCCACATCGGTTCAATCTTCCGTTTTCAATCTATCAATTATGATTGCATCATCTGCGGCAGGACTTCTATTGGGTATATACTCTCCTATGAGTTTGGTGTATCTTGCAATTGCACTTTCCATACCTGGAATTATAATTTCAGTATTTGCTAAAAAGACTTTGAGTTGATTTTATTATCCGTGCACAGACTGCCTATACTCAATACCCCATTTTGCCAACTCGTTAATAAGTGGCGAAAGTGTCGCACCATATTCTGTTATAGCATATTCAACCGTTATAGGCTTTGTATCTAAAACTGTTCGACTAACTAAATGATTCATTTCAAGATCTTGAAGTTCTTTGGAAAGCATTTTAGATCCTATCCCATCAATTTCTCTCATCAAATCCATAAACCCAAGTTTGTTACCCTCTATTAGCGTTCCCAGGATGTGAAACTTCCATTTCCCAGATAAAATACTCATCGTATCACTGATAGCTTGCATCCTAACCTGACATACAGGGGTGTCGTTTATTTTTGCTTTCTTTTTCATTTCAATATAAATATTACACAATTACCACTTAAGAGTACCGAGGTAGTTTCCTACAGGAAAGCACTTCCCAAAAGGAAATGCGTATCAAATATACACTTAAATATCAGTATATTTGTATTCATACTTGAAAGCATAACAGCTTAAATATGAATTAGGTAGAACTATGATAAATGTATTCAAGTAAAAAGATAACAATTTAAAAACAATATTATGAATAGCGATAAATTAAAAAACAATCCACTTCTTTGCGATCCAGAAACAGGAATGTGTGAAATGCCAGGCGAAGACGTTCAAGATTCAACAGTAGAAAAAGCTCAATCTTCTGAAAAATCAGTTAAGCTAGTTTACTTTACAGATCCAATTTGTTCTTCTTGTTGGGGAATTGAACCTCAGTTGAGAAAACTGAAATTAGAGTATGGAGACCATATTGAAATTGAATACAGAATGGGAGGTCTTTTACCAGATTGGAGTTACAATAGCGGAGGTATAGGAAAACCATCAGATGTTGCTTCACATTGGGACGAGGTAAGTGTTTATTACGATATGCCTATAGACGGGGATTTATGGCTAGAAGATCCATTAGATTCTTCATACCCACCTTCTATTGCTTATAAAGCTGCACAAATCCAAGATAAAGAGAAAGCCAACCTATTTATGCGCGAAATTCGTGAAATGGTTTTCTTACAAAAGAAAAATATTGCAAAATGGGAACATTTAGCAACTGCTGCCAAGGTTGTTGGTCTTGACGTTGAGCAATTAAAATCGGATTTTGAAGGAAAGGCAAAAACATTATTCCAAGACGATTTAAAAGCTGCTAGAGAATATGGTGTAAGAGGGTTCCCTACTATTTTCGTAGTTGACAACGAAGGAAATAAAGAAACCGTTTACGGCGCTAGACCGTATGCGTTTTATGAAATGGCAATCTTAAAAACGAATCCGAATATTCTGAAAAGCGAATACAGTAAAAATTGGGAATCACTTTTTGCTATTTACCCTACTCTTACAGCTAAGGAATTTTCTGAACTTTCAGGTACTCCTCGAGAGGAAAGTGAAAACGTATTGAACGAACTTACAACCAAAGGTTCTTTAGAAAAACTATCGACTAAAAACGGTTCTATTTGGAAAGTAAAATAGATTGAATTTGAAATAGACACTATCACTCAAAGTGTGTAAGTGTAAATACAAGGGTAGACTTTTAAAAAAGCCTACCTTTTTTTTAGAACTTAAAGGTTTGATTTAAAACTACATATTCAAAAACAGCCCAAATCTAGTGGATACCTTACCTCTTAATTTCCCGCTCAAAGTGGTTGTTTTATTATGGAATCAGTAAAACTTAGAAGTTATCGATTGTGCGGAAAAAACTCTTTCTTAAATATTTTTTGAGCAATTGAATTATGGCATCTTTTCCGTAAGTTTACGCTCTTAAACAAAAAATCTTAATTATAAAATGATTAAAAAACTACTATCTAAAAGACTTTTAAGCCTTCTGATGATTACACTTTTTTCAGGAGTAACACTGAATGCTAACAATGAAAACAACCAAGGCTCCCCCCTTAATGATACTCCTTGTGTTGAAAAAATCGTAATAGAATGCGATACTGTTTATACTGCAGATTTAGTTCCAAATGCAGGTTATTGGACAAACTATTCTAATGTTCCTTACAACTATACTGGATCGGAGCAAGTATTTGAATTTACGGCTACTGCCTCAGGTCTTCACATTATGGATTTAGATCAAGGAGCAGGCGATGCAGACTTTATGATTATGAATGCCTGTGGAAATATGGCCGGAAATATCACTGGTTTCTATTGGACTGGAGAGCAATCGGAATATATAGATTTAGTTGAAGGTACTACTTATTATATTATCGCCGATTTGTATGAAGCAAGCGGTCCGACTACGGTAAGTATTAAAGTAAATTGCATGGGAGATGTGGTTATTCCAGAACCAGATTTTGATTGCTTCCAAGGGCTAGGTATCGCTCCAAGCCTTGATGCAGGATTTAATTTAGACCCACGTAATCCAAATACATTTATTGCCAATGATTTTACAGTTGAAGCAAATACTACCTTTGCACTTCAACAAATCTCAATCAGCACAAATCAAGTTCAAGCTCCAGATCATGGTGTTTTCAACATTAGAGCAAATAATAATGGAATACCAGGTGATGTAATTGAAGTAATTGAAGCTGATGCAACATCTGCTATAGCATACGGATCTATGTACAATGAGCCTGTGTATCACGTGGTATTCGACTTGACTGAAGCGGTTGTTTTAACTGAAGGAGTTTATTGGTTAGAGCCAAAAATCACTACTCCTGAACCATCTACTGTTTGGTGGGCAGCTACAGAAAACGGAACAGATGGCGCAATTACAATGTTGTCTGAAGATGGAGGAACTAGTTGGACGGAACTGGAAGCGGAATCTATCTTTTTCGTAGCGGGAGAATGTGAAACCTTAGGCGTTTCTGATTTCACATCAGTTGATTTTGATTTTTATCCAAACCCAGTAAACGACGTGTTAACTATTCAATCACAAAAAACTGTAGAGTCGATTGAGGTTTATAACCTAATGGGGCAAATGATTTTAAATTCAAGCACTATTTCACATGGAAAAATTGATTTAAGCACTCTTAAGTCAGGAATCTATTTAGTGAAAGCAACATTTGAAGGTGGACTTACTGAAACCCTGAAAATTGTAAAAAAATAATAGAAATAAATTAAATTTCTTAATGCTTAAAAGCCGTCTCATTTTTCAAAATGGGACGGCTTTTTTGTTTGCTATACACGTTTGTTACCATAAAATTAGAGGCATGGTCAGCATAATTTTGGAGAATACTTTGAGTTGCGGCCGATAGTTCTTACCGAAAAACCATTTAATTTGGGAAAACAGGTGGAAATTGAAGTAATTCCAATTTATCGATACAAGTCAATGGCAGCATTCAAAAGCTCTATAATTTCTGATGGAAACTCTATTTGTTTTTCTTTAATTTCTACGTCTGTCTTATAAAGTGGGAGCTGAGTTTCAATCTTAGCTTTCATTGTTTGTAGCGATTGCAATAATGATATCATTGCGTGTTCCCCTCTAGGTTCATAGGGTGTAAATGTGATCGGAAGTACTTTCTTTTGTGCAAATTCCCCAGAAGCAGTGCACCACTCGATTAGGTTTTTTAATACTGCAGGGATGTTATGCGTGTATTCAGGGGTAGCAATGATTATCAGTTCAGCAGCATCAATTTTTTCTTTCAATTCAAGAATGTTTTTAGGAATGCCGGCTGTTAATCTGGAAGGACTAAACAAATCAAAATCTTGTAAACCTTCAAAAACCTGCATTTCATCCTTTTCCTGCAGCAATCGCTGAATTGCTTTTAGAAAATGAAAGTTACTGCTAGATATGCTTGCAGAAGCAGATATTCCTAATATTCGCATGGTTTTACTTTTAGTCAATACAAATTACAAAAATATATTCTGTTGGGACTATGTAGCCTATAACCATAAAAAACGCTATAATAATTCTCGCTTCTACTTTTGTAATTATTAGCGTAACATTCTTGTACAAAGTGGATTAAAAAAAAAGCTTCCCTACTTTCGTAGAGAAGCTGTATGTACTGACTCTTTGAGTTCGCACAATTAAACTAAAACACTTAACTATATAAATAGAAAAAGCTGACTTTTTACAGTCAGCTTTTCATTACGTGCGGGCGGGGAGACTCGAACTCCCACACCTCGCGGCACCAGATCCTAAGTCTGGCGTGTCTACCAATTCCACCACGCCCGCATTATAATCTTTTACAAAACTTAGGATTCTTTGTAAAAGGAGTGCAAATATAAACAAGATTTTGGTTTTTGAAATAAAAATTTTTAAAAATTTTAAATTCTGCTAAAACTTAGTTAAACCTAAACAGCATTTTCCCTATTTAGTACGCTGTTTCAGTGGTGTTTTGTACTTTAGCAATTCTTCAAAAATAAAATAATGAAAAGCGCAAAATCTTACATTGAACAAAATAAAGATCGATTTTTAGACGAATTAATCGAGCTTTTAAAAATACCATCAATTAGTGCAGACCCTGCATATAAAAAAGATGTGCTAAAAACAGCTGAAGCTGTAAAAGTGCAACTTGAAAAAGCAGGTTGTGACACTGTTGAAATCTGTGAAACTCCGGGATACCCGATTGTATATGGCGAAAAGATCATCGATAAAAACCTACCAACTGTTTTAGTATATGGTCATTATGACGTGCAACCACCAGACCCGTTAGAATTATGGACAAGTCCACCGTTTGAACCAGTTATAAAGGAAACTGAGCTTCATCCTGAAGGTGCAATATTTGCTCGAGGAAGTTGTGACGATAAAGGACAGATGTATATGCACGTAAAAGCGTTGGAATATATGACAGAAACCAACCAATTGCCGTGCAACGTTAAGTTTATGATTGAAGGTGAAGAAGAAGTTGGAAGTGAAAGTCTAGGATGGTTTATTAGCCGAAACCGCGAAAAACTTGCCAACGACGTTATTTTAATTAGCGACACTGGGATGATTTCTAAGGACACACCTTCTATTACTACCGGACTTCGTGGCTTGAGTTATGTTGAAGTAGAGGTTACAGGACCTAATCGTGACCTTCATAGCGGCCTTTACGGAGGAGCTGTGGCAAACCCTATAAATATCTTAGCTAAGATGATTGCCTCGCTTCACGACGAGAACAACCACATTACCATTCCAGGATTTTATGATGATGTGGAAGAACTTTCAAAAGAAGAACGCGAGAAAATGGCTGAGGCACCTTTCAACCTAAAAGATTATGAGAAAGCTCTAGATATCGATTCTGTTTATGGTGAAAAAGGCTATTCAACTAATGAAAGAAATTCTATTCGCCCAACATTGGATGTAAATGGAATTTGGGGTGGATATATAGGCGAAGGAGCAAAAACTGTAATTGCAAGTAAAGCCTTTGCTAAAATAAGTATGCGTTTAGTACCTGATCAAAACTGGGAGAAAATCACCGAACTTTTCAAAAACCATTTTGAAAGTATCGCTCCAAAAGGTGTACGCGTAAAAGTTAAACCTCATCACGGAGGAACAGCTTATGTTACTCCTATAGATAGTTTAGGCTATAGAGCTGCAGAAAAAGCTTACGAAGAAACATTTGGAAAAACACCAATTCCACAACGCAGCGGAGGAAGTATTCCTATTGTTGCTTTGTTTGAAAAAGAATTGAAGAGTAAAACAATTTTAATGGGCTTTGGTTTAGATAGCGACGCTATCCACTCCCCAAATGAACACTTTGGAGTTTGGAATTATTTGAAAGGAATTGAAACTATTCCTCAGTTCTACCATTATTTTACTGAAATGAGTAAATAATAAAACATTAAAATGTATTCTAGACCTGACAGATTTTTGAAACCTGTCAGGTCTAATTATTTATATACACTTCTCGTAAAACGAACACAACACCTAGTAACTTCATCATAATTTTAAACATAAATCCGTAATAACCAATACGCTACTTTCAGTTTAATTGATATTTCCAAGCCCTATATATTAAGATTAAAAGTATTATTTCGCTATCTTTAGGAATAGATTTCTAAAGAAATCAACTAAATTGTGAAACGAAAAAATAGTTTTTGGAATGAACTAAAGCGACGTAATGTAATAAAAGGTGCTATTTCTTATATAGTAGTGGCTTGGTTACTTATACGTATAGCTGCACTATTGGGTGATATTTTAGAAATGCCCTTATGGATTTCAAAAAGTCTTTTTTATTTACTTTTAGTAGGCTTTCCTTTATATCTTATTGGCTCTTGGATATATGAATTCACTCCTACAGGTTTAAAACGAACTAGCAAAGTTTCAGAATCTGCTTCCATTCGTAAAAAAACTGGGAAGCGACTTAATAAAATCATCATCGCTTTTCTAGTAATCTGTTTAGCTGTCTTGGTTATCGACAGATTTGTAATAACCGATAAGATTTCTGAAAACAATTTTGATATTCCATCCTTAGCTTCTAAATCAAAAACAATAGCTGTCCTTCCATTTCAGGACTTTTCTGAAAAAGATGACAATTCGTATTTCGCAGATGGCCTTACTGAAGCACTTCTTAATCTTTTAACGCAAGTAGAACTTTTAAAAGTCACATCTCGCACCTCAACATTTTCTTTTAAAAACTCAGATTTACAGCTTCCAGAAATCGCTCAAAAGCTAAATGTAACTTACATTTTAGAAGGCAGTGTGCGCAAATCGGGGAATCTTCTTCGCATTACCGCACAGCTTATCGATGCAAAAAACGACAAGCATTTATGGACGGAAACCTACGATAGAGACTTAGATAATATTTTTGCAATTCAAGATGAAGTATCTGGAGCAGTTGTAAAAGCACTAGAACTTAATTTATTAGAATCAAAACCGCTCCCGAAGTCAATAAAAACCAATCCTGAAGCTTATAAACTTTATTTACAAGCAGTACAGGCCTCACATTTTTCTAGCGACATTCAAAAACTGATTGAAGCGGTAGACTTTGCAAAACAAGCTTTAGATATAGATAGCAACTATATACCAGCTTGGTTACTACTTTCAAGAGTTTATGAAACTCAAGCAAATAACGGAACATTAGGATTTAAGCAAGGCTATACGCTAGCCAAAGAAGCAACAAATAAAGTTTTGGAGATAGACCCGAAAAACGCACTCGCTTATGCTTATTTAGCAGATGATGAATTGAGTTATGATTGGAATTTCGTAAAGGCGAAACAACTAAATGAAATAGCCCTAAAACTAGATGGTTCAAACCCTGAAATTATTAGCCTCACCGCTACTCTTGCATTGTCTTTAGGAAATGTAGAAAGCGCTGTTCGACTTCAAGAATACTCAGCAAGTTTAGACCCACTTAATCCAGACACGCATTATCAATTAATGAATGCATACTACTGTGCAGACCTACTTGATAAAGCTGTGGAGGCCGCTAAAACTTGTATTGAATTACAACCAAATCGCTATGCATTACATTATTATCACGCTCGAATTTTGTTACAACAAAACAAATTAGCTGCAGCATTAGAAGCCATTAAAAAAGAAGATGATGAAGGCTGGGGTTTGCAGATACATTCCGATATCTACTTTAAACTCGGCGATATAGAAAAGTCCGATGCCTATATGCAAGAGCTTATTTCTAAATACACTAATGACATGGCCTATCAAATTGCCGAAAGCTATGCTTTTAGAGACGATAAGGAAAATGCATTTAAATGGCTAAACAAAGCCTATAAAGTTCACGACGTGGGCTTAAATGAAGTGTTGTCTGAGCCACGTTTTAGAAGTTTACATTCCGATAAAAGATGGCAAAAGTTTATTGATAAAATGGGCTTTCCGAAAATTGAAAAATAAACCAAATGAATCTCAACGATTTTTTTAACGAATTAAAACGAAGGAATGTCTTTAAAGGCACAGTTTCCTATTTAATTTTTTCATGGGTTTTACTTCAGGTCATCGCTATTCTTAGCCCTATAATTAACGCTCCTATTTGGTTTGGGAAAATGATTTTGATTATCCTAATCGTTTTGCTTCCTGTTTGGATTTGTATCTCCTGGTTTTTTGAAATCACTACAGACGGTATTAAAAAAACTAAAAATGTTCCAAAGGAAAAGTCCATCACACAAAAAACAGGGCAAAAACTCAACACTTTCATTATCGCGTTTTTAGCCATAGCCATAATCTTATTATTTGTTGATAGGTTTAGGCTGCGTTCTGAAAATAATGAAAATGCCATTGCACTCGAAACAAAACCAGATAAATCAATTGCCGTATTACCTTTTTCAGATATGTCTCCAAACCAACAACAAGGGTATTTTGCCGATGGTTTGGCAGAAGAAGTATTAAACTCACTTGCTAAAATAAACGAACTTCAAGTTACTTCACGCACCTCGGCTTTTTCATTTAAAAACAAAAAAATGGACCTGCAGGAAATAGCAAAAACCTTAAATGTTTCATACATACTTGAAGGCAGCGTACGTACTCAAGACAGTATAATTAGAGTAAATGTAAATCTTGTTGAAACTAACGGCGATAACAATATTTGGTCGCAAACTTGGGAAAAAGAACTCAAAAACATTTTTAAAATTCAAAATGAAATAGCCGAAGCAGTTGCTGAAAATCTTCAATTGCGAATTTTAGATAATATAATCCCCAGTGTAACAGAATCAAATACTGATGCGTATACTTTGTTTTTGGAAGGTCGATACATATATCAAAATAATTATGATGAAGAGTCATTGCAAATATCTGAAAAGCTATTGCAAAAATCTTTAGCTATAGATTCTACCTACGCAGCAGCATTGATAACATTAGGTAATATTTATCACACACAAAATAATTACGGAATTATTGATTATGAAAAAGGGAAAAAGTTAACCTACGAAGTAGCCATAAAAGCCATAAAAGCTGACAGTACCTATGCAGAAATCTATGCATTTATGTCTTTACTTTCCTTAGAGTATGAAAATGATATTGGAAAGGCGGGAAAACTTGCACAAAAAGCTTTACGATTAGACCCCAATAACGAAACCGCTTTGCACAGAGCTTCGGAAGTAGCGCTTTTACGTGGGAATACAGAAGAAGCCATAGCAATTCACAAAAGAGTAATAATAATAGATCCTGTAAACGCTTCTAACTATTACAGTTTGGCCAATACTTATTATATGGCTAAAAATCTTAAAGAGGCCGAAAAAAACATTAAGGAATCCATTAGGCTAAATCCAGACCAAGACGTTGCGTATTCTTTGTATGCATTAATATTAATGAATCAGGAGAAATACAGTGAAGCCCTAGAAGTGATAAAAAAAGAACCTTTAGCAGGTTTTAGACTACATACTGAAGCTATGATTTATCATTTTTTAGGCAATCAGGAAAAATCTGAGACAGCATTAATGAAATTGATTGCTGATCATGAGAAGTCCTGGAGCTATCAAATTGCTGCTACCTATGCAGTGCTTAAAAAAGAAGAAAAAATGTACTATTGGTTGGAAAAAGCACATACTCACAAGGATCTTGGGCTAATTGAATTACCAAATGAACCTATGTTTGAAGCCTATAGAAACCAAGCCCAATTTAAAGATTTTATAAAAAAACTTGGGTATAAGTATTAGGAGTTATTTAATGCCGGCAAGATGGCCTGCGGCATATCAAAAGACCTGATAGGTTTTAGAAACCTGTCAGGTCTAAATATTTAATCTTCCTCACAAAATGGGTAGATACAAACTATTAAAGTAATCTACGTGTTTACTAGGATAGCCTAATGCTATTTAATTTTGGTAAAAATGGGGAAAAACGATCTCTTGTTTATACCTACAAGGAGGCCTGTGGCAACACCTTGCAGGATAAATAGAAAGGACCTGTCAGGTCTAAATATTTATACTTTCTTTACATAGTCAGTGATAATCACAATCTGCTGACCATCTACTCTTCCTTCAATATATTTTTCGTTTTCACGATCAAGAGAAATTCTACGCACAGTAGTACCTTGTTTAGCAACCATACTACTTCCTTTCACTTTTAGGTCTTTTATTAGTACAACAGAATCACCTGCTTCTAATACAACACCATTACTATCACGATGAATAACCGCATCTGCTTTTGCTTCTGCTACGCCAGCCTTTGCCCATTCTTTTACATCATCTTCCATATACATCATATCTAACAAATCTTGTGGCCAACCTTCAGCTCTTAATCTGTTAAGCATACGCCACGCCATCACTTGAACCGCTGGCACTGTGCTCCACATACTGTCGTTTAAGCATCTCCAGTGATTTGCATCTACTTTTTCTGGATCTTCAATTTGCTCTTTACACGTATTACAAATGTAAACTGAAGCTTCGGCTCCACTCATTGGAGAATCAGGCACCTCAAAAACGCCAAGGTTTTCTTCGCTTCCGCATAATTCACATTTGTTATCGCTTCTTTGTTGTAATTCTTTTTCTAGGCTCATAATGTAATATAATTAAGTCCGTCGCCAAGGCTTTGGAGATTGATGAGGCAAAGATATATTTTTCGCGAGATTTACCTACTACAAGATGATTCGTTCGTCGATTCGCCATATTTATAGCTGTTTTCAAATACACACCTCAAAAAAATCGGTTTTGCGGCGAAGTATCTTACTGCTGCTATTGCTGTCTCTATTAATTCTTGGATTTAGCACGAAAGAAGCCATTGAATTAGTTACAAAAAGCAACGAAGCAACTATAGATGTAAGCAATTATCCAAAAGTTATTTTAGGTGGATGCTGAATTTAATAAAATTAAGCGTGTCAGGTTGAACGCAGTCGAAACCTCATAGTTCTCGACTGCGCTCGAACAGACAATAAAAAAAGCCTCTAATAATAGAGGCTTTTTTTATGATTCTTACGGATTATAACTTATTCCAGGTATCATTTAATATATTGATATCAGGTACCATTTTGTTAGGGTCTTGCACTACGCGTTTTACCTGCTTATCTGTTTTAAGTAGGTGACTCCAAACATTACCTCGATGCCAAATTTCGACTGGAAGCTTGATGGTTTCTTTAGTATCGTCATTATAAGTTACCAACAATTCCACTGGCATTGGTATATCACCGTTGTTTTCAACAGTAATCAAATAATTACCTTGGTAAGGCTCTACAGATAAAATTCCTAAATCTATATTTCCATTTCCGAAGAACCACCCTTTCCAAAACCAAGATAAATCCTCGCCTACAGCATTTTCAATATGATTAAAAAAGTCGTTTGGTTGCGGATGTTTATATGCCCAATGACGGATATAACTCTTAAAAGCATAGTCGAATCGCTCTTTACCTAAAATGTACTCCCTAAGCATATAAAGTCCAGCAGCCGGTTTGTAATACGCCGTGTAAGCTAAGTTTCTCGCATTAGCAATATCTGGATAAGTGTCTATTCCTTCGCGATTTCCATAGGTTAGATATTGAACCAAGTCACGTGGTTTGTCTGTTCTAGTTGGATATTCGCCATTATTAAAGGCAGCTGTACTGTAGTGATTTATAAAAATATTTAAGCCTTCGTCCATCCACGGGTAACGACGTTCGTTATTACCAACAATCATTGGGAACCAGTTGTGTCCAAATTCGTGATCGGTTACACCCCAAAGTGATGCTCCTCCTCTTTGGTACCCACAAAAACTAACTCCTGGATACTCCATTCCACCTACACTAGTTGCTACGTTAATTGCGTTGTGATACGGATAAGGATAGTAAGTATTAGAGTGAAACTCTACAGAGGCCTTAGTGTATTCGGTAGAACGACCCCAAGCGTGTTCGCCATCACTTTCTTTAGGATAAACAGACTGTGCCAATCCAACTTCTCCATTTCCTAGGTTCATTTTTGCCGCATCCCAAATAAAAGCTCTAGATGAAGCCCATGCTACATCGCGAGTGTTCTCCATTTTAAAATGCCATGTTAGTGTGCCGTTCTTTTTAGCTTGAGCTACGGATTTCCCAACTTCATCTGGTTTAATAATGTAAACTGTCTTATCACTTTTCTCAGCTTTTGCTAAACGCTCTTGCTGTGTTTTTGTAAGTACTTCATTTGGATTTTGTAGTATTCCTGAACAAACTACAGTTTGATCTGCAGCAGCGGTAATCTTTACATCAAAATCTCCGTATTCACAATAGAATTCTCCAGCTCCTAAATACGGATCTGTATTCCAGCCTACAACATCGTCGAAAACTGCTACACGCGGATACCCTTGTGCAATAGCATATACTGTTCCGTCTTTAGCTTCAAACCTGCCCATACGGTCCATTCCTTCAACAGGAATCTTGTATTCAAAATTCATTTTTATCTCAACCTGGCCCCCATTAGCTGCTAAAGGCTTATCTAAGAAAACCTGCATTCTCGTATCTGTAATCAGGTATTTAGAAGAAGTTCCTGTTTTCGTTTTAGCTGAAAAATTTGAAAGTTTATATCCACCTTCAACGTCTCCGCTATAACGTCCTCCTTCAAGAGGGGAAGTTAAAGTACCACGAGAAGTTTCTGTAAAACGATTTTGCTCTAGGTATAACCAAACAAAATCTAATTCTTCAGGACTATTGTTGGTGTATTGAATAGCAACATTCCCTGTAACAATGTGATTTTTTTCGTCTAAAGTAACTTCAAGTTGATAATCGGCTGAGTTTTGCCAATATTTCGGACCTGGTTTTCCTGAAGCTGTGCGATATTCATTTCCCTGTCTATAAGTGAAATTATCGAAAAGACTTTGATTGTTTGGATTTACATCTTGTGCATTAAGGGTAAAAGACACAACGGAAAAAAGCAGCATAATCCATAAACTGCTATTGAAATACTTCATATTATTCAATTTTTATAAGTCAACTAGCGAAGATAATGAAATGCGATTTGATTACGCATTAAAATTATGTAGTTGTAGTTTAATGTGTTTAATCAAAAAAATTCAGAGTATTTTAATTCCCAATCTTTAGCCCTTGAAGTAAATCCCTTGTGATTCCATAAATGTTCTCTTAACCGATGAGACACATCTTCGGTAGACCCAACATAATATTTATCAAGGGTTTGCGAGTATAATATGTAGACAAAATATTCCATAAAAAAAGCCGAAGTATAAACTTCGGCTTTTGAAAGTTGGTGGGCGATGAGGGGTTCGAACCCCCGACCCCCTCGGTGTAAACGAGGTGCTCTGAACCAGCTGAGCTAATCGCCCTTTCACTTAGCGGTTGCAAATATAGGTTACTTTTTAATACCAACAAACATTTTTTTAAAAAAAATTCAAAATCTATAAAATTTATATCTTGTGAGAGGGTTTTTATGGTTTATCTTTGGAATCGATTAACCATAAAAAATCTACTTTTTGATTCCATTCATTAAAAAAATTATCATATCGGTTGTAAAAAGACAAAACCAACAACCAAAAAATGCGAAAACCGAATCGTCTTTTGACAAAAGTGTAAAAAACCTTGAAGTAGAAGTTAAACACGAAATTTATGAATTTTTCTACCTACTACTTGGAGTTTTAGCTGCTTCATTTGGACTTAGAGGGTTTTTAATGCCGAATAGTTTTATAGACGGAGGTATTACAGGGATCTCGCTTATGGTAAATGAGCTTACAAATATTTCACTACCCTTATTACTCGTTTGTTTTAACCTCCCTTTTTTAATAATGGCCTACTTTACTGTAGGGAAAAGCTTTGCCATAAAGAGTGTAATGGGAATTACCTTTTTAGCAATAGCTGTTGCTTTAATTCCATTTCCACAAATAACAGATGATAAGATTTTAATTGCCTCATTTGGAGGTCTCTTTTTAGGACTCGGAATCGGCTTGGCAATACGTGGTGGGGCGATTATAGACGGAACAGAGGTTCTTGCTATTTATATAAGCCGCAAAACAAACTTAACTGTTGGTAACGTTATACTTCTATTTAACGTAATCATTTTTATAAACGCCGCTTATTTTCTTTCTACTGAAATTGCTCTTTATGCTATTCTCACCTATTTCGCAGCTTCAAAAACTGTAGATTTTGTGATAGACGGTATTGAAGAGTTTATGGGGATAACCATTATTTCAGATTATAGTGATGAAATTCGACTTGCTATTATTCAGAAAATGGGTCGAGGTTGTACCTTATTTAAAGCAGAAAAAGGTTACTCGCAAAACGGAGAAGTGCGCAAACCTGTAGATGTAGTGTACACAGTTATAACAAGGTTAGAGATGACCAAACTTAAAACTGAAGTAGAAAAAATTGACAGTAACGCCTTTATAATTATGACTTCCATTAAAGACGCCAAAGGCGGAATGATTAAAAAGAAACCAATTAAAAAATTCGATAAATAGATTTTATCAAATTTTCGCGAACTACTAAAAGTTGACTCTTATCAAGCCAGGTTGAATATCCATAGTTCTAACCATCCATGGAAGTCAGCCGCAATGTTTCATTAACGGTGAAGTAATTTCACCTCAATTATAAGAGATCTAAAATTCGCTCTAAAGCCATTCCTCTAGATGCTTTTATCAAAACAGTAGCATTTTCCAGCTCCTGAGTTTTTATCATTTCTTTTAAGTCATCAAATGTTTTAAACTGCTTTATATGTGAAGCACTGTTTTTTGCTTTATAAAAATTGCTTCCAGTTAAAAACACTTTTGCAAAATTGGTTTCTTTCAAGAAGTTTACAATATTTTGATGTTCAGCTTCAGAATCTGTTCCTAACTCGAACATGTCACCTAGAAATACAACTTTATTATCTCCTTTGGTTTGTTTGAAATTTTCCAAGGCCGCCATCATACTTGTTGGGTTTGCATTATAAGCATCCAACAATATAGTATTTGAACCCTGTTGCATCAATTGCGAACGGTTGTTTGACGGAACATAATTTTCTATCCCTTGTTTAATGTCGTTAACTGAAACGTTTAGATAAGCGCCTATTGCAATGGCCGCAGAGACATTTGCGAAGTTGTATGCACCAACCAAATTACTTTGTATCTCAGTGCCATTGTACTCCACTAAAAGATGGCTAGAACCATCTATAAGCTTTATGACATAATCAGCATTTGAGTCTCCGAAGGTAATTCTAGATATCCCTTTAGAATTTTCTAGTTGTTTTGAATCGTTAGCGTTTACAAATATTTTTTTATTGTGGTCTTTTAAAAACTGATAAAGCTCAGTCTTCCCTTGTATTACACCTTCTAGACTACCAAATCCTTCCAAATGTGCTTTGCCAAAATTTGTAATATATCCGAAATCAGGTTTTGCTATTTCACTTAGCATTTTAATTTCACCTAGATGATTTGCGCCCATTTCAACAATCCCTATTTCCGTTTCCGAATCCATCGAAAGCAAAGTAAGCGGCACCCCTATATGATTGTTTAAATTACCTTTAGTTGCAACCGTTTTAAACTTTTGAGATAAAACCGCATTTATAAGTTCTTTCGAAGTGGTTTTACCATTACTACCAGTAAGCGATATAATGTGAAGGCCTAAATAATTTCTATGGAAGTACGCCAATTGTTGTAGCGTTACTAGAACATTTTCTACTAAAATTGTTTCACCGGTATCTTTATGAAATTTCTTTTCGTCTATTACCACTTTAAAAGCCCCTTTATCTAAGGCTTCTTGTGCAAACATATTGCCGTTAAAATTATCGCCTTTTAATGCAAAGAAAATTGATTTTACGGGAACATTCCTAGAGTCAGTGCTTACTCCAGAGCTTTCTAAAAAGTATTGATGTATTGTTTTTATATCCATAATCTTAGTGTGAATATATAAAAAAACCCTCCAAAGTTTATCACTTTGAAGGGCATAATTTTTAAAAAAGTTTGAACTTTAGTTTCTCGCTTTCTTTCCTTTTTTAGATTTAGAACCAACACGACTCATAGCACATCTAAAGCCAATGAAGTCTGAAGCCATATCTTGTGGGAAATATCTTCTTTGAGCTGGGTCTAACCAATACTCTCTATCTCTCCAAGATCCACCTTTGTATACTCTAACTTCGTTACTAATTAAAGTTGTACGGTTATTAGATTTGTCATAAACGCGATCTAACTGACCTGTAGAATCTGCGTATACATTGTGAACTGGCGCGTTGTACATTCTTTTAGTATCATCGCCAGATTCTCCAAAATCGTTTTGGAATGACTGGTAATATCTAGTAGATTCTTTATCACCATCTCTAAAATCACGGTTATCTGCTTTAGAGAAGTTTGTTCTTAAGTAAGTATCCTTTTCATCAACTGGTACTTGAAGAATTTCACCAGGTAAGTTACGTGCTATAATTCTACCGTTGCTTAAAGTGTCGTAAACTATAGAATCCATAGTAACTACTTTTACTTGACCATTCTCGTCGATTGCGTTTTTAGTGTAAACATTTCCACGATAGTAGTTAAAGTCGTTAAAGTCGTCATCGATAATTGGTCTGTAAATATCAGCTACCCATTCTGCAACGTTTCCAGCCATATCGTATAGACCGTAGTCGTTAGGCGCATAAGATTTTACTTGAGCAGTAATATCAGCACCATCATCACTCCATCCAGAAATTCCACCGTAATCACCAGACCCTTGCTTAAAGTTAGCCATTTGATCACCTAATGATCTTCTCTTTCCAGAGCGAGTGTACTGTCCTTCCCAAGGATATTTCTTTCTACCTCTGTATGCATTGTACTCACGAAGTCCTACTAAACCTAAAGCAGCATACTCCCATTCAGCTTCAGTTGGTAAACGGTATGCTGGTAGCAACATTCCATCCTGACGTTGAATATATAAGTTTGTACTGTCTTTACTTCTTTTAGCAATAGCTTCAGATTTTTTCCCTCCTCTTGTAATCGAATCGTTTCCACCATATGTTTTAGTTGGTGCATTAAGATACGTCTCAGTGCTAAAGGTTTCACCTGGCTCAACTTCATAACGAGCATTTCTAGAAGTAACGCCTTCGTTTTCTAGAATCATTTCATTTACTCTATCGGTACGCCATTTACTAAATTCTACTGCTTGAACCCAGCTAACTCCTACCACTGGATACTCTGCATATGCAGGGTGACGCAAGTAGTTATTAGTCATCACTTCGTTGAAACCTAAACGATTTCTCCAAACTAATGTATCAGGAACTGCTCCTTCATAAATTCTGCGATAATTTTCGTTAGAAGGTGGGAAAACTTTCTTTAACCAATCTAAATACTCTAAGTACATTAGGTTAGTTACTTCAGTTTCGTCCATGTAAAAAGACTGAACGTGCTGTTGGTTTGGAGTGTTATTCCAATCGTGCATAGGATCATCCTGAACACGGCCCATGGTAAATGTACCTCCTTCAATAAATACTAGTCCAGGACCAGTTTCTTGTTCTTTAAACTGAGGGTCGTACTGAAAGCCGCCTTCTTTAGAGTTTAGCTTCCATCCGGTAGCACGAGAACTGTCTTTGTAGTCTCTAGATTTATTGCAACTAACAAATACTGTGGCTGCAAGCGCAGCAACAAATAGCTTTAATGCAAGGTTTTTTCTTAACATCATAAATTCAAAAATATGTGAGAATTGGGTTCGCAATATAGTAATTAACGACAAAATCACAATAATATTTTATTATTATTGCGTTCTAGTAAAGGCTTTGTTAAAAACCTTTACACGATAGCAAACGTATTAGTTTTGATAATATTATCCTAATTACAATATTGCACAAAGTTATTAAAAAGGATCAGCTATACTAACTGTTTATTTAAAGCGTTAATAATATTGATGAAAAAACAATTATTTTTATTACTACTTTTTTGCATCCCATCTATAGGTATAGCACAGTCTCGAAACATTTCAATTAGCTGGAACAACAAACCTGAATTTATTGAAACATCAGGAAATAATTTTTCGGATAATGCTACTAAGCAAGAAAAACTTGAAGAATTAAAACTTCAAATTAACGAAGAAACCATCAGTTATGGCACACAATGGGAGGATCAAGGCTTCGCCGATAAAAATTCAGTAAGAGTTACCAATGTTACCTACACCCCACTGTCATCAAGTGCTGTTAGAAATTTAAATACAGATTTAATTCCAAAAGAGCTGACATATAATCTAGTTAGTACAAAATCTAGAGAAAAACTTTTTACAACATTTATTGTTTCTCCAATTGTAGGTTCAAATGGAAATTATAGACGCGTTACATCATTAAGAGTTGATTATAATTACGGACCGCAAAGTCGTAATATGCCTCCGGGTATTTCAAATTCTGTTCTATCACAAGGTCAGTGGTTTAAATTTAAAGTAGAAAAAACCGGTGTTCATAAAATTGACAAAGCTTTTTTAAATAGCTTAGGCATGAATACCGACGGAATAAACCCGCAAACCATAAAAATTTATGGGCATGGCGGACAATCGCTACCCTTGTTAAATGCTGAAAACAGACATTTCGATTTGCCTGAAACTCCAATACAGGTAGTTGGTGAAGCAGACGGAAGCTTTGATTCTGGCGATTATATACTTTTTTACGGTACAAGCACCAAGGGTTATGTTGAAGAAAACGACTCCAACATCAACCCTTATACCGATGAGTCCTATTATTATATTACAGCGGGTGGCGAAAGCGGAAAACGCATAACTCAAATGCTTGAACCAACCGCATCGGCTACTATGATTATCGATGAATTTGACGATTATCAATTTCACGAAAAAGACGAAGAAAGTCCAACAAAATTAGGAAGAAGATGGTTTGGAAATAGATTCGACATTCAAAGTGAACAAAGCTTTACTTTCGACTTCCCAAATATTGTATCGGGTGCTCCAATGAAGGTGGTAATTAAAGCCGCCGCAGCTTCAGAAAGCGCTACATCACTGAGCGTAACCTTAAACAGTACCAGTTTAAACCCAATTACCTTCTCTCCTTTAGGCTCTTCTGGGCTTTTAAACTTATCTGAACTTAACACCGAAGTTCCGGCTAGCGGAGAATCTGTAAAAATTGACTTAGCGTATAACAACAATGGAAACCCGTCTAGTATAGGGTACTTAGACTATATTAGTATTTGGGTCAAAAGAAAACTTACGGGAACAGCTAAGCAAATGGCTTTTCAATATAATGATGCTGTCAATCTAAGTGGAGTGGCAGATTATCAACTAGCAAATGCAAGTCAGATAAGTCAGATTTGGGATGTTACAGACCCACAGTTTATCACTTCAAAAAAAAATGAAGAAAGCGCATCTTCAATAAGTTTTAAACAAAATTTAGGCAGGCTCAGAAAGTATGTAGCAATTAATCCAAACGACTACTTCACGCCTATTAAAATTTCTCAATCTGCAGTAGCAAACCAAAATTTAAAAGGAAGTATATTTAAGGATGAATCTGGCCAGTTTAAAGACATCGACTACATTATTATAACGGCTCCTTTTTTAATTCAACCTGCATTACGCCTTGCTAATCACCATAAAAACTTAAACGATCTTAATGTAAAAGTGGTTACCACAGATAAAATTTACGAAGAGTTTAGCTCTGGTAGTCAAGATATATCGGCAATTCGAAACTTTATTCGATATGTATATTTCAACGCCTCTTCCGAAGCTAATCGCGTTAAATACGTCGGTATATTAGGAGACACCTCTATTGACTATAAAAACAGAATTTCAAACAACAATAATATAGTACCAACTTTTCACACCTTATCGAGCACTAGTATAAGTTTTTCATTTATGTCTGATGATTTCTTTGGAAATATGGATGAAAATGAAGGTACTATCGGACAAAGGTCTGGCGATATTGATTTGTTAGATATCGCTATGGGAAGAATTGTTGCAGATAATGTTCCATTAGCAAATGCAATGGTCGACAAGGTAATCAACTACACCTCTGAAAGTACTTATGGCAACTGGAGAACAAATTTTGTTTTAGTTTCTGATGATGCCGATAATAGCACAGACGCAACCTTACAGCGTAATCTCGATGCCCTCGGGGATCAAATTTCAGACGAAAAACCTTTTATAAATGTAAAGAAAATTCACTCCGACTCATACCAGCAACAAGCATCCGCTGGTGGAAATAGATACCCTGAAGTAAATGAAGCAATAAAAACTGCATTTGAAGCGGGAGCAATTATTCTCGATTACTTTGGTCACGGGGGTGAAGACGGACTAGCACACGAATTTATATATACTAAAGGAATAGCTGAAGGACTTAAAAACAAAAACAAACTGCCTTGTGTTATTACCGTAACTTGCGAATTCACAAAGTTTGATAATCCGCTTCGCATTACCGCTGGAGAATTAACTTATCAAAACAAAGAAGGCGGTGCAATTTCTATGGTTACTACTACCCGTGCAATTTTTATTAGAACGGGGGTAACTTTTAATGAATACCTAGCAGAACACCTTTTTGGTTATGGCAGAGATGTACCTGTTGCACCTTCTGAAGGACTTCGCCTATCGAAAGCAGACTTAGGAATAGGAACACCACTTCGTCGTGTAGTTTTCTATATTGGAGATCCTGCGATGAATCTTGCTTTTCCAAAAAAAGATATTCAAATTACTCATTTAAACGATGTTCCAATTGCCCAAGCTACCGACACACTTAAAGCCTTGAGCAAAGTAAAATTTAGCGGTCAAATTTTAAGCCCGAATGGGACACCAATGACAGATTACAACGGCACCCTTGGCGCGAAAGTTTTCGATAAAAAAGTACAACGCCAAACCTTAGACAACGACAATATTGGTGAAATAATGGATTTTGAAGTATTAGGTGAAGTATTGTTTAACGGACAAGCGTCTATACAAAATGGGCTATTCGACTTTGAATTTGTTGTTCCTCGAGATATTCAAATTCCAGTAGGTAAAGGCCGAGTAAGCCTTTATGCCGAGAGAGAAAACGCTTTAGAAGATCAAGCAGGTGTAAACCTAGATATCAACGTAGGAGGATTAAATGAAAATGCTCCAGAAGACAACGAAGGCCCACTTATTAAATTATTTATGAACGACGAAAGTTTCGTTTCGGGTGGTATTACAGATGACTCCCCTATCTTATTAGCAAAACTTGAAGATCCAAATGGAATAAATACCGCCAGCGGAATTGGTCACGATATAGTAGCGACACTGGACGGAGATGAATCAAATCCATTTGTATTAAACGAATTTTACCAAGCCGAAGTGGACGATTACACTAAAGGTACTGCAACTTTTAAGTTTCGTGATTTAGAAGATGGATTGCACACATTGAAACTAAAAGCTTGGGATGTTTACAACAATTCTTCTACTGCAGAGATACAATTTGTGGTTGCTGGTAATGAAAAATTAGAAATAACTCGCGTTTTAAACTATCCAAACCCATTTGTAAACTACACAGAATTCTGGTTTAACCACAATAGACCTGATGAAACACTAGATGTACAAGTTCAGGTTTTTACCGTTACTGGGAAAGTAGTTTGGACCAAAAATGCAGCAATTCCGCCATCTGGAAGCTATCTATCTCGAGAAATTACTTGGGACGGTCGCGACGATTTTGGAGATAAAATAGGAAAAGGTGTATATGTATATAAGATTACAGTTAAATCTGCGTTAACCAATCAGCGAGTTGAAAAATTTGAGAAACTCGTTATCCTTTAAAAATTAAAATTATATTTGCTCAAAATTCACAATAATGAAGAAAATTCTTATTACCGTACTAATAGGTTTAGTTGCTTTTAAATCGGTGAAAGCACAAAATGATATCGAAAAATTTAATCCAATTACAACAGGTGTTCCTTTCTTACTTATTGCCGCTGACCCTCGTGCTGGCGCATTAGGAGACATAGGTGTTGTGACTTCTCACGATGCTTTTTCACAGCACTGGAACCCAGCTCAAAACGTTTTTGCATTGTCTAAACAAGGAGTTGGTATTTCATACACTCCATATTTAAGTAAATTGGTAAACGATATATTCTTAGCCGACGTAACCTATTACAACCGTCTAAGCGAGCGTAGTGCTGTAGGTGCTAGTTTAAGATATTTTAAACTCGGTGACATTGAAGCACGTCAAACATTAGAGCAAGACCCATTAATCTTAAGCCCTAACGAATTTACTTTCGACGTGTCTTACGCACTTAGATTAAGTGAGCGTTTTTCTATGGCAGTATCTGGTAGATACCTTCGTTCAGATTTAAAGCTTCAAACAAGTGATGCCGATGCTTCTGCAGCAAGCTCATTTGCAGTAGATGTTTCAGGATATTACCAAAGTGAAGAAATTCCTTACGACGAATTTGATGGTCGTTGGAGAATGGGTTTCAATATTTCAAACATTGGACCTAAAATTAGTTATGACAACTCAGAAAATTCTGAAAGTTTTTTGCCAACTAACTTAGCTTTAGGTGGAGGTTTCGACTTTATTCTTGATGAGTACAACAAAGTAGGGGTTTCATTGGAAGTTAATAAACTTTTAGTACCAACTCCACAAGACCCAGACCTTAACGGTGATGGAGTTATTGAACAAGAAGAAGTTGCTCAAAACAACAGAGACTATAGAAACATAAGCTTTATCTCTGGTATGTTTAAGTCGTTTGGAGATGCTCCAGGAGGAATGTCTGAAGAATTAAAAGAATTTACTTGGGCATTAGGTGCTGAATACTGGTATCAAGATGTATTTGCTTTCCGCGCTGGTTACTTCAACGAAAGCGACATGAAAGGTGGAAGAAAATTTGCTTCTGTAGGTGCAGGTTTCCGTTATACTGCTATCAACATTGATATTTCTTACTTATTTGGAACTGGTAAAGTTGTTACTCCACTAGACGGAACACTTCGTTTTGGATTGACTTTCAACTTTGGTGATACTTACGACGAGTATTAAAATGAAAAGGTGAGCAGCTAAGCTCTCTTCCTGCTAGGTTTTCAAAACCTTTTAGGGATATTAATAATCACACGTGAAAAAACAAAAAATAGAAATCTCAATTGAAGTTTTTGAATCTGTTTCAGAGCTTCCAAAAGATATTCAAGAATTAATGAATAAGGCGCAAGAAGCACGTAATAATGCTTATGCGCCTTATTCACTTTTTAAAGTGGGAGCAGCTATTAGGCTTGCTTCAAACGAAATTACTATTGGCAGTAATCAAGAAAATGCAGCTTATCCTTCAGGATTATGCGCAGAGCGTGTGGCTATTTTCCATACAGGAGCACTCTATCCAAATGAAGAAATTAAAGCAATTGCTATTTCTGCCAGTTCTTCTAAACAAGTTCTAACCGAACCCATTGGACCGTGTGGCGCCTGCAGACAGTCTTTAGCGGAATACGAACAAAAACAAAAATCTCCAATCGCTGTATATTTTATGGGTGAAACTGGAAAGGTTGTAAAAACTAATTCAGTAATGGATTTACTTCCCTTAGGTTTCGATGCCAAATACCTCTAACAGAAGCATTAAATCTAAAATATTCACTTTCTAAATAAACTTTGTCCAAAACTCGCTTTTAGCAATTTTTCAGGCATTTGTATTTTAGGAATTGTTATTTGTATTTTCTCCTTTTAAAGTACTATTTTTGTTATCCGTTTAATAAATTTTCCCCTGGGAAAACCTTATAGCAGATAGATGAAGAAAATCACTAAGAAAACGTACCTAGATTGGTACGAAAACATGCTCTTTTGGCGCAAATTCGAAGACAAACTTGCGCAAGTTTATATCAATCAAAAAGTAAGAGGTTTTCTACACCTTTACAATGGTCAAGAAGCTGTTCTAGCAGGTGCTTTGCACGCTATGGATCTTTCTAAAGACCGAATGATTACCGCATACAGAAACCACGTACAACCTATTGGTATGGGTGTAGACCCAAGAAAAGTAATGGCAGAGCTTTATGGTAAGGCAACTGGTACTTCTCAAGGTTTAGGAGGTTCTATGCATATTTTTGCTAAAGAACACCGTTTTTACGGAGGTCACGGTATTGTAGGAGGACAAATTCCACTAGGTGCTGGCTTGGCTTTTGCCGATAAATATTTTGAAAGAGACGCTGTAACCTTAACCTATATGGGAGATGGTGCTACGCGTCAAGGTTCGCTTCACGAGACTTTTAACCTTGCAATGCTTTGGAAACTTCCAGTAGTATTCTGTGTTGAAAATAATGGGTACGCTATGGGAACTTCGGTTGAACGTACCGCAAACCACACCGATATTTACAAACTTGGTCTTGGCTACGAAATGCCTTGTAAACCAGTTGATGCTATGAAGCCAGAAGTAGTAGCAAAAGAAATGGACGAGGCTATTAAACGCGCACGTCGCGGAGATGGACCGACTTTCTTAGAGTTGCGTACCTATCGCTACCGTGGACACTCAATGAGTGATGCACAGCATTATAGAACAAAAGAAGAAGTTGCAAAGAAACAAGAAGAAGATCCAATTAGCTATGTTCTTCATCAAATCTATGAAAACAATTGGGCAACTCAAGACGAGATTAAAAAGATAAACCAAAGGGTTAAAGACTTGGTTGACGAATGTGAAAAATTCGCTGAAGAATCTCCATATCCAGAGAAGAACGTGATGTTCGATTCTGTTTATGAACAACAAGATTACCCTTTTTTATCAGATAAATTATAAGAGATGGCAGAAGTAATAAACATGCCGCGTTTAAGCGACACCATGGAGGAAGGAACGGTAGCAACTTGGCTTAAAAAAGTTGGGGATACCGTAAACGAAGGCGATATTTTAGCCGAAATTGAAACCGATAAAGCCACAATGGAGTTTGAATCTTTTTACGAAGGAACATTACTTCACATAGGAATTCAAGAAGGTGAAACCGCACCTGTAGATACTCTTTTGGCGATAATTGGTGAAGAAGGCGAAGACATTTCTGATTTACTAAAAGGTAAAAGTTCTGAAGAAAAAGAAACTGATACCAACAACAAATCGAAAGAACAGGAAAAGGCTGAAGATTCTCCAAAAGAAACTGAGGAGTCATCGACATCAGAAAAAGCAGATTTGCCTGAAGGTGTTGAAGTAATTACAATGCCACGTCTAAGTGATACAATGACGGAAGGAACTGTTGCTAGCTGGCTTAAAAACGAAGGCGATAAGGTTGAAGAAGGTGATATTTTAGCTGAAATTGAAACCGATAAGGCTACCATGGAGTTTGAGTCTTTCTACTCTGGAACGCTTTTAAAAATTGCCATTGGCGCAGGCGAGTCGTCACCTGTAGATGCTGTACTTGCTATTATTGGTCCAGAAGGAACTGACGTAACTGGAATTGTTGAAAGCTATCAAACAAAATCAAATACTTCTGAGGCACCTAAAGAGGAGAAAAAAGAAACTTCTAAACCAAAAGAAGCGGAAAAAGCGACTCCGGTTCAAGCTTCAAAAGAAAATACAAGATCAGAAACTATTAATGAAGGAAGACTATTTGTATCTCCTTTAGCAAGAGTTTTAGCTGAAGAAAAGGGAATTAACCTGCGTCATGTTCGTGGAAGTGGTGAAAATGGGCGTATTGTAAAAAGCGATATTGAAAACTATCAGCCAGCTGCAGCAGGTGGAGCACAAGCTTACACTCCAGTTGGAACAGAAAGTTTTGAAGAGGTGAAAAACTCTCAGATGCGTAAGACCATCGCCAAGCGATTGTCTGAATCTAAATTTACGGCTCCAGAATACTATCTAACTGTTGAGTTGGACATGGATAACGCAATTTCATCACGCCAAGCGATAAACTCTGATCCAGATGTTAAAATATCGTTTAACGATATGATCATTAAAGCGTGTGCAATGGCGTTGCGTAAGCACCCACAAGTAAACAGCCAATGGTCACCAGAAGCTACAAAAATTGCAAAGCACATCCATATCGGGGTTGCAGTAGCAGTAGATGAAGGATTGCTTGTACCTGTATTGAAATTTGCAGACCAAATGACGTTCTCGCAAATTGGAGCTCAAGTAAAAGAGTTGGCTGGAAAAGCAAGAAATAAGAAAATAACTCCACAAGAAATGGAAGGTAGTACGTTTACTGTTTCTAACCTTGGAATGTTTGGAATAGATGAATTTACTTCTATTATAAACCAACCAAACTCAGCGATTTTATCGGTTGGGGCTATTGTACAAAAACCAGTGGTTAAAAACGGGCAAATAGCTGTGGGTAATACTATGAAGGTTACACTTGCTTGCGACCACAGAACAGTTGATGGTGCAACAGGAGCTAAATTCTTACAAACAGTACGACAGTATATCGAGAATCCTGTTACTATGTTTGTGTAGAAATTAAAAGACTACAAGGTGATTTCCGCTTTTTAACAGGTCTCCTTGTAAAGTTTAATATTCATTAGGTTTAGACCTACAAGGTGGGCTCCGGCAACACCTTGCAGGTCTTTTCATTAAATATCACTCCATGAAAAACATAATAATTACAGGAACATCAAGAGGTATTGGCTTTGAAATGGTGAAGTTATTTTCAGAAGCTGGACATAATGTATTAGCGCTTTCGAGAAACTCTAAGCCTGTTTCAGAGTTAAACTTGAAAAATGTTACTGCTTTAGAATTTGATATCGCTGACGGAGCTGCAATTGTAAAACTATCCAGCTTTCTTCAATCAAGAATGGAAAGAGTAGATGTTTTAATAAACAACGCTGGACACTTAGTTAATAAACCTTTTGAAGAAATTACTGCCGAAGAATTTAAGGCTTGTTACGATGTAAATGTGTTAGGGCCTTCTATTTTAATAAGAACCTTGCTACCTTATATAAACAAGGATGGACACGTGGTAAATATAAGTAGCATGGGTGGTGTTCAAGGCAGTGTGAAGTTCCCAGGACTAAGTGCATATAGCAGTAGTAAAGGTGCAATACTTACCCTAACAGAATTGCTTGCTGAGGAGTATAAAGAAACGGGTCCTTCTTTTAATGCGTTAGCATTAGGCTCTGTACAAACGGAAATGCTTGAGGAAGCTTTCCCAGGCTTAAAAGCCCCACTTTCAGCCACCGAAATGGCGCAATACATCATGGATTTTTCCCTTACGGGAAACAAGTTTTTCAATGGAAAAATTTTACAGGTTTCGAGTACTACGCCTTAATTATATTTTACAACTTAAAACTTACAGAAAGCATAATATATGGTTTTTGTAGTCTATATGAAAAAGTTGAAAATGAATAATCTGTAATATCGGTTCTCTTAAAAACACTTTTATTTGAAGTAATATTTTTTGATATAATTGAGTAATCAATCTTACCTTTTTTTGATGTAAAAGTTAAAGATGAATCTAAGAATAAAAAATCTTGAGTGTTACTCACATCTAGTTTATAATAATCAAAGTTTGTCGCGAATCGGATTTTATTACTAGGTTTTAGATTCTACTTTAGGACCGCCACCGCGACCTCCAAAAACCTCAGTCCCGAGTACTGCACTCTCGGTATCCCAATACCATTGAAAAGACCAAAACAAACCTGTTACAGACATTATAACTAAAAATATAGCAGTGTAAAATCCCAAAGTTACATGTAGGTCATGGATAATACGCTTCCATTTGATGTTAATTGCCATTCGTGGTAAGAAATATTATCTAAGGTGAACTCACCATCCCCATTTGCGGTTCCTCCTTATTTTATTTCGGAGATATAAACACTGGCAAAAGGGGTAGGATTGTTGTCGATATCGATAACCTTTCCTTGAATTGTTACTACTTCCTGCGCTATCACAAACTGTGCGCAAATCATAAAAAGTAACGAAGTAATATATTTCATTTTATGCTATATTAATTTAAATAAAACTTTCCAACTTATTGATATTAAAATAAATGGCAGATCCTTTAGCTTTCCATTCTGATTTTAATTTTATATTTTGACATCTAAATGAGCATTTTGAGTCTAAATCTGGGTATTTTTGAAGCTGTTTCTACGTGTAAAAATTCATATCTTGACCTTCTATGATAGAGATTCTTGAGAAATATATTCCACAGGCGTCTGTTGTTCCAGTTTTTGAGCTAATAAAGACTCACAATGTTCACCTAAAAATTGTTAACCAACGTGTTACACGTCACGGAGACTATAGAAGAATGCCTAATGGGCAACATCAAATTACTGTAAACACTTCTTTAAATAAATATCGTTTTCTTATAACCCTTATTCACGAAATAGCACATTTAGAAGCTTTCGAAAAGTACGGCAGGCTTATTAAACCACACGGAATTGAATGGAAGCGCACATTTCAAATGCTAATGCTTCCCTTTTTACGTCCAGAGGTTTTTCCAAATCAACTTTTACCATTATTAGCGCGACATTTTAAAAATCCGACAGCATCTAGTGACACCGACGCAAAATTATCGCTAGCGTTGAAGCAGTTCGATCCCGAGAATGATAAAAACTATATCTTTGAAATCCCCTTAGGTGGTAGTTTTAGACTATATAATGGGAGAATATTTAAACGCGGAAAAAAGAAAGTGAAGCGATTTGAATGTGTAGAAATTGCAACAGGCAG
Organism: Aequorivita sp. KMM 9714; assembly: GCF_011065475.1. Lineage (NCBI taxonomy): Bacteria > Pseudomonadati > Bacteroidota > Flavobacteriia > Flavobacteriales > Flavobacteriaceae > Aequorivita > Aequorivita sp. KMM 9714. Next base: position 96,596 of record NZ_JAAGRO010000003.1, on the reverse strand, counting down.
AGTTTACCTTTTTAATCCAAATGCTGAAGTGGAATTTTTGAAATAAATATGAAAAGATTCCGATTAACAGTTAGCAAGAACTGGACTTAACCTATTAAAAAATACAGACATCGAATTAGATCTTGTTCTCTAATTCTTTAATGTCTTGAATCAAAATATTAACTATGAATAAAAACTATTATGCAGTAATAATGGCGGGTGGTATTGGCTCAAGATTTTGGCCAGTAAGCACACAAGAATTTCCAAAGCAATTCCACGATATGTTGGGTTCTGGAGAAACCTTACTGCAGAAAACGTTTTCGAGGCTTAACAAAATTATACCTTCAGAAAACATCTATATACTTACCAATGAAAGGTATTTGGAGATTACACTTGAGCAATTGCCTAAGATTTCAGAAAAGCAAGTAGTATTAGAACCTGCTATGCGAAATACCGCCCCTTGCATTTTGCTTTCCGCTTTAAAAATAAAGAAAGAAAACCCAAATGCATTAATGTTGGTTGCCCCAAGCGACCATTGGATAGAGGATGAACTTGCTTTTTCAAAAGACGTACAAGAATGTTTTGACGCTGCTGAAAAAGAGGATATTTTACTCACTTTAGGAATTAAACCTACTTTTCCAAACACTGGATTTGGCTATATAGAAAGTAAAACGGAGCCTGCGTTAAGTGAAGCTGAAGAACTTGATAACCAAAAAGTAGCTCATAATAACATCACTAAAGTAAAACAGTTTCGAGAAAAACCAGATTATGAAACCGCCAAGAAATTTATAGCCGCTGGGAATTTTAATTGGAATGCTGGTATTTTTATTTGGAGTGCCAAAAGTATAGTGAGTTCATTTGAGAAATATTTAGGTGAGATGTACACCTTGTTTTCAAATGGAAATAAGTTTCTAAACACAGACAAGGAAAAGACATTTATTGAAGAAAACTATTCAGCGGCAGAAAACATATCTATTGATTACGGAATTTTAGAAAAAGCTGATAATGTTTACGTAAAAAAAGCTACTTTCGATTGGAACGATTTGGGTACTTGGGGAGCGCTTCACGACAAGTTAGAGAAAGATAATTTCAACAATTCTGTTGTAAATGCTGACACTCTCATAGAAAACTCGAAAAACAATATGATATTTACATCGTCAAAAAAACTTGTTGTTTTAGACGGAATTGAGGATTATATTGTAGTGGATAAAGAAGATGTTTTACTTGTATTCCCAAAGGATAAGGAACAAGAGATAAAAGAACTTTTAAAAGATGTTTCCAATAAGTTTGGTAAAAAATATTTATAAATGGAGAATTCAAATAACAATAATGAAGTAAAGGTTACTCCTAATGACGAGGAGTTTGAGCAAGTAAAACTCAATACTTGGCAAAGCATCAAACAGTTCTTAAAAGAACTTTTCGACATTCGTGCAGACACCGACCGAGACGCTACAATTGATGCAGTAAAAAAAGACATTTCCTTTAAAGGGCATACTGCTTGGATTCTTATTTTCTCCATATTCGTTGCATCTATTGGTCTTAACGTAAGTAGTACTGCTGTTGTAATTGGAGCCATGCTTATTTCTCCACTTATGGGACCAATTGTAGGTATTGGACTGTCTGTAGCTATTAACGACGTAGAAACCCTTAGACGTTCGCTTATAAACTTAGGGGTAATGGTATTTTTAAGTGTGCTTACAGCATTTCTTTACTTTAAGTTATCTCCACTTACCGAAGAAACACCTGAGCTTATTGCAAGAACATATCCTACAATCTTAGACGTGCTGATTGCCATTTTTGGTGGATTAGGACTTATAGTTGCTAAAACAAAAAGCGGAACAATAGCTAGCGTTATATTTGGGGTTGCAATTGCCACCGCCTTAATGCCACCCTTGTGTACGGTGGGTTATGGATTAGCAATTGGAAATGCTTCATATGCCGGTGGTGCTTTATACTTATTTAGCATTAATGCAGTGTTTATTGCGCTATCTACATTTATAGTTTCAAAAATATTGAGGTTTCCATTAGTAAGGTATGCAAACAGTAAAAGACGTAAGCGAATTTCTCAAATTGCATCTTTAATTGCTATTGCGGTAATGGTTCCTAGTGTATGGTTATTTATAAAACTATTAGACCAACAAGTTTTTGAAAACAGAGCTAAAGAGTTTGTAAACAAAACTGTAAAATACGACGGAGCCGAAGTAGTTAAATTCACTCAAGATTACAAGACAAAAGATATAGACGTTTATTTTATTGGTCGCCCAGTGCCACAATCTAAAATAAATGAATGGTTAACCGAGTTAGAAAACACTGACAAGCTAGAAACAGCTCGCTTGCGAATTTACCAAGGAACCGATCAAAGTGGAGAAATGGCAGCAAGGCTTTCAGGTGAAATTAAAGCAGGTATTTTAGAAGATCTTTACGTAAAAAACGAACAGATTATTCAAAATAAGGATGAAAGAATTCGCTTTTTAGAGGATCAAATCACCATGTTAAAAGTTAAGAGTATTCCTTTTGATGAAGTGAGTAAAGAACTTAAGATAAACTACGAAAACGTTGAAACATTTAGCTATTCAAACAAAATTACAACCGACTTTAAAAAAACAGATACACTGCCTGTTATAAACATACGTTGGAAGAAAAATGTTCCAGCTAGACAACGCCAAGCAGAATTAAAGAAAATTGAAGCTTGGATTAAGTTTAAAATGAAATTGGATACACTTGATGTATCAGAATACAGATAGGGCAAAAAGCTGATTAAGCTTTATTTTCCTTTAACTGAACATCGCGTATTTTCTTAAATAAATCTGATGAATATACAAAACTGGTAACGTCTTCGTTATCAGTTTTGAATATTTCTTGGTTTGTCCCTTGCCAAACTAATTTGCCATTTTTAAGCAACATTACCTTCTCACCAATTTCCATAACTGAATTCATATCGTGGGTTACCACGATAGTTGTAATATCGTATTCATGAGTAATCTCCTGAATTAACGTATCGATTAAGGTAGCTGTTTTTGGGTCTAGTCCAGAGTTAGGTTCATCACAGAATAAATACTTCGGCTTGTTTACAATTGCACGAGCAATAGAAACACGTTTTTGCATCCCACCAGAAATTTCGGCAGTATATTTTTTATTAACCCCTTCGAGGTTTACACGTTTTAAAACTTCATTTACTCGAGCCAGCATTTCTGGCTTCTTCATCTTTGTAAACATTCGCAACGGAAACATTACATTTTCTTCAATATTCATCGAATCAAATAATGCTCCACCTTGAAAAAGCATCCCCATTTCCTCGCGAAGCTTGCGTTGCCTTTCGTCGTCCATATCTTGAATAGCCTCGTCTCCGTAATAGATTTTGCCTTGTTCTGGCCTAAATAATCCAATAAGACATTTAAGCATAACGGATTTACCACTACCACTCTGCCCGATAATAAGGTTGGTTTTCCCTTTTTCGAAAACAGTGGTAATCCCTTTTAGAATTTCTTCTTCACCAAATCTTTTATGTACATCTTCAATTTTTATCATGCGCTTAAAAGGAGTTGGGTTATTATATAGTTTGCGGCAATTATAAGTACACTAGTCCACACAAAGGAATTTGTACTTGCTTTACCTACTTCAAGTGAGCCACCTTTCATATAGTAACCTTGCCAAGAAGGTACAGTAGCTAATATAAAGGCAAATATGAATGTTTTAAAGAAGGCGTAAAATAGTTGATAGGGTATAAAATCTTCTTGAACTCCAGCAATAAAATCGGCAGAACTACTAAAACCACCATATACCGCTGCTACCCAACCTCCAAAAACTCCTAAAAACATTGAAAGCACTATCACAAAAGGATAAAACATTAGAGCGACAATTTTAGGAAATACCAAGTAGTTAAGGGAGTTTATACCCATAACTTCCAAAGCATCAATCTGCTCTGTAACTCGCATAGAGCCAATACTAGAAGTAATAAAAGATCCAACTTTACCGGCCATAATAATTGAGATAAAAGTTGGAGCAAACTCCAAGATAACAGACTGTCGAGTTGCAAACCCAATTAAACTATCTGGAACAATTGGGTTGTCCATGTTTAATGCTGTTTGAATAGACACAACACCTCCCACGAAAAAAGATATAAAAGCAACGATACCCAAAGAACTTATAATAAGGTCGTTTATATCCTTAAAGATCATATGTTTCAATACTGATGTTTTAGTGAAGCTTGCGAACACTTTTTTAAGCATCAAAAAATAAGAACCAATATCATGTAAATACTTCATAAAATCTATAGTTATGGCTAAAGTACTAAATTTACATTAGTGTAATTTATAAAAGTGCGTTAAGAATTCATTGGTAAGATGCTTTTTACAATTTAAATTAAATTCAAAACATAGTATCTAACTTCTCAGACCTTTTATAACTTGTTATTTAAGCTTAATGCAATTATTAAGCTTAAATAACAGTCATTAAAATAAAAATCAATATTCGAAAACCAATTACTTTAAAAGTTCCATCATTTTAAAGTAAATCTCATTGTTTTCATAAATCCCATTAAACAATTCTGCTCCAGGTCCTTTAGCAAATACAGGCACCATCGTCCCAGAGTGCCCAGGGGTTGAAAACACTGGGTTTATTTTATTATAATCTCCATCTTTTGAAGCTAAAGTAAAGCCTCCTGTTTCATGGTCTGCAGTCACGATTACCAAAGTTTCACCGTTTTTAGCAGCAAAATCTAAAGCAACACCTATAGCTTTATCAAAGTCTAAAAGTTCTTCAATTAAGTAGTCACCTTCATTATTATGTCCGCCCCAATCAATCTGGCTCCCTTCAACCATTAAGAAAAAACCATTTTCGTTTTTAGACAATTTCTCCATTGCTAGTTTTGTTGCATTTGGAAGGAAATCTCCCCTACCCTCACTCATTTTTGGCATTCCATCTTCAGCAAGTAAAATCAATTCATTTTTATCACTTGGAGATTTTGGTAATTTATCTGTTATCACTTCATAACCATTGTCTTTCATAGACGCCAATAAATCTTTACCGTCCTTTCTTTTGTTGAAAAACTTTAGACCACCACCTGCAAAAAAGTTAACTCCACTTTTTGGAGCAAACTCAGTAATTTCCTCATACATACTTCTGCTTTTCACGTGTGCATAAAAAGAAGCAGGCGTCGCGTGTTGTATAGATGAAGTTGCAACAAGTCCGGTACCATATCCTCTTTTTACAAGATGTTCTACAATAGTTGGAACCGGAATGGTGTCTTTATCTACTCCAATAGCTCCGTTGTAGGTTTTAACCCCTGTAGAAAAAACTGTTGCACCTGCAGCAGAATCGGTAATCAACTCGTTTGAAGAGGAAGTTTTACTCAAGCCTATAGTATTAAAGCGCTCAAAATTTGGCTTCGCATTTTTATAATATATAGCCGCTGAAACCTGACTCAAGCCCATACCATCACCTATTAAAAGGATGATGTTTTTAGGTTTTTTCGATTCTTGAGGCACATGTGAAACGGTGTTATCTTTCACATTTACAGAAACACAAGAAGTTGAAATAATTGAAACTGACAATAAAATTGTAAGGAGAGAAAACTTAATCTTCATATTATTTAATTTTTCCGGTAAAAATAGGAATTAATAAGGTTATGATGTGTTAAGAGTTTGTTGTTAAATAAGGTATTCTACACTAATCTCCCGCTCATTGAATTAACGAACTCCTATTTTCCTAAAAATATTTTTCCAGCGCAAATCCCGGATAAACTTCCCTTCTTTTTCTGATACCATATACTCTAAGTTTTCCCTTTTCGCTTTGTAAAAACCTTTTATCGTATTTATGAAAAATGAAAGGCTATTTTTTTTGGAAGCTAGTTTTGCTGAAGCGATAAACGTTAACCAAAACCCATAACGCATTTTATAAAAAGCTTCACCTTGTCTATATTTTGAAGCTTCTGTATAAACTTTCCCCGTTGGTTTTAAGTGTTTTACTTTTAAGGAAGTATCAGTTTTTATAGTCCACCCGTGGTATTCTGCCAATAAACCATCTACAGAATCCCAACCAATAGATATTTTAAGTCCGCCTATATCTTCAAAACACTTTTTACGATACAGTTTTATAGGTCCGCGAACTTTAGTTTTCTCTGAAATAGCTTCAAACTTCCATTCCCCATCGTTTTCAATATAGAGATTCCCTCCAGCTAAACCTACGTTATTATCAGCCTTAAAAAGTTGAATGGTTTTCTGAAAATAATCTTTAGGAAGTATTAAGTCGGCATCAAATTTTCCAATTAGTTCAAAATCTGAATCTAGCGTTTCTAAGCCTTTGTAAAATGCATTTACTACTTTACTTCCAGGCTCGTGAAGTGCTTCTGAATTGTGAAAAACACTTTGGATAAAGGGATACTGTCTTGAAAATTGATCGACAATCTTTTGAGTGTCGTCTGTTGAAGCATCATTTACAACAACAACTTTTTTTGGAAGAATTGTTTGTTCAACGATTGATTGTAGCATCTTACCTATATAAGCCTCTTCGTTATGGGCGGGTATGATGATGTAAAAATCCATTAATCTCTAACAGCGTAAACTAAATAATATCTCGGCGTAAAACTACGTAGTATTGGACGTATTCCTATTTTCTTTACTGGGTTTGTAAACTTTTCGCGCTTAACAATTCGCCACCCAGCTTTTTCAAGAAGCCAATCAAATTGCCAATCTTCAAATTCGTGATAATGTCTATCCCATTTATCGGTTTTACTTCTATAGGCCGAAGCAAACCAAAGCCTTAACGGGATTGATGCTACTAATTTCTTAGCTTCAATATCTTTTATAACATTAAAGGGAGACACTAAGTGTTCAAAAATCTCGAATGCTGTAACAACATCGTAGGAATCAGTTTTTACAACATCGGTCTCCAGGTCTAAATCCTGCCCCTTAGTATTTGTTACGTTGTAACCTTCCTTAGTAAGAATTTCAGAAAAAGGGTTTGAAACCCCTAAATCAAGAATTTTCTCTTCTTTAGAAATTACATCATTTAAAAAACGTAATGTGTGGTTATATCTTTTAGTAGGAAACTTACCTTCGTACATATTTTTTAATTCAGAGTTCAGAATTCGGAATTCTGAATTAATTACACCCTATAAACTATCGCATTAATATTCATTCCCGCACCCACACTTGCTAGAATAACTACATCTCCTTTGTTTAAAGAATGTCCTTCAAGTTCACCATTTAAAACTAAATCGTAAAGTGTTGGAACTGTAGCTACACTGCTATTTCCTAACTTACCTATACTCATAGGCATAATTTTATCTGGAGTAGGTTTGTCGTAGAGTTTATAGAAACGATTAATAATAGCCTCGTCCATCTTTTCATTGGCTTGATGGATAAGAATTTTCTTAACATCATCAATTCCAATTCCAGAATTATCTAGGCAAGTTTTCATAGCGTCTGGCACTCGATTTAAGGCGAATTCATAAATCTTACGACCGTACATTTTTATATATCGGCGCTTATCTTTAATTTCTAAATTATTGCTTTCGCCAAAATAGATGAAATGAGCTTCATCAAACGCATAGGTAGCGCTAAAATGACTTAATATACCGCCCTCTTCATCTGTTGCTTCAACAACTGCCGCACCTGCACCATCGCTGTAAATCATTGAATCGCGATCGTGAGGATCAACAACTCTAGATAGCGCTTCAGCACCAATCACCAAGCATTTTTTTGCAATACCAGATTTTATAAATGCATTGGCTTGAATCATACTTTCTATCCACCCAGGGCAACCAAAAAGCATATCGTATGCTACACAGGTTGGTTTTTGGATTTTAAGATTGTGCTTTACGCGAGTTGCAATACTTGGAACAGTATCACTTTGCGCAGAATCGTGTTTAACATCACCATAATTATGCGCTACAATAATGTAATCTAAATCTTCCTTATCAATCCCCGAATCTTTAATAGCCTTTTCGGCAGCAAAAGTTGCTATATCAGAAGTATTTAAGTTTTTAGGAATATAACGACGTTCGTCTATTCCTGTAATAGCCTTAAACTTCGCAATAATTGTATCATTTTTTTGACCAAATCGGGTGCCATCTTCATTGTAAAAATGATGATTCCCAAACTGTTCATTCTTTGCAATTTCGCTTGGAATATAACTGCCTATACCTGTTATTTTGACATTCATATTTTGAAAAGTTTTTTTTAAAAATACGGAAAAAAATAATTAATCCCGATAGCTAAATAGTGAAACGGTATTCAGTAAATAAATTTAAGATAAATTCAATACTGAATACCGTTACTTTTTAATTAATTAAGCTTCCATATAAGCTTCAATTGGGTCGCAAGTACAAATTAAGTTACGATCACCATAAGCATCATCTACTCTTCTAATTGAAGGCCAGAATTTATTGTCTGAAATATATTCTAATGGGAAAGCTGCTTCTTGTCTTGTGTAAGGGAAGTCCCATTCATTTGAAGTAAGCATCTGTAAAGTATGAGGTGCATTTTTTAATACATTGTTTGGCTCATCTTTATCAGCACTTTCAATTTCTTGTCGGATAGAAATCATAGCTTCACAGAATTGATCTAACGCCATTTTACTTTCACTTTCAGTTGGCTCAATCATAAGTGTACCAGCAATAGGGAAAGAAACTGTTGGCGCGTGGAATCCGTAATCCATCAATCGTTTAGCGATATCTACAACTTCAATTCCTTTTGCTTTAAACGGACGACAGTCCACAATCATTTCGTGAGCTGCACGACCTCTTTCACCTGCATAAAGCACTTCATAATGTCCGCTTAATCTTTCTTTGATATAATTGGCATTCAAAATTGCGTGTTCTGTAGCTTTTTTCAAACCATTTACTCCCAACATACAGATGTATGCATAGCTAATTAAGCAAACCAACGAACTACCGTAAGGAGCCGATGAAATTGAAGTAATCGCCTGATCACCTCCAGTTGGAATTACTGGGTTAGTTGGTAAAAACGGAACTAATTGTTCTGCTACACAAATAGGACCAACTCCAGGACCTCCACCTCCGTGAGGAATAGCGAAAGTTTTGTGTAGGTTTAAGTGACAAACATCTGCTCCAATAGCACCAGGATTGGTCAACCCTACTTGAGCGTTCATGTTTGCACCATCCATATATACTTGTCCACCATTTTCGTGAATAATACTAGTAATTTCGCGAATTGCAGATTCGTAAACTCCGTGTGTTGACGGATATGTAACCATTAAACAAGCAAGGTTGTCTTTGTGTTTTAAAGCTTTTTCACGAAGATCGTTAACATCTATATTTCCTTCATCTGTAGCTTTAGTAACAACCACTTTCATTCCTGCCATAACCGCACTTGCAGGGTTTGTTCCGTGTGCAGAAGAAGGAATCAAGCAAATATTTCTATGTCCTTCTCCGCGTGATTCGTGATAAGCACGAATTACCATTAACCCAGCAAATTCACCTTGTGCACCACTATTAGGTTGTAGGGAAGTTCCAGCAAATCCTGTGATTTCAGTAAGTTGTTTTTCTAGTTTCTTTAAAACTGTTTGGTAACCTTCAGCTTGTTCTACCGGTACAAATGGGTGTACATTCCCCCACATTGGATCGCTTAATGGCAACATTTCAGCTGCAGCATTAAGTTTCATAGTACAAGAACCTAGTGAAATCATTGAATGATTTAATGAAAGATCTTTGCGCTCCAATTTTTTGATGTAACGCATCATGTCTGTTTCACTGTGGTACTTATTGAAAACTTCTTGTTGAAGAAATTCAGTTTTACGAGCTACTTCTTGTGGAATTTTATTTCCAGTTTCAAGTTCAGTTAACTTTTTGAAGTCTTTTTTAACAGCTTCAGAGAAGATAGCAAGTATTTTATTTAAGTCTTTTACTGTAGTAGTTTCATTTATCGAAATAGAAACTGTTTCATTATCTGGATAATAGAAGTTTACTTCTTTTGCTTCAGCTAAGAATTTGATTTTTGTAGCATCTGTTTTAATAGCTATAGTATCAAAGAAAGTATCGTTCACTTGCTCAAAACCTAGCTCTTCTAATGCATTTGCAAGCGTAACTGCACTGTTGTGTACTTTTCTTGCAATATACTTTAATCCTTCTGGTCCATGGTAAACAGCGTACATACCAGCCATTACAGCTAATAATACTTGTGCAGTACAAATGTTTGAAGTTGCCTTGTCACGTTTAATATGCTGCTCTCTAGTTTGAAGCGCCATACGCAATGCACGGTTTCCGTCTGCATCTTTAGTAATTCCAATTATACGTCCTGGAATACTACGTTTGTATTCTTCTTTTGTCGCAAAATAAGCAGCGTGTGGCCCACCATATCCCAATGGAATTCCAAAGCGTTGTGTAGTACCAACAACTACATCAACTCCATAATGCCCAGGAGACTCAAGCATCACAAGACTTAAAATATCTGCAGCAACCGCAACCTTAATATTGTTTGCGTTAGCTTTTTCGATAAAGTTTTTATAGTTGTGAACTTTTCCTGTTCTACTTGGGTACTGAAGAATAGCTCCAAAGAATTCATCAGCGAAATCAAAATCTTCGTGATTCCCTACAACCAATTCAATATCTAAAGGATTTGAACGAGTTTGTAATAACGAAAGTGTTTGTGGAAGAATATCTTCTGAAACAAAGAATTTAGAAGCGTTAATTTTTTTCTTATCTCTTTCACGTACATTATAAAGAAGCGACATAGCTTCTGCTGCTGCAGTTGACTCGTCAAGAAGTGAAGCGTTTGCAAGCTCCATTCCTGTAAGGTCACTAATTACTGTTTGAAAGTTTAATAATGCTTCTAGCCTACCTTGTGCAATCTCTGCTTGATAAGGTGTATAAGCAGTATACCATCCTGGATTTTCCAAAATATTACGTTGGATTACAGGAGGAAGAATAGATTGGTGGTATCCTAAACCAATGTATGTTTTAAATAATTTATTTTTAGACGACAATTCTGTGATATGCTCTAAATACTCCTGCTCACTCATAGCCGTTTCTAGGTTGAGGGGTTTTTTTAGTAGAATATCGTCTGGAACGGTTTCATAAATTAGTTGGTCCATAGAGCTTACACCAACTGTTTCAAGCATCTCAGGAAGTTCACTTTCCCTTGGGCCAATATGTCTTAATGCAAAAGAATCTGTGTTCATAAAAATTGCCGAATTTTAATCTTTAGCTTTATTGATTGCCAAATAAAACGATCAAAAAAACTTAGGATTTATATAATAATAACATTTAGATTTTTAAAATGAGCAGACTATTAAAACTCAATAGTTTGCAATGCGGCGCAAAATTACGATTTTTAACGAGAATCAATTCCTTTTTAGTGATTTGAAAAATTAATTTTTTCAACTAAATCAATAGGTTACTAACAGTTTGCCTAATTTTGAAATCATGAATTTTCTGAGGGGTGTTTTCAGGTTTTATATAAACAGCAGCATACACGTTGCTTTAGCTGTTTTAGCCTTCTTTTTCATCACCGCTTTAGAGTATAATTTAAAAGCACCACAAACCACCTCAGCCTTTATTTTTCTAGGAACAATATCGGCTTACAATTTTGTAAAATACGCCTCAATAGCAGGACTACATCACAGAAGTCTTACCAATTCTTTACGGGCGATTCAAATTTTTTCTGCAGTTTGCTTTCTGCTCTGGATTTTTCTAGCGTTTCAACTTTCATTTTCAACAATTCTCTTTATTGCGTTATTTGGAATCACAACGGTTCTATATGCAGTTCCTTTTGCACAACACAGGAGTCTGCGTATGTTTTCAGGATTAAAAATATTTGTAGTTGCATTTGTTTGGACAGGAATTACGGTTATTATTCCGTTTATAGCTTCGGAATCAACAATCACAAGTGATGTGGTTCTTACTTTTATCCAACGTTTTTTAATTGTAGTAGTGCTTATTTTACCTTTTGAAATTCGCGATATTCAATATGATGCGTTAGCCCTAAAAACTATCCCACAACAACTTGGTATTAAAAACACTAAAATAGCAGGTTTAGCTGCTTTATCAATTAGTCTATTTATTGAGTTTTTTAAGGAAGCATCAGAAGCTGCTTATATCACAAGTTTGCTATTATTCTCAATAATTTTAGGTTGGGCAGTATTAATTTCAAAAAAAGACCAGAAGCGATATTTCTCTTCATTTTGGGTAGAGGGTTTACCGATACTTTGGTTTGTAATGTATGTCACTCTTAAAACAATTTAAGAATTAAGCTTATCGGCTAGCTCTTTTTGAAGCTTCTCTTTTAACTGTAATTTACTTTCGGGATTAAGAGTTTTAATTTCTACAGCTTTTAAAGTATTTGTAAGTTTTTGATTCTTCTTCGCGTAGTTGTTACAAAGTTTACAAAGTAAGAGGTGCAGTTTTAGTTTTAATTTTTCGGATATACTAATCTCCTTATATTGGTTTTTGTCACACAAACATGCTGCTTCGTGACATTTTAAAAATAACTTCATAGAATATTAATTGTACCAGTTTTTTTCTAAACACTCCATCAAATTCTTACGTGCTCTGTGGATAATAACCCACAGATTAGACGGAGTAATGTTGTATTCTTTACAAAGAACATCCGTATCTTGATTTTCGATTGTTTTCTTTTTAAAAATTTCACCTTGCTTTGTTGGTAGTTTATTCAAGCACTTTATAATGGCGAGTCCGAGTTCGCTATTCTCCATTTTATCTTCGGCTGTTCTGTCAAATAAATCTGCAGCATTTTCCTCAAGCCAATTACCTTCTATATCATCGCTTTTATATGAAACAAGAACTTCAGCCTTCCCTTTATTCGAATTTTTTTTGCGGTAATAATCAATTATTTTCCGCTTTAAAATCGAAATAAGCCATGTGCGTTCACTAGCCTCACCTTTAAAATTGTGTTTGGACCTTAGTCCTGCTAGAAAAGTTTCTGAAATCAAATCTTGCGCAATCACAGCATCATTCACCCTTACAATAGTATAATTGTAAAGATAATCGGCGTAATTATCTACCCACTTACTCGGATTTAATACTTCCACTATATAATTGTTTTATCTTTTTCAAAATAGAGGAGGATATTAATTTAGACTTAAGTTAAGTTCTTATTTAACACCATAAGATACGTCAAAAAATTTAAACTTCATTATTAGGAGATTAAATTCATTAAAAGTTTTAATTTTACGTAAATTAACTTACAAACTTCCCAATGAAAAACTTTACAACAACCTTTATCTTATTCTTTTTTTTAGCAACTGCGGTAATTGCACAAAACAACAATTCATTTTACGCAACCATGAGTGGAGAGACTGCTTTAAAATTTAAGCAGCTGTACCCAAATGATATTCAAATATTAGATACAAAAAACAACGAATCTGCTGTTTATCTTACTGAGGAAGTTTCTCACAAAATACACGAAAACGTTCAAGTTCACGGTCCAGGATATATTTTTAGACCTTCTAAAGAAAAGGCGCTACAAGCTTTAAATAGAGTTCAAAGCAGAAATTCATTTTTAGAATATACAATCACAGAAACCGATTTAGTAAATGAATGTCTAGATCTGGTTAATAACCAAAATATAGAAGATGATATTCTAGAATTGCAAGCTTACGGAACACGTCATCACGAAACATCTCAAGGCGAACAATCTGTTCATGACTTAAAAGCTAAATGGGATGCTATGATTGCACAATCTGGTAGAACCGACATTCACACTCGTATTTACAATCATCAAAACACACCAATGCCTTCTGTAATTCTAACTATTGATGGAGCCAACACTCCAGATGAATATGTGATTATTGGTGGACATTTAGATTCAACTTCATTTTGGGATATAAATGATGCTCCTGGTGCCGATGATAATGCTTCGGGAATCTCTTCTTTAAACGAAATGATTCGTGTGCTTTTAGCAAAGGAGTTTGTTCCAAATCGCACTATTGAAGTTATGGCTTATGCTGCTGAAGAAATTGGACTTGTAGGTTCAGAAGAAATTGCTTCAGAATATGCAAGCAACGGAATAAATGTTGGAGCCTACGTTCAGTTTGATATGACAGGCTACAATGGTTCTAACGAAGATGTTTGGATTTCTACAGATTGGTACAACAGTAGCGCATTAAACAACTTTTTGGTTGATTTAATGGATCATTATAACGGAACCGGTAACCACGCTTTTACCTATAACTTTACCGAATGTGGATACGGTTGTTCAGATCATGCAAGCTGGGCAAACAATGGTTACGAAGCAGCATTTCCTTTTGAAGCTAAATTCAGCGAGTCTAATCCAAAAATACATACAGATGAGGATGTTTATTCTTTTTTCGACACCCCTGAACATTCAGCAAAATTTACAAAACTAGGATTGCAATTCTTAATTGAAGCTGCCAAGCCACAAACAATGTCTGTAAATGATTTTTCAGAAAACGCTATTGCTGTATTTGTAAATGAAAACATACTTAATTACCGTCTAAACAATCTAACTACAAACGTTAGCGATATTTCTATTTACAATATAGGCGGACAAAGTGTTATCAATGAAAAGGCAAATTCTCAATCTGGAAGTGTTAATCTTACAGCCTTAGACAAAGGTTTTTACATTGTAAAATTCAACTTTACTAACGGTAGAACATTGAGTAAAAAGTTTATTCTAAATTAATTCTCGTAATCAACAGGACACCTTAATAGCTTGGGTATTTTTATCAGTAGAATTCAAAATATTGCGGCCCAAAACAACTTAACTTTAATTGAAGTTAGGCAACTTTTTGGTGGAGATATCAATGAAGTATTCCTACTGAAATGTAAAGAAGGGAATTTTGTAGTTAAATTGAATGATGCTACAAAATTCCCTAAAATGTTTACTGCTGAAGCAAAAGGTTTAAACTATTTGAGAGATTCGAATAGCTTTAAAATCCCTAAGGTTTTAGCAAATGGAGAAATTGAAAACACTTCATACTTATTACTCGAATATATCTCAAGTGGAGAGCTAAATGCTGGTTTTTGGAAATCTTTTGCCGATAATTTAGCAAAGCTTCATCAAGTAACTCAAACAGATTTTGGATTAGACCACGATAACTATATAGGTAGTCTGCCTCAAAAAAACAACTTTAGTAAATCTGCTTCAGAATTTTATATAAGTAATCGGTTAGAGCCACAATTTAATATGGCGTCAGAAAATGGGTTTCAGTTTAAAAACTTAGCTAGCTTTTATAAAACCATTTCAGAAATAATCCCAAATGAAGCACCATCTTTAATTCACGGTGACTTATGGAGTGGTAACTATATGGTTAGTAAAAAAAGCCAAGCTGTTTTAATAGATCCTGCGGTCGCCTTTGCTCCTCGAGAAATGGATATTGCAATGATGAAGTTGTTTGGAGGATTTTCAGAAGAATTAATTGTCAACTACAATTCTATTTTTCCTTTAGAAAAAGGTTGGGAAGATAGGGTTTCTCTTTGGCAGCTGTACTACTTACTCGTGCATCTTAATCTATTTGGAAGTAGTTATTTACCGAAAGTGAACTCAATTATAAATAAATATTCTTGATTTAATAAAAACGTGTCGCTTATCGCACAACCAATCCTTTTTGGATAGCAAGTAAAATCGTGGAATTAATTCCTATTTTTGCAGCTCAAATAAAAAAACGAATTAAATGAAAGCATATATCTTCCCTGGACAAGGTGCTCAATTCACTGGAATGGGTAAAGACCTTTACGATAATTCTGCGAAAGCAAAAGAATTATTTAATCAAGCCAATGAAATCTTAGGCTTTGACATTACCAAAATTATGTTTGAAGGTTCTGCCGACGAATTGAAGGAAACAAAAGTTACGCAACCAGCTATATTTTTACACTCTACAATATTAGCAGAAGTAATGGGCGACAGATTTCAACCTGATATGGTTGCTGGACATTCATTAGGGGAAATTTCAGCTTTAGTAGCAAATAGAACCATAGCATTTAGCGATGGATTGCAGTTGGTTTACAAGCGTGCTTTAGCAATGCAAAAAGCTTGTGAGCAAACACCTTCGACTATGGCTGCTGTTTTAGGTTTAGAAGATCATTTAGTTGAAGAGATTTGTGCAAATACTCCAGGAATTGTGGTTGCCGCAAATTACAATTGCCCAGGACAATTAGTAATATCTGGTGAAATTGATGCTGTAGGCACAGCTTGTGAAAGTTTAAAAGAAGCAGGAGCACGTAGAGCACTTATCTTACCAGTAGGTGGTGCATTCCACAGTCCATTAATGGAACCAGCAAGAGAAGAACTTGCTGCTGCCATTGAAGCTACTCAATTTACAGCTCCAGCTTGCCCTATCTATCAAAACGTGTCAACATTTGCAGTTACCGACCCTTCTGAAATAAAGGAAAATCTTATATTCCAACTTACAGCTCCAGTAAAATGGACTCAAAGCATTCAGAATATGATTAAAGATGGCGCAACAAAATTTATTGAAGTTGGACCAGGAAATGTATTACAAGGCTTAGTGAAGAAAATTGACCGTACTGCAGAAACTGAAAAAGCAGAAATGTAAATTAAAAATTCATATTTAAAATTATCAAAAACGTCGAAGGCTAGTTTCTTTCGACGTTTTTTTATACCTATTCTTAAAAAGTGTTATTAATCTTAGCCTAGATATTAATGGCTATACACTTATAACTCGATATCGAGTTCCCATTAATTTTCTATTTATTTTATTTTTTAAGGGTAACAATTTATAACTCGTGTTGATATAATGATATAACATCAAAAATATCAATACTATGAAAACTTTTTTATCAATTTTCAGCCTTGCAGTTCTAACTTGCTTAATATTTACTAGTTGCTCTTCTGATGATGACTGTACTATAAACGATGACACAAACAATTCACCATGTTTCAATTACAATAAAAAATTACTGGCTTTAAATACAGTATTCGACAACAATGTAAATGCTGTTATAGATTACAATTCTTTTCTTATAAACGACCTAGACAGCGCCACTCCTATTTATGAGGGAAGTTTAACAACTAATACCAATCTCACATATCAATTACCTACAAGCACTTCCTTATATAATGATAACAGCAAGCTACACGGTATGCTTGTAACTAGAGCTGGAAAATATTTTAATTTCAATATAAATACCGGGACAGGACAGGAATTTACTACACCATCCAATATAGCTGCACCTGTTATTGTCGGTGGAGAAAGTTATGTAATTGAAGTTTCAAACTCTGGTTACGCAAATTCTGGAATCGACAATCACTTTTCTGTAAAACCATTTAATATGAACAATGGAACTACAAGTGCAGCACTTGCAATACCAGCGTCAAACACAACTTTTAACAACAACAGTTTCTTCCACGTAGAATCTATGAGTGCAGCTTCAAACGGTGTCAACGAACTGTATTTTGTTTCAGGAACGAACTTGATTACCGTAAATACATCTAATAATACAAGCTCTCATGTTGATTTATATCCGTCATTTTCAAATACAGATTTTGTGAGATTTATCGGATTAGAATATTCTGAAAGCTTTGGACTGTTGGCAATAATGGATATGCCTGATATCAATTCGAGAAAAATCGTAAAAATAAATCCTGCTAACGGAACCTATTCAGATTTACTTTCAATTCCTACAAATATAAATACTGAATTTTATTCTACAGTTTACAGTGAATGCAACAAGACTTACTACCTCACTTCTTTAGCTAACGGAAATACTGTACAAACCAATTATTTTGAATTTGATTTAGTAGCAAATTCAATTTCAAACACTCAGGTTTTCAACACTTATGTCTTTGGAATAGAACTAATAGACTAATAAAACCCTTTATAGAATTAGCCATAATACATATTTGAAGGTTGAGGGGGCCTTCAATTTAAAAGCGAGCAGAAACAAAGTTTCTCTCGCTTTTTTTTAGTAAATACATTAAGCTTTACTCAGTAATACTTTTACCTCTTTTATAAAACTCTTTTCTTTCAAAATCTGGCACTAAGTCACCACCTGTCGCCCAGACTATATGGGTGGCATTATTCATATTAATATTATTCTTTTCGGCGTAATCCGTTTTTGCAATCATCTGCGGACCGCATAAGCCAGCAGTAGCGGAAGGCTCTAGGAATATTTTTTCAGTGTCCATCAATTGAGTTAATAGTGTAAACAGTCGATGATCTTCAAGAGTATAAATACCACTAATTAAATGTTCGCTAACCGAAGTTGCAAAATTTGAAGGACGCCCTACTGCCAAGCCATCGGCCTCAGTTTTATTGTCTATCCCAATATCCTGCACACTAATATTACTCATTTCACCAGTAACCAAACCTGTTAACACCGCAGGTGAATGTGTAGGTTCTACAAAGAAACAGTGTACATTATCGCCGAAAATTTGTTTTAGCCCAAAAGCAGTTCCTCCGGGAGAGCCACCAACACCACAAGGAGAATATACAAACAACGGATGCGAATCGCTCACCTTTATATTAGCTTTTTCTAATTGTTCCGCCAATCGAAGCGCCCCAACTGTATAGCCTAAAAACAGTTTTTTAGAATTTTCATCATCAACAAAATAAGCCATTGGGTCGGCTTTTGTTTTTTGTCTTCCTGCCAAAATTGCTTCACTAAAATCTCCTGCAAACTCTACTACTTGAACTCCTTTGGAGCGCAACAAATCTTTTTTCCAAGGTTTAGCATCGGCAGAAACATAAACCGTTACTTGAAAACCTAGCTTAGCACTAATAATTCCAATACTCAGTCCGAGATTGCCTGTAGAGCCAACTCCTATTTTATATTTGCTAAAAAATTGCTTGAATTTATCCGAAAGGAAAACCTCATAGCTATCTTCTTTATTTAAGATTCCAGCTTTTAAAGCTAATTCTTCTGCATAGTGTAACACCTCAAAAAAACCTCCTCTAGCCTTAATAGATCCAGCAATAGGTAAGGCGTTATCACATTTCAAAAAGAAACGACCTTCAATCTTTGACGATTCTTGGTTTAAAAGCTCTTTCATATTTTGAATTTCCTTTAAAGGAGATTCAAGAATGCCGTTTGTAGCTTCAGTTTCTGGAAATGCTTTAACAAAAAATGAAGCAAATCGTTTCCACAATTTTTCGGCAGCCTGTATATCCTTCATTTTAATAGGAAATTCGGGCATTTCAGAACTGCTTTTCTTTTTGTCGTTAAGCCAAACCACAGGTTTTAAGTCGATTACTTCCTTGAGAATAGGCGACTTTTTTACAAATGAATCTATTTTATTTGATGAATACATTTTCTTGTTTTTATAATAAAACCGGTGATTACTTAACAACTAAATAGAATAGCAACTATGAATTTTTGGCTACCCCCTCTACTCGAGTAGCTGAATCAGCTTTGTTTAAGCTCAACCTAACAGTACTCGTTTCAAGTGCTTTTAAATCGTGTGGCACCCCACCTTCAAGCGCTACTAAATCACCTTTCTTTAAGCTATGGATTGTCCCATTTACCCCAAAGTCTATGGCACCTTCAAAAATTTCCACCACAATTGGGAAAGGCGTTTTATGCTCTTTCATAACCTGACCTTCCTTAAAAGTAATTCTGATTTCCTTCCCTGAATCGGTATCCATTAAAACCTGAATTGCTGGTCTGTTTTCATTGTATTCTAGATTGTCTATAAGTGATGCTAGTTTCATGATTATTAGATTTTTTAATTTCGTTATTTAGAATCATTCAAAATTAAATAAAATTACCTTATTGTCCTAAATTAAAACAACAAGTTTTCTATTTATGATTAACCTCATAACTATTAGAAATCAGTTTTTTGAAATTTGTTTATTTGTTTTAAGAATGAATTGAATAAATATGCAGAAAGGAATAGAAAATAAATATTTATCACTTATACCTCTTACTGAAGATCACGATGAAGTAATTCTTTTTTGTGAACGAATAAGAGAAGGACTGCAAGGAAAAATTGAAATTAAACGGATTAAGAATTATATCGATTGGTTTAAAGAAATTTATCTAGATCCACATTTTGAAATAGAACAAGAATTTATTTTTCCAATTCTAGGAAATAATAATGTTCGAGTGATAAGGGCTATTGCAAATCACAGACGACTAAATCGATTGTTTAATGAAACGTCCAACCTCAATACAGTATTCCACAAAATTGAAGAGGAACTAACTACTTATATAGGCTTTGAAGAACGCATATTATACCAAGAAATACGAGCTATTACTACCCAAGAAGCGTGGCAAGAAGCGTGGAAGGAAATCGAGGAAAAACATTCCCAATTAAAGTTTTCGGATGAGGAGTGGACAGACCGGTTTTGGGAGGTTTGATGAAAATATTTTAAATCAACTAGAATAAAAAACGCCGAATGAAAATGAATCATTCGGCGTTTTTTTTGAATTCAAAATTATGAATTCACAATTTTTCTAAGCACTTATAACACAATCTTCGCAATCTTTAATTTCACCGTAATAGGTTTCGCGATATTTGTGTAATGTTTTAAAAGGGATGTTTAAAAATGTTTTTTTAATGTAGATCACACTTGTTGTGAACATTCCCATTTTTTCTGTAAATCGTTTTTCTGTTTTTGTTTGTCGTTTCACTGAAACTAACTTCATCATATTTTTTTTGACCCCCTTCAGCTCGCAAAGTATTCATTTTGAAGCAGAAGTCCAGAGTACTATTCGAGTGCAAAGAAACAAATATTAGCTCCTAATTCCAAAAAATGAAGGTTAAACCTATCTTAAGTTTAAGTAAACGATTTTATAAACCCTTACGTTTCTATGAATTTTCACGTACTTTCAGCTCCCATTTCCAGGCAGATGCTAAGGCTTCTTCCATTGTTTTTTGTGCCTTCCAACCTAGTTCTTCATTTGCTTTTTTAGTATCGGCATAAACAGAAATAACATCACCTGGACGACGATCTACAATTTTGTAATTCAATTTTTCCCCTGTAGTTTTTTCAAACGAATTCACTACCTCAAGCACAGAGCTTCCTCTTCCTGTACCTAAATTGAAAACTTCATAATTCGATTTGTTTTTTTCTGAAAGAAGGCGTTCTAAAGCAATAACGTGTGCTTTTGCTAAATCTACAACATGAATATAATCGCGAATACAGCTACCATCTTCAGTTGGATAATCGTCACCAAATACAGAAAGTTGTTCACGAACTCCAGCTGCAGTCTGAGTGATAAACGGAACTAAATTTTGAGGCACTCCCGCAGGTAGCTCACCAATTAACGCAGTTTCGTGTGCTCCAATCGGGTTGAAATAGCGTAGTGCAATAGTTTTTAATGAAGAAACAGAACAAGTGTCCTTTAATATCTCCTCAGCAATTTGCTTGGTATTGCCATAAGGTGAAGTTGCAGGTTTTACAGGAGCATCTTCAGTTATTGGCAACGAATCTGGCTCGCCGTAAACAGTACAAGATGAACTGAAAATAAAATTATTGATATTATGCGCATTACACTCCTGAAGCAAATAAATAAGAGTGTTTAGATTGTTTTCGTAATACAATAATGGTTTGTCAACACTTTCCCCTACAGCTTTACTTGCTGCAAAGTGAATAATACCATCAATATCATTATTGCGCTTAAAGAAATCGGATACTGCTGCTTTCTCACGAAGATCTAAACGTTCAAAAGTGGGTGGAGTTTTAGTAATATCTGTAATACCTTCCAAAACGTCTAAAGACGAATTGGACAAGTTATCTATAATTACAACTTGATATCCTGTTTTTTGTAATTCCACTACCGTGTGACTACCTATATAACCTAATCCTCCTGTTACTAATATTTTTTTCATAATTCTACTCCTGTAATTCAGGCTATTTCTTTATTAATTATTCTCCATAAATTCGATCACAGTTTTTGTGATATAATCTATCTGCTCATCATCAAGCTCGGTATGCATTGGTAAAGAAATAACTTCTTTAACTAACTGATTGGTAACCTCAAAATCTTCCTCTTTATAACGCTCATCTTTGTAAGCCTTTTGAAGATGTAACGGAATTGGGTAATAAACACCGCAAGGAATTTCTTTTTCATTCAAATGTTTCACCAAAGCATCGCGATCTGCATCTACAATCTTCAAGGTGTATTGGTGGTAAACGTGACAGTTGCATCCATCTATTTCTTCATTCGAACATTTTCCACAGCCAGTAGGTGTGATGATGTTTTTATGATTTTTAAAAGCTTCAGAATACTTTTGAGCTGCGATTTTTCTAGCTTTATTGTAGTCATTTAAATGTGGCAATTTTGCACGAAGCACAGCAGCTTGAATAGAATCTAATCTACTATTAACACCTACAACATCATGGTGATAACGTTCGTACATACCGTGATTTACAATTCCGCGAATTATGTGCGCCAAATCATCATCATTTGTGAAAATTGCTCCACCATCACCATAACATCCTAAGTTCTTAGAAGGGAAAAATGAAGTAGAAGCAACGTGCCCAATAGTACCAGTTTTTTTCTTAGTGCCATCTTTTGAAGTATAGTCTGCACCAATGCCTTGGGCGTTATCTTCAATTACATAAAGATTGTGTTCTTCAGCAACTTCCATAATTTCATCCATATTGGCCGCTAGACCAAAAAGATGTACAGGAACAATAGCTTTTGTTTTTGGAGTAATGGCTTTTTTAATTGCTTCAACATCAATATTGAAGTTAATCGGATCCACATCAACTAAAACCGGAGTTAACTGCAAAAGTGCAATAACTTCTACAGTTGCGGCAAAGGTGAAGTCGGCGGTGATAACCTCATCACCAGGCTTTAAACCAAGACCCATCATAGCAATTTGAAGAGCATCAGTACCGTTTGCGCAAGGAATAACGTGTTTTACCCCAAGGTAATCTTCAAGCTCTTTTTGAAATTGGTGAACTTCTGGACCATTTACGAAAGCTGTAGTTTCAATTACATTCATAATAGAACTATCTACACGCTCCTTAATATTTTCATACTGACCCTTAAGGTCTACCATTTGAATTTTTCTCATTTTTTGTAATAGTATTGAATTTGTAAAATTACGAAAAATGAAGTTTGTAAACTTCAACTTAACGAGTTATTGGCTATTTACATTATTGAGAGGATATTTTAGAATTTGGAAGTCGAATTTTGGTATTTTTACACTCGATGCACATTATCTATAACTTACTTATTTACCTAGCTTCCTTCGCCTTGAGGATTGTATCGCTATTCAGCAAAAAAATGAAATTGTTTGTTGATGGCAGAAAAGATGTATTGGCTATGCTTGGTAAAAACATTTCGACTTCCGATAAAACTATTTGGTTTCACTGCGCATCATTAGGTGAATTTGAACAGGGAGTACCGATTATGGAGGAGGTAAAAAAGGCAAAACCCGATCATAAAATCATAGTTAGTTTCTTTTCCCCTTCGGGATATGAGATTAAGAAAAACACACCTTTAGCAGATGTAGTTGTTTATCTACCGATGGACACTCCTTTAAATGCTAAGCGATTTATAGATGCTATACACCCATCGCTTTCTATTTTTGTAAAATATGAGTTCTGGCCAAACTATCTACTTCAATTAAAAAAGAAAAACATCCCTACCCTACTTGTTTCTGGTGTATTCAGAGAAAATCAAATCTTTTTTAAACCTTATGGAGGATTTATGCGAAAAGCACTAAATAGCTTCAACCACTTTTTCTTACAAGAAGAAAATTCGGTTAAACTATTAAATAACATAGGTTTTAAAAACACAACCTTAAGTGGCGATACTCGATTTGATAGAGTTTCTCATCAAATTGAAATGGACAACACGCTAAAGTTTGCTAAGGAATTTAAAGGAGACTCACTTTGTGTTGTTTGCGGGAGTACTTGGCCAGAAGATGAAGCTGTACTTTTAGATTATATAAATTCAGCACCAAGTAATGTAAAATTTATTATTGCGCCTCATAAAATTGAACAAAGTAAAATTGAGGCATTTACCGAAAAACTATACAAACAAAAAGTTATTCTTCATTCACAGAAAGACGATGTTAATCTCGCTGAATACACCGTATTAATTATTGACTGCATTGGTCTTCTTACCAAGTTATACAGCTATGCAGATATAGCCTATGTAGGTGGTGCTATGGGTAAAACTGGATTACATAACATTTTAGAACCAGCAACTTTTGGAGTGCCTATTATAATTGGAAAGAATTACAATGATTTCCCTGAAGCCAAACGACTTCGCAATTTAGCTGGCTTATTTTCAATTTCAAATCCCCTAGAACTTAGTGAGGTTTTAACCAAATTGGTCTCTGACGCAAACTATAGAAAGAAAACAGGAATGATTAGTGGGCACTTCGTTAACTCAAACACTGGAGCCACCAATAAAGTGATGGATTACATTGCCAAACTCCAAAGTTAAACCCTCATTTATTTCACAATTTACAGCTCACTTTTATAAAAATACCCTTTTATATTAGTAATTCTTTCACATATTTTAGTATTTAATTACCATAAGCGTATTTTTAATTACCTTAGATTTGTCCAAACAATCTATTTAAATCATAATATGAAAAAATTAATTTTATTATTTGCTATATCTGCTGTAGCCCTTGGTTCTTGTCGTGAAACTAAAACTGAAACTAAAGAAGTAATTCGCGAAGTAAAAGTTGAAACTCCTGAAAAAACAGACAACGAGGGAATTTTAGAAAGAGCTGCTAAAAAGGTAGACAATAAAGTAAACGAAGAAATTGATAAAACAATTGATGAAATCGGAAAAGATTAATCAATTTACAATAAAACTAATCACTAACTAAAACTAAAACAAACAATGAAAAAACTAACAATGATTGCCTTATTTGCAGGATTCTTAACAGTTTCTCTTACCTCTTGTAGAGATCAAGAAACTAAAGAACAAACATTAGAGGAAACTTTAATTGAGGACATGCAAGACAAAGGTGCAGAAATTAAAGTAAAAGACGACGGTGACAAAATTAAAATGAAAACCGAAGACGAAAAGGTGAAAATTAAAACCGACGAAGACGGTAACACCAAAATAAAAGTAAAAGATTTAGATTAATTCTATCAAATCTATTCAAATTAAAGGATGCTCAGAAATGAGCATCCTTTTTTATTTCAATCCTCTTATTTGTCCTTTTAATTCGTCCATAGATTGCTGCAATTGTCTTAGCAAACTACTTTCTGAAGGCTCATCTACACCAAAGGTCAACTTACTATTTACCATCCAAAGCTCTTGTATATCTCTTACTTTTACTTCTATAGGTAAATAACTTTCGTTTAGTGAGATCAGCCTAATAGACTGAGGGTTACCAGGTATTTTCTGTAATTTTTTTACTAAAACAGAGTCTCTTAAAACCACAATATAGATTTTAGAATCAGTAGCTTCATTAATACTTGCTACTGCCCTACCCAAAACCCATTCATTAGGTTTTATATTTGGCAACATACTATCTCCTTCTACTTGAAAACCTCTATATGAGGCATTTCTATATTCTGGCAAAGGAATATTAAATGCGGGTAAGGTTTGATACCACCCTGTATCGTGAATGTTGTTAGGATATCCAGCCGCAGCTTTTTGATTTACCAAAAGAATACTGTCATTGCCTTCGATATCTAAAGTGACAACTTTTGGACTAACATCTCCTCGAGAAGAATCGATGTGCTTTTCATAACTCTTGCCGTAAAGCCACAATGGATTGATATTGAATTGCGCCATTAACTCCATTACTACTTTCCCTGTAATTTTTGTTTTACCACGCTCAATATCAGCGGTTGTAGACCCAATATCTAAAAGTTCAGCAAACGATTGCTGAGTGTGTCTCTGTTCTTCGCGAATTTTCTTAAATCGCTGTGCCTCAATGGTTAGTTTAGATTCCATACACAAATATACTTCATTTTGGAATATATCCAAATTAATTTTGGATTTAAACCTACTTTCTAGGATTATTTCCTTAATTTTGGCAATATTCCAAGATTGTATGGATTTTAAAAGAATAAACGAAAAGTTAGAAATACTAGCAGATGCAGCAAAGTATGATGTTTCCTGCTCCTCTAGCGGTAGTAATAGAAAAAACACAAATAAAGGTTTAGGCAATAGCAGCGGTATGGGAATATGTCATAGCTATACCGAAGACGGCAGATGTGTTTCGCTATTAAAAATACTCTTAACCAATCACTGCATTTTTGATTGCGCTTACTGTGTAACCCGAAAAAGTAACGACATAAAACGAGCTGCTTTTAAAGTTCAAGAAGTTGTCGATCTAACTATTAATTTTTACAGAAGAAATTATATAGAAGGCCTGTTTCTTAGCAGTGGAATTTTCAAGAATGCCGATTACACTATGGAGCGACTAATTGCGGTGGCAAAAAAGCTCAGGCAAGAAGAGTATTTCAACGGTTATATTCATTTAAAATCTATTCCCGGTGCGAGTGATGAATTGATGCGAGAAGCCGGACTTTATGCAGATAGGCTATCGGTGAATATTGAAATTCCAACTGAAAAAGGTTTAAAACTCCTTGCACCTGAAAAGAATAGAAAGGATTTTATAAAGCCCATGGAAAAGGTGAAAAATGAAATCATTCAATATAAAAATGAAAAGAAACTTCTGAAAAAAGTTCCCATTTACGCTCCCGCTGGACAAAGCACCCAAATGATAGTTGGAGCTAGTGGCGAAACCGATGCTGAAATAATGTACACTTCAGCATATTTTTACAAATCGTTTAATCTGAAAAGGGTTTATTATTCGGGCTACGTCCCAATCAGTAACGATAGTCGCTTACCCACAATCGGATCGGCCGTTCCCATCTTGCGCGAAAACAGACTTTACCAAACCGATTGGCTTCTGCGTTTTTATGGCTTTGACGTTCGTGAACTGTTAAACAAAGAACATCCAAATCTAGAATCGGATATAGACCCAAAACTAAGTTGGGCATTGAGAAATCTAGATCAGTTTCCTATAGATGTCAATAAAGCTGATATGAGAATGTTATTACGTGTACCAGGCTTGGGGCTAAAATCTGTAAACAAAATTATCAAGGCACGCAGATATCGAAAGTTAAATTGGGAAAACTTAAAATCTATTGGAGCTTCCTTAAACCGAGCTAAATATTTTATTGTTTGCGATTCAAGTACTTTTGAAACAAAGGATAGAACTTCAGCACAACTCAAAAGCATAATTCTATCAAACTCAAGTTCCAAGTTTTCGGCAACTTTAAGCAATCAATTAAGCCTTTTCGACAATCAGAATACACTATCTGCGTGAAAACCATCTTAAAATACGACGGTTCTTTTGAAGGTCTTTTGTCGAGTGTGTTCTATGTTTATGAACACAAGTTAAAAGAGGTTTCGATTATAAAAGAGGAGCACTACGAACCTAACTTTTTCGACCATAGTTTAATAGTACTTTCTGAACCCATAAAAGCCAAGCGAGTCTGGCAGGGATTGTCTAAGAAGTTATCACCTAAGGCGAAGACTAAGCTTTATAAAGCATTTTTAAGTGAAACTTTAAATATTGAAAACACTATTCTCTACAATATAAGAAAGGCGTTATCTTCAAGTATAAGTATTGAAAATGATTTTACCGATCCGGAAATTCTCCATTTAGAAAAAATCGTAAAAAAGGTAGATAGAGAAAAGCATAGAATGGATGCTTTTGTGCGATTTCAACTTACTAAGGACGGAATATACTTCGCTACAGTAGAACCAGATTTTGATGTTTTACCTTTAAACACATCCCACTTCAAAAGTAGATATGCAGATCAAAAGTGGTTGATTTACGATTTAAAAAGAAATTATGGAATATTTTACGACTTATTAAAGGTTCAAACCATTACTTTAGAGTTATCAAAAGATATTAATAGCGGAGATAAAGCTTCTTTATATTTTACTTTTGAAGAAATAGAGTTTCAAAAGCTTTGGTTCAATTACTTTAATAGCAGCAATATAGGCTCAAGAAAGAATATAAAGTTACATATTAAGCATATTCCTAAGCGGTATTGGAAATTTTTAACAGAAAAAAAATTTTGAATGATTTTTTTACTTACTTTTGCTCATTATTAATCACTAATATATTACCAAAATGAAAAAAATATTTTTATCACTTGCAGCTCTTGCTTTAGTTGCTTCTGTTTACTCTTGTAGAGAAACTACTGAAGTAAAAATTGACGAAACTGCTGAGTCTATTGAAACTGAAACTGAAAACGCACTAGATAACGCTGGTGACGCTATTGATGATGCTGTTGATGCAACAGGAGAAGCAATGGAAGATGCTGGAGATGCTATCGAAGATGCTGCTGAAGACACTAAAGAAGCTGTAAAAGACGCAACTGACGGTCAGTAAGCAATAAATTTGCTATAAAATTTAAGCCTTTTCTTAATTGAAAAGGCTTTTTTTTGCTTTATAGTCTTAATGAAGATTATCTTAACATCTTCTCTCTTTCTTCTCTAATTGGAATTCTAGTCCATTTTTTATCCGATTCAGACTTACTGCTCTCTTCAGTAATTACCTTGGTATCTTTTATTTTTTTGAGATTTAGTTTTTTCTCACGAGAAATAAACAATCCAGAAGTTAGTCTATTCTTATATTTTAAATGGTGAACAAATATTGGAAACGGCTCGGTTGGCTTCCATTTATTCTCAGTAAGCGCTATTCGTATAAAAGTTAGATCGGGATTGTTGTCCTGCGGTCTAAACCTGTTTAGGTTTTCTATATACTCACGATAGTAATCTTTAAAGAAGACATAGTTGAAATCGAAGTTGTCTAACTTTTCATAGAACTCCTTAATATCATCTAAAGCCTTGGCAGCTCGTTGTGGATTTGAAAACCTATGTCTAAATTCAACGATTAAGTTGTGGAACTTTCGCTGTTTTTCGATGAGTGGTTTTGTGCCAAGAGAAAGAATATTCAATATCAAATTAGCCATTAGTTTTTAGCATTTTGATGAATGGCAAATTTACGGAATCGAAGAGAATTAGGGAGAAATAAAAGGTTAATAAATAACAGATAAAAAAAATCCCCAATGTTTTACAACAAAGGGGATTTTGTACTGATGGCGGGACTTGAACCCGCACGCCCGAGATGGGCACAGGATTTTAAGTCCGGCGTGTCTACCAATTCCACCACATCAGCTTATTAGGTTGTCCAAAACAACCTGGACTTAACAAAAACACCGAAAAACGGTATTTCAGTTGAGCGAAAAACGGGATTCGAACCCGCGACCTCCACCTTGGCAAGGTGGCGCTCTACCAACTGAGCTATTTTCGCGTATTCTTAAAAACCGAAACAAGCACCTCCAATAAAATTGGATGATACTCTACTTTCTCAATTTTACCTGAGAAGGTTATTTTCGCAAGATTTTTAATGAACGTCGCTTCTTATTCAAAGCGGAGGCAAATTTATAAATTTTACTTCAATCACAAAGTGTTTTTTGAGAAATTATTTTCAAAATTTACTTTTTTATTTTTAGCGTAGCATTCCGCTCTAACATTCGCTTAATTTCATTTAGCTTCATTAAAGCTTCCACAGGCGTAAGTGTATCAATATCAATATCTAATATTTCTTCGCGCAATTCTTCAAGCAGAGGATCGTCCAATTTAAAAAAGCTCAATTGCATTTCATCTTGCGAAATAGACTTCATTTCTTCAGTCAATTCTTCCGATCCGTGATTTTTTTCTAGCCTTTTTAAGATTTTATTTGCGCGCTGAAGGACCGTTTGTGGCATTCCAGCCATTTTCGCAACGTGTATCCCAAAACTGTGATGACTACCACCAGGAATCAATTTTCGCAGAAAAAGCACATTGTCTTTTAATTCCTTTACCGAGACATTGAAATTTTTGATTCGCTCAAAAGTTTCAGTCATTTCATTCAACTCGTGGTAATGGGTAGCAAAAAGTGTTTTCCCGCGAGAAGGATGCTCGTGTAAGTATTCACTAATAGCCCAAGCAATCGATATCCCATCATAAGTACTGGTACCACGTCCAATTTCATCTAAAAGAATCAAACTGCGCTCCGATAGGTTATTTAGAATACTTGCCGTTTCATTCATTTCAACCATAAAAGTAGATTCGCCCATCGAAATATTATCGCTAGCCCCTACTCTTGTAAAAATCTTATCTACACAACCCATCCTAACAGCCGATGCAGGAACAAAACTCCCCATCTGTGCCAATAATACTATTAAAGCTGTTTGCCTAAGTATTGCCGACTTACCACTCATATTAGGACCGGTAATCATAATAATTTGTTGAGATTCCCTATCTAGGAAAACATCATTTGCAATATAAGGGGAATCGGGTGGTAATTGCCTTTCAATAACTGGGTGACGTCCGTCTTTTATTTCTAAATCGAAGGAATTATCAAGCAGCGGACGACTATAGTTCGCTTCTTTAGCCTGAGTTGCAAAAGAGCACAAACAGTCTAATTGCGCTATCAAGGCTGCGTTTTGCTGTACTGAAGCTATATATTCTAGCATCCACTCTACTAACTTAGCAAAAAACTCTTGTTCTAAGGCTAAGATTTTTTCTTCAGCACCAAGAATTTTAGCCTCGTATTCTTTTAGTTCTTCGGTTATATAACGCTCGGCATTTACTAGGGTTTGCTTGCGAATCCACTCTGCTGGAACTTTGTCTTTATGAGTGTTTCTTACTTCAATATAATATCCGAAAACATTATTTGAACCTATTTTAAGAGAAGAAATACCTGTGCGATTAGTTTCACGCTCTAGCATTTCATCTAAATATCCTCTACTATTTACTGATATATTACGAAGGTCATCAAGTGTTTCTGAAAAACCTTCTGCAATTACATTTCCTTTAACAACATTTACAGGTGCTTCCTCAAAAAGGGTTTCTTTAATTTTATTTCGAAGCAGTTCACAATCGTGTAATTGTTCGCCTATAATTTTTAGCGATTCATTCTTTGAGTTTAACGACAGTGCTTTTATAGGCACGATAGCTTCCAAAGAGTTTTTTAACTGAATAACCTCTCGCGGATTTACTTTAGCAGTGGCAACTTTAGAAATCAGTCGCTCCAAATCGTTAATACGCTTTGTGTATTGTTGAATTTTCTCTAAAACTGCAGGATTGTCAAGTAGAAAACTAACAACTTCGTGTCGTCTATTTATTTTTTCAACATTTTTGAGTGGCAGCGCCATCCAGCGTTTTAAGAGCCTTCCACCCATTGGTGAAATAGTTTTGTCTATAACATCCAAAAGGGTAACAGCATTCTGTTGTGTGGAGTGATACAACTCTAAATTGCGAATTGTAAATCGATCCATCCAAACATATTCGTCTTCGGCTATTCTAGACAACCTTGAAATATGCTGAAGCTTGGTGTGTCTAGTTTCACTTAAATAATGAAGCGCAGCTCCTGCAGCAACAATCCCTTCTTCTAAATGATCAACTCCAAAGCCTTTTAAGTTTTTGGTGTTGAAATGCTTCGTAAGGGTTTCAAATGAATAATCTCCTTGAAAAATCCAGTCTTCAAGGTGAAACACGTGATATTCATTTCCAAAAGTTTCAGCAAAAAGCTTGCGTTTCTGTTTTGAAAAGAGCACTTCAGATGGGCTAAAATTCTGAAGTAATTTATCTACATATTCTGCCGGGCCTTCAGAAACTAAAAATTCACCTGTAGAAACATCTAAAAATGAAACACCAATATTTTGTGATTTGGCCGATCCTTTTGAAGCACCGAAATGCACCGCAGCTAAAAAGTTATTTGATTTTGATTGAAGAATATCATCGTTAAAGGCAACACCTGGAGTAACCAATTCGGTAACTCCACGTTTTACAATGGTTTTGGTCATTTTCGGATCTTCCAATTGATCACAAATGGCCACACGACAACCGGCCATAACCAACTTTGGCAAATACGTATTTAGTGAATGATGAGGAAATCCTGCAAGCTCCATCTTATCGCCCCCATTATTTCGAGCCGTAAGAGTGATGTTTAATATTTTTGCAGCACGGATAGCATCTTCACCAAAGGTTTCATAAAAATCCCCTACGCGAAACAACAGCAAAGCATCTGGATACTTAGCTTTAATATTGTTGTACTGCTTCATTAATGGGGTAACCTTCTTCGCCATAACTCTAATTATTCTTTAACCGATAAAAGTAACGAAATTGCAGTTTCCTTTAAAATGAAGTGTATATGAATTATCTTGTTTTATCAACAATAAACCGAGATTTTGTAAAACTCACGTTGAATTATTTTATAATACACCTTTCCCTTAACCCTATCTTTTTATGAAGTAGCACAAACTAGCCTTCCACTTTTAATTTATAAGGATTAACTTTGCCTGCCTATGAAAAACCGCAAACTAAAAAATAGCGAATTAGACCGTATTAATCCTGAAGAATACAAAGCTTCAGAAAAAACTCCGTTAATTATTATTCTCGACAATATAAGAAGCTTGAATAATATCGGTTCTGTTTTTCGCACTTCCGATGCTTTTTTAGTTAAGAAGATTTATCTCTGTGGCATCACCGCACAACCTCCGCACAAAGACATTCATAAAACCGCACTTGGTGCAACAGAAAGTGTGGATTGGGAATACGCCGAAAACACACTAGATGTTGTTTCTAAATTGAAGGAAGAAGGTGTTTATGTAGCGTCTATCGAACAAGCTGAAGATTCAATTAACCTCAACGACTTCACTGTAGAAAAAGATAAAACTTACGCTATAATCTTTGGAAATGAGGTTAAAGGCGTGCAGCAAAAAATTGTTTCTGCAAGCGATGCAGTTATTGAAATCCCACAGTTTGGCACAAAACATTCACTTAATATCTCAGTAAGCGTTGGCGTAGTGGTTTGGGATTTATTTGTTAAGATGAAGTAGAGGTTAGTGGTGAGTGGTGAGTGGTGAGTTTTTTCTTTTAAAACAATTTATTTGCTAGGAAGCCTGGGTTAATCAATACAATACTAAACACCCCAATTACAATGGCAAGCTTTAGTATATTGTGTAAAATAAGATAATGAATCTTATTTTTCGATTTCCACAGAACTGTTAAAAACAATACTAAGCCGGCAATACTAGCGTAGAAATAGAAATCCATATATCCTATTTCATCTTTAAACTTTGTAATTAGTAGTACTATTGGCACAAGCGTTAACAAGCTTAAAGCCGTAAGCATAAGTTTAGAAGTCTTTTCACCATAAACCACAGGAATTGTATTATATCCGTGCGTGATATCTCCTTTTAAATTTTCTAAATCCTTAACCAATTCACGCATAGAAATAAGCAGAAACAGAAAAGTTGCGTGAACAAAAATCACTATATCGAAATTCGCATAGTGCACAAAAATTGCAAAGAAGGGAACTACTGCAAGTATGGCCGCTACCATATTTCCTATAAAAGGATATTTTTTGAGTTTGTGCGAATAGAACCACAGCATAAAGATATAAATCGAGAAAAAGACAACCGATTTAAATGAAACATAGCTAGCAAATACTACCGAAAGAAAGTTTAACACAAAATAAGTAGAAAGCTTTGTACGCTGACTTACAAGTCTGTCTAACATTGTTTTTCTAGGCCTGTTGATAAGGTCTTTCTCGCTATCATAAAAACTATTGATGATGTACCCCCCTGCAATCGCAGTAGATGAAGCTAGCACTAGCATTAATAAATTAACGTCGAATAAAACTTCTCGAACGGGTAGTTCGGGGGCTAAAATGTAAATACTAGTAAGGTATTGGGCAATTACAATTATTAAAATATTGTATCCACGAACCACTGAAAACAGGCTAAAGAACTTAAGAAAAAGGAGCTTTTGTTTTCGGTTGAGCATAAACTATAAGGTTGAAAATAGGATGCTTAAAAAATTATCAATTCTACTTGAACGAAGTCGATAATAACATATACTTATATGGTGAGGATCCGAATGTGCTCGACCAGACAGAATCACGATTGTAAATAAGTTGCAATCCTAAGATTAGAAATTATAAACAACTTCTAGCTTGTAATCTTTTAGCGCTTCTTTAGCTTTATCGATATCTTCGGTAAAACCTAACATATATCCACCTCCGCCAGAGCCACATAGTTTTAAGTAGTAGGCGTTACTGTCTATTCCTTTTTTCCAAAGTTTGTGGAACTGTGCAGGAATCATAGGCTTAAAGTTTTCCAAAACAACTTTAGAAAGTTGTTTAATATTCCCAAAAAGTGATTTTACATCGCCTTGAAGAAAGTCTTCAACGCAAGCATCTGTATGTTTCACAAATTGGTCTTTCAACATATTTCTAAAACCTTCCTGCTTCATATTTTCCATGAAAATCTGAACCATTGGCGCTGTTTCACCTGTGCTTCCACTGTCTAATAAGAAAACTGCACCCTTACCATTTTCGGTTTGAGATGGAATACCTGCAGGTTCAATATTATCGTTAGAATTGATTAAGATAGGCAAGCTTAAATAACTGTTTAAGGGATCAAGACCCGATGATTTTCCGTGGAAAAAAGATTCCATTTCGGCAAAAACATTCTTAAGGGTTAATAATTTTTCACGAGTAAGGTTTTCAAGAACAGTAATTTTATTAGTAGCATATTTATCATATACCGCAGCTACCAACGCACCACTACTCCCTACTCCATATCCCTGTGGAATACTACTATCAAAATACAATCCAGCTTCAATATCATTTTTTAACGCCTCCATATCGAAAGAAACCAATTCAGGTTTTTCACTTTGAAGGTTTTCCAAATAATCAGCAAATCGCTTTAAACTAGCGTTCGACTTGTGTGTGGAAACTGTATGATGCTTATCAATCTTTAACGCCCCGTTATAAAAATTATACGGTATAGAAAGTCCTTTAGAATCTTTTATAATTCCGTATTCTCCGAAAAGTAAAATCTTAGAGTAAAATAAAGGGCCGTGCATATGATAAATTCTTAGTGAGGTCTAAAAATACTATTTTTAATAATAATTAACCTATATGAGCTGCAAAGATACAGTTTTTAAGAATTACAAGCGTAAATTATTTTGTCCTAAAACTAAATTCTATTTAATACAATTATCTGTCTTAAAACAAAGTATGATTTATTTATCATTTTTTTACTGCTCCAAAACCGACCTCATCCACAATAAACTCATTGTTTTTGCAGAATTGCGAAAGCTCGGTATTTATAAAATTTAGCACACTTTCCTTTTCAGCTTCGGGATAAAGAACGTGTACGTTTGCACCAGCATCGAGGGTAAAACAAACCTTACTACCTGTCTCTTCTCTAAATGCCCAAATACGATTTAAAATTTCGAGCGTGTTTGGTTTCATTAAAATAAAATAAGGCATAGAAGTCATCATCATCGCGTGTAATGACAGTGCCTCACTCTCTACGATTTTTATAAATTCAGAAACATCGCCATTTTTTAGTACGGGAATGAGTTTAGATAAATTGGACCCAGCTTGTTCAAAACGTTGTTTCGCAAAAGGATGGTCGTGCATAAGCTCGTGACCAACAGTACTACTAACTTGTTTTTCGCCTTTATCTACTAGTAAAATGGTATCCTGATAATTGTGAAATTTTTCGTGTACCTCGAACTTGTATTGCGTTCCATAAAGATTACTACTTCCTTCTATTTCGGGATGTTCTCCCCAAACAATAATTGGTCCTTGCAAACTACGGCAAGCACTACCCGACCCTAAACGAGCAAGAAATGAAGCTTTTTGTATATCTGCTTCGCTCAATGACGGTGAACCATCGGGAGTTGAGCGTAGTTGAAGCTCCATATCCACTAAACAAAGTGCTAGAGCGCTCATTCCACTAGCGGAGGAAGCAATGCCACTACTGTGTGGAAAACTATTTGAGGTTTCAATTCTAAATTTATAATCTCTTATGAAAGGGATATACTTTTCTATTCTTTCAAAAAACTTTAAAATCTTCGGCTCAAAAGAAGATTCCCTCTTTCCGTCAAGAAACACTTCAAATTCGAATTCGCTAGAGCTCTTTGGCTCGAAGAACATTGTAGTATTTGTATGACTATTTTTAAGCGTAAAGCTAATAGAAGAATTCATTGGTAATTGCTCTCCGTACTTTCCCCAATATTTCACCAATGCGATATTACTAGGCGATTGCCACGAAATACTTCCTGAGGGAAGTTTTTGAGAATAACTTGAACCAACAAAACGATCTATTGCCATAATTAAAAATTAAGAAAACAAAAGTAAAATACTTTTTGATGAATGCGATAACAATTTAAAATCCTTTGCTTCTTGAGGTGATTATCTCTTCATCTGAAAATTACATCCTTCCCAGCAGAAATAATCTTTTTTCTAAATAAATGCTTTTTAGTGATGACCTTTTTAGAATTTCCCATTATAACAATAAACGATTCATTGGTTATATATCAAAAGTACAAATGCACAATGTAGAACATTAAATATTTTAACAATCTAACTTAAAAATGTTGTATATTTCATAGTAATTTCTATGAATAACACACTAAATAAGGAAAAATTCGTGCTATTGGATGCTTTTTTGACCAATAAAGAAATGCCTATGCAAAAATTTTACCTAGCCGAATACCCTAAAACTAAGTATTATATATTAAAAAATGGAGGTGCCATAGATAATGCAAAAGATATATTCCAAGAGGCTTTTTTAGTCTGTTGGAAAAAAATATGTTCTGGAGATTTTAAACCTATTAACGAACAACAAATAGAAGCCTACTTGTTTACCATCGCGAAGAACAAGTGGATAGATTACACAAGAAGTGCAACAAAAAAGAAAACAACATCTATTAACGATAAGCTGTATCAATTTTCAATTGAAGACAATGCACATACTAATGA
The DNA here is from genome assembly GCF_011065475.1 of Aequorivita sp. KMM 9714. Classification (NCBI taxonomy): domain Bacteria; kingdom Pseudomonadati; phylum Bacteroidota; class Flavobacteriia; order Flavobacteriales; family Flavobacteriaceae; genus Aequorivita; species Aequorivita sp. KMM 9714. The sequence goes on along the minus strand of NZ_JAAGRO010000003.1, from coordinate 59,934 downwards.
AATGGAAAAAGCCGAATTACAAATGTCTATTACACTAAATGCATTCAACAACTTAGGGCAACCTTGTAAAGACATTTTAACTCAATTTTATTTTTACAAAGCTCCCTTAAGAACAATAGCAGAAAACCTTGGTATAGAAGAAGCTTCTGCCAAAAATAAGAAATACAGATGCATTCAAAAGTTAAAAGAAATAGCATTAAATTATAAATAATCCCCCATAATGAAAACCCAAATAGAAATCACCCAAGTAGAGTGGGATATGATTGAAACCTATTTAGATCGAGAAAACGATTTAAACAAACATTCTATTTCTGAAGAAATAAAACAAATACCCGATTTTGAACAAAAAATAGAACACATAAAAAAAGTACGTGAAGAGATAGAAGACAGTATTAGACGTTCCAAAATGAATGATTTTCACAAACACGTAAACGAAACTGAAGATTCGAAAGTAAAAAGCCTGTCATCTCCCAAAACAAAATCCTATACAATGTGGTATTCAGCTGCCGCAATATTGATATTGTTGTTTGGTATATTTTGGATGTTAGACAGCAACAACACTGCTGAAAAGATTTTTGCAGAAAACTTTAAACCCGACATCGGATTACCTTTAAAAATGGGAAATGCAGATAGCTATGAATTTTATGAAGGGATGTTAGACTACAAGCAAGAAAATTATAAAAAAGCAATTTCGAAATGGGAGGTTTTACTAAAAGACAACCCAGAAAACGACACTTTAAACTACTTCTTAGGAGTAGCAAATTTAGCTTTAGGAGATGCTAGCGAATCATTAAAATACTTGACAAATCAAGAGCGTTTTCAAGAAGGTATGTTTAAAGAAGAAGCTGCGTATTATACGGCTTTAGCTAAGATAAAGGAAGGTAAAATTGAAGAAGCCAAAAACTTGCTTAAAAACACCCCATCAATTCAAAACACTAAACTCCTCAGACAACTTGAGAAAGAATGAAACAAATTGCCAAAATAATAGGTGTATTTGCCCTACTTTGCTTACTTGGCACTGTTTCAACTTATTCCCAAGAAAAAATTCGGACTGTTAGCGAAATTCAAAACCTCATTAGTCAAGATTCATTAGAAAAGGCTAAAACCATTGTAAAAAATAACATTCAATTTTATAAAAATAAAAAGCAATACGACAGTCTTTCCGAATACATAAAACTTGAAGGTAGTTTAAAGCTCAACAATGGGAAAACACAACAAGCATTAGATAAAGCGAAACAACTTTCAGATTATATAACTTCATCAAATAACCCACATTATATTAAAATAGCTCTGCACGAACTTTCATCTCTTTACCACAATTCAGGGCAAACAGAAAAAGCATACAACATTCTCAAACAAGCCGAAGCACCAACTTCACGTATTACTGATCCTGAAAATACCGATGAGGCTTCAGTTCAATATATGTTGGGGTACTACAAAATGAGAACTGGAGATTATGTATTAGCTAAAAACCATTATTTAAAGTCATTGGCGCTTTACAATAAAAGCACAACAAAAAACTACACATCTTTCAATCAGGTTTATACAGCTCTTGGTGGAATATTATGGCAAGAATCTAAATTAGACAGTTCGAAATACTACTTCGAGCAAGCTTTAAATGCTTTAAATAAAACCGACTCCACCGATTTAAAAAATAAACTGTTTAGACCGAGCTTGCTTAAAATGAATATGTCTGTTTTATTCAATGCTATGGGAAAAAACCGAGAGGCTATTTCTATTTCCTATGAGGCAATTGAAGACTTTCAAAAGTTCATTAAAACCTCTAACGACGAACATGCCGTAAAACAAGCAAAGGGTTTTGTTTTTAGCACACTAGATAATCTAGGTTCTTATCACAACACCTTAGGTGAATTTAAACGAACTGAAGAAATTTTAGAGTATTCCTATGCTCTTAAGCAAAAAGAATATGAAGAAAACGATATGAATTTGATTATATCACATATCATTTTAACTCAAGCTAAAACAACGAATCAAAATTTTAAAGACGCTGAACTACACTTAAAAAAAGTAATTGATTATTACAAAAACAACGAGGTTGCAGACTCTTATTGGAAAGCCTCGGCTTATTCTGTTGGCGGCACTCTGTATGAGGAAATGGGAGATTTAGAAAAAGCTAAGTTTTACTACGAAGAAGGGGATAGAATTTACAAGAAAATATCAGAAGGACGCTACTCTGTGGATGATTTGGATCGGTTTATTCACTTGTCTAAGTTTTATGTGAAAACAGGAGAAAAGGACAAGGCTATTTCGGCAGCAGAAGAAGCTTATGAGTATTCCCAGAATAATAGTTTGAAAAACACATTGCAAGAGTTTTTCCAGATTCAAAACTTGGCTATAGTACATTTCAAATTAAAAAATTATAAAAAATCCTTAGAGTATAGCGACAAAGCCATAGCGTTTAACCTTTTCAATAAGGCAGAAGAAATGGGCACGACCGACTCTATTGTTATACAGTATCGAAAACCTACTGCTATTCTTACCAACGTAGCCTCTAAATACCATCTATCAGAAAATAGAACAACGGCAGACCTAAAACAGTATGCAAGTGAACTCAACAAAGCAATATCAATTTTAGACCAACGTAAAAAAGTTGTTAATAACTATGACGATTTAACTATTCTGAATAAAGAAAACAACGAACTCTTCAATTTCGCAAAGAAGATTCTACTAGAGCTTTACCAAGACACTAAGGATGATTCTTATCTAGATCAAGCTATTTCACTTCATGAATCTGCAATTTACAATCGCATTCGTTCACGATTAAACATTCGCGATAATATTGCTTTTAAAAATGTCCCGAATGAAATTATTGAAAAGGAAAAACTACTTAAAAGTGATATTTCAAAGACATTAGAGAAAAATAATGGAGACGTAAACGCTTATATTTCGGCGTCTGAAAAGTGGGAACTTTTTATGAAAAAACTACAAAAGGACTATCCTGCATATTATAAAATGAGATATGAAACACTAGAAGAACCAATAAAAGATTTACAAGAAAAGATACCTGAAAACACTACTGTAATCCGCTACCTTTTCATTGAAGACAAACTAAATGCATTTGTGGTTTCACGATCTAAAAAAAATATTTTCCCTTTAAACAATTCAACTCTTGAGTCGAAGATAAAAGAATTGAAAGTTGAAGATTTTTCATTGGAGAAAAAAAGTGCATTGCTTCACGATCTATACAAAATGCTTTGGCAGCCTTTGGAAGAAAGCATTAAAACTAAAAAAGTGGTTGTAATTCCAGATAGGGAGTTGTTTAATATTAGCTTCGAAATGTTGACGCCCGCACCTATAAAAAGCTTTAAAGAGTTCACCACAAATAGTCTTTTAGCAAAGTATGATATTTCATACAACTTCAGTCTTTTGCTCTATAAGGACAACAGAAAAGTTATGGATTATAACGAGAATTATGTCGGTTTTGCGCCAGGATTCAATAAGAATATGAAACAAGAATATCTACTTGGCTTACAAGATTCGATGAAACTGGATAAATCATACCTAACACTTCTACCTCAACCTTTTAGTGAAAATTTAGTGAAGCAATACGCGAAAGTTTTCAAAGGAAATTATTTCATGAATGAAAACGCTAGCAAAACCTTGTTTATCAATAATGCTAAAGAACATAAAATAATACACATCGGAACTCACGCTGAATCCGACAATATTACCCCTGAACTCAGTAGATTAGTGTTTGCCAAGCGTAAAGGAGAAAATCTAGCCTTAGATGAGAATTCACTTTATGCTTATGAAATTTACAACACTAATCTTTCATCGAACCTTGCCATATTAACAGCGTGTGAAACAGGAAAATCTATCTATCAATCTGGTGAAGGCGCAATTTCGCTTGCACACGCATTTAATTATGCCGGAAGTGAAAGTATCCTAACAAGTTTATGGAATATCGATGAAGTATCTAGCACCCAAATTGTAGAATATTTTTATGAATATCTCGCTCAAGGACTTCCAAAGGATGAAGCACTAAAAAAGGCAAAAATACAATACCTCTTTAGCGTGGAAGGTCGAGGTGCAGCACCACAATATTGGGCTGGATTAGTGTTAATTGGAGATACAACTCCTATTGAATTACAAGGAAACTCAAATCATATTTGGTGGTGGATAGGTGGCATTTTATTAACATTTGCACTCCTCATTTTTTTCTCTAAAAATCGTAAAGACAGAAATCACAACACTTAGATTATTTTTAAAAAATTAAGGCACCCGTACATATCCCATTATCTCTATAATTCATCTTCCTTTTCTCCATCAATTTTCGATATATTTGGAAATAACTTTTATATCCCTAAATGGAATTATCAGACTTTTTACTTTCACTTACTCCTTTCGATTCAGACGAGCTCAAAGATATTACATCGCATTTTGAAGAAGAATTCATTACTAAAAACACACTTTTGATTGAGCAAGGCCAGGTTTGTAAAAAACTTTATTACATAAAAAAAGGGATGGTAAGAAGTTACTATCTAAAAGAAGATGGCAAGGAAATAACGCAATGGTTTTTTAGTGTAGGTAAGTTTATGAGTAGCGTAGATAGTTTTTTCCAACAGCGACCGAGTTTGTATTATTTAGAAACTCTAGAAGATTCTGTTGTTTATTCAATTCCCAAAGAAAAAATGGATCTGTTGTTTTCAAAATACCACAAAATGGAACAGCTGGGAAGATTAGCTTCAATTGAAATGCTTACAAAAGTAGTCAACAAGCTTAACGCTATTCAGTTTCAGTCCGCTCGTGAACGCTATGAATATATGTTGGCAGAATTTCCAGATATTTCCCATCACGTACCTTTAGGGTATATAGCCTCTTATCTTGGAATGACTTCAGAAACGCTAAGCCGCATTCGTAGAGGATAAGAAACCTTACCTTTTTTAAATAATAGACAACATATCATTACAATCTAAATATTTTATTCTAGCTCGTAATTAGTTAAGATTCGAATAACATTTTTCCCTAAGTCTCTGATTTTTAAAATATTTTAGATATACTTTTTTGACTTAGGTCAAAGGAAACCTCCTCTAATTGCTATAAATTTGCAACGAAATTATAAAACCGTTATAAATGCAAATCAAAAAAGGCATATTCAATTTCCTATGTATCAGTATTATTGGATTGTTTTCTAATTTAAGTTTTTCACAGGAATTAGATCCTGTTTTGCAAGACCTTATTAAAAAAGGTTTAGATAAAAGCCAAACTGTGAATATTAAATCACTTGAGGCACAGCAAGCAAAATTAGATCAACAACTAGCGAAATCGGTATTCATTCCAAAAGTTACATTGAATGGTAGCTACACTCGCTTGAATGATGATATCACTTTTGACGAAGACACTCAAAACCTCTTAGTTGCAACGCAAAAACTTCTTATTAAAGAAGGAGCGGGATTGCCTTTTAACGCGCCTTTTCCTGATGGAATTCCTTTAAAAGAAACCCCAAATCTTCAGGATAAAAATATTTTAAAGACATCTGTTGACGTTGATTGGGTTCTCTTTAGCGGCTTTGAAGCAAGCAACGCAATTAAAGCGAGTAAACACAAAGAGTCTTCGCTAAACTATTTGGGAATGGCAGAAAAAGACAAGCTCGCTCTTAAAATTATTGAAACCTATGATAAGCTTGCTTTGGTTTATGCTTCGGAGAAAGTATTAAACACTTCCGAAAACTACCTAAACGAACAAGAGCATTATGTGCGAAAAGCAATTGAAAATGGTCTTGCCACCCCTATCGGAAGAAAGAAAATTGAATTAGCACAACAGCAGTTAGAAGGTAAAAAATTAGAATTCAAACATAACAAAACTCTTTTAATTGAAGCCCTACACCAACTTACAGGCGAAAGCAGAGATAATTTAAAATTATTAAGACCAAAGCTGGAGTCTTTTAGCTTGAGTGCAACTTCTAATACTGAAAAGCGAAATGAAATTAAAGCATTAGAAGAAGCTGAGCAGGCAACACTTTATAAATCCAAAATGGAAAAAAGCCATTTTATTCCGAAAGTTGCATTAAAAGGTCACTACGAATTTATTGAAGAATACCTATCGCTTTTAGACCCTAAATGGTATGTAGGTGTTGGAATACAATGGAATATTTTTGACGGAACTCAATCAAGTATAAAAGCTAAGAAATCAAAAATAGAAAGTGAAATTTATAGAGAACGAATTGAAGAAGCCGAAGAGTTAATCGACTTGAGTATTGTAAAAGCTGAACAAGCTTATCAATCAACTTTACAGAATTCAAAAATTGTAGAAAAGGAAATTGAATTAGCTTCCGATACTTACGAAATGGTAAATAAACAATACAAAAACGACTTAGCTTCTATAAATGATGTTTTGGATGCTTTAACCGATTTAGAAAAGGCGAACTTTAAATTACAAGAATCACTTTTTGATCAGCGAAGAGCAGTAACAGAATTGCTTCACGCCAAAGGAGTTTTAAAATATTAAAGTTGTCGAGAAATGGATTTCTTTAGAATTAAATTGATGAATTTAAGACAACAAAACCAACCTACAATAAAATTATAGATTAAAAGAAATTATAAAGATGAAATCAACTAAAACCATATTAGTCGCACTTGTTTCCTTGTTAGCTTTAAGCTCTTGTGGTGATGATAAAATAACCACAGAAAGAGGAAAAGTAAAATTTGAAACTATCTCCCTAAGTAGTAAACTAGGAGGAAGAATATCAAAAATATATGTTAGTGAAGGCCAGGATGTAAAAAAGGGTGACACCCTAGCCTTTATCGATATTCCAGAAGTAGGTGCTAAAATGATGCAAGCTGAAGGTGCAATTACAGCAGCTCAGGGACAATTAAACATGGCCTATAACGGGGCTACCACAGAACAATTAAGTCAGATAGAGCAACAATTAAACTCAGGGAAAGCACAATTAAAATTTGCTCAAGAATCGTACAACCGATTAGAAAATATGTACAAAGATTCACTAGTGAGCCAACAGCAGTTTGATGAAGTAAAAATGAAACTTTCAATGGCACAGGCACAAGTAGAAGCATTAGAAGCTAAACGCACCGAAGTGCGAAAAGGAGCTCGCGCCGAACAAATAGAACAAGCCCAAGGACAACTAGATAGAGCTTTGGGTGCTAAAGAAGAAGTAGCTTCCGCAGTCAACGAAAAATATTTAATCGCTCCTGTAGATATGTCTGTTGAAACCATTAGCCTAGAAGAAGGTGAATTATTAACGCCAGGATATTCTTTGTTTAATGGCTATAAAAAGAATAGTGTTTATTTCAGATTTACTATTCCAGAATCTAAAATATACGATTATAGACTAGGCCAAAAGCTAACTATAGAAAACCCTTACACTGAAGAAGTTATTCAAGCTGAAATTACTGCTATTAATCAACTTGCTCAATATGCAAACATTACTAGTACAGCACCTTTATATGGATTGGACGAGTCTATTTATGAATTGAAAGTAGTTCCAACTGGAAATATTGAAGACAAGACGTTTTATTTAAATGCAACAATGCTTATTAAATAATAAGCTTTTCAAGGAGTGACTTAGAGCCAAAAGGTAGGTCATAAATCAAATACAAGATTGATATACACGAACTAATCCAACGTTTTAAGTCCTATCGTCTTTGTCTAATGAAAAACTAAATTATGAATAAATTTATAAGACTTCTTCGAATTGAATTCAAGCGTATTTTCGCAAACGATGTACTGCTTGCTATCTTTTTTGGAGCCCCTGTTCTATATGGTATTTTATTTGGCTATGTATACCAACAAGCCAAAGTTGTAGATTTACCAATAGTGATTATAGATCAAGATCGCAGCCCTACTTCAGACAAGATTATAGATGCATTTGGAGATAACGAAGGTTTATTGGTGAGCGATGTACGTTATACCGCAGGAAATCTAATCGATGAAATGCCGACGCAGCAATATGCAGCTGTCATTACGCTACCAAGTAATTTTGAAGCAGATGTATTCCAGAAAAAACATCCAGAAATACGCGTAGATTTAAATATGGCGAACATCTTAAACGCCAACACCGCTAGTAATCACATTCAAGCAGTTTTACTGACGCTAAATGCCGGAATGGAAATAGAAGGTTTGAAAAAACAAGGGATGCACCCAGCCCAAGCTAAAGCCTCTTATGAAAGCTTCAAGATTAATATCAATAAACTGTATAACTCCACTGGTAACTATGTAACTTTTATGCTACCTGGTTTATTGGGTGGTATTATGCAGCAGATTATTTTCTTAGCAATGGCTTTGGTTTTCTCAAGAGATTTTGAGGATGGCTACTTTGGAACTTTGGTAAAAGAAAGTAAATCTTCTCTTTATCTCATCGCGCTAAAAACCACTCCATTTTTAATAATGCTTCCTTTCATCTGGTTGGTTGTAGCATTGTTTTTCCCATATTTTAATGTGGACATCAACATATTTAACTTTCCGATGTTTGTACTAGTTGTACTATTAACTTTTGCATCGATCTTTATTGGAATGTTATTTTCAATTGCAATACCTAGTCAGTTAAAAGCCACTGAACTTTTAATGGTAATTTCTACACCCGCATTTATTTTAAGTGGTTTTACTTGGCCAACTATGGCTATTCCAGACGCAATTACCAATATTGCGCAGTTTATTCCTCTTACTCAATTTTTAAGCGGCTTTAGAAAAGTTGCATTTTATAACGGAGATTTGGCTTCAATAAAACCAGAATTAGGTATGTTGTTTATCATTATGGCCGTTTCCTTTATAGCTATGGTTATTTTACTTCAACTGAAGATTCGTCTTCATAGAAAGAAAGGAAAACAAATAACTGAATAGGCAGGAAACATAAAATATCACAAACAAAAAAGCCTCTCAAGGAATTTCTTAGAGAGGCTTTTCTTTAACAACTTCTGCTGAAGTTAACACTATTATCTTATAACCAATAAAGGCATTTTCCTATTTCTAATTAACAGGTCATTTGTGACACTTCCAACAAATAATGACGTGATATTACTTCCTCCTCTTGCAGAAACTACAACGATATCTGCATCCGTTTTTTCTGCGTGAAGTTCAATAGCTTCAACAACCGAATACCCTTCTCTATCAATATATTTAAAAGGAATATTTTCTGATATTTTATATTTTTTTCTGAATTGCTTCACTTTATCCTTTAGGTGATTCTTAGTTTTATCAATAGCCTTTTCCGAATTGATGTAAGGAAAGAAAAATGAAGGAATATTATAAACGTGTAGTCCTTCAATTTTTCCCTCTGAGCGCTCCACCAAACTACCTGCAACAGCAAAACATCGGGCAGAAGCCGAACTAAAATCGGTAGGCACCAACACATTATTCATTTCGTGTTTAGCTTCTTCAGGAACTAGTAATACATTAGCATCAAGCATTCTTACTAGCTTCTGGTTTAAAGCTCCAGTACCTTGTAGTTCATCTTTATTACCAACTACCATTATATCAATTTTGTATTCTTTAGCCAGGTGACTTAAGATACTTTCAGTATAATCATCAGTAGTTATTAAAACGGTATTAGGTACAGATGCCGTATAATACTTATCGATAGTTTTTTGTAAACCTCGATCTACAATATCTTCTAAGGTTATTCCTTCTTCAAGAAATTCGTCATATAAATCGTATAATTTATACTGCTTTATATTATGTGTAAAATACAAATGTTCAATATTCCACACTTCACAAAGGAAATTCACGTATTGCAACAAAATAGGATCCATTTCAGTAAGATCCAAAGCAACCATCAACCTCAAGTTGTTCTCTAAATTTATTTTCTGTGTCATCTTTCTCGTGTAACTATTATGTGAAAATTTGTTTATAAATCTGTTGTGTGTGGTTTTTTCTTCGGTTGAGATTCAATATCAATCTTCTCTAGGTTTTTCTCTTCACGTTCTTCATTTACCAAATTGAGTATGTTTTTGCGATAACTTTCTCTTTCTAAAAGTTTTTCTTTTCGCTCGGCTTTATCATAATCTTCATTTATTCCTCTATACAATGAAAAACACATCATAACAAGAAGAATTGCAAAGGGCAACCCTGAAATTGTAACCACCGTTTGCAGCGCATCCAAACCTCCTCCATACATCAATACACCAGCAATTACTCCAGTAGCTACCGCCCAAATTACTCTTTGAAAAGATGGCGTATTTAATTTACCTCCTGAAGTAATACTATTTACCACAATTGCTCCTGAATCGGCTGAAGTAATAATAAAGCTACAAATTAGAACTACACCAAGCGACTTTAATACAATTGCTATTGGGAACTTATCGAAAAACACATAAAGTGCAGTCGATATATTATCGTTTACAGCGGCAATCATAGCTGTGTCTCCTAACAAAATATCACGCATTGTAATTCCTCCAAATGCACTAAACCACAAGAATGTAACCAGTGCTGGTAATATTAAAACACATAGAATAAATTCTTTTATAGTTCTACCTTTAGAAATACGAGCGATAAAAGTTCCTACGAATGGCGACCAAGATATCCACCAACCCCAATACATTATAGTTCGCATTTTTTGCCAATCGGTTCCGCGAAGTGCTTCCGTCCAAGTGGACATATCGATAAAGTGAACTAAGTAACTCCCAAGGTTCTGAATATATGATTTAAAGATAAATGTAGTTGGCCCTAAAATTAATACCAATAAAAATATAGCCGATGCTACTCTTACGTTAAGCTTACTAAGTATTTGCACCCCTTTGTTTACACCACTAAAAGCAGAGATTGTAGCTGCTAATGTCACTCCTACAATTATAATTATTTGATAGAACAACGAACTTGGAACCCCAAAAACGTGTGTTAGTCCGGAGTTAATTTGCCCTACACCAAAACCTATTGTTGTTGCTAGACCAAAAAGTGTGGTAATCACCGCCATTATATCAATTACATCTCCCATCCATCCGTGAATTCTATTCCCTAATAGCGGATAGAATGCCGAGCGCAGTGTTAAGGGCATCTTTCTATTAAAGGTGAAATAAGCTAACGAAAGCCCTACAACCGAATAAATTGCCCACCCGTGAATTCCGTGATGTAAAAATGAAAAGTTGATCGCTTCTTGTGCAATAAGAGATGGCTCTTCTCCTGCTAAACGCGGCGGAGAAAGATAATCTCGAACAGGGTCGGCAATGCTAAAAAGCACTAATCCATTTCCTATCCCTGCACTAAACAACATCGCGAACCAAGCCCATAAACTAAATTCTGGCTTCGCCTTTTTACCTCCAATTCGGATTTTCCCGAATTTACTAAAAGCCATGTACAAGCAAAAAACTATAAATAAGTTTACCGCTAAAGTGTAAATCCACCCACCGTGTGCAGATACTGCAGTTTGAGCTATTCCAAAATAGTGTTCGGCTTCATCTTCAAAAATAAGAGTAAACCCAACACTAAAAATCACAACGGCAATGGCAGAAAAAAATACTGTTTTGTTAACTACTAGACCAAGAAATGTTGAAGTGCTGTCCTTACGAGTAACTTTAATCGACATATATAAATGGTTTATTAAATAATTAGAGATTTAAATTTATGAAGATTCGTTTCACTTAAATCTTTTAAGTGCTTCTGAAAAGCTGTCTAAAAACGATTTCCTTAGACTGCTTTTATAAAATTTAAAGCTGACATTATAACATAAATTAATTCGGATTACAAATAATTCTAAAATTATACCTAGCCGTTGAGCTTTAAGAGACTTCATTTTTAAGTAAATTTGTTACTATAACACTCCAATAAAGCTATGTCTAAAATCACTGCTCAAGAAGCTTCCCAAATCGCTCAAAAACATTTTAAAATAACTGCTGAAGCTCTTAAGCTAGATGGTTATGAGGATGAAAATTTTCTGTTAGAAACAAATACAGAAGAGAAATATCTTTTAAAAATTTCTTCTGAAGAAAACAATGCGTTACTAAATTTTCAGAATGAAATATTAAGCCACCTTTCAACCAAAAACCTGACTTTTAAAACTTCAAAAGTTCTTAACTCTGAAGATGGCAATTCCCTTGTAGCACTTTCAATTGGGAAAACCGCACGATTACTCTCTTGGCTTCCTGGCCGTATTTGGGCGGATGTCAATCCTAAAACTGAACACTTAAGAACTAATTTAGGTGAAGCAGCAGGAAGTTTAACTAAAGCTTTACAAGACTTCAAAAACACCTCAGCTCATAGAGAATTGGAATGGGATTTAGCGAATTCAAATTGGACAAACAAACATATTAATCGTTTCCATGGAGAAGAAAAAGAAGCGATTCAACACTTTCAAAATAGGTTTTTAGAGATTCAGCCTGTTTATAAAAATATTCCGAAGAGCATTATACACAATGATTTAAACGATTACAACATCTTGGTTACTTCTGATTTAGCAGAACCAAAGATTTCAGGGTTAATAGATTTTGGAGATTCAGTTTTTACTCAAACCGTAAATGATCTCGCCATAACTTTAGCCTATGCGATTACAGAAATTCCTGACCCGCTTTCTGCAGCTTTAGATATAGTGAAAGGTTATAACAAAAACTATAGCTTTTCTGAAGACGAATTAAAATGTCTTTATACTTTGGTTGGAATGCGTTTGGCTACAACACTTACCAATGCCTCCATTAAAAAAGAAGAATTTCCAGACGATGAATACTATGTTATAAGCGAAAAACCTGCTCAGAATTTACTTCTGAAATGGTTTAAAGTAAATGAGAGTTTTGCATATTATTCTTTCCGAAATGCTTGTGGATACTCAGCACATCCATTAGAAGAAAAGTTTGAAATTTGGGCGAAAAGCAATCAAATTTCCTTGAAAACTATATTTCCCACTGTCACTTCAGAAAAAATAGTGAACTTAGATATGAGTGTTGGCAGTACTTTACTAGGAAATATTTCAGAATACAACGATCCTGAAGTTTCAGAATTTAAACTAAAGCAATTTCAGAAACACCACCCAAAAACCATACTCTTAAATGGCTATTTAGAAACTCGACCTTTCTACACAACCGACGCTTTTAAAAGTGAAGGTAATAATGGCCCTGAGTATCGCACCGTACATTTGGGAACTGATTTCTGGGTGCCGGCAGAAACACCAGTTCACGCACCTTTTGACGCTATTGTAAAAGTAATCCACCACAATAATTACGATAAGGATTATGGCCCTATGATAATCTTAGAACATAGTTTTGAAGGGGATTCATTTTACACACTTTATGGGCACTTAACGCTGAGTTCTCTTAATATTTTAAAACCTGGACAAATTGTAAAACAGGGTGATCTTATAGCCTATATTGGCTCTCCAAGTGAAAACGGAAACTGGGCGCCGCACTTGCATTTTCAAATTATTTTGGATCTTTTAGGGAATAATGAAAACTTCAACGGCGTTGCGTTACCGGCAAAAGTTGATGTTTGGAAAAGCATCTGCCCTAATCCGAATCTGATATTTAAAGAAGAACTTGAGAATTTAGAGGAAGAGCTTTCAGAAGAAAGTATGATTGAATTCAGAAAAGATCATCTTGGGAAAGGCTTGAGTCTTTCGTATGACAAACCATTGCATATTGTACGCGGTGAAGGCGTTTATTTGATAGATATTGAAGGAAGAAAATATCTAGACACCGTAAATAATGTAAACCACGTTGGACATCAGCATCCAAAAGTAGTTTCGGCGGGGCAAAGACAAATGGCCGTTTTAAACACAAACACCCGCTATCTACACAAAGAAATTATAGCTTACGCTGAAGCACTGCTGAAAAAGCTTCCAGAACATCTATCGGTGATTCATATTGTAAATTCTGGTAGCGAAGCAAATGAACTTGCTCTGCGAATGGCGAAAACGGTAACTGGCAATAAAGATATTTTAGCCATTGAAGTCGGATACCACGGAAATACTAACGCTGTGATGGATGTGAGTTCTTATAAGTTTGAAGGTGAAGGTGGTTTCCCAAAACCTGAGACTACACATATTTTACCACTGCCCGATTCATACCGCGGGAAATATTCTGGAGATAACTGCGGTGTAGATTATGCCCAACACGCCAAGGAAATTATTGAAACTTTAAAAGCAGAAGGGAAGGGAATTGCAGGGTTTATTGGGGAAACACTTATAAGTTGTGGCGGACAAATTGTTCCTCCTAAAGATTATTTCAAAGAAGTTTACAAACACGTTCACGAAGCTGGTGGTATTTGCATAGCCGATGAAGTACAAACAGGTTTCGGACGAATGGGAAAAACCTTTTGGGCATTTGAGCTATACGATGTTAAACCAGATATCGTTACTATGGGAAAACCTGCAGGAAATGGGCACCCTTTAGCAGTTGTAGCTTGTACAAAAGAAGTTGCAGAAAAATTTAATACAGGTATGGAATACTTCAACACCTTTGGTGGTAATCCTGTTTCTTGTGCCATTGGTCGCACTGTTTTAGAAATTATCGAAGACGAAAACCTTCAACAAAATGCTTTGGAAGTTGGTGAGTTTTTAAAAACTGAATTAAAAAGATTACAGAAACAATTTCCAATAATTGGCGATGTGCGTGGGGAAGGACTGTTTTTAGGCTTCGAATTAAATGATTCACATAAAAACCCATTGCCTGACCAGGCTTCTTATTTGGCAAATAGAATGAAACAATTTGGGATTTTAATGAGTATTGATGGCCCAGACCACAATGTTTTAAAAATAAAACCGCCAATTGTTTTTAGTAAAAAGAATGCAGAAGAGCTTATTTTTAGACTGAATACTGTTTTTGGTGAAGATTATATGTCCTTCGGCTACACTCAGAAACCATTGAAATTTTAATAAATGAACTCTTTGTCAAAACCCTCGATTATGAAAAAAATACTTCTACTTTTCTGCTTAATTACAACATTAACTGCTGTTTCCCAAACAGAAGTTTCTGATAAAGAAGCTATTCTTTCGGTATTAAAATCACAAGAAAAAGCCTGGAATCAATTCGACTTAGAAGGTTATATGCAAGGCTATTGGATAAGTGATTCTTTGAAGTTTTACGGGAGTAGCGGCCTTACAAATGGGTGGCGAAAAACATTAAGCAACTACAAAAAGTCCTATCCTACGAAAGAACATACGGGAACCTTAAATTTCACAATCGATGCAATCAGCAAAATTGAAGAAAACTCCTATCACGTGATGGGACAATACCATTTGGTTCGAAAAATGGGCAATGCAAATGGTGTTTTCTTAATTATCTTCAAAAAGATTGATGGCGAGTGGAGAATTGTAGCCGATATGAGTTGTTAACTTCCCTTTATTCGTTCCCAAAGATCTGAAAGAAGTCTTTTAGCTTCACTCCTATCCTTTGGCTCTTCAGTAACAACAACCTTATCACCTACCTTATCTAAACGAAAACTAAAAGCGAATTTCCCAACACTCTGATCTACACTCATCATCCCAAAACGAAGATCGTTAAGGTAAATTCCGTCTTCTTTTTCAGAAACAGTATACCAACCTTGGGTGATTTTGATAAGTTGTTTTACCTTGTCTTCATTGGCTAAATCGCCAAGTGCCTCGTGATTTTTAGGGTGCGAAAAGAATTGAATTGGTTTGGTATCAAAAAAAGAGTAATCGCCAATTAGAAAAGCATCTTCAGTTTCCACATTTGCAGTCCATAGAATTGTATTAAACGGGCTAGGCTTCGTTTGCAATTCTACGTAATTAATATTTTGATCTTGCAGCGCGTTTTCAAACTTCAGATATGTAATTCCTTTAAGGATTATGGTAATTACCATATAACTACTACTCACAATTAATCCTAGATTATTAAACTTTTGTCTTTTAATACTTCCTCTTTTCTGAAGCATTGCCAAAATTAAAAATATTAGAAATGGCAAGGTATAGAGCGGGTCTATTACAAATATGTTTTTAAATGCCAATCGGATATCAAATGGCCAAAAAAGTTGCGTTCCCCAAGTAGTATGTGCGTCTAACAACGGATGAGTAACAAAACACATAAACCAGAATAAAAACCATTCTTTTAATCTGGCTCGTTTATCCCATTTTGTACACATCCAAGCGAAAAACAATCCAAAAGCGATGGAAAAAATAATAGAGTGTGTAAACCCTCGGTGGATTTCTAAAGCATTAACTGTATCGGTAAAATGACTTGAAAGCACGTCTAAATCGGGTATTGTACCTGCAATTGCACCCAAAGCCATAGCTTTGTTTCCAATCTTTTTTCCTAAAACTGCTTCACCTACTGCGGCTCCTAAAACTATCTGTGTAACTGAATCCATTATAAAAAAACTAATCTACTATCTCCATTTTCTTCAACAAAAATGAAGCATTCATATTTTGACAAATTCCAGGTTTAAATGTATAATCGAAAAAGAGTTCGTTGTTTTCTATGCGTGCATCGAAGAAGTAATTTTTTACTTCCGGCAATTCATCTGCTGCAGCACACAAACTTAAATCGTGGGTTGCTATAATTCCTGTAGAATTACTCGCTACAAGTTTTTCAACAAACTTTCGAGAGCCAATAGCTTTATCTGTACTGTTTGTCCCTTTTAAAATCTCGTCTAAAATGATAAAATAACGGTCGGTTTTAATTTCGTCAACTATAAATTTTAAACGTTTTAACTCACTAAAGAAATACGATTCATCATCTGTTAAACTATCGGTAGTTCGCATACTTGTGATGAGTTTTATTGGATTGTATTCAGCTTTTTCAGCAGAAACAGGCAATCCCATATTTCCCATGACTATTTGAAGCGAAACCGTTCTTAGAAACGTACTTTTCCCTGCCATATTTGCTCCTGTCACAATAAAAAATTCTTCTGAATTTATTAAAATGTCATTTCGAACCATAACCGATTCATCAAGTAATGGATGTCCAGCACCTTTTACTTTTAAAACGGGAACCCTATCGTTAATTTCAGGGAAAACATAATGAGGATGATTAAACGCGAAGTTCCCTAAACTGTTATAAGCATCGAAGAACGTGATAACCTCAAACCAAGCTGGAACACTCGATTTATGTGCTTTAATCCATTCTTCAATATGATAGCATTGGCGAAGGTTACGAAGTGTAAATCCATTGATTATCGGACCAAAAAGCATAACATTCCCTTGTTCTAAAACATCCAAATACCTAGAGAATTTTTTCAAGGTAGTTGAAGCTTTAGTATCGGCCTCAATTACAGAATTACGTTTCTTAGAAAGTATTTCTGAAGTAAATTCTTCATCTTCTATCTCTAAAATCAGTTTATGAAATTGGTCGAAAATGCTTTGTAGTTTGGAAGTACGAGATGACAGTTCATTTATTTTTTTCCCATAAATACCAGTAAGAATAAAACCCAATAAAAACCATCCAGCAGTAACATAACCTGAGAGTAAATCGAGGTAATTTAAAACAAACAACCCAACAGAAACAACAGTGAAAACAAATGAAACTGGTTTAATCCAATTTGGCGCAAATGCTTTATAATCTTTCAACCAACTTGTAACATCGGTTACTGAGGCTTCAGTTTTTACTAGGGAAGCAATACTTGAGAAACGTTGACGCCACTCAGCTTTCTCAGCTATTTCTTGAATAGCTTTTTGCTTTTCAGGAATAGCATCAACCTTGTTTTCGGTGAAAATTTCAGCTAGATAGTCTGAGCCGCTTTCAAGGGCTGTTCTATTTAAATATTGAAAGAAAGAACCACGTCCAAAAAGATCGATATCCTGACTGTAAAAATGGTTAGGATTTAAATACTTTTCTCCTGAAGGCAAATGATGAAAAGCTCTATTTAAAACTTCTAATTCCGTTTCATTTTGAGCTATCAATGCTTTTCTGAGGTCTCTTTCATATTGCAACGCGCTGTGCTTAGTAACTAAATAGATAAAGGTGATAATTGCAAAAAATATAATTGCAACAACTATTTTCCCGTTTCCGAAGAAAAAATAAACTCCAAAACACGCTAATAAAAAAACCAGCAATCGAATACTGCTGGAAATAGCGAGTTTGCGTTTTAAGTTTTGCAACTCCTCGGTGTAGATTTTAATCTGTTGCTTATAAAATTCTGATGGTTTGTTCATTATAGGGATTTTAAACCTTACAAGTCTGAATGACCTTTTAGGTTTTGTAATTCTGCTTGAAGTTTTTTGGTAAGTCCTTTTACTACTAAATTATATGAATGATCAATTAACTCGATAATTAAATCCTGCGGCAAATTTCCTTCTATTTCCAAAGTATTCCAATGTTTTTTGCTCATATGATATCCAGGAACAATTAATCCGTCGTATTCCTCCCGTAATTCAAGAGCACGTTCGGGGTCGCATTTTAAATTTGCTGTAGTGGGAATTGAATCGATACCTGTAAGTGCAAACATCTTCCCCATAACTTTAAAAACAAGTGCTTTATCGTCGAAAGGAAAAGATTCGGTTACTCCTTTTTTAGAGAGACAGTATTCTCTAAACTCTTCTATATTCATAGGGGGAATTTTAAACCTAGCAGGCTTGGAGTTTTAAATACTTATTTTTCAAGCTTAGGCTTATCTTCCAAAGCATAAAGCGCAGAGTAATCCAATTTCCAGTTAATTGTTTCAACTAGTGTTTCCATAAGTTGAATAGTTTCTAAAGCCTGTTTAGAAGCTTCGTTAAACAAATCGGTTTCAGGGATTTTGTCTACTATATGCTTTTTAGCTTCTTGATTAATTTCGGTTAAATCGCTAGCTGTAAATGGATTTGCCCAACCTTCGCGTTTATCGTAATATTTAAAATCGGTTTCAATAGTAAGTAGTTCAGGCTGTGGGAAATTTGTTAAAATAATGGTCTTTTTATCTGTATCGGCTCTCATTTTCACCTTGGTAAGATCGAATCCAATATGTGCTTTTGCTTCTATTAGGACCAAAGCTTTCTTTTTACCCAATAAAAGATTCACCCACTTGTCTTTTACATTCTCATAGTAGAATATTTCAGAGAAATCGCCTTCAATTGTAATGAATTTACAAACACTGCGAATTTTCTCCATTAAGATTATAGATTGCGTGTTTACTTTTTCTTGTTTTCGTACACCACTAAAACGCGCAAAAAGGAAGTAAGCTAAAATGGCACCAGCTGCCAAACCTATAAAAAGATATTCCATAAGATTATTTACTTATCTAAAGTTTTAACTAGTACATAGTTTAAAAACAAAATTACAGTTATTAAAGTTAATAGCGATTATTAGCAATAATTATAACGCATTATTTAAATCGCTTAGCGTCATTGCATGACTTTTTCAATTAATAGATTTTATACAAAACGGGTTTGCTTGGGGAGGCATCGTTGTGAAATGAAGCCATCTGTAAATTGAGCAAATACTCACCGTCTACAATTGAATCTGGAACATATATTAATTCTGTAATCGTACAATCTTTACGTGGGTTTTCTGGATAATTCCAAAATGCTTTATGCGCCAAAAGTTTCCCTTCGTCCATTTCCTGATCTACAGAAGGAAGATCTATTAACAAGTGTTTTACCCCGATTTCTCTAAGATAATGCGCTGCCTTCTCGTGAAGAAACGGCCAATTGGTATTAGACCAATGCTTCGTTTTTTTTTCTGAAGTGTTTGGTAAGGTTCTAATCACTATAGCCTCAGGTGTTTTCCTATTTAAAGCCTGGCGAATTGTTTCTTCAAAAATTATTTCATCTTCTCCAACTTCAGTTGTATTTACAGAAATCACTTCAGCTATAAAAAAGAAAGTTTTTAAGGCATCGTTTACAGAATAGAATTCTTCTGAAATATGGCCAAAACTTTCAGTATGTGTTCCATGACCGTGGGGATTGAAATAAATATTATTAAAATTTACCGAAGCTCCTTCAGAAACTTTTCCTACCCAGTCTTCCATTTGCACAGGTTCTATAGTAGGTTCGGTTAAGTACCAAGCTAGTGGATTTTCTTCATTGGCTTGTATAGGCAGTGAAATATCCAATGGCTTGGAGAGATCAACATTTATAGTTTGATTATTTATTTCAATAGTAGTCTTCATTATTTAAATTTCAAGTTTGCAAAACTCAATTCGGTCAAGTTTTTCTTAAGCTTTGAAATTACACAAAGCCGAAAAAATAAATCTCACAGAATTTAATCAACTAAAGATACAATTTTTAAAACCTAATTGGTATTGACATTCTGTTTGGATTAAGAGTTTATATCCAAAACAAATCACTTGCAATTCCATCGCTCAAAAACTTCCCTTTTCTTGAAACTTTCAAGCTTTGGTTCTCTAAAATAAGTAGTTCGTTGTGTAAATGATCTTCGGCTTGTTTTAAAAGATATTCAGCAAATTCTTTTCCATATTCATTTTCAACCTTAGGCAAGGAAACTCCTTTTTTGGTACGCAAGCCAGTCATTATATATTCATTATATCTATCTTCTTTTGAAAGATTTTCCATTTCAAAAGGGAGAATTCCTTCCGCTATACTTTTTATGTATTTCGTATTATTGGCCACATTCCAGCTACGAGATTTTCCGTTATAGCTATGTGCTGAAGGGCCGATTCCTAGATAGGGCTTTCCTTCCCAGTAGGCAGTATTGTTTTTAGAGTGAAATCCTTCTCTTCCAAAATTTGAAAACTCATAATTATCAAATCCTGCCTTTTCTGTTTCATCTACTAAAATTTCGTAATGCTGCTTTGCCACTTCTTCATCTACAGCTGGGATTATTCCTTTATCGATAAACTTTTTTAGGGCAGTTCGTGGTTCTACCGTAAGAGCATAACACGACAAGTGTGGCACATTGAGGTCGAGAGCAATATTTAAATTTTCAATCCAACGCTCATTAGACATCCCTGGAATTCCATAAATTAAATCGATACTGATATTCTCAAAATACTTTTGAGCTTCCTTAATACAATCTAACGCTTCGGTAGCGTTGTGGGCGCGGTTCATTAGTTTTAAATCTTCTTCAAAAAACGATTGAATCCCTATGCTGAGGCGGTTAATTCCAAGAACTCTATAGTTTTCAAAAATAGTTCTCGACTGCGATTGAACAGACAGCATATCATCAGGGTTTGCTTCTAGGGTGATTTCTGGGTTTTCAGAAACTTTGTAGTTTTTAAAAATCGTTTCAAAAATCTGCTGCAATTCTTCCGAAGAAAGTAAACTCGGGGTTCCACCACCAAAATAAATAGTTTCTACTACCCCCTGCACTTCATCTTTTCGAAGTATTAATTCTTGACAGAGCGCAGCAATTAGCTCTCCCTTTTTCTTCAAAGAAGTTGAAAAGTGAAAGTCGCAGTAATGGCAGGCTTGTTTACAAAATGGGATATGTATATATATGCCAAAACCTTTATTACTTATTACATCATTTTCTGAAATATTCTCCATATTTTAAAGGGGATTGCGACATTAAAAAGCTCAAAACTTCATAAGTCCTCAAAATTAGTTATTATTTTTACCGCAATAAGCATTCATCACTTTAATTTCCGAACCTCAACTCATTAAAAAACCTAAAATATGTCTCGAATTATTTTATTCATTTTTCTTTTATGTTCTATAATTTCTTTTGGACAAACAGATGAAAAAGTTATTCGAGTAGGCTATACTGGTTCAACTCCTTTTGTAATGCACGATCAAAAAGAAGAGGGTATTGTATTTGATATTTGGAAAGAAATAGCCTACGATCTTCAGTTGAAATACACATTTAAGGAGTTTTCCTCAACCGAAGAGGGTATTGCAGCGACTAAAAACAATGAAGTTGATATTCTAATTGGGCCAACAACCATAAATAAAGAACGAGCTGAAGAAGTATCATTTTCTCAACCGTATTACAATACCGAAATGGCAATTCTAGCACCGATTATAGAGCAAACATTTTGGGACAAGGTAAGGCCTATTTTTTCCAAAACATTTCTTTACGGTGTTCTGGGTTTATTACTGGTACTTAGCATAGTTGGATTTTTATTTTGGATAGTAGAAGGTAGAAAATACAAGGAAGACTACGGCGATAAATTTTATAAAGGTATTGGTTCTGGAGTATGGTTAGCGATTGTAACCATGACAACTGTTGGTTATGGCGATTATGCACCTCGAACTCCTGCAGGACGATTTGTAATGGGAGCTTGGATGATTATTTCATTGATTTTAGCTACTTCATTTGTTGCGGGAATTGCAACTACCCTATCCCTTACAACTGTTCAGCAAGATAAAACCATTACTAGCATACAGCATTTAGAAGGCAAAAAGGTAGCCGTTCCGAATTATAAAAAAATAATGGACAGAGTGAGTAATGTAGATGGTACTCCTATAGCCGTGCATTCCGTTTCTGAAGGATATGAAATGTTGCTAAACAAAAAGGTTGATGCGTTAATTTATGACCAAATTCCTCTAGAATATATCTTTCAACTGAAGGATAAAGATGAATTCATCTTAAGTATGAAGAAAATCGAACCTCAATATTATGGTTTTATATTCCCTATTGAAAGTGATTTAAAAAGAAAAGTAGATCTCGAAATCATCAAACTTCAAGAGAATAAAGAAATTGAAAATATTGTTCAGGATTGGATTTCTAGGAATTGATTTTACTGAAAAGTAACCATTGAGTTTTTTGTAGGAAAACGAGGTTGCCTTAGAAAGTTTTAAGTTGAGCCGAAATACTTAAGCACTAATAAAAGCATAGTAAAAGTTACTTAGCTGCTATTTAACTCTGTCTTCATTCTGTTTTACAAAAGCGGCCCAACCTGAATAACTTTTTCCTACCTCAACTCTCCCAGAGTTGTAAAAATGACAAACTGCAGCTGCGAGTCCGTCGGTACTATCTAGATTTTTTGGAAGTTCCTTTAAACCTAAAAGACTTTGAAGCATTTTAGCTACTTGCTCTTTACTAGCATTTCCGTTTCCGGTAATTGCCATTTTTATCTTTTTAGGGGAATACTCGGTAATGGGAATTTGTCTTGAAAGTCCTGCAGCCATTGCTACACCTTGAGCTCTACCTAATTTCAACATAGACTGCACGTTCTTTCCAAAGAAGGGCGCTTCAATAGCTATCTCGTCTGGGTGATGCGTTTCTATAAGTTCGATAGTGCGTTCAAAAATCAATCTTAGTTTTACATAGTGGTCGTCGTATTTCTTTAATTGAAGTTCATTAAGCTGAAGAAACTCCATTTTTTTACCCACAACCTTTATGAGCCCAAACCCCATAATGGTGGTTCCTGGATCAATTCCTAAAATTATTTTTTCTGTTTGCATTTGTTAGATCCCGAAAATCTTAATCCTAACCTTTATAAGGATGACTTTCTATATTTATATATATTTAGAAACGAATAAGCTCTCTCCCTGAACGAGACAAATAAATTCATTTTGTATTTTAGCCTAATGACTACTGCATCCTACAAAGCTAAACAATATCTGCTTGCTTCAGCAAAAGCTTTGATCTTGGTTATTACCTTTGGATATATTTTTTACAAACTAAAGAACAACCCTACAGTAGATCTCGTTGATTTTATTTCTTTAATTCAGCAGAAAGGAAGCAGCTCGATATATTTTTTAAGCTTATTTATAAGTTTGACAGCTGCAAACTGGTTTTTTGAAATCTTAAAATGGCAAACTTTAGTTTCAACACTAGAAGAGATTAATTTTAAAACAGCAATGAAACAAAGTCTAGCTTCACTAACAGTTTCACTGGCAACACCTAATAGAGTTGGAGAATATGGTGCCAAAGCTATGTTTTTTGAAAGATCAAAAAGAAAAAAAATACTCTTTTTAAACTTCTTGTCAGGAACCGCTCAAATGTTGGCAACGGTGATTTTTGGGGTGATTGGTTTATTTTATTTCCTTCGGAATTTTAAAATCGACTATTCTATTGCTTCATTTCTGTATTTTGGAATAGGACTCATTACATTGTCATCCATCGCCTATTATTTTAATAAAAAGAAACAGAAAAATAAGCGCTTAACCAATTCTAAGGCAATCCGGTTTTTCAAAAAAACCCCATTTCATATTAAACTGAAAACTATAGTTTTTTCAATTTTTCGATATGTTATTTTTAGTGGGATGTTTTATTGTTTACTGCTTTTTTTTGGCGCTGACATTGCGTTTATAGAAGCAATATTGCTAATATTTTCTATGTATTTGCTAGTTTCTATCCTACCGACACTTTTTATTTTCGATGTGGTTATTCGCGGTGGTGTGGCAGTATGGTTGTTTTCATTTGCTGAAATATCAGAACTTGTAATACTTCCCACTGTACTGGCGATGTGGTTTTTTAATTTTGTGCTGCCTTCACTTTTAGGAAGCTTTTATGTAGTTACTTATCAACCTGCAACCCGATGATTTGGGGGCTAATAATTTTATTTGTTTGCTATTTCATTTGCATGATAGCCTTGAGAATTGGTTTTAATAAAATTGAAACTTTTTCTGAAAAGAAAGGCATTCCAAAAACTGGTTTTCGTGTGGTTATTCCATTTAGAAATGAAGCGGAAAACCTTGTTGAAATGCTGAATTCTATAGAAAAACTCAATTACCCTTCAGCACTTTTTGAAATCATATTTGTAAACGATGCATCAGAAGATTCTTCCGAAGCGATTATTCAAAAAGCTATACAGGAAAGTGAAATTGATATTAAACTTATTCAAAATAAACGCGTTTCAAATTCCCCTAAAAAAGACGCGATTACGGTTGCTATAGAAGCTTCTAAATTTGAATGGATTGTTACTACTGATGCAGATTGTGAGTTACCGAAAAACTGGTTAAAATCTCTTGATACTTTTATACAAGAAACCAAGCCAGTAATGGTATGCGCACCTGTAAATTACAAATCGGATGGGCAACTTATCCAAGTTTATCAGCAATTAGACGGATTGAGTTTACAGGCTGTTACAATTGGAAGTTTTGGACTTAAAAATCCATTGTTGAGCAACGGAGCTAACCTTGCGTATTCCAAAACTGCTTTTGCCCAAGTAAATGGATTTTCAGGAAACGACCATATTGCTAGTGGGGATGATGTTTTTTTATTAGAAAAGATGAAAAGAGCATTTCCAGAACAAATTCTCTTTTTGAAATCGAAAGATAGTGTTGTACTTACAAAACCTCAACAAACTTGGGAAGGTATAATAAATCAGCGTGTGCGCTGGGCTTCAAAAACTTCTAAAAAAGGAAACTTGACCTCAACATTTTTGGGATTGTTGGTTTTTAGTGTAAATATTTTGATTTTAGCCATTCCGTTTTTAATGGTTTATAACACTCAAAAATTTGAAGTTTATCTAATATTAATTTTCTTAAAAATTGCTACAGATTTTTTTGTAATTCACCAAGCCGCGCAGTTTTTTAATGTTAAGCTTTCATTTTGGAGGCTAATTCCGCAAGTATTTATTTATGCATTAGTTACGACTATTGTAGTTATTAAAAGTTTAAAAGGAAGTTACTCTTGGAAGGGACGAGAGTTTTAAAATTAGTTTACGAGGGATATAAACTACACTAGACTGTACTCGATTAGACGTTGAAGAAGGTCTTTGATATAGATAATTAAGCAGGAAGTATTGACAAAACAACAGCGATTCACCTAAAACTTTTAATAATCAAAAATTTTAATACAAAATTTAAATTATCAATATATTCTATACCTTAGCATTACTAAAACTTCCAGGTATGAAATCGTTTGCTACAATTTTCATTTTATTTTTCCTCATTTCTATACAATCACTATCCGCCCAACAAAATTATAATGTTGACGGCCAAACGTATACTTTAAAAACTGAGGTTGAAGGTCCCTTGACTTTACTTTGGAATACTTTTGATGGAAATTACAGGTATTTTTTAAAGCAAAATGTAGAAGTGGTTGAACTAAAAAACACTAAAGTTGATGGTGATTATCAAGAAGAATACAAAGTTGTTTTAGCAGAAAAAACCAAAGGAAGTGGAATAGATACCGAAAGTTTAAAGTTTAACCTATCAAGCCTGCACAACTTTTTTGTGGAATACAATCAAAAAATTGATCCAAATTTTACAGATGAAAAGACAAATACCAATATACAGTTAAGACTTGGAGGTTTTGCTGGAGTTTCAAACAGTGTTTTTACAAATAACATAAACGACGCCCTTCATCCTGTGGTAGGTGTTGATTTTGAAATATTTGAAGAAGTGAAATTAAAAAGACACGCATTAGTATTCCGATTTAAGCAAACTTTTGAAAGTAGCGATCACAAATACTCAGCTTCTCAACTTTCATTAAACTACCGATTTAAGTTTGTAAAAACATCAAAGTTTGACGCCTTTGTGAATTGTAAACTAGCTTCATTTACTTATTCTACCAAAGAAATAACTTATGTAATAGAAACTAATCCACCAATGATTATAAACGAAACAAATTCTGGAAGCGATTTTAACGCTCCTATTACCTTTGGCATTGGAGCAGACTACAAAGTTGGGAAGAATTACATTACTTTTAACTACAACGATATAGTAGGACTAAACGTAGAAAATAACGGAAACTTTCCAATAGACTTTACTGTTGGGTATAAGTTTAGTTTGTAATTAATTAGTTTTAATAATTACAGGTAAGGTAAATTGAGTTCTTACAGGAATACCTCTTTTAAATGCAGGGGCAACGGGACGTAGTGAATCGACACTTTCTAATATCCAAGTTTCTAATTTTGGAAATTCGCGTTGAAGTAAAGAGTCCATTTTAATATTTACAATAGTAAGTTCTCCAGCACTACTCACTTGGAAATTAACACGTACCGTATCATAAATATCCCGAGAAGCAATAATTCCTTCGTGGTTTATAGACTTATATAATTGTGAGCTTATAGTGTTTATAAAACAATCTTTTTGCTCCGGCTTCTCCAACTCATTTTCACAGTTAGAAAAAGAAGGATATCGATCTACATCTTTCCAATCTATTGTTTTAATTTCTTCTTTATATATAGATTCTGAAGAAACCTTTTCAGTCTCAAAAAACTGGCATGAGGTAACCGTTAGAAGAAGAAAAATTAAAAGAAAGCTGTGTTTCATTTGTCTTTACTATTTCTTTTTAAAAGGACAAATGGAACATCCAAATAGACATATTGCTATATTTTATAAATAAAAAATGGATGTTTCATTTCAGAGAAAATTCAACTTGAAAAGTACAAATTTACTGAAACATAAAGGATTAATTTTTAAAGTAGTTATGGAATGTCTATAAATTAATTTCGTGCTCCTACCAATAAGTATAAAATTGGTAAAAAAACCTGACAGGTCTTTGAGACCTGTCAGGTTTATTATGTTTGAAAAATTTATTCTAAAACTTCAATAACTATAGTAAGAAGTATTGTTCTCTAGCATTTCGCCTTTATGCTAGCCTACTTGCATCTAGTGTTTAGGAGTTCAGTCTGTTTTAAAATGAATTTCCTTTCTCAAGTCACTTACTCTTTGTTTTTCTAGATTACGCATAATACCTTTCTCGCCAAATTGATTTAGGTAATTTTCATAATACTTTAAAACCGTCTTTTTGTCCTTAAAATAATTATCTGCAGCTACAGCTAAATTATATAGAGCCATTTCGTTATTTGGATTATTTGCCAACGATTTTTTAAGTGCCGCCATCTCGTTTTTATAATCCCCTTCACGTTTATAAATGGTTGCCAACTCCAAATATTCAATTGATAAAGGTGTTTCCAACAAACCAATAGCAATATTTAAATGTTTCTTTGCTTTTTCTATTTCTTTCATTGCTCTATACAGAATCGCAACTTCGTGATGCCATTTTGGATTTTGGTCGTCATATTTCTTAAATAAAACACCATACTGTTCTAAAGCCTTTTCAAACTGCATTGTCTTAGAATAAGCCTCGGCAAGATTTTCGTGAAGAGAAACATAACTATCTCCATTCGAAATCAAAATAGTATATGTGTCAATTGCTTTGTGGTATTCTTTGGTATGAAACTCTTTTAAGGCTCGTAACGTAAGAAACCTAGAACTGTTTTGATCTACTAACAATCCATTCTCTACAAAAGGAACAGCCTCTGCAAACTTTCTATTTTCTACATAATTCCTTGCAATTTTATAGCTAGCATTGATATTCCCTTTATCCATTGAATAAACTTGAAGAAACAAATCAATTGCTGTCGAATCATTTTGAAACTCTTTCACTAACCCTCTTTCATATACAAAATTGGCATTGTTTGGAAAACGAGAATTTAAGTTTTGAAGGATACTATCGGCTAGTTTAAAATTTGAAATCTTTACTAACATTTTAGCATATTCAAATTCGGTTATGAGGTTGGAGTTGTTTTTTGAAATTGCCTTTTTATAATAGCGTTCTGCACTGCTATAGCTTCCTATCTTTTCATAGCAATTAGCGACTTCCGAAAATCGATTTGCTTTGAGAAAGTATGGAATTGCCTTATTGTATTCTCCAATTGTAAAAAGACTGTCTCCTTTTTTTGAAACTGTTAAAGCCGAAACAGATTGCGCCTTGGCTAGAAAAGAAAACAATACTAGTAAAATTAATAGAGCAAATTTCATTGGCTAAAAAGTTTGGTAAAACTTAAAAGGTCTCCAAAATATATTAGGTTTGTGAAAGTTGTAAATTTATTCCACAACATCAAAAACAATAGGCAAGGAATACAAAACGCCAACTTTTTCACCTTTCTGCTCGCCAGGCTTCATTTGTGGCAGTAAATTTACTACGCGCATAGCTTCCGCCTCTAATTCTGGATGTTTTGCTCGAGCGCGAACATCAGTAACATTTCCAGTTTTATCAATTTTAAATTGAACAGCAATCCGCTGTCTTCCTGAAATATTCAAATCATTGACAATACTCGTATTGAAATTCGAGTTTATCGATTCTGCTATTTTGGTGGACATACATTTCCTCATGGTTTCATTATCACCAGAACAACCCGGATAGGTCGGCACTTGGTCAATAACGGAATAAGGAACATCCATACCATTCTGGCCCTTCGTATCGTCTAAATATTCTCTCACCGAAGTATAAACCTTATCACCTGGCTGCGCTTCCGTTGTTAGGAGTTTTAGAGCTTTTTCTTCTTCGGCAGTCATATCACCTTTTTTCATAATGGCCTCGGCGAGTTCATTAATTTTGGTCATAACTTCAGAATCAGATTGAGAGGTAGATTGTATCTCTTCTGGTTTAGGTTCATTGCTACATGATGTGTAAAACAACATGCTAAAGATTATCGGCAACAGCAGTAAATACTTTACCTGCGCTGCTTTTTGTGATTTTGATTTTTGCAACATAATGATTCGTTTTTTAATTAATGACTGCTTGAAAAAAGTATTGACAAATGAAATTTGCTCGGTTTGAAATACTTCGGAAAGAAGGTTTTGATAGTATTGTTTTTTGTATTTATAACGTGTTATTTCAGAATCGGCTATGTACTCGTGAAGCGTGGCGATTCTATTTTGGAACATATAAACCAGTGGATTAAACCAAAATACGATGCGAAGTAGTTCAAAATACAGCAAATCAAGAGAATGTTTATGCTGAATGTGAACTTTTTCATGTGCAATGATACTGGCTTTGTTTTCTTCGGAAACAGTTTCTCCTAGATAAATTGTGTTGAAAAATGAAAAAACAAGATCGGTTTTGGGAAGAAGTATCAATCTCGCTCCTTTAGAGTTCTTCTTTTTTCCTGAAACGCGCAGCTTAGCTATTTTTAAAAGCTTAAAGCTGAAAATAAAAGAGGTGAATAAAACGCCTATAAAATAAAGGCTACTTAATGTTGACATCCAAAATGTTGCGTTACTCCCGGCTTCCGAAGCAGTGTTTCCAAGAATTACGGCAGGTAACTGAACAACGTACTCCTGCGGAATATTCTCCTGAAGAAAATCCAAACTTACAAAGGGTAAAATAATACTCAAGGTTGGGGTGAGTAATAGGTACGCTCTATTTAAATTAAAGAAAGTTTCCTTTTTTAGAAAGAGATCATAAACTGCGAGGAACAGCAGTTGAAAAACGAGTATTTGTAGAATTGTATGTATCATTTCTCGGGTTTTTCTGAATTTATTTCCTTCATAATAGCTTCCATTTCCTGAATACTGATATCGTTTTTCTTCATAAAAAAGGAAACCATACTTTTAAAAGAGCCCTGAAAATAACCGTCCATCAACTTTTTCAGAGACTGGTTGCTGTACTCCGATTTTTTAACTTTTGGAAAGTAAATATGTCCTCGCCCTTCCTTTCGGTAATCGACAAAATCCTTACTTTCCAATATCCTAACTATTGTAGAAACGGTATTATAGGCAGGTTTAGGCTCTGGCAGTTCATCAATAATTGATGCAACATTCGCCTCTTTTAAATCCCACAAAATTTGCATTATATCTTCTTCCGCTTTTGTTAATTGTTTCATTGGTAAAGAATATGAGGATTGATTATTAACCAAATATAACTAAAAAATTAGTTTAAACTAATCTTTTAGTTGTTAAAATTTAAAAATAAAAAAACCTAACAGGTCCCGAAAGCCTGTTAGGTTTAAAAAATTAGGTTCCTACATCCAAGTAGTTTTTTCTTCAATAGTAGTTTTCCTTGTTCCTTCTGGGAGTTCATCGTCGAATTTCCCTAAATAGAATAAGCCTAGGCAACGTTCTCCCTCTTCCATAGCTACATGTTTATCCATACTATTTATCACACCTGGAGAAGACCAATACGCTCCTATTTTCATACTATGAGCAGTAAGCCACATATTTTGAACTGCCATAGCAGTTGCAGCAACTTCTTCCCACTCAGGAATGCTCTCTTTCTCGTCTCGCTGCATGCAAATAGCGATAACGCAACC
The DNA here is from genome assembly GCF_011065475.1 of Aequorivita sp. KMM 9714. Classification (NCBI taxonomy): domain Bacteria; kingdom Pseudomonadati; phylum Bacteroidota; class Flavobacteriia; order Flavobacteriales; family Flavobacteriaceae; genus Aequorivita; species Aequorivita sp. KMM 9714. Next base: position 29,274 of record NZ_JAAGRO010000003.1, on the reverse strand, counting down.
TGCTTTTACTGGGTTGTTTAAAAACTTATCATAAGTGAATTCTGAATATTTGGCTGCGGTTTCCTTGTAATATTCTGCCATAAATTTTCCGAGAGTAGCTTGAGATTCTCCGTGAAAAACTTTAAATCGCCAAGGTTCAGTTCGTCTATGTGTAGGGGCCCAATTGGCTGCTTCCAAAATTGAAAGAATTTCTTCTTTTGTTATAGGTTGAGAATTGTACTGCGCAGGAAAAACAGCACGTCGATTTTTAATTATTTCTGATATCATTTATTATTTTTTGTGAAGGAAGATAACTAATGCCAAGTTGATAAAAAAATTTAGAATTTAATAAATTCAGTTTCTAATTTTTGCGCTTTTTCTTACCCTGCATTTTAGATCCAACTTTAGACATTGCACATCTAAACCCAATATCATCTCTAGACATATATTCTGGTAAGTATCTTCGTTGTGCTGGGTCTAACCAATATTCTCGATCTCTCCATGAACCACCCTTGTAAACACGAGTTTGATTATCTATCAAAGTTCTCCTATTGTTGTCTTTATCATATTCTGTATACACAGCTCCAGTACTATCAATTAGAATATGGTGTCTTGGGGAATTATACATTGGACGTTGTGTGGATTCATCCTGAATTCTCTGAATTCTAGACAAATAGTCCCCATCTTTAAAATCTCGGTAATCACTCTGTGAAAAATTAAGGCGAAGATGAGTTTCCTCAATTCCGACAGGAACTTGAACTAATTCCCCTGGAAAATGCTTTGGAACCAAATTCCCATTAGGAAGCGTATCATATACAATAGAGTCTAATGGAATAACATTGTAAGTCCCATCGGCATTTCTAGATGGCTTTGTAAAAACATTCCCTCTGTAGTAATTAAAATCATTGTAATCTTTTTCAATAATTGGCCTATAAACATCAGCAACCCACTCCGAAACATTTCCAGCCATATCGTATAGTCCAAAATCATTGGCTGGGTAACTTTTTACGGGAGCAGTAATATCTGCATTATCATCACTCCAACCTGCAATTCCGCCATAATCACCTTGTCCTTGTTTAAAATTTGCTAGTTGATCTGCTTTACTCTTTCGTTTCCCTGAACGGGTGTAACTACCATTCCAAGGATATTTTTTTCTGCCTTTAAATGAATTGTATTCTCGAATGCCAACTAAACCTAAAGCTGCATATTCCCATTCAGCTTCTGTAGGAAGTCTGTACGTTGGAAGCAATAAACCATCTTTCCGTTGTACAAATAACTGAGTACGCTCTGCACCCACTAATGTACTATCATTACGAAGCTCTAATAATGCTTTAGATTTTTTACCACCGTGAAGAATAGAGTCATTTCCACCATAGGTTAAGGTAGGTGCTGCAAAATAGGTTTCCGTATCAAATGTTTCATCCCCCTTTATATGCAAACGTGCATCTTTAGGTATCATTCCAGCTTCTTCGAGTAGAAGTTCATTAACTCTATTGGTTCGCCATTTACAGAAATTAACTGCTTGCAACCAATTCACCCCCACTACTGGATATTCAGAATAAGCTGGATGACGCAGATAGTTGTAAACCATATCTTCATTAAAACCAAGTGGATTTCGCCATACCATAGTATCGGGAACAGCACTAGGGTAGATATTTTTATAAAGTTCGATACTTGGAGGGAAAACACGTTTTGTCCAATCTAAATATTCTAAATACATTAAGTTGGTAACTTCTGTTTCGTCCATGTAGAAAGACATCACATGATGTTGGGTAGGTGTATTATTCCAATCGCCAATTGGATCGTCTTGTACTCGCCCCATTGTAAAAGTACCTCCTTCAATAAAAACTAGGCCTGGACCTGTTTCTTGCACATTTATTTTTCCCTTATAATTCTTAGAAAAGACTCCTTTTCCACCTATCATTTTCCAACCTGTGGCACGCGATCTATTTTTATAATCAGTATCACTTGAACAGGAAACCAGTAAAGCCAAAAGAAAAACAAGTAACAATCGATACATTAGAATATTTGTTTTATTAATGTGTGTAAATGAATTTCTATAATCTTGGGGAACTACAATTTACATATTCGGCTTTAATCTGACAACTTATATAAAGAGGTAGTAAAAAAAATATTGACTTCAAATATTCCTATAATTCAAGATAAATTTTTCACTTGAAACCGTAGAAAGCTATTAAACCGAAAATGAAAGAGTATCTCTTTAAAATACAAATCATAAAGAGTATATTTGCACTTTAGAATGAATCTAAATATCTCCAAATAATTATGAGCATTTCAAAACAAAACATCCTTAAAGCTTTAGAGACAATAACAGTTTCTGGCGAAGGAAAAAATATGGTGGATAGCGGAGCTGTTCAGAATGTAGTAACGTTTGCCGACGAAGTTGTAGTAGATTTAAAACTAACTACTCCGGCTTTACATATAAAAAAACGTGCAGAAGCAGATGTAATTAAAACCATTCACGAAAAAGTGGATGCTAATGCTAAAGTACAAGTTAACATAAAGGTAGAAGCACCTCAGAAACCTCAAAACCCTAATCTTATTAAGGGGAAACCTATTAAGGGAATTCAAAATATAGTTGCTGTGGCCTCTGGAAAAGGAGGAGTAGGTAAATCTACTGTAACTGCAAATCTAGCTGTTACTCTTTCAAAAATGGGGTTCAAAGTTGGAATATTAGATGCTGATATTTACGGACCTTCTATTCCAATTATGTTTGACGTGGCAATGGAAAAACCACTATCTGTAAATGTTGAGGGTAAAAGTAAAATGAAGCCTGTTGAAAATTACGGAATAAAAATTCTTTCTATTGGCTTTTTCACGCAACCAGACCAAGCAGTAATTTGGCGTGGACCAATGGCTGCAAAAGCGTTAAATCAGCTTATTTTTGATGCAGATTGGGGTGAATTAGACTTTATGTTATTAGATCTTCCTCCAGGAACTGGTGATATTCATTTAAGTATTATGCAATCGCTACCTATCACAGGTGCTGTTGTGGTTAGTACACCTCAAAACGTAGCATTAGCAGATGCTCGTAAAGGTGTTGCTATGTTTAGACAAGAAAATATCGACGTACCAGTATTGGGTATAGTTGAAAACATGGCATATTTTACACCAGCCGAACTTCCAAACAATAAATACTATATATTTGGAAAAGAAGGTGCTAAACATCTAGCTGAAGACTTAAAAGTTCCTTTCTTAGGTGAAGTTCCATTGGTTCAAAGTATTCGTGAAGCAGGAGATGTTGGAAGACCAGCAGCACTACAATCGGCTACACCAATTGAAGAAGCATTTGAAGCAATAACTCGTAATGTAGTAGAAGAAACAGTTCGTAGAAACGAAAACCTTCCTCCTACTGAAGCTATAAAGATTACAACAATGGCAGGTTGCAGCGCCGTAAAAAAATAATATGACAACGCAAGAATTAACTACAAAAGTACAAGAGGCATTGGACGAGATTCGACCATTTTTGCAAAACGACGGTGGTGATATATCACTGATTTCGATTGAAGATGATAAGGTGGTAAAAGTCCAATTACTGGGTGCTTGCGTAGGGTGTTCGGTTAACCAAATGACCTTAAAAAGTGGCGTAGAAATGACAATCAAAAAATATGCGCCTCAAATTGAGAAAGTCATAAACATATCTTAAGATTGACAATAGTCATTTATTAAACATTTTTTCCGAACTAATTTTGAAACAAAATTTAAGAGCACCTCTTTCATGATAAAAACTGATATTCTTATAATTGGCGCAGGACCTACTGGCCTTTTTACCGTATTTGAAGCAGGATTACTTAAACTGAAATGTCACCTTATAGATGCACTTCCACAACCAGGTGGGCAGTGTGCTGAGATATATCCTAAAAAACCTATCTACGACATTCCTGGATTTCCAGAAGTCTTAGCAGGAGATTTAGTGGATAATCTAATGAAACAAATTGAACCTTTTCAACCAGGCTTTACTCTTGGAGAAAGAGCTGATAAACTTGAAAAGTTAGACGATGGCACTTTTATAGTAACTACTAACAAAGGCACGAAACACCACGCTTCTATTGTTGCAATTGCAGGAGGATTAGGAAGTTTTGAGCCGCGAAAACCAGCTATTTCTAATCTTGCAGATTTTGAAGATAAAGGTGTAGAGTACATCATTCGTAACCCTGAATTATACCGCGATAAAAATGTGGTTATTTCAGGAGGAGGTGACTCTGCTTTAGACTGGAGTATTTTCCTAACAAATGTTGCAAAAAGTGTAACCTTAATTCATAGAAGAAATGAATTTAGAGGAGCTTTAGACAGTGTTGAGAAAGTTCAAGAACTAAAAAACATCGGAAAAATAGAATTAATCACCCCAGCTGAAGTAGTGGGCTTGGTTGGAAATGACAAACTTGAAGAAGTTGTAATTAAACGTGGTGATGAGGTTTTCAACAGAGAATGCGACCACTTTATTCCTCTTTTCGGATTAGCACCTAAATTAGGGCCGCTTTCAGATTGGGGACTCGAAATTGAAAAGAACGCAATTAAAGTTGATAATTCTTTAGACTATCAAACCAATATCCCTGGCGTTTACGCTATAGGCGACATCAATACTTACCCTGGAAAACTGAAATTAATACTTTGTGGTTTTCACGAAGCAACACTAATGTGTCAAAGTGCTTACCAAAGAATTTTTCCAGATAAGCGCTATGTAATGAAATACACTACAGTTGGTGGAGTACAAGGTTTTGATGGCAGTAAGAAAGAAGCCCCAAAAGCCGTAATTAAAGCATTCGACTAATCTTCAAAATTTTTATCTGTGCAGTTTTATTATTCTAAGCAGATAAGTCTGATTTATCTTTATGAAAGACATTAAAATTAAAATAACAGACCGCGAAGGAACAACTCACGTAGTTGATGCTCCTACCGATATGAATATGAATGTTATGGAAGTAGTTCGATCGTACGAGCTAGCTCCTGAAGGGACAATTGGTGTTTGTGGAGGAATGGCAATGTGTGCGTCTTGCCAGTGCTACGTAATGAGCGATCACGAACTACCAGAAATGAGTTATGATGAAGACCTTATGCTTGCAGAGGCCTTTAACGTGAAAGATAATAGCCGTCTTGGATGTCAGATATTTATCAATGAAGAGCTCGACGGTTTAGAAATAGAATTAGCTCCTGAAGCTTAACCATCTATTCTGTTTTATAGTCAATAAGTTTTTGAGGTCCTTCTAGCAGTAACTTCTTAACTTTTAAGGTTCCATCGGCTGTGGTTGAAATTTGCCATTTGATAAGTGAAATTTCGCTATTTTCTATCTCTAAGCCTGTTATACTTCGAGGATGAACACAACTTCCATCGTTAAACAGTGCTATATCTCCTGGCTCTGGAAAGCGCGGCCTATGGGTATGACCCATAATTGTGAAGATATTCTTATTCTCTACAATCCATCGCTTGGTGCGTCTTTCTACTTTAATTAATTCTTTATAGTTTTTGGCGGGACTAGTAGGATCACCTATTCCAAAAACTTGAAGTTGCCGCCATAGCACTCGAACCATAAACCTATTGATTTTCCAACCCACATAGTTCATCCAATCGGCTTGATGCCCGTGGACCATAAAAATTTCTTGCTTGGTAGTTTCGTGTTCTAGAATTAAGCCTTCTGTAAATTTAATTCCAGGGAATAACGGAGCGTCTTTTCCCGTAATTTTATCAAAATAGGTGAAGAGGTTTTTCTCTACATAACTTTCATTTTGATAAACCATATCGTGGTTTCCATACAGCCTATAAAGCCTCCCTTCATTATAGAAAAGCTTCATTAATTCATACACGTTTTGATGTGCTTCGAAAATATCTTTAAAAGAAATATTTTCCCAAAGTTCATCCCCATCACCCAACTCGCAATAAGTAAATCCGTTTTTGTAATAATTTTGAAGTGCGTGAAAGTAGATATTTCGGTTGTTTGCAAACTCATCGGCAAAACTATTATCCCCGCGATGGCAATCACTAAAGATTATAAATTTTGAATCATCATTGAATGAAATCCGTCGGGCGGTGTTATAGGCACGGTACATTCGAGATTTTGACGACATACTGTAAATGTTTTTTTAAAGATACAATTAGTATGTGAAAGGTGTGAAAAATAAAAAAGCTTCCCAAAAATTGGAAAGCTTTTTTAGAGTAAATTTTAAGATAGTCTATTTAAAAGCATTTAAGCCTGTAATGTCTAGACCTGTGATCAATAAATGAATATCGTGGGTTCCTTCGTAAGTAATTACACTTTCAAGGTTCATTGAGTGACGCATTATGCTGTATTCACCGGTAATACCCATCCCGCCAAGCATCTGTCTAGCTTCGCGAGCGATATTGATAGCCATATCCACATTATTACGCTTTGCCATAGAAATTTGTGCACTTGTTGCTGTTCCAGCATCACGCATTACCCCTACTCTCCAAGCTAATAATTGTGCTTTTGTAATTTCGGTAATCATTTCGGCAAGTTTTTTCTGCTGAAGTTGGAATTGCCCAATTGGCTTCCCAAATTGCATTCTTTCTTTTGAATAACGCAATGCAGTGTCATAACAATCCATTGCAGCTCCAATTGCACCCCAAGCAATACCGTAACGCGCAGAATCAAGACAGCCAAGTGGCGCACCTAATCCTGATTTGTTTGGAAGTAAATTTTCTTTTGGAACTTTTACATTATCAAAAATAAGCTCACCTGTTGCTGAAGCACGAAGCGACCATTTATTGTGTGTTTCTGGAGTAGAAAAACCTTCCATTCCACGCTCAACGATTAAACCGTGAATACGACCTTCTTCGTTTTTAGCCCAAACAACTGCAACCTGAGCAAATGGAGCGTTACTAATCCACATTTTTGCACCATTTAAAAGATAGTGGTCACCCATATCTTTAAAATTGGTAGTCATTCCACCTGGATTACTTCCGTGATCTGGTTCAGTTAAACCAAAACATCCCATCCACTCACCTGATGCAAGTTTTGGTAAGTATTTTTTACGTTGTTCTTCAGTACCATATTTGTATATTGGATACATAACTAATGAAGATTGTACAGATGCTGTACTACGAACACCACTATCGCCGCGTTCTATTTCTTGCATTATTAATCCATACGAAATTTGGTCTAGTCCGGCACCACCGTACTCTACGGGTATATAAGGCCCAAAAGCCCCAATTTCGGCAAGTCCACCGATAATTTGTTTAGGAAACTCTGCTTTTTGAGCGTATTCCTCTATAATTGGAGATACATCACGCTTAACCCACTCGCGAGCAGCTTGACGCACTAGTTTATGTTCATCTGAAAGTAATTCGTCTAGATTGTAATAATCTGGAGCTTCGAATAAATCTGGTTTCATGTATTTATAAATTTAAAGGAATACAAATTTAGAAATCAGAACCATATAGACCTACATTTTCAGGTAAAATTCATTAACTAAGCTAATGTATTCTTCAGTATACTTGTGTCGTGAAGTTTCTATGGTAAGATTTTCAATTTTCGGTGTCGATTTTTCAAAAGAAAACTCTATCAAACTCCTTTTTTCTTGAGAAGTTTCATTTCCTTTTACTCGACAAATTCGCTTTGCGAAAAGATTCTCTTGTTCTGCCATCTTTAAAAAACCTTCTTCCTCTTTTCGGGGAATAACAACAGCAAAAATCCCTTCTTCTGAAAGTAATTGTGAAGCACTAAAAATTAGTTCATCAAATGGAAGTGAATCGTTGAATCGTGCAAGGTCACGCGATTCGTCGGATGTTTTATAGTCTTCAGAATAAAATGGCGGGTTGGAAATAATAAGATCGTATTTATCTTCTATTTCCTCTATAAACTCTCCTAAGGAAGCGTTGTAGCAGAATAGTCTATCGCCCCAAGGTGAATTTTCAAAATTATCAACGCATTGTTCGTAGGCGTTGTCGTCTACTTCAAGAGCATCAATCATTTCGGCATCAGAACGCTGTGCAAGCTGCAAAGCTATAACTCCTGTACCTGCACCAATATCTAAAATTGAAAATGGATTGTTTTCAATTGAAACCCAAGCTCCAAGCAAAACTCCGTCTGTACCTATTTGCATGGCACAGCGATCTTGCTCTATAGTAAATTGTTTAAATTGAAAAGGCTTGTTCATTTAATTCTGAATTTTAAATTCTGAATTCAGAATTATAAATACATTTCAATTAGTCCTTCAGGAACATCTAGCAGGATAGTTTTATTTTCTCGATCTACATTTTTTATAAAATGATCGATCATAGGAATTAATATCTCTGTTCCTTCGCGGTCTATTTCAAATAATGCCTGCGAAGTTGTATCGTTTACTCCAGTAATTTCACCGATTTTCCCGAAAGACTCATCTTCTGCGGTGAAACCGATAATCTCGTGGTAGTAGAATTTATTTCCTGTTAACTCTGGTAAAAATTCCAAAGGCAGGTATAGATGAGCACCAATTAAAGCGTTGGCTTCCTCTTCGTTAGTAACATCTTCAAAACGCACACGCAATAATTCGCTTTTGTGCAGTGAACTTTCTTCAATAAAAAATGGAATCAGGTTTTTGCGTTGTTCCACAAAAACCGATTCCATTTCGGTAAAGAGTTCAGGTTCGTCCGTATCTAATTTTACGAGTAACTCACCCTTAAAGCTGTATTTCTTAACGATTTTGCCCAAGTAGAAGCAATCCTCCTTTTGCATCGTTATAAAAATTAAGCTTCTTTGTTGTCTTCTGTTTCAGTTTCAGCAGTTGCTTCAGCCTCTTCAGTAGCCTCTTCTTCAGGAGCAGCAGCAGCGGCAGCTTCAGCAGCACGCTTATCACTAACAGCCTTTTCAGCAGCAAGTTTTTCAGCTTTCGCTTTTTCTTGAGCTTCAGTAAGAGTTGCTTTTTTCTTGTCGATAGACTCTCTTTTAGATTCCAACCACTCGTTGAATTTAGCTTCAGCTTGCTCTTCAGTTAAAGCACCTTTACGAACACCACCAGCAAGGTGATTTTTCATTAAAGCCCCTTTGTAAGAAAGAATAGCACGAGCCGTATCTGTAGGTTGAGCTCCGTTTTGAAGCCATTTTACAGCTAGGTCCACATTAAGGTCAATCTGTGCTGGGTTGGTTGTTGGATTGTAAGAACCTATTTTTTCTAGGTATTTACCATCTCTTTTGCTACGGCTGTCTGCCGCAATAATCCAGAAATAAGGTTTCCCTTTCTTTCCGCGTCTTTGTAGTCTTATTTTTACTGACATTTTAAAAAATTATTTTTTGGGGTTCACGACCCCGGTTATAATTAAGGACGGCAAAGATAATATATTTTCTTTTTGAAATTCAATCAATTAAAGTTTTTCTTTTACATTTGTCTAATTCACTTCATAATAACATCACCAATGAAAAAAATCCTACTTGTCTTACTTTCAGCTTTCTTTATAATTTCTTGTGAAGATACTAAGGTAACAGATTCTGCTTTGCAAGCCAATATTGATAATAATTTTTACATGGCTGCAGATGCTCGCGCTTCAGTAAACGATGATGGCACATTAACCATTTTGGGTTCTTCTCAAAATGAAGGTATGACGATTAAACTATCAAGTTTAGCAGAAAACAGCTACACAATTGGTGAAGGCTCTTCCAACTTTGCTATGTATGAAGGTCCAGGTGGAAGTGTTTACACCACCCTGCCAGATGGTGAGGGAATGGTAACAATATCTGAGGTTAATGAAGTAAACAAAACTATTTCGGGTATATTCCACTTTAACGCTATTCTCCCAGGCATAGATACAATTTACGTTTCTAACGGCACATTGTTCGATATACCTTATAACAATAGCACCGAACTTGATCCCGTTAACGCAGGAACCTTTTCCGCTAAGATTAATGATAATGAATTCCTTCCCTTTATAGTTTCAGCTAGAAAGACTACTCATAGAATATCAATTTCAGCAAACAACGTGAATTCAAAAATCACTTTAAACTTTAAGCCGGACGTATCAACTGGAAATTACGCCTTACCTAACTCCACAGTACAAGCAATTTATACAAATGCCGATGGCTCTAAGACAACAAGAGAAGGTGTAGTAAGCTTAAGCGAACATAATACTTCAGAAAAAACCATGAAGGGCACATTTAGTTTTAATACGGACAACACACTTATTACTGAGGGGAAATTTAACATTACATACAAATAAACCCCTTAAAGACTCTTATTACGTTAAACCTTCTTAAATGATACTAAGCTTAGGTTAAAAATTCTTTTATCACCTTTATTCATGGTATATTGGGGTATATCCCAATGAAGTTGAGCAGTTGTCTTTATTAGGAATTCAGAAATAAAATGACTGTATAATTTAAAATGAATGATGATGAAGTTTACTGAAAAGATGTCGAATAAATTAAATGAATTGTTAGAGAAGAACTATGATGCCGAAAAGGGTTATAAAAAAGCTGCAGAAAAAGTGGACAACACAAAACTGAAGCAATTCTTTAACGAACAAGCTCAAAAACGTTACAATTTTGGTCACGAATTAAAGAGCGAAATTAAAAATTACGGTGAAACTCCTGAAAAAAGTGGAAGTACAACCGGAGCATTACACAGAACTTGGATGGATATTGAAACTGCCTTTTCTTCAAATAACGAGAAAACAATTTTAGGCGAAGTTCAAAAAGGTGAAAAAGCTGCAATTGAAGAGTACAACGAAGTAATTAAAGACACTACGTTACCACCTACAACGCAGAAAATTTTGACCAACCAGCGTGACACCATCGATACTGCGTGGCAAAATGCTAAGAATTTTGAATCTATTATTGCTTAATAATATTTTTGAAAAAGAAAGATTGAAACCGTTCGAGGAAATTTCCTCGAACGGTTTTCTTTTGTGAACAATTCGTTAGACTTTTATTTCACAATAGCGGTTGATTTTTCTATTTTTACTTTTTTGAATTCCATCCTTCGACTTCGCATAAGGCAATACATTCAAAATTTAATTTCGTCAATCTAAAACACTCAATTTCAATGTATTTAATATTCGATACAGAAACCACTGGCTTACCTAAACGCTTTAATGCTCCAATAAGCGACACCGATAATTGGCCACGTTGTATACAGATTGCTTGGCAGCTCCACGATGCCATGGGAAATGTAATTGAGCACCAAGATTTTTTGGTGAAACCTGAAGGTTTCAACATTCCATTCGACGCAGAAAAGATTCACGGAATTTCTACCGAATTAGCAGAAGCCGAAGGTGTATCTTTAGAGGAAGTAGTTGAAAAATTCAACATTGCACTTTCAAAAACTAAATTTGTCGTTGGTCAGAATGTTGGGTTTGATGTAAATATTATGGGAGCGGAATTTTACCGCTTGGGGATTGACACCCCCTTGACCACCCTCCCAGTTTTAGATACTTGTACTGAAACTACAGCTCAACTTTGTCAGATTCCTGGTGGACGTGGTGGAAAATTTAAACTACCTACACTAACCGAGCTTCACGAGTTTTTATTTAACACACCTTTTTCTGAAGCGCACAACGCAACTGCCGATGTGGAGGCAACAACGCGTTGCTTTTTCGAATTGGTGCGTCGACAAGTTTTTACAGCTGAAGAACTTGATGTTCAACCAGATTATTTTGAGAAATTTTCAAAAGAAAACCCTCAAACAATAGAGCTTATAGGATTAAAACATATTAATCTTCAAAAAGCTTCACAAAAAATTCGGGAGCAAATACAAGCTTCATCAGAAACTGAAGAAATTTCTTCAGAAGAAATAAAAGAAAACATTGCCACTTTAGAAGATGTGCCATTTGTACATCTTCATAACCATTCACAATTTTCAATTCTTCAATCTACATCAAGCACTCAAGATTTAGTGAATGCCGCAGTAGAAAATAATATGCCTGCAGTAGCCCTTACAGATACGGGGAATATGATGGGAGCTTTTCATTTTGTGCAATCAGTTAACAACTACAACAAAAACCTAACAGAAGAAAATAAACACAAGGCTTTAAAAGGAATTGTGGGCTGCGAATTCTTTGTTTGTGAAGATCACTTAAACAAATCGCATAAAGACAATGGCTATCAAATTGTATTGCTTGCAAAAAACAAAACAGGCTATCACAATTTAGCAAAAATGGCCTCTATAGCCTATACTGAAGGATTTTACTACGTACCGAGAATCGACAAGAAAATTGTTGAAAAATACAAAGAAGACATTATTGTTTTAACAGGAAGTCTTTACGGTGAAGTCCCTGGCAAGATTTTAAATATAGGAGAAGCTCAAGCTGAAGAAGCACTGCTTTGGTGGAAAGAACAGTTTGGCGACGATCTTTACGTTGAAGTTATGCGTCACGACCAAGAAGATGAAAGACGCGTAAACGATGTTTTGATTGCTATGGCAAGACGAAACAATGTGAAAATTGTAGCCTGCAATAACACCTATTATATTAAAAAAGAAGACGCCAATGCACACGATATTTTATTGTGTGTTAAAGATGGTGAAAAACAAGCTACTCCAATTGGTAGAGGTCGTGGTTATCGTTACGGTTTACCAAATCAAGAATATTACTTCAAAGATTCTGAAGAAATGAAAGCGCTTTTCAAGGATCTTCCTGAAGCAATTTTAAATATCGAGGAAGTAGTTTCAAAAATTGAACCTTTCTCATTACACCGAGATGTACTTCTTCCTAATTTCGGAATCCCTGATGAATTTTTATCTCCTGAAGATGCCGATGGTGGTAAAAGAGGTGAAAATGCATACCTCCGCCACTTAACCTATTTAGGCGCAAAAAGACGTTATCCAGAATTATCTGAGGTAACGCTAGAGGAACTGACAGAAAAGGAACTTCCTGAGGATGCCTCAGACCGAATAAAAGAAATTAGACAACGTTTAGATTTCGAACTTGAAGTAATCGCCAATACAGGCTATCCGGGTTACTTCTTGATTGTTCAAGACTTTATTGCTGAAGCCCGAAAAATGGGGGTATCGGTTGGTCCAGGCCGTGGTTCGGCTGCAGGTAGTGCAGTTGCCTATTGCTTAGGAATTACGAATATCTGCCCAATAGAATACGATTTACTTTTTGAGCGTTTCTTGAATCCAGATCGTGTAAGTATGCCCGATATCGATATTGACTTTGACGATGAAGGTCGAAGCAAGGTTATGGATTACGTAATTAATAAATACGGAAGTAACCAAGTAGCTCAAATTATCACCTATGGTACAATGGCGGCAAAATCATCTATCCGCGATACCGCGCGAGTACTTGATTTACCATTAAATGATGCCGATAGGATTTCAAAACTTATCCCTAATATGACTAAGCTGAATAAAATTTTCGGCTTAAGTCCTGCAGAGTTAAAAGCTCGCTTTAGAAGTGACGACCTCCCAAAGGTGAATGAACTTTTAAACCTTTCCGAAGGAAGTGATTTGGAAGCTCAAACAATAAATCAAGCAAAAATTCTTGAAGGATCTGTTAGAAACACCGGAATTCACGCTTGTGGTGTAATTATTACGCCAAGTGATATTACAAACTTCGTTCCCGTTTCTACAGCAAAAGACAGTGATTTATACGTTACCCAATTTGACAACTCCGTAGTAGAAAGCGCTGGATTGCTTAAGATGGACTTCTTAGGGTTAAAAACACTTACCCTTATAAAAGACACCGTAAACATTGTTAAGCACAGGCACAACATAGATTTAGACCCTGATAGTTTTCCTCTCGACGATGAAAAAACCTACGAACTTTTCCAAAGAGGTGAAACCGTAGGGATATTCCAGTATGAATCTGCAGGGATGCAGAAATATATGAAGGAATTAAAACCCACAGTTTTTGCAGATTTAATTGCAATGAACGCTTTGTATCGTCCAGGACCTATGGACTACATTCCTAGTTTCATTAAAAGAAAACACGGTGAAGAGGAGATTGAATACGATCTACCTGCAATGGAGGAGTATTTAAAGGAAACTTACGGAATTACTGTTTACCAAGAGCAGGTGATGTTGCTGTCCCAAAAACTTGCTGGCTTTACAAAAGGTGAAGCCGACGTTTTACGTAAAGCGATGGGTAAAAAGCAGAAAGCAGTACTAGACAAAATGAAGCCGCAGTTTATTGCACAAGCTTCTGAAAAAGGTCACGATGCAGAGAAACTTGAAAAAATTTGGAAAGACTGGGAGGCCTTTGCGAGTTATGCGTTTAACAAATCGCACTCTACTTGCTATGCTTGGATTGCTTACCAAACGGCATACTTAAAAGCCCACTACCCTGCTGAATATATGGCAGCCGTGCTTTCAAACAACATGAACGACATAAAGCAAGTTACTTTCTTTATGGACGAATGCAAGCGAATGGGTATGAAAGTATTGGAGCCAGATGTAAACGAATCTTTCCACAAATTTACGGTAAACGATCAAGGCGCTATTCGTTTTGGGATGGGTGCCATTAAAGGTGTTGGGGGAAGTGCAGTAGCTACAATTGTAGAAAACAGAAAAGACGGTAAATACAAATCTGTTTTCGACTTGGCGAAGCGCATAGATCTTCGCGCTGCAAATAAAAAAGCTTTTGAAAACTTAGCCCTAGCAGGTGGTTTTGACAGTTTTGATACACATCGAGCTCAATATTTACACGATGCAGGTGACGGAACAATGTTTATTGAAAAAGTATTGCGATATGCCGCTAAATACCAAGAAACACAGAACTCATCGCAAGTAAGCTTGTTTGGAGATGCAAGTGAAGTTCAAATTCCAGAGCCCGAAGTACCACCTTGTGAAGAATGGGGTACTATGAAAAAATTAAAACAAGAACGCGAAGTAGTTGGTGTATATATTTCAGGTCATCCATTAGACGATTTCAAAATAGAAATGAACAGTTTTACCAATTGCAAAGTATCGGATTTTAATAATCTCGACAATTTCTTAAATAAAGAAATGACTTTTGGCGGTGTGGTTAGCGATGTGCAACACAGAGAGTCTAAGGCCGGGAAAGGATGGGCTATTTTTACTGTTGAAGATTATGACGACAGTTACGAATTCAAAATTTTTGGAGAAGATTACTTAAAGTGGCGTCACTTTTTGGTTCCTAATAGCTTTATTTATGGACGTGTTTTTGTAAAAGAAGGTTGGACCAACCGCGAAACTGGTAAAAAAGGAGAACCTCGCCTTCAGTATAACAGTTTTCAATTGTTACACGATATAATGGAAACACATGGAAAAAAACTAACCATTACACTTCCTTTAACCGATATTAAAGATGGCCGCATTGATAAACTTAAAGATTTAGTAAAAACCCATAAGGGCGAAAAGCAATTGTATTTTGTGGTTTTTGAAAAAAACGAGAAGATTCTTCTTGAAATGCCAAGTAGAACACATAAAATCAATATCTCTAAAGAGTTGTTAGACGAACTTGACAGAGAGCAAGTTCATTATAAGCTCAATTAGAAGAAGAATCTGTTAGGTTTTTCGTAGGCTGACGTCTGAGTACAAAACAACAATAGAAATAAACAATACTTGCATTTCCTAAACATATATTAAGAAGTGTTTTATAGCGAAAAAAATAACTATTTTTGAAATTCATTAAAAATTAAGATTATGGCATTAGAAATAACAGACGCAACATTCGAAGAAACAGTTTTAAAAAGCGATAAGCCTGTATTGGTTGACTTTTGGGCAGCCTGGTGTGGACCTTGCCGAATGGTAGGACCAATCATTGAGGAAATAAGCAAAGAATATGACGGGAAAGCTGTTGTAGGAAAAGTTGACGTAGATGCAAACCAAGAGTTTGCTGCAAAATACGGTGTAAGAAACATCCCAACTGTTTTGGTATTCCAAAATGGTGAAGTAGTAGGACGTCAAGTAGGCGTTGCTCCTAAAAATGTTTATGCAGAAGCGATTGATTCACTTTTGTAATCATTAAGCAAAAAAATAAATCACTAAAAGGCTTGGCATATCGCTAAGCCTTTTTTTATATTAGTAGAATGTCTGGTCGAGCGCAGTCGAGACCTCATTAAAAAAAAACAAGTATCAAAAACCTCTCGACTGCGCTCGAGGGGACAGACCAATAAATATGAAAAAAACAGATAAAGTACAGGATAAAATTGAAAATAAACTATTAGAGGAACGCAAAGTATTCCTTTGGGGAATGGTGGACGACAAAAGTGCCAAACACGTTGTAGATAGGTTATTGTACTTAGACGCCTTAAACCACGACGAAATTAAGTTTTATATCAATAGCCCAGGAGGCTATGTAACTTCAGGTTTTTCTATCTATGATATGCTGAAGGAAATTAATAGCCCCGTTTCAACAATTTGTACAGGATTAGCAGCTTCAATGGGTAGTATTTTACTATCTGCAGGTGAAAAAGGCAAGCGATTTATTCAGCCACACGCTAGAGTTATGATTCACCAACCAAGCGGTGGAGCTCGTGGAGTTGCAAGCGATATTGAAATTACTGCTCAAGAAATTTTAAAAACAAAAGAAATAAGCGCTAGAATTCTAGCAGATAATTGCGGACAGGATTTTGAAAAAGTAATGAAAGACTTCAACCGTGATCATTGGATGGACGCTGAAGAATCAGTAGCTTACGGGATAGTAGATGGAATTTTAAAATAATTCTTTTAATACATTTTCGGTATAAAACTTGAAAATAGATTGAAAATACAAATCACATAAAAAAACAAACATGAAAAAGACATTATTCGTTTTTGGTTTAGCCATGATAACATTGGTTGGCTGTAAAAATGAAGAAAAAAAAGAAGTAATTAATGCAGAAACCATTGATGAAGTAGTTTCGGATGTTGTGGACGAGCACAATTCTCAAAACTCACTAGACTGGTCTGGTGTTTACGAAGGAACGCTTCCATGTGCAGACTGCGAGGGTATTAAAACAGTTATTGAACTAAAAGAAGACAATACCTACACAATCTCTCAAACCTACCTTAAAGGCCCAGAAAACACCGAAGAATTTAAAAATAACGGTACTTTCTCTTGGGATGAAGCAGGATCAAAAGTAATTCTAAAGAATGGTGAAGAAACTTCACAATATAAAGTAGGTGAAAACCAAATTACAATGCTGAACGCTAACGGAGAGATGGCAGAAGGTGAATTAGCTGATTTTTATATTTTGAAGAAAAAATAAAATTCTAGCTTTAAAATAAGTCCTTTTTTATAATCTTTATGATACGAGTAAACCTTGTGTCATAAAGATTATTAATTAATAACCATGGCTAAGTAATTTTAAAATTTCCAAATATTATAAAACTGCTTTTAAGCGCAGATTCAGTAAAATACATACCTATTCAACTTTGCTCTGATTGACAATATGGATATAGAAAAAGAAATAAACGAGATTGTAGGTTTTAAAAACCTCGAGCTACTTGCAAAACAAGTGGTAGAAGGCTTTATTTCTGGACTTCATAAGAGTCCATTTCACGGATTTTCCGCAGAATTCGCAGAGCATAAAATTTACAATAATGGCGAAAGCACCAAGCATATAGATTGGAAGTTGTTCGCTAAAACAGACAAACTCTATACTAAGCGCTACGAGGAGGAAACAAATTTGCGATGTCACTTAATTGTAGACAATAGTAGCTCAATGCACTACCCAAAACTCAAGCAGTTTAACATCAACTCATTAAACAAAATTGGATTTTCGGTTTTAGCTTCAGCAGCTATTATGAATTTAATGAAACGCCAACGTGATGCCGTTGGGTTAAGTATTTATAGTGATGAGTACGAATTTTACGCATCGGAAAAAGGAAGCGAGCGCCATCATCAAATGCTGCTTCAAAAGCTAAATGAAGCCTTGCTTTCACCTAAAGAGAAAGCACAGACTAAAACCTATGAGCATCTGCATTTAATCGCTGAAAAGCTTAAGAGACGTTCTTTAGTGTTTCTATTTACTGATATGTTTCAAAACGACACTGAAGAAGAAAAACTATTTGAAGCACTTCAACATTTAAAATACAACAAACACGAAGTAATTCTATTCCATACATTCGATAAGAAGCGGGAAGTAAATTTCGATTTTTCCAATCGCCCTAAACGTTTTGTAGATGTTGAGACTGGCGAATATGTAAACCTTTACGCCGAAAATATAAAGGAGCAATACGAAGAAGCAGTTCAAAATTATTTTAAAGAACTAGAATTGCGTTGTGCACAATACCGTATAAAGTACGTTTTAGCAGATACCAACGAGAGCTTTAATAAGATTTTGACCACTTATTTGGTAGAACGGCAGAAGTTTGGATGATAAAATATCGTCTACTATCGGTAGCAGTGGGTTTTTTGTGAAATTTAAACCGTTTGATACTCACTGAAAACTAGCGAATTGCAATTAAAAGAAATATTTTTTTAATTTTTTTCAAAAAATAGTTTGTGAAAACGAATTGGAGTAGTATATTTGCCACCGCTTAATACAGCAAGGAACAAGTTCCAAAATGTATTGGTAACAATTTTTCACAATGCCTAACTGTTGTTAGGGTCTCCCGAAAGGAAGATTGAAAAAATTGGTCTGGTAGTTCAGTTGGTTAGAATACCTGCCTGTCACGCAGGGGGTCGCGAGTTCGAGTCTCGTCCAGACCGCTAAAGGGGTTATCAAAAACCCTCAAAACCTTGTAAATCTTATGATTTGCAAGGTTTTATGTTTTTAGGGCAATCATATAATTTCATATCATTTGCATCTAAAAGGTCACAAATCGTCAACATATTTTTTTATCTTCGATTATGTTGACAGAATAACGTAACTTGCTCATATTAGTAAAGTTGATTTGACTTTCGTCTCAATAAATGTTTAACCATTAAAGACGACAACTATGCGAACTTCATCAACATTTTCAATATTGTTTTGGGTATACGGAAAACGTGCCGTAAACAACAAAGCAAATATCTACGTTCGGGTTACCTTAAACGGCAAACGTGTTAATATCAGTCTCAAAAGGAAAATCAACGTTTCTACTTGGGATGAGAAATTACAAAGAGCAAATGGAACCGATAAAGATTCCCGTATTCTCAATCTTTATTTAAACGAAGTACAATCTAAGGTATATAGGATTTACGAAGATTTCAAGAGGGAAGAAGTGCCTTTTACTTCCCAGATGGTTAAAGCCAAATTTTTGGGCGAGGACAAAACACGTTTTTCCTTTCAAAACCTTGTTGACTACTACAATGAAAAGATGCAACACAAATTGCATAAGAATACGATGTCTCAATATAAGACCAGTCAGCGGTATATGTTGGAATTTATTTTAAAAGAATACAAACTGACAGACTTCCCACTTTCCAATCTCGAATACAGCTTTATAATAGGGTTTGAAGATTTCCTACGTTCGTATATACCAAAGAATGGTCAATCCAAAATTGGCAATAATACTGCAATGAAGCATATTAAACGTTTACGTAGAATGGTTACTCTTGCCTACCGAATGAAATGGATTGAAAGAGACCCCTTTGTCAATTTTAAAATGAAAATAGAAAAGAAGGAACGCAGTTTTCTTACCAACTTTGAATTATTGAGTATTGAAGAATTGTCTTCTTCTATAGAACGTCTTGCGGTAGTGAAAGATTTGTTTGTTTTTAGCTGTTATACCGGTATTTCCTACGTAGATATTGTTCAGTTAACTGAAAATAATATTGTTACCGGCATCGACGGCAGCCCTTGGATAATGGCTAAAAGAGTAAAAACAGGTGCGCCGTTTAAAATCCCACTTCTGCCTAAAGCTGCAAACTTAATAGATAAATACAAAGACCACTATCGAACCAATAATACATCGAATCTTTTGCCCAAGTTATCCAATCAAAAACTGAACAGTTACTTAAAGGAAATAGCTGATTTGTGTGGTATCAAAAAAAACCTAACTTTCCATATGGCCCGTCATACCTTTGCTACTACGGTAACTTTGAGTAATGGTGTTCCAATAGAAACTGTATCTAAATTATTAGGACATACTAAATTGTCCACTACTCAGATCTATGCGAGGGTCGTTGAGAGAAAAGTTAGTGATGATATGGCGCTTCTCAAGTCAAAGATTGGCTAATGAAATTCCACCTGCTTTGCAGGTGGAAATGTTCTGATAATTATGCCTTTTTGTTCAGTATGTTGGAAAAACGGGCGCCTCCATAAGTTGAACCTTCAAGAAGTTTCATTTTTCAGAACTGGCCTTATTGGCCTCCTATGGGAGCTAGCCAAAGCCACCTTCTAAGAAGATGGGATTTTTACTGGTTAAACTTATTATTTATGAGATCCGGCACCTCTTATTTACCGTGCCTTGGCAATGATCTTTCGGGTACCTTATCCATATTTTCCGATATTCAGCTCTCAAGGATCTACTTTAGAAACTAATAGGAACAGTATTGTTTTTCAGTAATGTCGGAAGCTTTCGTGAATTTATGGTGGACGGTCTTTCTTGTCAGCAGGATGCCATTACAGGTTCTGTTGAGCTGTTTGGCAGACATGTATTATTAAGAGATTTTCTATATAATGATATAGCGATTCACTGTGGTTGTATGCTTTTTGGAGATATAAGGCCGAAAAACGTTGGTAGTAGTATTTTAATAATCGAGTAATTGTTTACCAATTAAACTCCTTTATTTTAAACGTCAATATCCATTCCTACCAAAATCATACTCTATTAAAATTTGAAACAAGATAAACAGAGTAATAATGATGTCCGAGATTAGGGAGAAAAAATAAGATAAAAGACCTGATTTTTTTGACGGTTTTTGAACTAAAAGTGTAACTTTATAACTCCTTAATAATGGGAAAGTTCTTTTATTTATTGAGGCTGGCGTATAAAGATTACTATCCCTTCGGGATGCCGATGCCAAACAGAAACCAGGAGGGCGCGTACCGCTACGCCTACCAAGGGCAGGAGAAAGATGCGGAGACCGGAATGGAGGCGTTCGAGCTTAGGCTCTGGGATGCGAGGATTGGTAGGTGGTTAACTACTGACCCTTATGGGCAATATGCATCGCCTTATATGGGAATGGGGAATAATCCTATTTCAAATATCGACCCTGATGGGGGTTCGGACTGCCCTAATCCGCCTTGTAATCAAGGGGAATCCACTGTATTCAATTATCTTTCAGGAGAATATGAACTTGATCTTAATGATGGTTTCGCTCTTGATGCCGTAGACCTTGGCACATTACAGGGTACGTCATTATCTTTTTATGATGTTGCGAGCAATTTAGTATGGGCTCTAAACGGTGGTATGCTTTGGAATGATTTGGGTTATGATGAACCACCCCAATTAATTGGAACATTGGGAATTTCTGGAGGAGCGAGAGCGATTTCTACGGCCTTTCAAACCACCAATAAAAGCGTTAATCAATTGTCAAAATATGGTTTTCAAGCCCTTAATCACATAGATGATGTTGACGGAGTTAGTGGCTTATATGTTTTTGATGATGCTACAAGAGGAATGCTGCCTTACGTTGGTAAATCAAATGTAAGTATTGCCTCAAGGCTTAATAGCCATTATAATGCTGGTAGAATTGGGGGGCAAGTTTATTTTAAACCTTTGTCTGGTAACAGTATTTTTCTTGAAGTACAAGAAACAATTATGATGAATCATCTTGGTGGAAAGCTTGGTACTGCTAATAAGATTTTTCCTGTAAGCCCAGCAAGAAATGTACGATTAAATTTAGGAATAACAAATTATGGTAGTATTTTTTAATTAGTGAATATGAATTTAAAAATAGAGGAAAGACTTCCAATAGAGTATAAAGGGTTTTTATTTAGAAAGTCGAACAACGCATTAATCCTTAACTCTGATGATTATAATGGAGCTATCCAGATTATGAAAAAAGATAGCATTAATAATTTAGAGATTAATTCTAATTTTTTTAAAGAAAATCATCTCGACTTTTTGCGCAAATTTGATTTTATAGAGGGATTAACAATTATAAGTTCAATCATAAAAGACATATCCCCTATCCAGATATTAACAAATTTAAAAACTTTAAACATTGAACATAAATTAAAAGGAGAACTAGATTTTCAATCTTTCAAAAATTTACAGGAATGCTCTTTTGTTTGGGGGATACGGGGGAGCGAAACAATATTTGATACTTTGTCATTGCTTAAATTACGAATAGACAATTATGATAAATATGAGATTATCGAAATATCCAATTTAAAGAAGTTGCACTCGCTATCCTTATATTATGCTACTATTATTAACTTACAAGGAATTAGTCGTTTAAAAAATTTAACAAAGCTCGACCTCACGGGTTGTGTGTATCTTGAAGACATAGAAAAGATAAATGAATTAACAAGTCTACGGGAATTACGCTTAGATGATTGTAAGAATTTGACTACTCTTAAACCAGTAAATAATTTACAGAAATTACAACATTTATCGTTCAACAATATAGGGAGTCTATCATCTATAGTATATCTTAACTCACTCAGTAATTTGGAAGAAATATTTTTCTCTGACAATACGAATATTAAAGACGGTAATTTGAATAACTTAGAATACTTATTTCAAAAGGCTAAACTAAAAAAAGCTATATTTAAAAATAGAAGACATTATACTCACAAACCACAGGATTTAGGGTTTGAGGTGCCAGATGTTGTAGCAAATATTTTTCGTAAAAAATAAAAAGGTAGTATCTCACAAAGTGTGTAAAGTATAAAATATCGAGGGTTGCAACCCTCGATATTTTTTTGTTTAATCTTGCCTGTCGGCAGACAGGTTTTAAAATTTACACACTTATGAAGAAAGAAGATTTTCTAAACGACGATTTTTTAAAGCAGTTCAAAACAGGAGGCGAACTGACCTCCTTTCTAAAGTCCATCCAAAAGCGAGATATTGAAAAGATGCTCGAAGGCGAACTTGATGCTCATCTGGATTATGATAGACACCAACAATCTGATAACAGCAATACCCGTAACGGCTATGCTTCCAAAAAGATAAAAACAGCATTGGGCGAGACTAATATTAAAGTTCCCAGAGACCGGGAAGCCTCTTTTAATCCCATGCTTGTTCCAAAACGCACCAACATGGTTGATGGCATAGAAAACGTGATTATCAGCCTTTATGCTAAGGGCATGAGTAATTCAGATATAGAAGAACAAATCCGAGAAGTTTACAATTTTGATGTGTCTACATCCACCATATCCCGCATCACGGATAAAGTCACCAATGATATTGTTGCCTGGCAGAACAGACCATTGGAACCTGTATATCTAATTACTTGGATGGATGGTATTGTATTTAAGGTTCGGGAGAACTCCAAGGTCATCAACAAAACCATGTACATTGCCGTAGGACTGCGCAGAGATGGTAAAAAGGAAGTCTTGGGACTTTGGTTGGGCAAGAATGAATCGGCAGCCTTTTGGATGAGTGTGCTAACCGATATTAAGGCCAGAGGCGTTCAGGATCTGCTTATCACGGCCACAGACAATCTTAACGGCTTTACCGATACCATTAAAAACGTTTTTCCTGAATCTAAAACCCAAATCTGCGTGGTGCATCAAATTAGAAATGCTTGTCGCTATGTGGTTTGGAAAGACAAGAAGGAATTTACAAAGGACATGAAAAGCATCTACGATGCACCCACCAAGAGCGCCGCTAAAGCAGCTCTGGAGGACTTTGCTAAAAAATGGGAGCACAAGTACTCATATGCTATTAAAAGCTGGAATGATAACTGGGAAGAACTTACCGCTTTCTATGAATTCCCTATCGAAATCAGGAAAATCATTTACACTACCAACCTTATTGAAAACCTTAATGGAAAAATTAGGAAATACACTAAAAACAAGCTCTCATTTCCAACGGATGAGGCTGTTATGAAGTCTACTTTTTTAGCCCTTAGAGAGGCAACTAAGAAATGGTCTATGCCCATTAGAAACTGGGGCATTATTTTAAACCAATTTTTAACTATATTTGAAAAAAGGGTTCAACTTTAAAAAAGCCAAACCCTCGATTTTTAACTTACACACTTTACGGGATAGTGTCTGACATTTTTTTTAAGCCACTTTATTAGTTTTCCCTCTTAATTTAATTTCCATTTCTAGAGGGGAAATATACCCTAGAGATGAATGTAGTCTTTCATTATTATACCAGTTTATATAATCTTCTACAGAACTATGCAATTGGGAGTAAGTGGTGTATTTAAAACGGTATAACCATTCATTTTTAATTGTTTTAAAAAAGCTCTCAGCCACAGCATTGTCCCTGCAATTTCCTTTTCTACTCATGCTCTGGACAACTTTTTTGTTGAAAGAAAAGAGGTTAACCATTTTATTACATGCATATTGTACTCCACGATCCGAATGAAAAATAAGCCCAGGACTAATAGTTCTGCTTGATCTAGCGTGAAGCCATGCTTTGATAATCGTATTTTCGGTAGTCATATCCTCACTTAATGACCAACCTATGACTTTCCTATCAGCCAAATCTATTATTGTCGTTAAGTAGTTCCAATCATTGTTAACTCTAATGTATGTTATGTCAGAGACCCATTTCTGCCCAAGTTTCGAGCTATCAAACTCCCTATTTAGCTTGTTTTCTGAAATCCCAAATGAATGATTGGAGTCCGTTGTTATTTTGTGCCTTCTTCTTAAAACACTCTTCAAACCCATTTCTTTCATTAATATGGCTATATATGAACGACTATAGAAAAGCTTTTCTCTCTCCAGCGCTTTTTGAATTCTATAACTACCATAGATTTGTCTGCTTCTATTAAAAATCAAACGTATGTGTTCTTTCAATAGAACACCAGATGCTTTCTCAAGAATCTGATCTTTTGTTTTTTCCCAATTATAATAAGCGTTTCTACTAACGTCCATGCATTTACACATCCTCTCGACTGTATAGTTATCAATGTTATTTGAAATAAATTGATACCTCACCTGTCGTTCTTGGAGAAGATGCTTACTGCCTTTTTTAATATATCGCGTTCCATGGTTATTTCTCGAAGCTCCTTTTTCAAGGCCTTCAATTCTATTTCTTCTTGAGACAACTCCTTTTTCTTAGTAAAGTCACCTGATTTAGCTTCGTATTCTCTTCTCCATCGCCTTACCATACTGTCATTTAGATCGTACTCAGTACATACCTCTTTAATTGGTCTGCCTGATTTTACTAATTCTACGATTAGAACCTTAAAATCGTTTTCATGTTTTCTTGCCATATGTTAAATTTAATCATTTAGGGCTTAATTAAGTTGTCACAACAAATATAGACACTCCATGTGCCTTTGTCTTCGAAATGAGGGGCATAAATGTAGGAAGGGCCAATAGCAAAAGAATGCCAATAATAGCCAATACCATTAGCATTTCGTTTAGGGTAAAGGCTTTTACTTTTTTAAATTTCATCTCAAATTACATCTTACTGATTCAATAATATCCAAATATATAATAACTATAATAAAGTATTAAAATTTTCATAACTAAAAATTCTTTCGAAAAAAATTTAAAAATTGAAATGGCTCCTAAAAAGAAAGAAAAATTTTATAAACAGTTTAAATACAGATATTTGTATCTTAAATTGAAATTTTGAACAAAAATCTACATTATTTATTAGGATGCATTTCATTGAAAAAATCTTCTTTTATTTGTTAATAAAATCTTAATTTTTATATATTTGAAACTTTCCCCTTTTTAATAAATTTTATAAGATTGTTCTCTTGGTTTCAAGTTGCCAAGTGGAGCATCCATATTTAACAACCAAAAAAGTATACCCAATGAGAAACCAGTTTATTTCACTCCTCGTAATTATGCTCTTTTCTTTCCTAGGGGCATTCGCTCAGAATTCTGATGGCAACAATTTTAATTCCTATTTCACAGATCCTTATGCGAATATTGTTCCTCCTACGCCCAATGCGGCCAATTTTATGCATTATGGAAATATGCCCGTAAACGCTTCTACTGGACTGCCTATCATTTCCATTCCAATTTTTACTATTGAAGAGGATGGGGTTCAGGTGCCTATTACCCTCAGTTATAATGCCTCAGGAATAAAAGTTGATGATGTATCCTCAACTGTGGGGTTAAAATGGACCCTCAATGCGGGGGGTATGATTTCTAGGACAATCAATGATCTTAATGATTTTAGTGCTTCTGGAAATTTTGGATGGGTGATAAATAATGCTAATGGGAAAAGTCATTTTGACGAATGGATGGAGCAAAATGATCCTTTCGATTATAGCGTTAAATATAACAGGAATAATATATTAAAACCTTTTATAGAATCACACGATAACTTCCCTGATAATTTTAATTACAGTTTTCTTAGTTACTCAAACACTTTTGTATTTAAACCTAACGGGGATATTATTAAGGGAGACTATAAAGATAATTTGCTATTGGGAAGCGTGGATGAAAATAATTTTGAATTTAATGACATATATGGAAATAAATATTATTTTAATACCCTAGAGAAAAATAAAGTCGTGACAAATACTTTTATTGAAGGAGGGGATCAATTTACAAGTAATCGGACTGAGGATAATGTGGGATGGATGCTCAGCAGTATTTCGACCAAAAATGGTAAAACCATTAATTTTATATATGATGAGTATGATTTTGATTATGGATACAATCTTGCTTCACAACAATTGGTGTCGGCACCAGAGTGGGAATGTGGAGTAGGAGCTCCTTTCGGTTCGATAAATGAAGGTGCTGCTTTTAAGTTTGATCATAGGGTTACCGCTACCAGAATTGACAATGAGACCAAGAATCAATTGGTGCGCTTTATTCGAACTGACAATGTGGAAGTGGAATTCGTATATACCAATGGTCCCGTCAATGGTAAAAGTGTATCGGGATGGGATGAACGCATTGACAGGATAATCATAAGGGACAGAATTCAAAACAAAGAAAAGGAATTTCATTTTACTTATGACGTTTTTGATGGTGATCCACGTTTGAAACTCACTCAAATCCAGGAAAAAGGATACAACAATAAATGGAAGCCATCTTATAAGTTTACTTATGACCCCAGCAACTACTTCGGTTTACCTAACCCCAATTCATTTGGAAAGGATTATAAAGGATATTATAATGGTCGAGACTATCCAAAAAACACATCTCTTTTACCAAAAACTGAATTTACCCTTAATCGTAAATATTCTTATACAATGCAGTATACTATACATGAGTATCCAGCATATGAAAAATTGTCTGACAGATATTATTCGGAGCCTTTTCTCAAAATAGGTTCATTGATAAAGATAGAGTATCCAACTGGTGGGAAAACAGAATTTTCATATGAAGCTAATGCAATTGGAATAAATGATCAAGAACCATTGCTTGAGACCCGTAGTTTTTTGATGACCAATCATTTTAATGAAGGTACCAGTACTCCTTACAATGGGATTTACCCTTATGTATATAGCCAATTGGTAAAAATGGATAATGTTGTTGGTCGAATTCGACTAATTTTAGACCCCAGTTCCATCTGTCCCGATTGCCCTTGTTCTGATTGTCAAGGAACCCTTGAACAACCAGTGTTGTATATATATGAGTACTTTGGAGAATTATTAGATGATCCTATTGATTATAGTAAAGTGGGGGTTATTGTCGCACAAGAACCTATTAAAGAATCAAATTCAACTACGCCTAATTATATGGACTTTAATCCTTCTCCAAATACGGATAAATATATTATTATGATGAAACTTGGCGGTTCGGCCTCACCCTATAACGGATCAGATGACTATCCAATGTTATTAAACCTTGATTGGAATAAAAAAGCGGTGAATAGTTCTGGGAATGTGATTTTCCAAAAACACTATTTTGGTGGTCTTCGTATAAAGGAAATTAAAGATGTAGATGTTGATGGAAACACCTATAATCACACAAAGTATAAGTATGATTCAGATATAATCCTAAATCCCGTTCAAACGGCTAATAATATTCAAACATTGGGGGGACAAGATATTTTTACTCCTGAAAGACAATGGATGCCAAATACAAATGTTGTTAATGGATATTGCTACTCTGAAGTGGAAATAGAGAAACTTGGCTCTGGAGCACAAGGGATGATTAAGGAGTATTATATGGCAAACAGATCTTTTAGGAATGTTTATGGAGGGGAGTTATACCGAAAAGAGGTATTTGATAAGGACGGAAACATCCAATCCGTTGAACAAACTGATTTTAAATCATCAGGAATATTTGATTACAATTTAACATTCGCAGTTCCATCAACGCAAGACACACCTTACGTAAACGATAGGACTAAAACTTGCATATATCAAGTTGGGGGACAAACTTTAGTATGGTCAGATGACTGGCCATACGGTGACTACAGCAACAACACAGGAACTCAGTATTATAGGGGCGGTTGGCGAGTACCGGACTCTACTATCACTACACAATTCTTAAAGCATAATAATGAATTGAAACCTGTTACAACTGTCAAAAAATATATTTATAAGACTTCTCCACTTTTGGTCATAAGGGAGATTATCGACACTCGCTTTACAGCTTTAGTCAACGGCGGTGAGATCACGGGCTATGTGCTGAACAACGACAATGGGGAGGTTATTATGACCGACTACAAGTATACTAGAGACTCTTCGATTACACCACCACTACCAGTAACCATCCCCGATGGTCTCCCAATCAGCAAGGAAGTTAAAAACGGCACCACAAAAGTGGTCGGAGAGTTTTATGAGTATGATACTGCGGGGAACATAAAGAACACCTACCGTTACAACAAAGGTGTTGGCTCCCATAACGGCCCTAATTATGTACCATCAGATTATAAGCTTGAAGTCTCTTATTTAATTGATGAAGGTAAGCCTACACAAATACAATCTAAGGATGGAGTGTTCACTTCTTATATATGGGGTTATGGAAAGCAGTATCCTATAGCAAAGATTGAAAATGCTTCGAATCAAGCAATTGCTTCTGCATTAAATATCTCGGTTGCCACCTTGTTAACATACGACGAAACAAATTTAGCAGCCCTCAATAACCTCCGTGCTTTACTGCCAAATACCCAGGTTTTCACCTATACCTATAGCCCATTGGTAGGTGTGACTTCAATTACAGATCCTAAAGGTTATACCATGACCTATAAATATGATGACTTCGGCAGACTCCAATTCGTAAAAGATATGGACAATAACGTCCTGAGCGAGAACCAATACCACTATATAAACGACTAACCATCCAAATATGAGATATTTTTTGTACACCCTGCTATTTCTCTTTTTGTTTCCGTTGGTGGCCCTCGGGCAGACCAGCCCCACCCATGACCAGAACTACGTCCGGCAGATAAGCTACCAGACCGAACTTAACGAAGCACAGGTTGTGGCTATCAACGCGGCAAATTCCCCTTCAAACAACGACAAGAAGATAGAGAACATCGTTTATTACGACG